>NZ_JBHTZI010000009.1:17331-402225 GCF_042790355.1 Rhodococcus sp. NPDC056743 | reverse complement strand
CGAAAGGCCTTACCGCTCGACTTGCATGTGTTAAGCACGCCGCCAGCGTTCGTCCTGAGCCAGGATCAAACTCTCCGTTGAAGACTCTAGATTTCGCAGCCGAAACCGCTAATCAGTCATAGACAAAAAGAGTCAAATCACTAGCAAAAAAACTCAACTAGCAAAAAATGTGTCGGCAACCATTCAGACGGAAGAATGAACAATCACCGACGAAAAATACTCACACCCTCATTCAGCTCCGAAACCCGAAGGCCCGGAACATCATTCGACATGTGAAGTACCAAAATAATTTTGGCACTGACATTCATCGACACACTGTTGAGTTCTCAAAGAACACGCGCACACCATCGCACCAACCAGTGTTGAGTGCTCCGGGGCAAGGGTTACAATCTTAGCTTATACACCAGCGGGAAGCAAGTTCCCGTTGTATTTGCTTGTCTCCGACTTCGTCCTACCGCGTGTCCCCGGCCTCTCGGTCGGGGTTGGTGTCCGTGTCGCTCTGACTTGGATAAAGTTACGCGACGGAAAACGGAGCGTCAAACTCCCAGGTCGCAGATGATCAGCATGTTAAATCCGCTGGTAGCCCGCTTGCGGGCGAGCCACCAGCGGACTCAGGAGTCACTTTAGGCAACTGTGACCCCACACACGTCAGTTCGGCAGTACTTTCACGCCGGCAAAGTTGCGCTTTCCTCGTCGTACAACCAACCAGCTGCCATGCAGAAGATCCGTAGCAGCCGGCTCCCAATCCTCAGCTGACACCTTCTGGTTGTTGACCGAAGCGCCCCCCTCCTTCACTGCGCGCCGAGCAGCTCCCTTGCTTTCGCACAATCCGCTGGCAACAAGGAGGTCGACGATCGTCCGCGGCTCCCCCGGTGCCAGTTCGCTCACCGAGGCTTCCTTCAACGCAGCGGCAAGTGTGGATTCGTCGAGCTCCGACAGTTCGGCCTTTCCGAACAGTGCCTGGCTGGCCAACTCCACCGAGCGGGTGTTGTGCTCGCCGTGTACCAATGTCGTCATCTCAGCCGCAAGACGCTTCTGAGCTTCACGAGCGTGCGGGCGGTCTGCGGTTGCAGTCTCGAGTTCTGCCAATTCCTCCGCACTCAGGAACGTGAACCACCGCAAGTACTTGATGACATCGGCGTCGCCGGTGTTCACGAAGTACTGGTACCAAGCGTATGGGCTGGTCATTTCCGGATCGAGCCACAAGCTGCCGCCACCAGTCGACTTACCGAACTTCTTTCCGTCGGCCGAGGTCACCAGCGGGACGGTCATCGCGTGGACACTTTCGCCGTCCACTCGCCGGTTGAGTTCGACGCCGGCGATGATGTTGCCCCACTGATCCGATCCGCCCACCTGCAAGGTGCAGCCAAGATCGCGTCGTAGATGCAGGTAGTCGTTTGCCTGAAGCAGCATGTAGCTGAACTCGGTGTAGGACATCCCGTCGGATTCGAGACGACGCTTGACGGTGTCGCGCGCGAGCATGACGTTCACCGAGAAATGCTTGCCGACGTCACGCAAGAAGTCGATGGCCGACATCTTGCCGGTCCAGTTCATGTTGTTCTCGATGACGGCGCTCGTCGGAGAATCGTCGAAGTCCACAAATCGTTCGAGCTGGCCACGGATTCGTCCGGCCCAATCCGCGACGGTATCGGCCGAGTTCATCGTGCGTTCCCCGACGTCGCGGGGGTCACCGATCAGACCCGTTGCGCCGCCGGCAAGAACGATCGGGCGGTTACCAGCACGCTGAAAACGCTTGAGCGCAAGAAGAGGAACCAAGTGTCCGGCATGCAGGCTCGGCCCTGTGGGGTCGAACCCCGCATAGAGCGTGACCGGTCCGGCCGCGAGATCCTTACGCAGAGCGTCGAGATCGGTTGATTGGGCGATGAGCCCACGCCAGGTCAGTTCGTCGAGAATATTCTCAGTCACGGGCTAGATCATCCCACCCTCACGAAAGGGCGGGTGCCCGCGGGCTTCGGCGGTAGGCCGATACGGCCGGCGAATCAGGAATCCACAGCCGCCACGGGATCTCCGCAGCCGAGCTGACGCCAACCCTGGGCCCCGCAACCCAGTTGTTCACTTCACTCACGTCCAGCCGAATGCGTGAATCCCGGTCGAAGACATCAGCACCGTTGTCCGCCAGGGTAATTCCCGCCGCAGACCCGAGATTTCCCGGGCCACGAGCCCAATTGTGGCGCGGACGGTCCGGTGACCGGCGACCACCCACTACATCGTGACCAGCTTCGACCTCTGCTGCCCGGAGCAGGACTCCACCTGCTACCCCGGTCGGCCCGTACGAGATGTTCATGCAGAAATGCATCCCGTAACTGCGATACACGTACAGCAAACCTGCACGCTCGAACATGACACGGTTACGAGGCGTGCGTCCCCGATAGGAATGCGCTGCCGGGTCCGGCCACGGGCCGTCCTTCTCCCCGCCGTATGCCTCCACTTCGACGATCCGAAGGCTCACGTCGTCCACCGACAGCGTCGAACCGAGAATGATCAGTCCCGCCTCCAGCGGGGATGTCACGCGCGCCAACTGCTTGATACTCACAATTCGATTGTGCCTTTGCTCTTGACGCTGGGGCTTGCCCGGTTTCACAATTCAACATGTGATGAATTAATGGAATCGAGGTTCACCGTGACCACAGCATCTGCGATCGACATCCGAGGACTCACTGTCATCCGCGGAAAGCAAGAGGTACTCCACTCCATAAACCTGCAGGTACCAGCCGGATCGGTCACGGGACTGCTCGGCCCGTCCGGCTGCGGTAAGACAACACTGATGCGCGCGATAGTCGGAACACAGATCGTCAAGAGCGGTGACGTAGGCGTTCTCGGTGATCAGGCCGGATCACCGGCACTACGTCGGCGCGTCGGTTATGTCACCCAATCCCCCAGCGTCTACCGCGACCTGACCGTCACCCGCAACGTCCAGTATTTCGGATCTTTGTACGGAAAATCCGGAACCGACGTTCGCGCCGCAATCGACGCAGTGGGGCTCACTCGCTACACCGACCAGATCGGCGCAGACCTGTCCGGCGGTCAGATCGGGCGCGTGTCACTCGCGTGCGCTTTGGTTGCCGACCCCGACCTGCTGGTTCTCGACGAGCCGACCGTCGGACTCGACCCTGTCCTTCGAGTTGAACTTTGGGAGAGATTTGCCGAATTGGCCAAGGGTGGAACCACCCTGTTGATCTCGAGTCACGTCATGGACGAAGCAGACCATTGCGCGGAGCTGATCCTGATGCGCGACGGATACCTTCTTGCGCAACTCACCCCTGACGAACTACGTGCCAAAACCAGGTGCGAACGCCTCGAAGACGCATTCCTGGAGCTTATCCGGACCTCGCCGGTGGGAGGCGAAATATCATGAGTGTCACCATCTTCGGAGCAACAACGGTTCGCATTCTCATGCAGCTGCGCCAGGATCGCCGCACAGTTGCCATGATCTTGCTGGTTCCGTCGCTGCTGATGATCCTGCTGTATTTCCTCTACGTGGACGTCCCGACTGCGCCCGGCGCAGTTCCGCTGTTCCAACGCGTCGCCATCACGATGCTCGGGATCCTGCCCTTTGTCGTGATGTTCCTGGTCACCTCCATCGCTATGCAACGTGAGCGCAGTTCAGGAACCCTCGAGCGACTGCTCACCACGCCGATGGGCAAACTTGACCTTCTCGCGGGGTACGCGGCAGCGTTTTCGCTGTCGGCTGCGGCGCAAGCATCTCTCGCGTGCGCGGTAGCGTTCGGGTTTCTCGGTCTCACTATCGCCGGTAGCCTCGGCTGGGTAATTGTCATCGCTGTACTGGGCGCAATCCTCGGAGTGGCGCTGGGCCTGTTGGCCAGCGCCTTTGCAAAGACCGAGTTCCAAGCCGTTCAGTTCATGCCGGTGGTGGTAGTTCCACAATTGTTCCTCTGCGGACTCCTGGTTCCCCGCGACCAACTACCGACATGGCTCGAATGGATCAGTAACGTCCTACCGCTGAGCTACGCCGTCGACGCACTTCAGCAAGTATCGATGAACGCTCACGCCACTGGTCAGATGTGGCGCGATCTCGCAGTGATGACGCTCTTCGCCGCAGCCGCGCTCACCCTGGCCGCCGCAACGCTCGACCGCCGAACCCCATGACCAGCAACAAGATACCGCTGCGTCCTGGCCGGCGCCCCGGCAAGTCCGAGACGCGCACACAGATCCTCGACAGCGCCAGACGCGCGTTCTCACAAAACGGTTTCGCGCGAACCACCGTCCGCGCCATCGCAAGTGACGCCGACGTCGACCCGGCTCTGATTCATCACTACTTCGGCAGTAAAGAGCAATTGTTCACCGCTGCAATCGACCTACCGCTGGATCCGAAAAGTGTCCTCACACCGGTTCATTCGTCGGCAGACGACCAACTGGGCATCAGCCTGCTGACCGCTGTCCTCGGCGTCTGGGAATCGGAGCATCAGGACGCGATTCTCGCCGCATTTCGTTCCGCGATTTCCGGTGACGGAACACGACTGATTCAGAGTTTCCTTCTGAACATCGTCTTACGGGACCTCATCCCGCGCGTGGACACACCTGCGGGCACCGGACTACTTCGCGCCGAGTTGGTGGCGTCGCAGATCGCTGGACTCCTGGTCACTCGCTACATTCTCGAGCTGGAACCGCTGAAATCACTGAGCGTCGACGCCCTCGTACCGCTGGTGGCTCCGAACCTCCAGCGGTACCTGACCGGTGAGCTGGAGATCTAACCTTCTGCTTTGGCGAGCAACTGCTCGTGCTCGTCGTCGGCAACATCGCGCGCTTCGTCGATCAGCAGCACCGGAATGCCGTTTTCAATCGGATACGCGCGTCGCAGGCGAGGGTTGTAGAGCAGCTCGTCCCCGACCAACAGCAGTGGACCCTTGTCTTGCGGGCAGGCCAAAATGCTGAGCAACGTCGAATCAATAGCCACGTTTATCCTCTCGAACCGAACACGAACCGATCGGGTTCAGGCTACCCGCTGAGCCGATACTCACCGCGAACCCGTACCCATCCTGGTCGGCATCAGTTGTGCCGCAACCGCCTTGGTCAGCCGCTTGTAGGACTGGGTTTCGGAGTCGAGATACCAGGTCCGCGGTCCCGGAGCCGGGAGTCCCACTGCCGCGAGCGCGGCGGGATCGGGCCGGAACGACGAACCAACGGCGATCTCGTCGACCACATGCACGATGTCCGGGCGAGCATCGAAATCGAGGTGATCCAACGTCTCGGCAAGTTCTGCCGCGCGGAAATTACGCCCAGGCAACCAGGTCACCGCAGCCACTGCCAACTGGAACGGCGCCTGGCCTACCGCGTACGCAACCGCAAGATCCACCCGCGAGACGCTCGACAGCGCGTCGACGATCGGAGCGGTGAACACGGGTCCACGCACCGTCGAGATCACCGTATTCTTGTGGTCGACCAGCCAGTAGTCGCCGTCGGAATCGCGGCGGAACAGATTTTCGGTCGGAATCCAGGAATCACCGGCCTCGAACAGTCCGCGCATGGCACCGCCGGACAGATCAGCATTGAACCCTGCACGACCCAGCAACAATCCGACCTCGTCGTCAGCGCACTCACGGACAAACCCGTCCTCGTTCTCGAGGAGTCGGCCGCTGCGCGGGTCGTAGGCCGCGAGTCGCACCCGAGCACTACCCGGCAACGGACGCCCCTTGCACCCGATCTTCGATCCGGCCACATTCGCGAGGATCACGTCACCTTCGGTGGAGGCGTAGAACTCGAGAATCTGAGCGGGATCGAACGCCTCGGTTGTGCGCTTCCACAGCCCGGGCGACATTCCGGACCCGATGAAGAGCCGAACGGGATGAGTACCGTCGAGCAGGAGAAGATCCTCGTCGAGAATCTCGCGCATCATCGACCATGTGTAACTCACGACGGTGACGCCGTAGCGATGGATCTCCTCGACAAATCGAGCCGGGTCCAGCCCTCGCGACAGCGCGATCCGACTGCCACCTGCCATTGCGCCACCGATCGTCGCCAGCAAACTCGACGAATGATGGAGCGGCGCCAGGCAATACACGGTGTCGCCACGATCGAGGTCAGCGGCCGAGGCCGTACCGAATGCCGACAACGCCCACCGGTAATTGGTAATTTGCTTGGCTTCGAGTCGGCCACCGGATTCCGCGAAGATGATGAAGGCAAGTTCGCGTGCAATCCCCGGATCGGGTCTGTACCAACCTGGCAGACTGACCGTCTCCGGGTCGATCTGCTCGAGATCGATGACATCGTGTCCAGGATCCACGCTCAACCCACGCGCGTCACCGCCGCCGAGTACCAGGACCGGGCGCCCCGCTGACAGCACTTCCTGAACGTTCTCCGGATCGGTGATGATCCGGTCGACATTTCCGAGTTTCACTGCCGTCGCAAGGTCGCAGCCCGGGGGTAGCATGACTGCAACTGCTCCGAGTCGCGACAGCGCGACAATGGCGGCGAGAGCACTTGGCCGCGTCTCCATGAGAATTCCGACGTGCGCGGCCGGTCGCACTCCGACAGAAATCAGTCCGCGAACAATGTTGTCGATACGGAAATTGACGGCTTCGTAGGTGTGAACACGGTTGTCGAAGAGGAAGCACTCCCCCGCCGGAGCCTTACGTCGTTGCTCGGCCAACAGTGCACTGAGCGAAATCTTGGTGTGCGGCTGGATCTGATTGAGCCTGGCCAACCGGGGCAGAGCCCGAGCAGCCTCGCCGGACAGTTCGAAAGTCCCGCGCAATGCCCCGCTGGCCAGATCGCTGATTCCCTTGGTCACGCCGACGCCGACCTCGGCTACCGACGCGACGGTGTGAATGATCCGATTGCTCATCGACACCCCGGTCTCGTCCTCCGGGTACGGACCCTGCGGCATCCGGTCGACACGTGCCGGCCGAGTTCCACCCTGCTCGATCCACTGCACGAATTCGCCCGTTGTCGGCCACGTGTGATTTGCCGCGACGGAGCCGACCACCAGTCCGAAATGCCCAGCGCGCAAGGTCGATTCGTAGACGTCGGCGCGCGGCGCCGCCTGCGTGATGCCGCGGACCGCTTGGGGCTGCCCGATATCGTCGACCTCGCCGACAAATGCCAGGACGGGACAGGTGATCGACGCAAGAGTCACTGCTTCGTCTTTGATGACAAACCCACCGGACATCATCCGGTTATGCACGACAAACTGCTTGAGCAGTTCGGCAACAGCGGGCCCGGACCAGCCGACCCACCCCTCCGTCGCCAGGAAGCGTCGTTGCTGTTCCCGCGGGAGGAGCGCCTCGCGATCGTGAAGCTGAAGCAGGAAGTCGACGCGCGACTTGAGCGTCTTGACCGGATCGAGCAACTGGAAGCCTGTTCGGGCCATCCATCCCGTGACCGCCAGCCTGTTGAAGACGTGGTCGGCGAGGAAGTCTGCTCCCCACGTGGCTATCCCGGCCGGAATACCGAACGGGAGCGCCGCAAGCGTGTCGACCGGGCTTCCGAATGTGATGAGACTGGCGATGTTTCGGCTCTGCCGGTATGCGGCAGCTTGATACGCGAACATTCCGCCTTGCGAATATCCGGACAGGTGAACGTCTTTGCCCGTATGTCGATGTACGTGATCGACGACCTCACTGAGCGCGATGATGTGGTCGGCGAGATTGCGGCCCCAGCCACCGTCCTGGGCGTCGGGTTCACCGAAGTCGACAACCCACGGATCGAGTCCCATCTCGTGGAGGATGCCGACAGCCCCCTGGTCGCGTGTCACGTCGTACACGCCGGCCGACATCATCATCGGAGGGATCAACACGATCGGCGGACCGACCTCCGCCGGATCTGTGTCGGGAAAATACCGCCGCAGACGGTACATCGGCGCACGTTCGACGATCTCGAACGGCGAGGTTGTCAGATCTGTCTCGAGTCCGCCCAGCCGAACAACCTCCAGGCCGTTCTGCGCTGTCGCGACCACCCGCCGAAGCGGGCCCAGCACCGACTTGGAATTCAATCCCACCATTTCACTCCCAAGTAACTCGCGTCAAAACTTCTGTCGCATTCGTGTCGAGCTAGACAAGCCTACTGCCCCGGATAACACGTACGCGGTCAGAGAGTAAAAAACCTCTCTGACCGCGTACGACAACTTCGACAACCAGTGACTGGCTTAGAGCGGCCACTCCCGCAGCGACTGAGCCAGCGTGCGTACGCCGTTCAGTTGCTCGGCCACCCGGACACCCGCGGTTCCGCCACGTGCGTTGCGCGAGGCGATGGAACCCTCGACCGTCAGAACTTCCCGAACAGCAGGCGTCAACGACGCGTCGACTCCGGCCAGTTCCTCGTCGGTCAGGTCCTCGAGTCCGACGCCACGAGCCTCGGCGACGCGCACACACGCACCCGCAGCCTCATGTGCGACGCGGAACGGAACGCCCTGACGGACCATCCATTCTGCGATGTCGGTGGCCAGCGTGAAGCCGGCCGGGGCCAACTCCGCCATGCGCTCGGTGTGGAACTCGAGTGTCTGCACCAGACCAGTGATGGCCGGAAGCAACATTTCGAGTTGTGCAACCGAATCGAAGACCGGTTCCTTGTCCTCCTGCAGATCGCGGTTGTACGCCAAGGGCTGAGCCTTGAGGGTCGCCAACAATCCCGTGAGGTTGCCGATCAGACGACCCGACTTACCGCGCGTGAGTTCGGAAACATCCGGGTTCTTTTTCTGCGGCATGATCGACGATCCGGTAGACCACGCGTCGGCGAGCGTGATGTAGCCGAATTCCGGCGTGCTCCAGATGATGACCTCTTCGGCCATCCTCGACAGGTCGACGCCGATCATGGCCAACACGAACGCGGCCTCGGCAGCAAAATCCCGCGACGCCGTGGCGTCGATCGAGTTCTCCGCCGAGCTGTCGAATTTCAGTTCTGCCGCAATAGCTTCGGGGTCGAGTCCGAGCGAGGAACCGGCAAGCGCGCCGGAACCGTACGGAGACACCGCAGCTCGCACGTCGAAGTCACGCAGACGTGCAACGTCTCGCAACAACGGATGTGCATGCGCCAGAAGGTGATGCGCGAGCAACACCGGCTGAGCTGCCTGCAAGTGCGTCTTACCCGGCATGACCGCGTCGGGATGTGCAGCCGCCTGGGTGGCAAGAGCGTCGACGACGTCGAGCACTCCGTCCGCGACGCGGCGCACCGCATCACGCAGCCACATACGGAACAGTGTCGCCACCTGGTCGTTGCGTGAACGACCGGCACGCAGACGCCCACCGACCTCGGTACCGACCCGCTCGATCAGGCCGCGCTCGAGTGCGCCGTGCACGTCCTCGTCCGACTCGCTCGGACCGAACGCACCACTGGCGACGTCGGCGGCGAGCCGTTCCAAACCGTCGAGCATGGTTGCGAGATCGGCTTCGCTGAGCAGACCGGCCTTGTTCAGCACGCGGGCATGAGCCTGCGACGCTCGCACGTCGTACGGAGCCAGAACCCAGTCGAAATGAGTCGACTTACTCAGCGCCGCCATGGCAGCAGCCGGTCCGGATTCGAACCGACCGCCCCACAGCGCGCCTTCATTTGTTCCGTGGCTGCCAGTCACAGTCAGAGACCCAGATCGCGCTTTGCGGCGACCTTCGACGACAGACCGTGGATCTCGACGAAGCCCTTCGAAGCGGACTGGTCGAAGCTGTCGCCCTCGTCGTACGTTGCGAGGTTGAAGTCGTACAGCGACTCCGGGCTGCGACGGCCGTTGACCGTGATGGCTCCACCGTGCAGGAAGAGACGGATGTCGCCGGTGACGCGTTCCTGCGTCTTCTCGACAAACGTGTCGAGAGCATCCTTGAGCGGGGAGAACCACAGGCCGTCGTAGACCAGCTCGGACCAGCGCTGCTCCATCTGACGCTTGTAGCGACCGAGTTCGCGTTCGAGGGTGACGTGCTCGAGTTCCTGGTGAGCGGTGATGAGGACCATCGCACCGGGAGCTTCGTAGATCTCGCGGCTCTTGATGCCCACGAGGCGGTCCTCGACGACGTCGAGACGGCCGACGCCCTGAGCACCGGCGCGGCGGTTCAGTTCCTGGATGGCTTCGAGAACGGAGACCGGACGGCCGTCGATGGCAACCGGGCGACCCTTGTCGAAGCTGATGATCAGCTCGTCAGGTGCGTTCCAGTTGGCCGTCGGATCCTCGGTGTAGTCGTAGACGTCCTTGGTAGGCGCGTTCCACAGGTCCTCGAGGAATCCGGTTTCGACAGCGCGGCCCCAGACGTTCTGATCGATCGAGAACGGCGACTTCTTGGACACGTTGATCGGGATGTTGTTCTCTTCCGCGAAAGCGATTGCCTTCTCGCGGGTCCAGGCGTAGTCACGAACCGGTGCGATGACCGAGAGGTCGGGAGCGAGGGCGCCGAAGCCGACCTCGAAACGAACCTGGTCGTTGCCCTTACCGGTGCAACCGTGCGAAACGATGGTTCCGCCGTGCGAGCGTGCGGCCTCGACGATGTGCTTGACGATCAGCGGACGGCTGATCGCGGACACGAGCGGGTAGCGGTCCATGTACAGGGCGTTGGCCTGGATGGTCGGCAGGCAGTATTCGTCCGCGAACTCGTTGCGAGCGTCGACGACAACGGATTCGACTGCGCCGCAGTCGAGTGCGCGCTGACGCACGACCTCCATGTCCTCGCCGCCCTGTCCCAGATCGATGGCGACGGCGACAACTTCAGCGCCGGTCTCCTTACCGATCCAACTGATGGCAACAGAGGTGTCCAGCCCGCCCGAGTAGGCGAGTACGACGCGATCGGCCATGGTGTGTGTGCTCCTTCGGTTGAAAATCTTCTATCAAGAATAAGGGGTCAGGCGAGGGATTCGATCATGGCGCTGAGTTCCGCTCCGGAAAGCGGTTCTCGGGCCATGACGAAGATGGTGTCATCTCCCGCGATAGTCCCCACGATATCGGTCAGCGAAGCACGATCAAGTGCACTCGCCAGGTAGTGCGCAGCCCCTGGTGGGGTCCGGAGTACCGCCATGTTGCCGCTGGAATCCGTGGACACCAACAGCTCTCCGAGCAGCCGCGACAAGCGGTCTGTGCCGCCGGAGACACCGCGTACGGGGTTGCCGTCCTCGGGCACCACGTACACACCGGCGCCGCCATCTGCTGCCCGGAGTTTGACCGCGCCCAGCTCTTCGAGGTCACGCGAGAGCGTTGCTTGTGTCGCCTCGATGCCTTCTTCTCCCAGCAGCGACGCAAGTTCCGTCTGGCTGCGAACCGGGTGTGCCGCCAGCAGCGCGATGATGCGCGACTGGCGACCGGCCCGAGTAGGAGCGATGCTCACGCTGCGCCCGCGGTTCTCTGCTCCAACAGCCAGACCAACAGGGCCTTTTGCGCATGCAAGCGGTTCTCTGCCTCGTCCCACACGACACTCTGCGGGCCGTCGAGCACCTCGTCGGTAACCTCTTCGCCGCGATGCGCGGGAAGACAGTGCAGGACAACAGCCTTGGGGTCGGCCAGTGCCAGCAGTTCGGCGTTGATCTGGTATGGGCGGAAGGGGCCGACCCGATCGAGTCCGTCGTTTTCCTGCCCCATCGACGTCCACGCGTCGGTCACCAGTGCATCCGCACCTGCGGCAGCTTTCTGCGGATCCCGGGTCACCGTGATCGTCGCACCGGTCTCCTCGGCCCGCTTACGCGCTACGGCCAGAATCCATTCGGCCGGCTCGAAACCCTCCGGGCCACAAATCGTGACATTGACACCGGCCGTGACGCCGCCGAGCATCAGCGAGTGCGCCATGTTGTTTGCACCGTCACCCAGGTAGGTGAGGTTCAGACCCTTCAACTCACCCTTGTGCTCGGCCAGTGTCTGCAGATCCGCCAGGACCTGACACGGATGGAACTCGTCGGAGAGTGCGTTGACGATGGGAATTGTTGCGCCCGTTGCCATCTGCTCCAGGCGCTTCTGGCCGAACGTGCGCCACACGACGGCGTCGACGTAGCGGGAGAGGACGCGTCCGGTATCGGCCAATGTCTCCTCGCGGCCGAGTTGCGTACTCCGGCCGTCGACGACAACGGCATGGCCGCCCATCTGAGCGATGCCCATCTCGAAGGAGAACCGCGTGCGAGTCGAGTTCTTCTCGAAGATCACCCCGACGCCGCGCGGCCCCTCGAGTGGGCGGCGTGAGAACGGGTTTTTCTTGAGCTCGGCTGCCAGAGCGAGGACCTCGGCCTGCTGCGCAGGAGTCAGATCGTCGTCCCTGAGAAAGTGTTTCACCATGGTAGTCACTTCTCCCCCGGCTGATCAGCCGATAATGCGTGATCGAAAATGGCAGGTAATGCCGCCACAAACGCCTCGGCCTGCTCGTCGGTGAGGATCAGCGGCGGTGCCAACCGGATGACTCCGGGATTCGCTGCATTCACAAGATACCCGGCGTCGCGTGCCGCATTTTCCACAGCGGGCGCAACGTCCTGTGTCAACACGACACCCAGGAGGAGGCCGGAACCGCGGACGTAGTCGACCAACGGATGGCCCAACTCTTCGATGCCAGCGGTGATGGACTTGCCCAGACTGTCGGCGCGTGAGATCAAGTCTTCGTCGGCGACGGTCTTCAGCACGGCCAGTGCTGCCGCAGCGCACACCGGGTTGCCACCGAACGTCGTCCCGTGTTTGCCGGGACCGAACAACTCCGCCGCAGCTCCCGTCGCAATGCAGGCGCCGATCGGCATTCCGCCGCCGAGACCCTTCGCGAGAGTGATGACGTCCGGAACGATGCCGACGGCCTGATGGGCGTAGAACCAGCCCGTCCGGCCGATTCCGGTCTGCACCTCGTCCAGTACCAGCAGAGCGCCCCGCTCCGCGGTGATCCGGCGAGCTTCGACCAGGTAGCCCTCTGGCGGCACGACAACGCCGCTCTCACCCATGATCGGTTCGAGGAACACTGCTGCCGTATCGGAATCGACGGCCCGGTCGAGAGCCTCGATATCCCCGTAAGGAACGTATTCGACGCCGGCAGGCATCGGTTCGAAGGGCGCCCGCTTGGCCGGCTGACCGGTCAATGCCAACGCGCCCATCGTCCGGCCGTGGAAGGAGTTCTCCGCGGAGATGATCTTCTTGCGTCCCGTGGCGCGGGCAAGTTTGAAGGCCGCCTCGTTGGCCTCGGTACCCGAGTTGCAGAAGAACGCGCGACCGGAAACATTGCCCAGATGTCCGAGCAACTGCTCTGCCAATTCGATTGCAGGCTCACTCGCATACAGGTTGGAGACATGCCCGAGGGTCGACAGCTGATTCGTCACAGCCTCGATGATCGCGGGATGCGCGTGACCGAGAATGTTGACGGCTATGCCGGCCAGGAAATCGACATACTGCTTACCGTCGGCATCGGTGAGGACTGCACCGTCACCGCGCACAAGAGCTACCCGCGGTACGCCGTAGTTGTTCATCAGCGACGCGGACCACCGCTGCTGCAAATCGATCGTGCTCATGAGTTGGCTCCCTGCTCCGTGATGTCGGCTCCGGGCACAACCATCGTGCCGATGCCCTCACCTGTGAAAAGTTCGAGTAGAACGGAATGCGCAAGGCGTCCGTCGATAACGTGCGCCGACGGAACTCCGCCTCGCACAGCGCGTAGGCAGGCCTCCATCTTCGGCACCATGCCCGCGTCGAGACTCGGCAGAAGCTCGGCCAGCGCGTCGGCGTCGATTTCGCTCGCGAGCGATGACCGGTCCGGCCAATCCGTGTACAGCCCTTCGACATCGGTGAGGACTACCAGCTTTTCCGCACCGATCGCCTCGGCCAACGCCGCTGCAGCCGTATCCGCATTGATGTTGTGAACAACACCATCCGCGTCGGGAGCGATAGTCGATACCACCGGAATGCGTCCTGCCGCAATGAGATCCAATACCGCGTCGGGGTTGACCGTGGTGACGTCGCCGACCAGTCCGATATCGGTCTGCTCACCTTCCACCGCTACGGTACGACGCGTCGCGGTGAACAGATGTGCGTCTTCGCCGGAAATTCCGACTGCGTACGGTCCGTGCGCGTTGATCAGTCCGACGAGCTCGCGGCCTACCTGACCGAAGAGCACCATCCGGACGACGTCCATGACCTCGGGTGTCGTGACCCGGAATCCGCCGCGAAACTCGCCCTTCATACCCAGACGCGCCAGCATCGCGTTGATCTGCGGCCCACCACCGTGAACCACCACCGGATGGATGCCGACAGTACGCAGAAACGCCATGTCCGCCGCAAACGCGGTCTTGAGTTCGTCGTCCACCATCGCGTTGCCGCCGTACTTGACCACGACGATCTTGTCCCGGAAGCGCTGCAGCCACGGCAACGCTCCAGCCAGGACGTGCGCCTTCTGGTGCTCGCTGATCGCGCTCAACAGATCGGTCATGACGAGTACGCCGAGTTCTCTTCGACATACGCGTGCGACAGGTCCGTCGTGCGAATCGTCACGGACTGATCGCCGAGCCCGAGGTTGATATCGAGCTCGATGTCGATGCCACTGAGATCGACATCGCGCGCGCCCGGTGCGCCGACGCCGTCGATGCAGACGGGACTTCCATTGAAGGACACACTGATTCGATCAGGATCAAGTTCGATGGGCGCGATACCGACGGCCGCAAGCACGCGTCCCCAGTTGGGATCGGAGCCGAACAGCGCGGTCTTGACCAGGCTGTCACGCGCGATGGTCCTGGCACCGATCAGCGCGTCGGACTCGGAGACCGCACCGCGCACTGTCACCTTCACACGCTTGGTGACGCCCTCGGCGTCGGCCATCATCTGATCGGCGAGATCGTCGCACACTGCCAATACTGCAGCGTTCAGTTCGTCCTGGCTGGGCGCGACACCGCTGGCGCCGGAGGCCAGCAACAGCACGGTGTCGTTGGTCGACGTGGCACCGTCGACATCGAGGCGATCGAAGCTCAGGTGCGTTGCCGCGCGGAGCGCAGTGTCGAGCTGCTCGGCGGTGGCGACGGCATCGGTCGTGACCACGCACAGCATCGTCGCCAGAGCGGGTGCGAGCATGCCTGCGCCCTTGGCCATTCCGCCGACATTCCACTTGTTTGCGTGGTGCAGCGACGCCTGCTTCGGCACGGTGTCGGTGGTCATGATCGCGTATGCCGCGTCGGTACCACCGGAAATGCCGCCGGCAAGTTCGTGTACAACCTCGGTGACGCCAGGCAGGAGCTTGTCCATGGGCAGCCGGTCGCCGATGAGCCCGGTGGAACAGACGGCAACTTCGATCGCGCCCGTCTCGGTTCCCCAATTGCTCAGCGCCGACGCCACTTCCTCGGCCGTCTTGTGCGCGTCCTGGAATCCGCCGGCACCCGTGCACGCGTTGGCGCCACCGGAGTTGAGGACCACCGCCCGCAACTTGCCTGTCGTGAGTACCTGCTGCGACCACAGCACCGGCGCGGCCTTCACCTTGTTGAGGGTGAACACGCCGGCGGCCGCAAGATCGGGCCCTTCGTTCAGTACGAGAGCGAGGTCCGACTTGCCGCTCTTCTTGATACCGGCGGCAATTCCGGCGCCGCGGAATCCGGCAGGTGCCGTCACACCCTGAGTGCGAAGCAGGCGGCCGCCGGCGACGTGCACCACATCAGTTTCGGTGGCGTCGTCGATCTGCTGCGGATTGTCGGTGCTCACGGAGCTACTCCCACGGTAGAGAGACCAGCGGTCTCGGGTAGACCAAGGGCAAGATTCATCGATTGCACTGCGCCACCGGCCGTGCCCTTGGTGAGATTGTCGATTGCTGAAATCACAACGAGTTGACCGGCGTCACTGTCGACGGCGATACCGATCTGTACTGCGTTGGACCCGATCACTGCGCCAGTCTGCGGGAACACTCCGGCAGGCAGCACATGGATGAACGGTTCGTCCTTGTAGGCGTTTTCGTACACTTCCCGCGCCTGCGCTTCGCTGGCCGTGGTGGCAGCAGTGCACGTTGCGAGGATGCCGCGAGGCATGGGAGCGAGAACAGGAGTGAACGAAACACTGATGTCCGCTCCGCCTGCAGCTTTCAGATTCTGGATGATTTCGGGGGTGTGGCGATGCACTCCGCCGACGCCGTATGCCCGGGCCGAACCCATTACCTCGGAGCCGAGCAGATCAGCCTTGGGTGCCCGGCCGGCGCCCGAAGTGCCGCTCACGGCAACAACATTGACGTGCGATCCGACGATTCCGGCCGCAACGGCGGGCGCCAAGGCAAGGCTTGCAGCCGTCGGGTAGCAACCCGGTACCGCGATCCGCGTTGCGCCCATCAACTTCTCGCGGTTGCCGGGCAATTCGGGAAGACCGTACGGCCACGTTCCGGCGTGGGGGCTCTTGTAGAACTTCTCCCACAGCGCGCCGTCCTGCAACCGGAAGTCTGCACCGCAATCGATGATGACCGTCGATTCCGGCAGCGCCTTGGCGTACTGAGCAGAGTTTCCGTGCGGAAGACCCAGGAACACCACGTCATGGCCGGCGAGGATGTCAACAGTCGTCTCTTCGAGTACCCGAGCCGACAGCGGAAGAAGGTGCGGGTGATGCTCACCGAGCGTCGAACCGGCATTTCCACCGGCAGTCAGAGAGCCGATCACCAGGCTGCCGTCGGCGTACGAGGGGTGTCCGAGAAGCAGACGCAGAACCTCACCACCGGCATACCCACTGGCACCGGCAACGGCGACTCTGATCGGCTTACGTATCTCCTCAGTCATACACATCATTATGCATCATCGTGCAAGGGAATGCATAATTACTTACCGGGGTTGTTATTTACCCATCGAACGCCGAATTTCCTCCAGTTTGGCCTTCGCAGCCTTCTGACGCTCGTCCCACTGCTCGTCGACGGTCTTACCGGCCGGACTCTCGTGCGCCAACTCCGCCGAACCGATCGACGTACCGAACCGCCCCTCGATCTTCTCCCGAACGCGATCGAAAGTGGGGACTCCCGCCTCGGTGTAGTCGGGCTGGGTGTAATCGGGCTGGGAAATTATCGAGCCGCTGACCGACACCACCGGGACGTCGATGATCTCGTCAACTTCCACCACAGTGTCGGGAAGCTCGACCACCTCGGCGTCGGCGGTCGTCGAATCGGCTTCCACTCGACTCTGATCGATACTTGCAGCAGCCGCATCGACGACGGAGAGCAGAACCGACAAACTGGGGCGACGTTCCGCGACCGCACGAATGACGGCCAGAAAATCCTTGTCGTCGAGTGCGTGTGCAGCTTCGACCACATCGTGCACTGAACCATCGTGCTCGGTCATCGTCAGTCCCTTCTCGAAATCGCCGACGGACAACCTCGATCCTTCCACGGCGCCCGGCCGGAACGTCAGCGTGACGCGAGATACGCGGTGAACGCCTCCTGGCTCGAGTACGCGGGAACGTAACCGAACTGCTCCTTGAGCCGCCGATTGTCGAGAACCGGCCGGTACTGGAGAAAACCGACCCGTTCCGGTCCATGCTCGGTCACACCGAGACACCGCCCGACGCGCAGGACACCACGCAACAGCCACGCCGGCAGTGTCAGCGTTCCCTTTCCCATCTGTGCTGCCAGATCATCGACCGTCAACGCTCCGTCACCGGCAACGTTGAAAATGCCCACCTGCTCGCCAGTCACCGCTTCGGCAAAGGCACCCGCCACATCGGTGTGCCAGACGAATACGAACGGACTGTCACTGCCGGCGACCTTGAGAAGCCGGGGCCGGTCGAGCAGTGCGGTGATCTGGTTGTTCACTGTCTCCCCGAGGATCGTGCCGATGCGAAAGATCACCTGCTCGAGTTCGGGGTGCACAATTCGATATTCAGCCAGCATTTCTTCGACGAGCCGTTTGTGGCGGCTGTAGGTGAATGCGTCGTTGCCTCTGACGGCGGCGTCCTCGGTGATCCACGGCGGATTGTCGGCGTGATAGCCGTACGCCGCGCCGGACGACGAGACAACCACTCGTCGTACGCCGAATTCGACGCAGGCAGCAAGCACATTCCGCGTCCCGTCGACATCGACGCGATACTCCTCGTCCGCGGTCGTGTGCTTGCCCGGATTGACGATGGACGCAAGGTGAACCACGACGTCCGGCCGGTATTCGGCAAACACTTCGGCCAACTCGCTGGCGCTACGGACGTCCGCCCGTACTCGGCGAACCTGGTCTGCAGCCCCCTCGGGAACAGAGAGATCCGCGCTGACGACTGTGACGCCTTGCGCCGTCAAGGCCTCGACGACAGCGGTTCCGAGGAACCCGTTTCCACCGGTAATCAGTGCAGTGGTCACGCGGGTACCGCCGCTCGGATACGACGCTTCGACCAGATTGTGGCGAGCGCCAATCCTGCGATGATGTCCCAGATTCCCCACCAGCCGGCAACGATGGCCATACCGCCGAGGCCGTCGAAGAAGGTGAAGACCAACCCGAGGCCGAGCCCCGCGTTACGGATACCGACCTCGAACGAGACTGCGCGACGGCTGTATTCGTTCAAGCCGGTCGCGACCCCGCACACGTAACCCAGGCCGAGCGCAACAGCGTCGTGCAGGAACACCGCGATCAACACCACGCCGATGTAGTCGACGAAGTGCGACGCGTTGCCCGCTACTCCCGCCACGATGAAGATCAACAGAGCGAACAGTGCGCCGTTCTTCACCCAGGGTTGGGCCTTCGCGGCCACCTCCGGGAACTTTCGGGCAGCCCAGATTCCGAGGACGAACGGCACACCGATGATCAGTGCGATCTGCACGACCATCTCGACCGCATTCAGGTCCACCGACGCCAGCAATGCGTCCGTCTCGGGGCGTCTACTCCCCCAGAACGCAAAGTTGAGTGGCATCAGGAAGATCGCGAGGACATTCGACACGGCCGTCATCGACACCGACAGCGCGACGTCACCGCCGGCGCGGTGTGTCAGGACATTCGAGATGTTGCCAGGTGGGCAGCACGCCACCAGGATCATGCCGAGCGCCACCGACGGAGCCGGTGAAAGAATCAGCGTCAGAACAAACGTCACGGCCGGTAGTAATACGAATTGCGCTGCAATGCCGACTGCCATTGCCTTGGGTTTGGTCAGCGCACGACGGAAGTCGTCGACTGACGTGTCGAGTGCGATCCCGAGCATGATCGCGGCCAGAACCACGTTGAGAATCATCAACGATCCCGGGTTGAAGTTGAGAACGACCTCGTCGATCGGCATCACTGCCCGCCCTTCGTCAACACTGCATCTTTCGTCAACGCTGAATCGAGTAGTGCGATGTGACGCTTGATCTCGGCGCGATAGGCGTCCTTGTTGACGTAATACGCCATCCGGCCCAACGTCAGATACCGATATCCCCCGGACAGATCAGGCGGCGGACCAGCTGCGGCCGCGTCGAATTCACGCGCTGCCGCGGGAGCGTCCGTCCGCGCTTTGATCAGTTTCGCGACCATCTCGGCCTGCTCGAAGCGGCCCTGCCACCCGAGGCCCGACGCTTCGACCATGCCGAGGACAAACAGGGTGTCGTGCCGGCGGCTGGCGACGTTCAGAAACAGATCCGGCGCTGCCCCGGCCCAATCCAGATGCTTCCGTGCAATAAACGGGTAGTCGAGGTGGTAGCCGGTCGCGCAGAGCACGAGGTCGTAGTCGGAGACCGATCCGTCGACAAAATGGACGCTGTCCCCGTCGAAACCGTCGATGTCAGCGCGAACCCGCACGTCACCGTGACCGACGTGGTGCAAGATCAAGGAGTTCACCACCGGATGCGACTCGTAGATCTTGTAATCGGGCGCCGGAAAGCCGAACCGCACCGGATCACCCGTGAACTGTTTGAGCACCAGGGTGTCGAGTCGTTGTTTGATCCACGGCGGCAACGGCTTTCCCTGATTCAGCGTGTCCGACGGACGCCCGAACAGGTACTTCGGAACGAAGTAGTACCCGCGCCGAACACTCAGATCCACGGAATCGGCGTAGTGAACAGCGTCGACGGCTATATCGCACCCACTGTTGCCCGCCCCGATGACCAGGACCCGTTTGCCGCGAAAAATCTCTGCACTCCGGTACTCGCTCGTGTGCAGGAGTTCGCCGCTGAACTCGCCCGGAAACGTGGGCATGTTCGGCTTGGACAGCGTCCCGTTGGCGATGATCACGCCCCGATACGCCGCGGACGTGGTCTCCCCGTCACGGCTGCGGGTCGTCACCGTCCAGATCGAGCCAGTCGGCGTGACGTCGACGACGGTGGTTCCGAAGCTGAACTTCTTCCGGAGATCATGGGCATCTGCATAGTCGCGAAAATACGCGGCGAGCTCCACATGACTGGGATAGTCGGCCACCGAATCCGCCATCGGAAATTCCGTGAATGCGGTAGTGCTTTTCGACGAAATGAGGTGGGCCGACTCGTACACGGTGCTGTGCGGGTTGTCGATGTCCCAGAGCCCACCGACATCGTCGTGGCTCTCGAAACCGTCGAACTCGATACCTGCCAGATCGAGATTGCGAGCCCCGGCCAAACCCGACGGTCCCGCACCGATCACCGCGTACTTGTTCTCTGTGCTCATCCGCTGTTTCCGTCCGCCCTGCCTGCTCGACGCAGATCACCCTTGTCGCTTGAGAGTGGCAGATAGTCCGAAATTAACGACAAAATGCAGGATAATGACGTTATGGGTGCTGATATTGCTGACAAAAGTCTCTACATCGATGAAATCGACTTGAGGATAATTAATGCGCTGCAACTCGCCCCGCGCTCTACGTGGCTCTCGCTGGCCGAGCCGCTCGAACTCGATGCCGCGACAATCGCCCGCCGGTGGAACCGCCTCTCGGAATCCGCGCTGGCGTGGGTGACAGTTACCCCTGGACCAAGCGTCCTCGACGCCATCGTGACAGCTGTTGTCGAAATAGACTGCGCGCCGTCGCAACTCGACGCGATAGCCGAGCGCCTGACAACGCTGGCTCACGCGGTCACCATCGAAATCTCCACCGGCAGAGCCGATCTCCTGGTCACTGCCGGAACCCCAGATCTGGCTTCCATGTCGCAGTTCATTTCCCAGCAGATCGCCACGATCGACGGCATACAAAGCCTGCGAACTTCGATCATCACACGCTGGTTCACCGAAGGCGGCCGGTGGCGCCTCAATGCACTTGCGCCATCCGAGCGCGGCATCCTGACTGGCGGCGAATCGAGTGGGCGACGCTCACGCTCCCGGATAAGCGCAGTATCGGAACAAGACCGCACACTTCTCACCACACTCGCGCACGACGGGCGAACCCCGATGCGGGAACTTGCCGATTCGATCGGAATCAGTCCAGCCGCCTGCAAGCGGCAAATCGACCGCCTCACCTCATCGGGATTGGTGGCATTGAGGTGTGAATTTGCACGCCCCGTCGCAGGACTACCCGTACTCGCAACCCTGTGGTGCCGCATCGACGCCGAGCATCTCGACACGGTGGGCCGGCTCATCAGTAGAGCCCCTGAGGTACGGAACTGTTTTGCCGTCGTCGGCCGCGAGAATCTCGTGGTGCAATTGTGGCTGCATTCGCCCGCAGAACTCGACGCATTCGAGATTCGACTGCGCGGAGAGTACCCCGAGTTGCGTATCGGGGACCGCTCGATCGTGCTCTACATCCGCAAACTACTCGGTCACGTGCTCGACCAGCATGGTCGCCGGACGAGTACCGTCGCGCCGGACGTCTGGCTTCCCCGATGAGCCTGAAACCATGTCGAATTCGACTGAACGAGAAAGGGACCCGCGGCCTACGCGGCCCCGGGTCCCCTGACAACCCGTGCCGCTAGCCGCGCATCTGCGCACCGACAGCCTTGGACGCTGCCTCAACTGCTGCGTCACGCGCGGCACTGGCCTCGTCCTCGGTCAGGGTGCGATCCACGCCGCGGAAACGGAGTGCAAACGCCAGCGACTTGCGGCCTTCACCAACCTGCTCGCCCTCGAAGACGTCGAACAGACGGATATCTTCGAGAAGTTCACCGCCGCCGACGCGTAGAGCTTCCTGAACCTCGGCAGCCGGAACGCTGCGGTCGACAACCACCGCAACATCCTGCAGAACTGCCGGGAAGGGCGACACTCGCGGTGCGGGCAGGTTCTCGACCAACGGCAACGCGTCCAGATCGATTTCCAATGCGCAGGTGCGAGCGGGCAGTCCGGCCCGCTCGAGAACAGCCGGATGCAATTCGCCCGCATGACCGACAACATTGCCGTCGACAAGAACTTCGGCGCAACGACCCGGATGCCACGGCAGGTACTGCGCCGCACGCAATTCAACCTCGACGCCGGCTGCCGCAGCGATGACGCGCACCGCGGCAAACGTGTCCGATGCCTCGGCCGCACGGCCGGGGCCCCATGGACCGTTGAGTTCACGCAAACCACTGAGAACAGCGGCGACGTGTACCGGCTGATCCGGTAGTGACGCGATCAGATTGGCGATCTGATCGTCCGTCGGGCGTCGGTCGACCGGCAATGCATCAACAGGCTTGGTATCCGGTCCCGGAAGCACAACCTGAGCGATGCCGTACAGCGCAAGATCACGCTGACCGCGAGAAGCGTTGCGAGCCAATACCTCCAACAATCCGGGTAGGAGCGTCGTCGCCAGTTCAGGGCGATCCGCTTCGAGCGGGTTGAGCACCTTGCTCGTATTGCGGCGCGGATCGTCGCTGTCAAGACCCCAGACATCAAAAATGCTGGTGGGCAGGAACACCGGCGGCAGAACCTCGACGTACCCGGCATGAGCAATCGCCTTGGACACGGTGCGCTTGCGGCGCTGCTTCGGCGTCAATCCACGTCCGGCGGGCGCTGCGGGGAGTACCGACGGAATCTGCTCGAGGCCTTCGAGACGCAAAACCTCTTCGACCAGATCAGCAGGCTGAACCAGATCCGGACGCCACGACGGCGGGGTTGCGACCAACTGGCCGTGCCCTTCATCGCTGACTCCGACCTCGACCGTGCAACCGACCTGAGTGAGACGACGGGCCGCCGTGCCGTTGGGGTAACTGACACCGGCGACACGATCGGGAAGGTCGATGTCCATCCGAATCGCCTCGCGCGGCGCAACCGCGCCGACATCCGTCAGGACGGGTTCGATACGGCCACCGGCGATCTCGACAAGCAAGGCAGCGGCGCGGTCGACTGCGGCCACCGGGATGGCCGGGTCGACAACACGCTCGAAACGCTTGCTGGCCTCACTGGAGAGCTTGTGCCGACGCGCAGTCTTGAATACCGCGAGCGGATCCCAGGTAGCAGCTTCGAGCAGGATGTCCGTAGTCTCTGAGCCGACCTCGGTGGTCGCGCCGCCCATGACGGCAGCCAGCGAGATTACGCCGGAATCGTCGACGATCACCACGTCCTCGGGATCGAGGGTTCGCTCGACCTCATCGAGAGTGGTGAGCTTCTCGCCTGCCTTCGCGCGGCGAACAACCAGGTCACCCTTCACTGCATTCGCATCGAATGCGTGCAGCGGCTGACCCAGTTCCAGCATCACGTAGTTGGTGACGTCCACAGCGGGAGAGATCGGGCGAACACCCGAGAGCAGCAACCGTCGCTGCATCCACCACGGGCTGACCGCCTTCGGGTCGATACCGGTGACCTTGCGCATCACGAATCGCGTCGCCTTCGACTCCGCCTCGAGATGCACCGGCCACGCCTGTCCCTCAGCGGGATGGGCGGGAACCGAAGCGGGATCGGCAAATTCGAGATCGAAACCGCAGGCGAGCTCACGGGTAAGGCCACGCACCGAGAAGCAGTAACCGCGGTCCGGGGTGATGTTCAGTTCGATGATCGTGTCACCGAGTCCGAGTAACTCGTTGCCGTCTGCCCCAGGTTCAGCAGTGCCGGGCTCGAGCACCAGGATGCCCGAGTGGTCCTTGCCGATGCCGAGTTCCGCGACCGAGCAGATCATGCCGTCGGAAATCTTGCCGTACGTCTCACGAGTCGCGATGGCAAAGCCGCCGGGCAGGACAGCGCCGGGCAACGCGACGACGACGAGGTCACCCTCGGCGAAATTGCGGGCGCCACAGACGATGCCGCGCGGTTCTGATTCGCCGACCTCGACCTGGCAGAAACGGATCGGCTTCTTGAACTCGGTGAGTTCGGTGATGTCGAGGACCTTGCCGACCACCAAGGGGCCGTCGATTGCCTCGAGTGTGTCGAGTTCCTCGACTTCGAGCCCTACCCGGACGAACCCTGCGTCCAGCTCTTCGGGAGTGACCTCCCACTCCGGAGTTGCCCGCTGCAGGATCTCGGTCAGCCAGGATTGCGCTACTCGCACGTCAGCTCAGCTCTCTCGTTTTCTCGATAAGTCTGTTGGTCGAAAAGGTCCGCGTGCCGGACCGGTCAGCCTGCAACACCGAAGGGCAGCGTGAAACGCACGTCGCCTTCGACGATGTCACGCATGTCCGGGATGCCGTTGCGGAACTGCAAAGTCCGCTCGAGGCCCATGCCGAACGCAAATCCCGAGTACTCGTCCGGATCAATTCCGCTGGCGCGCAGCACGTTCGGGTTGACCATGCCGCAGCCGCCCCATTCGACCCACCCGGCGCCACCCTTCTTGTTCGCGAACCACACGTCGACCTCTGCCGACGGTTCCGTGAACGGGAAGTAGTTGGGGCGCATACGCGTCCGAGTTTCAGGACCGAACAGCGCGCGCGCGAACGCATCCAGAGTTCCGCGAAGATTCGCCATCGTCAGGCCCTTGTCGACGGCAAGGCCCTCGACCTGGGAGAACACCGGGGTGTGCGTCGCATCAAGTTCGTCGGTACGGAAGGTACGACCAGGGCAGACGACGTAGATCGGAACCTCACGCGTGAGCATCGTGCGCACCTGCACGGGCGAAGTGTGCGTACGCAGCACCTGACGCGAGTTCTCCGGAGCCAGATGGAACGTGTCCTGCATCGTCCGCGCGGGATGATCCGGCAGGAAGTTCAGAGCGTCGAAGTTGAAGTGCTCGGTCTCGACCTCCGGACCCTCGGCGACCTCCCAGCCCATCGCGACAAACACGTCGGCGACCTGCTCGGAGATCAAGCTGATGGGATGACGGGCACCCACTGGGTAACGATCGGACGGCAGCGTCACGTCGATTGCCTCGGCTACCAGCACAGCGGCGTCGCGCTCGGCAAGGAGAACCTCGCGGCGAGCGTCGTACGCAGAAGTGATTCGGGTCCGGAAAATGTTGACACGCTTGCCGGCGTCGGCCTTTTCCTTACCCGGAAGTTTGCCGAGACCACGCCGAGCGAGGGCGATCGGGGACTTGTCCCCCATGTGCTCAACCTTGACCTGTGCCAATGCATCCAGGTCCGCTGCCTCCGCGAGCGCCTTCTCTGCGTTCTCCGCGGCCGCGGTCAGCGCCTCTTCGGTGAGCGCACTCGCGTCGACGTCCGGCGGGGTCGCGCCCTCATTTTTGGCCACGGCTGTGACACTCCTGTCGCTTCTCGGTTTGCTTCTCTACTGCGGTCGAGCATTTTGGTCGAGCATTGTTACGCTCTTGCATTCTCTCAGGCTTCCGCAAATGGAATTCCGAGAGGTCACTTCCGTCTTACTTGTCAGCCTTGATCCGCGTCGCGATGTTGCACCCGCGCACTCGCATAGAGGCAGATAGCGGCTGCAGTCGCAAGATTAAGGCTTTCGGCGCGCCCATGGATCGGAATCCGAACACGGTAGTCGGCGCGAGCCGCAACGGCCGGATCAAGACCGTGTGCTTCGTTCCCGAACAGCCAGGCCGTCGGCTTGCTCAACAACTCGTCTGCGTTGTCGAGATCGATCTCTCCGTCGGCTGCAGTCGCCAGTATCTGAATACCGGCAGCGCGAATCTGTTCGATCACCGCATCGGTATCGCGTTCACGAACCACCGGGAGGTGGAACAGGCTGCCCGCTGACGAACGAACCACCTTGCCGTTGTGTGGGTCGACGCTGTCGCCGGCCAGGATCGCGGCATCGGCGCCCACTGCGTCGGCAATCCGGATGACGGTGCCCGCGTTGCCCGGTTCATTGACCTCGACCGGAACGGCCAGGAGCTTGGTATCCGAGCGGATCGCATCTGACAGTTGAACATCGAGGAGATCACACACGGCGACCAAGCCGGGCGGAGTCACTGTGTCGCTCAACGCCTTTGCAGCGCGATCGGTGACCAGCGCAGCCCGAACACCGGAACTCGAGGCCAAGTCGATGACATGTTGATATCGCTCGGCGGCGCTCTCCGTATAGAAGAGGTCGCGCACCGTTATGCCCGCACCGGTGCTGTTTGCCTTCAAAACTTCCGTGACGGAGTTTTCACCCTCGACCAGGAATCGTCCTGCTTTACGTCGTTCTGCTGTGCGCAGGAGCTTGACAGCAGAAACGACCCGCGGAGTCCGCTCGGTGAGCGGATCCACGGGCCGTTGCTGTGATGCGTCGATCAGGCTGCTTCTCCGGCAGGCGCATTCACGTCAGCCGGCAGAGCGGCCTTCGCGAGTGCAACGAGGCCGGCAAAGGCCTCTGCATCGGAGACGGCGAGCTCGGCGAGGATCTTGCGGTCGACGTCGACCTCAGCCAGGCGCAGGCCCTGGATCAGGCGGTTGTACGTGATGTCGTTGGCCCGAGCTGCAGCGTTGATACGCGTGATCCACAGCTTGCGGAACTCACCCTTGCGTGCACGACGGTCGCGGTATGCGTAAACCATCGAGTGGAGCTGCTGCTCCTTGGCCTTGGTGTACAGACGTGAACGCTGTCCACGGTAGCCGCTGGATGCAGCAAGAATTGAACGACGCTTCTTCTGGGCGTTGACCGCCCTCTTTACGCGTGCCACGTGAAAATCCTGTCAATCTAGGGGCTGAGATTTCGGCCCCGGGTGGTCAGTAAGGGGGACGACTCAGATGCCGAGCATGCGCTTGATGCGCGGTGCGTCATCAGGGCTGACGACAGCGACACCGTCGAGACGACGGGTAACCTTGCTGGCCTTGTGCTCGAGAAGGTGGCGACGGCCGGCCTTCTGGCGCAGGAGCTTGCCGGAACCGGATACCTTGAATCGCTTCGAGGCGCCGCTGTGGCTCTTCATCTTGGGCATGGAGTCCTCAGTTCTTTGTTACGTGATGGTGCTTGGGAATCGACTAGCTGGTCGGAGCTTCGGGAGCCGCTTCGTCGGCTGCCGGCGCTGCCGGTGCTTCGGGAGCCGGCTTGGGAGCAGCCTGAGCGACTGGCGCCTGAGCGCTTTCCTGAGCCTTGACGCGAGTCTTGGCACCCTTGTGTGGTGCCAGGACCATCGTCATGTTGCGACCGTCCTGCTTAGCCGAGGTCTCGACGAAACCGAGATCCGCGACGTCTGCTCCCAGACGCTGCAGAAGGCGGTAGCCGAGCTCGGGACGTGACTGCTCACGACCGCGGAACATGATCGTGACCTTGACCTTGGAACCAGCTTCGAGGAAGCGAACAACGTTGCGCTTCTTGGTCTCGTAGTCGTGGGCGTCGATCTTGGGGCGAAGCTTCTGCTCCTTGATGACCGTAAGAGTCTGGTTCTTGCGAGACTCACGGGCTTTCTGTGCAGCTTCGTACTTGAACTTGCCGTAGTCCATGATCTTGCAGACCGGCGGACGGGCATCAGGAGCTACCTCGACAAGATCGAGGTCGGCTTCCAGAGCCAAGCGGAGTGCATCTTCAACACGCACGATGCCTACCTGTTCACCGCCAGGTCCGACCAAACGGACCTCGGGAACGCGGATACGATCGTTGATGCGGGTCTCAGTGCTGATGGGGCCTCCTAGGTTGAACGGTGCGGTCTCGTGACCGCACGCAGCTAGTTCTACCCAAACCCCAACAAAAAACCCCGCGGTGATATTTCTCCGCGGGGCCCGATGTCGACCGATCAGATCAAACCCAGCTCACGCCAGGAACAATCTCCTCTACTGAACGAGGAACCTGACGAAGAATAGAATCTTCCTTCAGGTGACCGGAACCACTGAACTGCAGTTTTACCTGCCGCGCAGAGGTGGGAGTCGGGCTCCACTTGCTGCCCCCGAACATGTCGGAGGCGGTCGTTGGCACAAGAGTATCAGGCCGACGGCGATGAATCTAATCGCGTCCGCACAAGGCAAGGCCAGATTGAACTGCTCCGCACCGTGATGGAATCCTTGCAGACATGAGTGAGAACTTCGAAGCAGATCAGAACACCGACGCGAACCCTGATGTCCGCGAACTCTCCGAGGTTCCCGCAGTCGAGGTCATCAGCCGCGCCGCCGTGATGCTGATGAGCTCCGCAGCAGAGAAGCTCGGCCTGTCCGACGCCGACCCGTCAGCCAGCCCGTACCTGGACCTGGACGAGGCACGTCGCGTCATCACCGCGCTGGCCGGTCTGGTCACCGCATCCGTCGAATACCTCGGCCCCCACGCCGGCCCCATTCGCGAAGGCCTGCAAGCCCTGCAGCGCGCGTTCCGAGAAGCCTCGTCGCATCCCGACGAGCCCGGCAAGGGCCCGGGCGAGAAGTTCACCGGCCCGGTCTACTGAGCCTGAAACACGACCGTGCCAACAGCGAACAAGACGCAGCCGTCCTCCGATGATGTCGGCGCCTTTGTCGATCGAATTGCCGACCCGGTCAAACGTGCCGACAGCATGGAATTAATATCCATGCTGTCGGCTGCGACCGGCGAACCGCCGGTGTTGTGGGGCACCAGCATCATCGGATTCGGTGCCCGCCACTACCGCTATGCCAGCGGTCACGAAGGTGACACCGCACTGATCGGGTTCTCACCCCGAGCCACCGCACTCACCCTCTATCTGTCGCTGAACTTCGACGACCACGGCGAGACCCTCGACCGTCTGGGCAAGCACAAGATCGGCAAAGGCTGCCTCTACGTCAAACGACTCAGTGACGTCGACCGTTCAGCACTTGAAGCACTGGTCGCGGAATCCGTTGCGGCGGCACGGAATATGAGCGCCTGAGCCCTCACCTCACGTCGGCCGCCGAGCGAGCCGTCGGCGGCGGTTCTCCGAACAGCGCAGTCTCGCGGGGAACGAAATGCACCTTCGTCAGAGTTGCCTTCTGGATCCGATCGAGACGGAACCACCGAACCGCGTCCCGCGTTCGGCACCACCCGATCAAGAACCACCGATCTCGGGTGTGAGCCAGCAAATGCGGCTCGACTGCGCGCGTAGATTCGGCCCCGTCCCCATCGATGTACCGCAACGACACGACGCACTTACGCTCCAATGCCTGCTCGATCGCGCGTCGGTTGACTCCTGACTCCTCATCAGCTTCTTCTTGTTCGCCATGACGGACCCAGACGCGCCCGCTGAGTTCCTCGACTCTGGCCCGACTGTCGGTGTCCATGACGTCCAGTAACTTCGCCAGTGCCGCTCGTCCGTCGTCCGCGAACGGAGCATCGCCGACAGCAGTCAACGCCAAGGCGATCGATACCGCCTGCGGGACAGTGAAATTCACCGGCGGCAACGTCGCGCGGCCGATCAATCGGTAGCCACCGCCAGGTCCGGATCGACCTTCGATCGCAGACCCCGACTCCATCAATGTCTCGATGTCTCGTTTGACCGTGCGCGACGTGACACCGAATTGCGCGGCAAGCCGCGTTGCACTTGACCCGCGGTCACCACGACGACGCAACTCCTCGAGGAGTGCATGCAATCTCGCCGCTCGATTCACGTTTTCCATTGTCGCAGTTTTCGATACCAAACGGTGACAAAATCAGTGACACTCAGCTGTCACCGATAGCCCACGACGATGGGTTCATGAAAACTCACATCGTTCTGGTTCCCGGATTCTGGCTTGGCGCATGGGCCTGGGACGCAGTACTCCCCCACCTCGAACGTCCCGACACCCGCGTCACCGCACTGACCTTGCCGGGACTCGACTCGGTGGCCTCACCCCGGCGCACTGTGACTCTCGATTCCCACGTCCGTGCAATTGTCGACGCCGTCTCGAGTTCGGACGAACGCACGATCCTCGTGGTCCACAGCGGCGCCGGAACGTCCGGCTATGCCGCCACCGATCGAGTACCCGACCAGATTGCGCGAATCGTCTACGTCGACAGCGGTCCGATGCCGGACGGCACCGCACTTCGACCCGATCTCGCCGACGATGCGGTCGAGATTCCACTACCGACCTGGGCGGAATTGGAAGCGGACGGGAGCAGCATCGACGGACTTGACGACGACGCTTTGACGGCTTTTCGGGGCCACGCCGTTCCCGAACCTGCGGGCGCAGCCCGCGACCAGATCGTCCTGACCGATCCGAGACGCTACGCCGTTCCCACCACTGTGGTGTGCAGCAGTTTCCCTTCAGACGTCATCAAGCAGATGGCTGACGGTGGATTTCCCGTTGGCGTCGAACTCGCGAAGTTGCCGGTGACGTACGTCGACCTTCCGACCGGACACTGGCCGATGTGGTCACGCCCGAAGGAGTTGGCTGAGGCAATCCTCGAGGCCGCCGACGCATAGCGTCACAATGTCGCCGACGCGTAGCGTCACAAAGTTACGGACGCTTAGCGTCACAACGCCGCCTCAGCAGTGATGCCGGGACCGACAAACCGTCCCGGCATCACCGACGTCGCACCTATCCCATCGGGTTAGGCCACCGATGCGGACTTCTTCCGCGGCGCAGCCTTCTTGGGGGCTGCGGCCTTCGCGGCGCGCTTCTTCGCCACAGTCTTCGTTTTCACAGGAGCCTTTTGCGCGCTGAGTACCTCGCTGAGGAACTTACCGGTGTAGCTCTCGGGGACTGCGGCGATTTCTTCCGGAGTTCCTTCTGCCACAACGGTTCCGCCACCGGATCCGCCTTCAGGTCCCATGTCGACAACCCAGTCCGACGTCTTGATGACGTCGAGATTGTGCTCGATCACGATGACGCTGTTGCCCTTGTCGACCAATCCGTTGATGACGATCAGCAACTTGCGAATGTCTTCGAAGTGCAGGCCAGTCGTCGGCTCGTCGAGGATGTAGACGGTACGTCCTGTGGAACGCTTCTGAAGCTCGGCGGCGAGCTTGACACGTTGAGCCTCGCCACCGGACAGTGTCGGTGCCGGCTGTCCCAGTCGGACATAGCCGAGACCGACGTCCACCAGAGTCTTCAAGTACCGGTGAATCGAGGTGACGGGCTGGAAGAACTCCGCTGCCTCTTCGATGGGCATGTCCAGCACCTCGGCGATGGACTTGCCCTTGTAGTGAACCTCGAGTGTCTCGCGGTTGTACCGAGCGCCGTGGCAGACCTCGCACGGAACGTAGACGTCTGGCAGGAAGTTCATCTCGATCTTGAGTGTGCCGTCACCCGAGCACGCTTCGCAGCGACCGCCCTTGACGTTGAACGAGAAACGCCCGGGCTGATAGCCGCGCACCTTGGCTTCGGTTGTGGCAGCGAACAGCGTCCGAATCTTGTCGAAGACACCGGTGTAGGTGGCTGCGTTGGACCGCGGGGTACGGCCGATCGGCGACTGATCGACCTGGACCAGTTTGTCGAGTTGGTCGAGCCCGTTGATTCGGGTGTGGCGGCCGGGCACCTGACGAGCACCGTTGAGCTTGTTTGCCATGACCGTGGCCAGGATGTCGTTCACCAGTGTCGACTTACCCGATCCGGAAACGCCGGTGACCGCGGTGAGAACACCCAACGGGAAGCTCACGTCGATACCGTCGAGGTTGTGCTCACGCGCACCGACAACGGTGACCTGACGCTTACGATCGACCGGGCGACGGATCTCGGGGACCTCGATGAACTTGCGCCCAGACAGGTACGCGCCGGTAATCGACTCGTCGCAGGTGAGCAACTCTTCGTACGGTCCGCTGTGGACGACCTGACCGCCGTGCTCGCCGGCATACGGACCGATGTCGACCACCCAGTCGGAGGTCCGAATGGTGTCTTCGTCGTGCTCGACCACAATCAGGGTATTGCCGAGATCGCGAAGCCTGGTCAGTGTTTCGATCAGGCGACGGTTGTCCCGCTGGTGCAAACCGATGGACGGCTCGTCCAGTACGTAGAGCACACCGACAAGGCCCGAACCGATCTGCGTTGCCAGGCGGATTCGCTGGGCCTCGCCACCGGACAGGGTGCCGGCGGCACGCGACAGTGAGAGGTATTCGAGGCCGACATCGAGGAGGAACCCGAGACGCGCCTGAACTTCCTTGAGCACCTGACCCGCGATGGCTTCTTCGCGTGAACCGAGGGTGAGGCTGTTGAGGAAATCTGCGCAGTCGGAAATCGAGAGTTCACAGACCTCCGCGATGGACTTGCTGCCGAAATCTCCGGCAGCAATGGTCACCGACAGGATTTCCGGACGCAGTCGCGCACCGCCACACGCAGGACACGGGGTGTCGCGCATGTAGCCGTCGTAGCGTTCCTTCATCTGATCGGATTCGGTCTGCTCGAGCCTGCGATGCAGGAAGGGCATGACGCCCTCGAACTCAGCGTAGTAAGAACGAGTACGGCCGTACCGGTTCTTGTACCGAACGTGGACCTGCTCCTCGCTGCCTTCGAGGATTGCCTTGCGCGCCTTGGCGGGAAGCTTGTTCCATGGCGTCTTCATGTCGAACCCGAGGATGTCCCCGAGACCCGACAGCAAACGTCCGAAGTACTCGGAACTCTGCCCCATCGACCACGGCGCGATAGCTCCGTCCTCGAGGCTCAACTCCGAATCGGGAACAACAAGTTCCGGGTCGACCTCTTTGCGGATACCGAGACCCGTGCACTCCGGGCAGGCTCCGTACGGCGAGTTGAACGAGAACGAACGTGGCTCGAGATCATCGATTGCGAGCGGATGAGCGTTGGGGCACGCCAGCTTCTCGGAGAATCGCCGCTCCCGGTCAGGCGCGTTTTCTTCACGGTCGACGAAGTCGAGAACAACAATGCCCTCGGCAAGACGAAGAGCGGTCTCCACCGAATCCGTGAGTCGCTGCTTGGAGCTTGCCTTCACCTGAAGCCGGTCGACGACAACTTCGATGTCGTGCTTTTCCTGCTTCTTCAGCTTGGGCGGATCAGTCAGAGGGTAAACGACGCCATCGACTCGGACGCGTGAGTAACCCTGTGTATTGAGCTGTTCGAAAAGATCGACGAACTCGCCCTTTCGGGTGCGCACAACCGGGGCGAGGACCTGGAACTTGATGCCCTCCTCCATGTCGAGCACCTGATCGACAATCTGTTGAGGGGTCTGGCGTGCGATTTTCTCACCACACACCGGGCAGTGAGCCGCACCCGCGCGGGCATAGAGGAGACGAAGGTAGTCGTAGACCTCGGTAATGGTTCCGACGGTTGATCGCGGGTTCCGGTTGGTCGACTTCTGATCGATCGACACCGCGGGCGACAAGCCTTCGATGAAATCGACATCAGGTTTGTCCATCTGACCCAGGAACTGACGCGCGTACGCCGAGAGCGACTCGACATACCGGCGCTGTCCTTCAGCGAAGATCGTGTCGAACGCAAGGCTGGATTTACCCGAACCCGACAAACCTGTGAAGACGATCATGCTGTCTCGCGGGAGATCCAGGTCGACTCCTCGCAGATTGTGCTCTCGCGCACCCCGCACGATCAGGCGATCCGACACACCAATTCCCTTCATCGACATTCATCTGGGGCTGTCCACCAGCGACATCACGGACATTACGAGCACTCACACCCAGTGAGTCCTCGAACGTCGCCATGGTAGGCCGAGCCACCGACATGTTTGAGCGCAAGCGCGAACCCAGCGTTCTACCAGCCCCTATTCGAAGGTAGCCTGCAAATCATGACGAATCAGCCCATCGTGATCGACAACTCCTACACCGGTCAGCTCTCCCCCGATTCTGCGCCTCAACGACGCACAATCGACAGCGCAACCATCACAAAGATGTCTGTCGGCCCCATGGACAACAACACCTACCTCGTGGTCTGTTCCGCAACCGGGAAATCACTCCTCATCGACGCGGCCAACGAAGCCGAGAAGATCGTTGCGCTGATCGAGCAAGAAGCTCCGGTATTCGATTCCATCGTCACCACACACCAGCACGGCGATCACTGGTTGGCACTGAAAGACGTCCACGCTGCCACCAATGTGCCAACCGCTGCGCATCCCCTCGACGCCGAAGCGCTTCCTGTGACTCCGGACGTACTGCTCGAAGACGGCGACACTGTCACGGTCGGAAACCTGAGCTTGGATGTCATCCACCTGTCCGGCCACACCCCTGGCTCTATCGCACTCGTGCTGACCGAACCGTCGGGCCAGGTTCACATCTTCACCGGCGACTCACTCTTCCCCGGCGGAGTGGGTAAGACGGCTGATCCCGAGAAGTTCGCCTCACTGCTCAACGACGTCGAAACCAAGCTCTTCGGCCGCTACGACGACTCCGCGATCGTCTACCCCGGCCACGGCAAGGACACGACACTCGGCGCCGAGCGACCGCACCTGCAGGAGTGGCGCGAACGCGGTTGGTGACCCCTGCCCCTCCCCAGCACGGCACATCCCCAGCGCGGCCCGAACATGCGCGTTGGGGATGACGGCCCGACTACGATGCCGTCGAGGGTCGTCATCACGACAAAACTCGATCCGCAGCCGACTCTGAGGGAGCAGCCATGCAAGAGGCAGATGCCATCGCCGCCAACAAGGCGAATTGGGATGATCGAGCCGACGTCCACGTGCGCTCCGACATGTATGACGTCGAACGCTTTCTGGCCGATCCCACAGTCATCTCGACGGTTGTGCAGAACGACCTCTCGGTGCTCGCCCCTCACCTGCCCGTATCGGGGATCCAGGGACGCTCGCTCCTGCATCTGCAATGCCATATCGGTACCGACACCCTCTCGTGGGCGAGACTCGGCGCGATCGACGTCCACGGACTCGACTTATCGCCCAAGTCTCTGCACCACGCAGCACGCATCGCAGAAGCCAACAGCCACGAGATCACCTGGGTGGAAGGCGACGCACGGTTCGCCGCCTCACTGATCAACCGGCGTTTCGAGATCATCGTCACCAGCACCGGGACAATCGTCTGGCTACCGGAGCTCGCCAACTGGGCCCAGTCGATCCACGACCTCCTCGAACCGGGTGGCGTATTCATGATCCGCGACGATCATCCGATCCTCGGCGCCCTGGCATTCGAACCGTGGAACATCACCGACGATTACCTTTCCGGCGGCGGAGTCCGAACCTACGAAGATTCCAGCTCGTACACCGACAACTCGACCGGCCAGATCGCACACGCCACCAATCACGAGTGGCGCCACGATCTGGGCGAGGTCATCGGTTCACTGCTTCGCGCAGGGTTACACATCGAATCGGTGGCCGAGCTGCCCTACATGGATTGGCCTGCCTTCCCTGAGCTCATTCCCTGCGCCAATGGATGGGAATTGGCGCAGGGGTCGCCGAGGATCCCGTTGAACTTCGCTGTCGTAGCACGGCGCCCGCTGTCGTGACCTAGCGGTTTTGTACACGTCGAATATGTACACGTCGAACCCACTCGTGCCAGACTCCGAAGAAGGCCCGATTGTCGATCGAGTGCGGAGGACGTCGAATGACAACATCCAACACGCCGGCGGATTGGCCCGCGTTGCGAGTGGACGACTGGACCGACACGCGCGACACCCTGCACATGTGGGTGCAGATCGTGGGCAAGATTCGACTTGCGTGTTCACCACTGATCAACCACTGGTGGCAGGTCACCCTGTACGTCACTCCGCGGGGGTTGACAACGTCGTCCATCCCCTACGGCGATCGCATTTTCGATATCGAGTTCGATTTCTGCGAACACCAACTACGCATCCGCGACAGTTCCGGGGCGTCACATGAGATTCCGCTCGAACCTCAATCGGTATCGACGTTTTATGCACGCACGATGGAAGCCCTACGTGCGCTGAATATTTCAGTGGACATTGCGCCGACACCGAATGAGGTTGATCCCGCGCTTCCGTTTGCCGACGATCACGTCCACTGTTCGTACGACGCCGAAGCCGTCCACCTCTTCTGGCGCCAACTTGTTCAAGCCCACCGGGTCATCTCGGAGTTCCGCGCGGGATTCATCGGAAAGGTATCGCCAGTCCATTTCTTCTGGGGCGCAATGGACCTCGCGTGTACTCGATTCTCCGGACGAACAGCGCCACCACACCCGGGAGGAGCCCCCAACTGTGGCGACTGGGTGATGGTGGAAGGTTACTCCCACGAATTGAGCAGCTGCGGCTTCTGGCCAGGTGGCGGAGAGGAAGGTGCGTTCTATTCGTACTCGTACCCCGCGCCTGCCGGGTTCGAGGCGTACCACGTCGAACCGTCAGCTGCGTTCTACAGCAAGGATTTCGGTCAATTTCTTCTGCCGTACGAAGCAGTCCGAACCTCCGCCGAACCCGAGGCGACACTGCTGTCGTTCTTACAGACCACATACGCTGCCGCCGCTGATTCCGGGCACTGGGATCGAGCCGCGCTGGAAAGCGACCCGAATCGCTGGGCGTCACAGCCATGACTAATGCGCTCCGGTCCACCTCGACAGCGCTACTGACCAACCCGGCTCACCCGCGCGAGAAATAGAACTCCCGGCCCACGCTACGTAGCCGTCGGGCCGTACGAGTAGTGCCGGTCCGTCGTCCGTGCGTCGCGCTTGGACGAGTAGATCGGTTCCTGGGTTCTGCATCGCCGAGGTGGTCCCGTGCTCGCGGATGAATACAAATCCTGGCCGGCGTTGCAGTTCCGTGAGACGCCCCTCGTGAAGTGGCACTTCCGTTGCACGAGTTCCGACCAGATCACTCTGGCCGTCAGAGGAGGGATAACGCAGCTCAGTACCCGCGAAACTCCCGGCGACGACGTCCCGCACCTTCGGGATCGACAGAATATGCGGAGCAAGGACATCGCGCAGAAACCTGGCAGGGCGCGGATGCAAAGTGACGGCGCGCATCATCAGCCCCGACTGCCGCACCACTCGCTTCCCGATCGGATGCCGCTCGCAGTGATACGTGTCCAGGATCGAATCGTCACCCCCTGCCAGTACAGCGCCGAGTTTCCAGGCCAGGTTCACACCGTCCTGGATTCCGGTGTTCATTCCTTGTGCGCCCATCGGCGAGTGCACATGCGCTGCGTCCCCCACCAAAAACACTCTGCCGCTGCGATAGTCGCGAACCTGACGCTCGTCGCAGTGGAAACGCGAATGCCAGCCAACGTCGACGACGCCCACGTCACGTCCCATGGCCCGGTTCAACGAACCCACGATCTCGGCCTCTCCCACCGGATCGGTATCGGGAACCTGACGCTCTCGATCCCAGGTCATCGAGCGATACCAAGCGCCGTCACTGTCCTCATTCCCGTAGGGCGCAAGGAATCCGAACTCGCGCGGTGTATCGCCAAGCGTGAGGCCGCCGCCCTGCGGTCCGGCAGTCAATTTCACATCAGCCAACACCACCGACGACAGCACGGACTTCCCGGGGAAATCCATCGCGACCAGACCACGGACCGTACTGTGTGCGCCGTCTGCCCCGACGACATACGTGGCGCGCCACGTCATCGGGGACGAAGGGTTGTCATCGTCTTTGGGTCGAGCGGTGAGTGTGACTCCGGTGGCGTCCTGAATGAGGCCGACCAGTGCCATACCGCGATGAATGTCGACTCCCTGTTCCTTGGCATAGCGCTCGAGGGCTTGATCGACGTTGGTCTGCGGAGTGATCATCGCGAACCGGTAGCGAGATCTCAGGTGGGTGAGGTCCAGCTTCGCGCCCTTGAACAGATTGATGCCGGGAGTGGTCGTGCTCGTCGCAAGTAGCTGGTCTGCCAACCCACGCGCATCGAGCAACTCCAGTGTTCTCGCCATCGTTGCAAACGCCCGGCTGGACGGGTTGACCGTCGGCCACTTCTCCACAACGGCAACCGAGCGTCCCAGCCGCGCAAGATCACCCGCGACGGTCATGCCTGCTGGGCCACCACCGACCACCACTACGTCGACATTGTGATCCATGTTCAAACCTCCCAGACCATCGTCCCAAGGTGTGTCGCAGCCGAGTTTCGGTTAATTCTTCGCTGATGGACGCCGTTTTTACAGTCTTGCCACACTGGCCGGCAGGACGTAACCCGTCCCGGGTTCCGTTCGAATCGCTAGTGTGGAAAGGACCTACATCGGGAGGCTTGGAACATGCTGGTACGTCGAATTGCTCGTCCGCTTCTTTCCACCATTTTCATTGCCGGGGGGATCGACGCGCTCCGTAATCCTGCGCAGCGCGCGGCAAAAGCAACTCCACTGATCGACAAATCAGTGGAAACACTCCCCGGCGCGGTGACACAAAAACTACCCGCAGATCCAGAGACGCTGATCAAGCTCAACGCGGTAATCCAGATCGGCGGTGGAGCGTTGCTCGCAAGCGGAAAGGCTCCGCGTATTGCGTCGTTGGCACTGGCTGGAAGCCTGGTCCCCACCACAGTTGCGGGCCATGATTTCTGGAACGAGTCCGACCCCACACTTCGCGCGATGCAACGCACCAACTTCATCAAGAACGTCAGCCTGCTCGGCGGCCTGATGATTGCCGCCGTCGACACCGAAGGCAAACCGTCACTCGGATGGCGCGGTCGTCGCGCTGCGCGGAAGGCTCAGGCATCGATCGCGGCGGCGATCCCCTTGGCAGCCGCAAACCACGACGAGCACACCGGTGAACGTCTCGAGCACGCCCTCAGCGTTGCCTCGGAGCGTGGCACGGAACTCGCCGAAGCTGCGAAGGTGCACGGTTCCGAATTGCTCGAGATCGCAAAGGAACGAGGCCCCGAGATTCTCGAGGTCGCACAGAAGCGCGGTGCGGAACTGGCCGAGACGGCCCGCGAGCGTGGGTCGGAACTGGCGGAGTTCGCCGGCAAGCGCGGCGCCGAGTTTGCAGAACTTGCGCTCGAAAAAAGCAACGAATGGGCAGAGACGGCATCCGAACAGTCCGAGGTCCTCGGAAAGCGTGCCCGCAAACGAGCCGAAATTGCCCTGGCCAAGGCCCGCGAGAAGCGTGACGAATTGACTCACTGACACAATCGAACGCCCGGTCAGGCCACCTTCGGGTGGCCTGACCTCGTTGGATACATCCCATTCACCTAAGCGAACTAGACTGTCTTGGCACTTTTGCGGTGCTCGAACTTCTTTCACCAAGCCTAGGAGAACCCTTGCCCGACGCGGACCCGTCACACACCGAGCAACAGCTCGAACAGCAGTACGTGACGATGCTGTATTCCCGTCTCGACGAGCTCCGGAAGCATGCCAAATCGCGCCTGAGCACTGTCTTGCTGGAAAGCGGTGGAACCCCGCAGGCACGCAGCGAACGGGAATCGTTCAATGCGATGTACACCGAGGATCTAGCCAAGTACGACGCAGCCGAGAATGGACTGTGCTTCGGCAGAATCGATTTCGACGAAGAACATCGCTACGTCGGACGCCTCGGGATTCTCGACACCGAGAACGACTACGAGACGCTCCTCCTCGACTGGCGCGCCCCGATGGCCCGCCCGTTCTACCTCGCGACACCGGCGGCACCGGAAGGCGTGAAGCGTCGACGCCACATCCGAAGCCGTAGTCGCGCGGTTACCGGTATCAACGACGAATACCTCGACCTCGACGCGGCTCGCGCTGCCGGTGTTGTCACCGAAGCCGGTGGCGTGGCCGGGGAGAGCGCCCTGCTCGACGCGTTGAACGCTGCGCGCACCGGCCAGATGAACGACATCGTGGAAACCATCCAAACCGAGCAGGATTCGATCATCCGATCCGAACACAAGAGTGTGCTCGTGGTTCAGGGTGGCCCCGGTACCGGCAAGACCGCTGTCGCACTCCACCGTGCGGCGTTCCTGCTGTACACCTATCGCCAGCAGTTGGCGAAGGCCGGAGTGCTCATCATCGGCCCCAACGCAACATTCCTCGACTACATCAGCCAGGTACTCCCGTCACTGGGTGAGACCGGCGTTCTCCTCTCCACCATCGGCGACCTGTATCCCGGAGTGCGCGCAACACGAATCGATTCGCTAGCGGCCGGTGAGATCAAGGGCTCTCTCGACATCCTCGACGTACTCAAGAACGCTGTCCGCGATCGCCAGGAAGTACCGTCCTCGCCGATTGTTCTCCGCTTCGACACCTACGACCTGAAACTGGATCGAAAGACAGTCACCAAAGCTCGCGGCCGTGCCCGCTCGTCACGTCGTCCGCACAACTTGGCCAGGCCGATCTTCGTCTCCGCGGTCATCGAAGCCCTCGCTCTGCAGATGGCCGAGATCATCGGCGGAAATCTGGTGGACGGCGGTTCGCTCCTGAGTCGGGACGACATAGCCGACATCCGCGACGAGATGCGCGAAGACGCCGACATCATGTCCGCAATCGGCGCACTGTGGCCCGAGTTGTCGCCGCAACAGATTCTTGCCGAACTCTGGACGTCACCGAGACGACTGGAGAAGGCCGCTCCACAATTCGACGACAACCAGCGCTCTGAACTTCTGCAGAGCGTCGGCCCCGGATTCAGTGCTGCCGATGCACCACTACTCGACGAGCTGGCCGAAATTCTCGGCGTCGACGACGCCGCGGAACGCGAACGGGCACAACGGCAATGGCGCGCGCAGATCGCCGACGCCCAGGGCGCTCTCGACATTCTGACGGGATCGGCGCCGCAGGATCTCGAAGACGAGATGGATCCCGAGATCCTGATGGCGTACGACCTGATCGACGCCAGCCAACTCGCGCAGCGTCACGATCTGGGTCAGCATCAGACCACTGCCGAGCGGGCAGCAGGCGATCGAACTTGGACATACGGTCACGTGATCGTGGACGAGGCCCAGGAGTTGTCAGCGATGGCGTGGCGGATGTTGATGCGCCGCATACCTAATCGTTGGATGACCTTGGTGGGTGACACAGCGCAGACGGGTGATCCCGCCGGCACGTCGTCATGGCAGACGATCCTCGAACCGTATGTCGCACAGCGTTGGAAGCTCACCCAGCTGACCGTGAACTATCGAACCCCGTCGGAGATCATGGATGTGGCACACCGGGTGCTCGAAGAGATCGATCCAACGCAAGCAGTACCCCGGTCGGTCAGAGACAGCGGTTTTGCGCCGTGGTCACTGAACACAACAACGGAGAATCTCGAGGAAACGGTGCGTCGCTGCATCGAGCACGAGTCTCACCCCGGCCTGACCGCCGTCATCGCCGGGCACGAGACGGTGAAGAATCTGTCCGGCCTCGCCGGCGACTCGGTCAGCGTGCTCTCCGTCAAGGACGTCAAAGGCCTGGAATTCGACACCGTTTTCATCGTCGAACCCACTGACATCCTCGATGAATCGCCACGAGGCATGAATGACCTGTACGTCGCGTTGACGCGCGCAACACAGCGACTCGGCATCATTCACGTCGAATCGCTCCCGGCTGTGCTCGACGACATCGCCGAAGCTGCATTCACGCCCGTGACGTAACGCGGCAGAGTAGGTTCTCTCGTGCCACTTCTACTGAAGGAAATCTTCTCGTGACCGCTCCGACCGCCACACGCATGCCGCGGTGGCTACTCCGTCGTCGCCCACACGTCGTCGGAACTGCGCTGATCGGCCTGTGCGCCGGGATGTTGATCGGATGCTCTCAGGCAGAGTCTTCGGCGACGGATACTGACGCATACACCACTGACGTGGTCGACTCACCCGAAGATCAGGCACTAGCGCAGTTCCGGGACGCGATCATGGCCGACGGCGTCACGACGCCGCTCACCGACGACACCCTGCAAGCACTCGGGGACGGAATCTGCCGCCAGTTGGCCGTGGGTACGGAACGAGCGACGATCATCGAGAATTTGCGTAGCGTGACACACAACGGTGCCACCAGCCGACCAGGCCAGCTCCAAGACGTCGAAGGCACCGAAAACAGTTCGGCCGCATCGTCGATCGATGCCGATCCCTATCGATTGGGAACAGTGATCGTCGATGCGGCCGAAGCAGAATACTGCAGAGATTAGTCAGCGAACGGTATGAACGATCAGGACGTCGGATGTTGCCTTTCGTGCAGCATCCGACGGTACCGATCCGAGTAGACGACCGGTCAGTGTATTGAGTCCACGGTTACCGATGACCAGCAAGTCCCCTTCGACCTCGTCGAGCAAGGCGAGCAACGACTCGACTGGCGCTCCGACGATTGCCCGTTCCACGACCTTTTCCGCACCGGCGGCATGGGCGCGCTCTCGGGCGGTTCGGAGGATTTCGTAGGTGGGGGTCGAACCTGTGACCTGGTATGCCTCATCGCCGAGTACATCGGCCGCAGCGCTGACATCCTTGGGGTCTGCCGGGTAGTACGCGCACGCGATGATCAACTGTGCGCTGGCGTCAGCGGCAATGCTTGCGGCCCTGTCGACTGCTTTCAGTGACGACTCGGAGCCATCGGTTCCTACGACAACGGTCCGGTAGGCACTCATTCATCCTCCATGGTTACGAGATAGTCAGCGGTTACGGGGTAGTCAGCGCTGCTGACATTAGCGGGCAGAGCGCGGGAAAAGTGCCATTTGCCATACACACCACAACACCGCAGTGAATGTGATCTGCAGTCACATCAAAAAATTACACTGAATTCCCGCTCAGCGCAGGCTTCCGAATCGCGGACCGAAGAGTGCGGCGGGAAACACTTCCTGTTCGATCAGCGCCGCACGCCACGGCGCTGCCAGTTCGAGAAGCCTGTCGGCTCCGGATTCACCCAACGCGTCCCACGGCGCCAACGCCAGATCGTCCGTCAAGTCCTCCACGACGTCGCGCAGTTCCTGTCCGTCCTCGGTCAATACTCCCGACTTACGATCGAGCAACTCTCGGTCCTGAAGACCCTGAACGGCTTGCTCCCACTGCTCCGTAGACCACCCACGACGACTCTGGGCAAACTTTTTCTGGAATCCGATACCGGTGGCCGTGTGCGTAATCAAGGCTTCCAACCCGTTCAGTCCGGCAGTCTGCAACGCTGCGATGTGGCCGTCGCCCCGGTACTCCCGCAGCAGCGTCAGTGCATGCCAGAACGCGACGTGCGGCAAGGTCGGCCACTCGACCGACGCCCAACCTGCATACAGCGGACGCCCCTCGACTCCGGGAATGTTCCGCGCCGCAATGGAAACCAACTCGGCAGCCTCAGCCATGTCCGGTGACGACGTCACATCTTCGCCGAGAAGGCGAACGTACGCAGCGTCGATAGCGCGGTAGCGCGCAGCAACAATCTCCGACGGCTTCGCGAGATCCCACGCGCGCGGAATCACGCTGGCCACCAAGTCGGGATTGAAGTTGTAGAACGCCGACGCCACCACGGTGGCAGGCGGAGTACCTAGTGGCGCAGCACGACCCGCGAAATACACCATCCGGCCCGGTTCAAGCCCGAGCGCAACCAATTCCTTTTCCGTCTCCGGAACGAAGTACGCCAACGAATGGAGAAGTTCGAGAGTACGGCCGGTCTTACCGGCAGTCTGTGGATCCATAGGTGAACCGTAGCGGGCGACCCCGATTCACACACATTGCATGAGCTACTTCAATCCGGCCGCGTCCATGCCTCGAAGCTCCTTCTTGAGGTCCGAGATTTCATCACGCAAACGACCGGCCAACTCGAACTGCAAGTCTCGGGCGGCATTCATCATCTGATCGGTGAGTTCCTTGACCAGGTCTGCCAATTCGGCGCGAGGCATCGATTTCGTGTCGCGGCCTTCGTACACGCCCGCACTGACCGCACGGCCTGCTTCGCCCTGTGCTCGACGACCACGCGTCGCGTTGCGCCCCGAACCACCGATGTCGACGGACGCCGCAGTATCCTCGGCTTCCTCGTACACCTGATCGAGAATGTCCGCGATCTTCTTACGAAGAGGCTGGGGCTCTACTCCCATCTTCTGGTTGTATTCGATCTGCTTCTCACGGCGACGCTCGGTCTCTTCGATTGCCTGCGCCATGGACGCAGTGATCTTGTCCGCGTACATGTGGACCTGGCCGGACACGTTACGAGCTGCACGGCCGATAGTCTGGATAAGGCTGGTGGAGCTTCGCAGAAAGCCCTCCTTGTCGGCATCGAGAATGGCAACAAGCGACACCTCGGGAAGGTCGAGGCCCTCACGAAGAAGGTTGATGCCCACCAGAACGTCGTACTCCCCCAACCGCAACTGCCGCAGCAGTTCGACGCGGCGCAAGGTGTCGATGTCGGAGTGCAGATACCGAACCCGGATTCCTAGTTCGAGCAGGTAATCGGTGAGGTCTTCCGACATCTTCTTGGTCAAGGTCGTGACAAGAACGCGCTCGTCCTTTGCAGCGCGTTCCTGGATCTCGTGAACCAGATCGTCGATCTGCCCCTTGGTCGGTTTGACGATCACCTCGGGATCGACGAGACCCGTCGGACGAATCACCTGCTCGACGAACTCACCACCGGCTTGCCCCAACTCGTACTTGCCCGGTGTTGCCGACAGGTAGACGGTCTGACCGATGCGCTGGCTGAATTCCTCCCACGTCAACGGGCGGTTATCGGTCGCCGACGGTAGACGGAAGCCGAACTCCACCAAGTTGCGCTTGCGCGACATATCGCCCTCGTACATGGCGCCGATCTGCGGAACAGTCACATGCGACTCGTCGATGACCAGCAGAAAGTCCTCGGGGAAATAGTCGATCAGTGTGGCCGGCGCAGTGCCAGGTCCACGACCGTCGATATGCCGCGAGTAGTTCTCGATGCCGGAGCAGAATCCGACCTGTTTGATCATCTCCAGGTCGTACTGCGTTCGCATCCGTAGCCGCTGCGCCTCGAGCAGTTTGCCCTTGCCCTCCAACTCTTCGAGGCGTTGCTCCAACTCTTCCTCGATGTCTTTGACCGCACGCTCGAGACGCTCGGGGCCGGCAACATAATGGGTCGCAGGGAAGATCCGAACCGTATCCACTTTCCGGACGATGTCGCCGGTGAGCGGATGAAGGTAGTACAGCGCCTCGATCTCGTCGCCGAAGAACTCGATACGAACGGCCAATTCTTCGTACGACGGGATGATTTCCACCGTATCGCCCCGGACGCGGAACGAACCACGGGTGAACGCGACATCGTTTCGGTTGTACTGCACGTCGACCAGAAGGCGCAGAAACGCATCACGCGGAACCTCGACGCCTACCTCGAGCGAGATGGAGCGATCCAGGTAGGACTGCGGTGTGCCGAGACCGTAAATGCACGACACGGACGCGACCACGACAACGTCCCGCCGCGAGAGCAGGCTCGACGTAGCGGAGTGGCGCAAGCGTTCGACATCGTCGTTGACCGACGAGTCTTTCTCGATGTACGTGTCCGTTTGAGCGATATAGGCCTCAGGTTGGTAGTAGTCGTAATACGAGACGAAGTATTCGACCGCGTTGTTCGGCAACATCTCGCGAAGCTCGTTCGCAAGCTGGGCAGCCAGGGTCTTGTTCGGTGCCATCACCAGCGTCGGCCGCTGCACACGCTCGATCAGCCAGGCGGTCGTCGCAGATTTACCGGTGCCGGTGGCACCGAGAAGGACTACATCCTTCTCCCCCGCGTTGAGCCGTTTCTCCAGCTCGGCGATGGCAGCGGGTTGATCGCCGGCAGGCTCGTATTCACTGACGACCTCGAACCTGCCGTCAGAGCGTTCGATGTCGCTGACCGGACGGAACTCGGAATGTGCGACGACTGGATGTTCGGAAGCAAACGCCATGAAACCAGGGTATGCGCACCCACCGACATCATGCGTGGGCACAAGCTCACCGCAGCGGTAGGTTCATGCATCATGAGCGAAGCACGCATCCACATTCACTCGCCCAAAGTCGAGACATTCGACCTCGAGGCCCGAACCAACATCGATCCCAAGGGCTTCGTTCGCCAGGTCGAGTACTATCGCGAAGAGCCATGGGGCCTGTACATGGGCCGACATGCAGACCATCCACAGTTCCACTACCTGGAATCGTGGATTCTCCCCGACCTCGGAATCCGAGCGTCGATCTTCCACTTCACGCCGGGGCACGAACGCGACCAGGATCACTACATCGACATCGGCACCTTCACGCGCGGTGAGCATGTTTGGACGTCCGAGGACCACTATCTCGATCTGATCGTGCAGACCGGTCGCAGCACCGAACTACTCGACGTCGACGAACTCCTCGAAGCGCACGCCTCCGGAATTCTCGACGCGCAGACTTCCGAACAGGCGATGCTGACCGCAGCCCGCACGATTGACGGCATCGCCGCCCACGGTCACGATCTCGGCGCGTGGCTGTTGTCCATGGGTATGCCGATCACCTGGCGGTAGGTGTCAGGCTGTCCAACTCGACTTGTCGGCCCATTCCCACGCCCGGTGGTATGCAGCGTCGAACCACGGCGTCTTGACCGCGAGGTACGCGTCGATCGCCGTGGCGTAGTCGTCGATTCCGGATGCATGTTCCGCGGCCCGGACTTTCAACGCGGCATATTCGGCGCAGGCGTCACTATCCGCCCGCAGCCAGTCTCGGAACAACAAAGCGAACTGCTGGCCAGGCCAACCGTCGACGCGAACATGGATGTACGCCGGTCGACCGGGATCAGCGCTGGCATGAATACGCTTCGCCCACACGCTCGGGTCGGTTTCGCCGCCCAGATACGCAGGTTTCGGGTCGTCTGCGACGATGTGCTCGAGACGCGGAAAACCGCCGGCCGCAAGATCCGCGGCCAAGTCGTCCGCAATTCCGAGGTGTTCGACAGTGATCTGAATATCGATCACGTCTTTCGCGTCGAGTCCGGGTACGGCAGTGGAACCGATGTGATCGATACGCGTAGCTCGATCACCGCACAGCAGCGCCAACCGATTGATCAGTCGAGCTGCCTGCTCTGGCCACTCCGGATCCGCGGGGCTCAGCTCCGGCAATACACGAACCGCTGTTCCCGTACGCAGATTTTCCTCGAACGGTGCGATTCGCTGTGCCCACAGCTCGCGAACTACAGCGTCCAAGACTCCTGGATCACCGCTGTTGTCGAGCCACACATCCGCGACAGCGCGGCGCTGATCGTCAGTCGCCTGCGCCGCGATCCGGGCGCGGGCATCACTCTCGGGCATCCCGCGTGATTCGACCAACCGTCGGACACGTTCTTCGGCGTCGACGTACACGATGACAACCAGATTGAAGGCCGGAGCCATTCCCGCTTCGACCAGCAGCGGGATGTCCTGCACCAGAACAGAATCCTCCGGCGCGGCAGCAAGACGCTCGGCCGTGCGATGGCCGATCAACGGATGCAGGATCGAATTGAGAGTTCCGCGGGACGCGTCGTCGGCAAACGCCAACGCCGCTAGCGCCGGTCTGTCGAGGCTACCGTCGGCAGCGACAATGCCGTCACCGAACGCTTGCGCCAACTCGGCCAACCCGGGAGTTCCTGGTTCGACGACCTCTCGGGCGATCAGGTCGGCATCAACGATCACTGCTCCCAGTTCGGTGAGGATTTTCGACACAGTCGACTTGCCGGCTCCGATGCCTCCAGTGAGGCCAACTCTCAACACAACCGACAGTCTCTCACCTATGCTCACGGCACGAGATTCGAGTCCTGAAATCGAACACGCCACACCGCTCGAGACGCAAATACCACAATCGAGGCAATCTGTGTGGTTAAGTTCTAGCGAACGCCCTGTACCTTCTCGAGAAAGTGGACGCCATGCGAGCAGATCGCGACCAGCTTGGTCAGCATCGCCTCGGAATGCCGAACGGCGTGCACTGCATCGAATTTCCCGAGGTCGCCTTCGCATTGGCCGAGCATCGCCGAACGTGGTTCACCATGCTCGTGAGCCAGGGCCGTCACAGCTTCGCGTCGATGCGCAAGCGCACCGCGGACGCCACCGCGACGTACTGGGTCCCGGCTCCGGCCACCGTCGCCTGACACAGCAGACCCCCAGCTTTCACCCGACAGCCACCAGTCGTCACAGACTGGTGGCTGTCGCATTTTCCTCGCGAGGTCGAAGACCTTCGCACAATCAAAACTTGCGCCACACAACAAAAGAACCCCGCCCCTGCTTGCGCAGGAACGGGGTTCTTCACAGACCTCGCTTGATCAGATCAAGCGGTAATCCTTATGCGTTGCCCGACAGCTTCTCACGAAGTGCGGCGAGCTGTGCATCGCTTGCAAGCGATCCACCGGCGGACTCTGCCGGAGCGGAGCCAGCGGAGGCCGGAGCCTCGTCGTCGTCTGCAGAAGCCGTCTCCGAGGAGTAGCCGGCAGCAGCGGTGGCAGCTTCAGCGGCCTCGTCTGCAGCGGTCTTCTCCATCTGAACGGTGTGCATCTTGTGGCGACGCTCAGCCTCGGCGTAGCGGTTCTCCCACTCTTCGCGCTGCTTGTCGAAGCCCTCGAGCCATTCGTTGGTCTCGGGATCGAAGCCCTCGGGGAAGATGTAGTTGCCCTGCTCGTCGTACGAGTCGGCCATGCCGTACTTGGACGGATCGAACTCGGCGTTGTAATCCTCGTTGGCCTGCTTCAGCGACAGCGAGATACGACGACGCTCGAGGTCGATGTCGATGACCTTGACGAGTGCATCGTCGCCGACGCCGACAACCTGGTCCGGAACCTCGACGTGGCGCTCAGCCAGCTCCGAGATGTGAACGAGGCCTTCGATTCCCTCTTCGACTCGCACGAATGCACCGAACGGAACCAGCTTCGTGACCTTGCCGGGCACGATCTGGCCGATGGCGTGCGTGCGGGCGAACTGACGCCACGGATCTTCCTGCGTTGCCTTGAGCGACAGGGAGACGCGCTCGCGGTCCAGATCGACGTCGAGAACCTCGACGGTGACCTCGGTGCCGACCTCGACAACCTCGGAGGGATGATCGATGTGCTTCCAAGACAGCTCGGAAACGTGAACCAGACCGTCTACGCCGCCCAGGTCCACGAATGCACCGAAGTTGACGATGGAGGACACGACGCCCTTGCGGACCTGGCCCTTCTGGAGCTGGTGCAGGAATTCGCTGCGAACCTCGGACTGAGTCTGCTCGAGCCATGCACGGCGCGACAGGACCACGTTGTTGCGGTTCTTGTCGAGCTCGATGATCTTGGCTTCGATCTCCTTGCCGACGTACGGCTGGAGGTCGCGGACGCGACGCATTTCGACGAGCGAGGCAGGGAGGAAGCCACGAAGGCCGATGTCAAGGATGAGGCCGCCCTTGACGACCTCGATGACGGTGCCCTTGACGGCCTCGTCCTTCTCCTTGAGCTCCTCGATGGTGCCCCAGGCACGCTCGTACTGAGCACGCTTCTTCGACAGGATCAGTCGACCTTCTTTGTCCTCCTTGGTGAGGACGAGAGCCTCGACCGCATCTCCCACGGAGACGACCTCGTTGGGGTCGACGTCGTGCTTGATGGAGAGCTCACGAGAAGGGATGACACCTTCGGTCTTGTAACCGATGTCGAGCAGAACCTCGTCGCGGTCGACCTTGACGATGGTGCCTTCGACGATGTCGCCATCGTTGAAGTACTTGATCGTTGCGTCGATGGCGGCGAGGAAGTCCTCGGCAGAGCCAATGTCGTTAATGGCTACCTGCGGCGAGGTGACGGTTGTGGAGGGCATATGTTGAATTGCTCCGGACGAGTTGTGGTCGGTTGATGGATTTTGTCGGACGAGATGCAACATTTGAGGTACCGGAATGCAGTACCCAGTTGCACACAAACTAACAACCGGAAACCGAAACACATTCCGCACCCGAACGGTGCACCACAAGATCTCTCGTTCACGCCGATCCAAGGCCTCGGTAAAGGCCTGGTACAGATATTCGGCTGAATGACAGACACTCGCGTGGGTAAGACTACGCGTCGGCGGTGCGAGCGGGCAAACCCGGGTACCCTGTCGCCGCTGGTAGCGCTCTAGTCTGTTCGCTATGTCTGACGATCGCCATGCCGCTGCCAATTCCATCCTCGGGACCAGCGGAGTCGGCAGGGCCCGGGTCGATTCCGGTGCGAGCGACCGCGCCAGCCGCGCGTGGTGGGATGCGGACGCCGAGGATTACCACCGCACTCATGGCGAGTTTCTGGGCGTGAACAGCGCAGATGGCGAATTCGTCTGGTGCCCCGAGGGTCTGCACGAAGGCGATCACCAGCTACTCGGCGACATCGTGGACAAGGACATCCTCGAAGTGGGGTGCGGATCCGCACCGTGCGCCCGATGGCTGGCCGGCCATGGCGCCCGGGCTGTCGGGCTCGACATTTCGATGGGCATGCTCTCGCGGGGAGTCGACGCGATGACTGCCGGCGGACCACGCGTGCCGCTGATTCAGGCGAGCGCGGAATTGTTGCCGTTTGCCGACGAGAGCTTCGACATCGTCTGCTCCGCTTTCGGAGCCGTTCCGTTCGTGGCCGATTCGCAGCAGGTGATGAACGAGGTCGCCCGAGTTCTGCGGCCGGGCGGCAAGTGGGTGTTTGCTGTCAATCATCCGATCCGCTGGATCTTCCCCGACGATCCGGGGCCGAAGGGGCTGACCGCGACGCTCCCCTACTTCGACCGCACGCCCTACGTCGAGGTCGACGACAACGGGGTGCCGACCTACGTCGAGCATCACCGCACGATCGGCGATCGCGTCCGCGAGCTGGTAGCAGCCGGCCTGCAGGTTCACGACATCATCGAACCGGAGTGGCCGGAGTGGCTGGACCGTGAGTGGGGACAGTGGAGTCCCCTACGCGGCCAGCTCTTTCCGGGCACCGCGATATTCAGCGCCGTCAAACCCTGAGCGCTACAGCAGATTCGACAGGAAGGCCTTGGTGCGATCCTGTTGCGGATTGGCCAGCAGTTGCCGCGGCTCACCGGATTCGACGACAACGCCGCCGTCCATGAACACCAGCTGATCGGCAACCTCGCGGGCAAAGCCCATCTCGTGAGTGACGACGACCATCGTCATTCCGTCTTTGGCGAGTTGTTTCATGACTGCGAGAACTTCACCGACAAGTTCCGGGTCGAGTGCCGACGTCGGCTCGTCGAAGAGCATCAGTTTCGGATCCATGGCGAGTGCCCGCGCGATGGCAACGCGCTGTTGCTGTCCGCCCGACAACTGGGCGGGGTACGCATTTGCCTTGGCGCTCAAACCAACCTGATCGAGCAGATCCTTGGCCCGCTCGATCGCCTTCTTCTTGCTGACGCGCTTCACCTGGGTGGGCGCTTCGATGATGTTCTCCAGCGCAGTTCGATGCGGAAACAAGTTGAAATGCTGGAACACCATGCCGATGTCCTGGCGTTGCTTTGCCGCCGCACGTGGGTGCAGTTCGTAAAGTTTGCCGTTCTTCTCCGAGTAACCGACAAGGTCACCGTCGACATACAGACGTCCTGCATTGACCTGTTCGAGGTGATTGATGCAGCGCAAGAACGTCGACTTGCCCGATCCGGACGGACCGACCAGGCAGAGCACCTGCCCGCGATCGATTTCGAGTGACACACCTTTGAGAACCTGGAGTGCGCCGAAGTTCTTGCACACTTGCTCGGCCTTGACCATCGGTGTCATTTTCGTTCTCCTCCGGGAATGTCCGGGAGTGTCTCCACTACCGTCGCGTTGCCTTGCGCATCGGCAAGCGCCTGAAGCTGGCGTGCGGTCAGTGCTCGCGTTGCACCCTTCGAGTAGTACCGCTCGACGTAGAACTGACCGATCATCAGCAGGCTCGTGATCGCGAGGTACCAGGTTGCTGCAACCATGAGCAGTGGGATCGGCTCGAAGTTCGCGCCGGAAATGTCTCTGGCGCGACCGTACAGTTCGGTGCTCAGCGGCACGGCTGACACGAGCGACGTCGTCTTGAGCAAGCTGATCAACTCGTTGCCGGTAGGCGGAATGATCACTCTCATCGCCTGTGGCAGAACTGTCCGGCGCATCGTCTGGCTCCAGGTCATTCCCAGTGCCACGGACGCTTCGGTCTGTCCTTCGTTGACCGAGGCGATACCTGCACGAACGATTTCAGCCATGTAGGCCGCCTCGTTCAAAGCGAGTCCGATCACGGCGAAGAGAAATGCCGCCTGCAAATCTTGCATGTCGAAGTGCACGAACTGATGTACGAACGGAATCCCGAGATCGATGCTCTTGTAAATGGAGGGAAACAGCCCCCAGAATACAAGCTGGACGTAGACGGGGGTTCCACGGAAAACCCACAAGTACATCCAGGCAGCGGACTTCAAGACCGGGTTCGGAGAAAGCCGCATGACGGCGAGGACAACCCCCAGAATGATTGCAGCCGCCATCGACAAAACCGTCAATTGAATGGTGACCCAGGCGGCCTTCGAAATACGCGAGTCGAACAGGTACTGACGATAGGTCGGCCACCCGAACTGTTCGTTGGTCGCAGCCCCGTAGAGAAACAGTCCGAACAGGAACACTACGACGATCGCAGCGATCCAACGACCTGGCCTACGCAGAGGGATCGCCTTGATCGGCGCCGGTTCTCCACTCTCGGTTGTTGTCATGTTCATCAGCTCTCCGCGCCGTTGATCTTGGATTCTTCGATGACGCCGGCCTCGACGCTCCACGTCTGAGCGATCTGTTGATAGACACCGTTGTCGATCAGGTACTGCATGGCCTGCTGCAGCGCGGGACCGAGCTCCGAGCCCTTGACGATCGGCCAACCGTACGGTGCCGAATCGAAAGGCTCACCCGCCGCTTCCATCCGGCCCTTGCTGCGCTTGATCGCATAACCGGTGACCGGCGAGTCTGCCGACAGTGCGTCAACCCGGCCGAGGATGAGCGCATTCGCCGCGTCGTCCTGGCTGTCGTACTTGATCTTCTCGATGGGCGGCTTTCCCGCGGCAACACAGGCCTCGCTCTTTGCAGGCACTTCGTCGATATCCTCGGTGGTCGTCGTTTGCACAGCGACCCGCAGCCCACACGCATTGTTCGGATCAACAGGATTGTCCGGACGTTGAGCCCATTGAATGCCTGCGCTGTAGTAGGTCACGAAGTCGACCGTCTTCTCGCGCTCCTTGGAATCGGTGAACGACGACATCCCCATGTCGTAACTCCCCGATTGGATTGCGGGAATGATTTTGTCGAAGTCCGCTTGATTGAAGACCGGCTCGACTCCGAGCACTGCCGCAACAGCTTTCATCAAATCGACGTCGAATCCGACGATGTTGCCGTTCGCGTCCTTGAATTCGTTGGGCGCGTAGGGAATGTTCACCCCGATCTGGAGCTTCCCTGATTCAGCGACCTTCGGTGGCAACAGAGCCGCAATCTCAGGCACCTTCTGCACCGTCAGCGGGGGCCCTTCTGGTACTAGACCTTCGTCGTTGACCACACACCCCCCGCAGAGCGCGACAATCACTCCGAACAACAGGAGCCGAACCAGATGTAAGCGCACACCCCCGCGACGACACACTCTCAGCGCGTTTTCACCGACCACGACTCTGCTCTCCACTCGTCGATCGCCGCATCGAGCAACGCTCATTCGAAATTCAGTAGAACGGTAGGGTACGGCAGGAGTTCCTCCGGCAACGATTCCGAACTCCTTCCCCACCCGTGCGATACAAGAATCAGCGACGAAGTGTATGTGCGTACACCACTTCGGCGAATTCGCTGGTCGATGCGAGGCCGCCGAGGTCTGCGGTCGCGATTCCCGAGGAAATAGTGGCGTTCACCGCATTTCTGATTCGACTGGCCGCGGCCGATAGCACTGGTTCCCGACGGACGTCTGCGAGCCAGTCCAGCATCATCGCGCTCGAGAGAAACAAAGCCGTCGGGTTGGCGCGGTTCTTGCCCGCAATGTCCGGCGCGGCTCCGTGCGCCGCTTGAGCCATGATCTGGGTTTCGGACACGTTGATCGACGGCGCTGTCCCGAGTGAACCGGCCAATTCTCCCGCCAGATCCGACAAGATGTCACCGAACATGTTCTCGGTGACCACGACGTCGAAATCTCCGCCCCGCCGAACCAGAAGTGCGGCCATGGCATCGACGTGTTGATCGTCGACAACCACGTGCGGGAAATCGGCGGCCACCGTGCGGCAAGCGTCGCGAAAAAGTCCGGTGGTGAGAGTGAGAACGTTCGCCTTGTGCACGATGGTGACGTGATTGCGTCGACGCGTCGCCAACGAGAATGCCGTCCGGGCAATTCGCTCGCATGCGGCACGGGTGAATACACCCACCGCAAGTGCGAGGTCCGGCGTCGGCATGAATTCACCGCTACCGACAGCCATGTTGCGGTCTGCGTACAGTCCTTCGGTGTTCTCGCGAACGATCACCAGGTCCAGGTCCGGAACAGTCGCCTTCACCCCGTTGAGAACAGCGGCAGGACGGACGTTCGCAAAGAGTTCGAACTTCTTTCGGATTACTCCGCCGGGTGTCAGCTGTCCACGAAATTCACTCGGGTACGACGCGCTGTCATGTGGCCCGAGGATCCATCCTGGTAATTGCTCGAGTGCAGCGAGGGTCTCGTCGGGAATCGGTGTCCCGTGACTCTCGATGGCTTCGAAGCCCAGCGGTAGTTCCACCCACTCCACTGGTTGGGCGTGGACTGCGGCCATCGCGCCGTCCACGATCTGCCGAGTGGCCGGGACGATGTCCTGACCGATTCCGTCTCCGCGCATGAGTCCCAACTGCAGGCCCGACAATCCGATTGCACTACTACCTGTCATCGGGCAATCATTACCCATCATGGTGCAGTCGGTGGAGTTGTTACTCGGCGAGTCGAGTGAGTCCGCGATACGCAGTCAATGGTCCACGCTCGCTGACGCTGGTCTCCCGAGTCAGGGAAAAATGGTGCGCGCGAGTAATCGTCCGCATATCACGCTGTTTGTCGCGCACACGATTCCACCTGAGGTCGACGAAATCCTGACCAGACGCTTCTCACTACCACCGTTCGAAATCCGATTGGGCGGCTACATCGTGTTCGGCGGCAGACAGTTCGTATTGGCGCGTTCCGTCATCCCGTCGAGAGCTCTCTTACGACTTCACCGTGATGTTTTCGACGCTGCAGCTGGGTCGAGTGGCATTCCCGGGCACATCGAGCCGGGCACCTGGACACCGCACGTGACGTTGGCCCGGCGGATCGAGCCGGATCAACTGGGTGGTGCGATCTCCCTGCTGAGCAAGGACGTGATCGCGGGCGACTGTGGTCCGATCAGACGGTGGGACGGCGATGAGAAAGTGGAGTGGTCACTGACTCCACCCGAGTAGGCGATCGGGTTGCGCGCTTGGTGACCAGGATTCCCGCGATCACGATCAATGCTCCGAGCGGTTGATTCCAGCCGATGGTCTCCCCCAGCACTAGCGCACCGAGCGCTACTCCCACGACTGGACTGAGGTAGGTGACCGTCGAGGCAGCTGTCGGACCCCACCCCTGCACGACATTGGTGTTCCAGATAAATGCCAATCCTGTTCCGAATGCGCCGAGAGCGATCATCGACCCGATGATTGCGGGTGTCAGGTGCATCGGTGTGTTCGCGATGACCGGCGACGCGATCACCATGAACAATGCCCCGATGCCGATCTGCAGCAACGCGATGGTGCGGGTATCGACACCGAGCGGAAGGACGAAGCGGCGGAGGTAGACAAACGAGACGCCGTACGACGCGGTGGCGCCGAGGCAGGCGATCTGTGCGCTGACACTTCCACCTACTCCGATGTTCCACGGGGACAACACAATCAGAACACCGAGGAATCCGAGTATGAGACCACCGGCTTTGTATCGAGTCAAGGTTTCCCCGGGCAGAAAGGCGAGCGACGCAGCCATGGTCATGAGCGGCGTCGTGGCGTTGTAGATGCTGGCGAGCCCCGAGGACATGCTCTGTTCCGCCCAGCTGAACAACAGCCACGGAGCCACACATTGCATCGCGGCCAGAAACGACATGTGCTTCCAGATGCGATGGTCCCGTGGCAATCCGATCCGATTCAGCGCTGATATGAGCGCTAACGCCAGTGCGCCGAAAACCAAGCGCCACAAGACAACTTGAGTGAACGACAATCCTTCGAGACCAACCTTCATAAAGAGGAAACTTGCTCCCCACACCAGCGACGCGGCGACGTACTGGAAGAGCAGGCTCGCCTTCACAAGGTGAATTCACCGTGGGGGCTCACGTCCCGGCGGGTGTCGGGCGTGCGGTCGGCCAGTGCGAGGACATTAAGGACGACCAGAACGATCAGACTGACGATGATGATTGCCATGAACAAAGCTTGACTCAGCAGACCATGCGGCAATAGTGGCAGAAATGCCATACTTGAACGATTTTCTGCCATGTAGTCAATTTTCTGTCAGACTCGGAAGATGCTCGAAAAGGTGGTGGTCCCGCTCATGCCGATGACCGAGGCTTTCGAACTCGGCGTGGCCTGCGAAGTGTTCGGATTCGATCGCTCGGACGAAAATTTGCCGACCTACGATTTCTCGTTGATCGCAGCCGTTCCAGATCCCATCCGAACCCGGTTCGGATACGGAATCGATGTTCCGTACAACCTGGACGCTCTCGACGACGCGGACCTGATTATTGTCTCGGCCGGCGGAACCTACGCCGCAGACGACGAGTACATGTGTGCCCCGCGCCCCGATTCGAGCGCCGACCCACTTCTGCGAAAACTCCAGGAAGCGGTGGGGCGCGGCGCGAAAGTTGCGAGCCTGTGTACCGGCGCCTTCATATTGGGAGCCGCAGGCTTGCTCGACGGAAAGCGGTGCACCACCCATTGGCGCCACGCCCGACGATTGGCCGACGCCTATCCGGACGCCAAGGTCGACCCTGACGTCTTGTATGTCGACGAGGATCCTGTTTTCACGAGCGCCGGAACGGCCGCGGGAATCGACCTGTGTCTGCACATCGTCCGGAAGGAGCAGGGTAGCCGCGTCGCGAACGGGATAGCCAGACGCATGGTGGTTCCGCCACACCGTGATGGCGGGCAAGCCCAGTACGTCGCCAGTCCTCTTGCCACAGTTCCTGATACAACCTTGAGCCCGTTACTCGATTGGATGACGGCACACCTGGCCGAGAACCTCACGGTGGCGCGGGTGGCTGCGCGCGCCAACATGTCGCCTCGAACCTTCGCTCGCCGTTTCCAATCAGAAACAGGTGCAACCCCGGCTCGCTGGCTCAGCGATCAGCGCGTTCTCGCCGCGCAGCAACTACTCGAAAACAGCGATCTGCCCGTGGACGTCATCGCCGAGCGCGTGGGTTTCGGCGGCGGTGCGGTCCTTCGCCAACATTTTCTCCGGTTACGGTGCACAACACCGCAGGCTTACCGGCGGACATTTCGGGCTGTCGCTCCGCCGGAGTCTCCACCGGCGTGATTTTCCCCACAATCCTCGAGCAGCGCTACCCTGTAGATACACGCCGAGAAGTGACGTGTGCATAGTCAAGCGATCGTCCTGCGGTCCGCTCGAAGCTTTCTCGGTGGCGTGCACACACCGAAAGCAGCGATTGCACCGGATCGAAGTAACTGATGGTCGAGAATCATCCGCCGCGAACATTGCACGGCGAGATAACACAGCGTGACGGTTCACCCCGGACTGCCCTGGTCACCGAAGAACTTACAGTGGCCGGATTCGAGAATGCCCGAGAAATAGGCCGTGGTGGCTTCGGAGTCGTATTCCGTTGCCGACAGCCGGCACTGGACCGCATCGTGGCTGTCAAGGTTTTGACCGGCGAATTCGACAGTGAGAATCTCGCCCGATTCCTTCGTGAGCAGCGCGCCATGGGTCGACTGACCGGCCACCCGAACATAGTCAATGTTCTGTCGGTGGGCGCGACCAGCAGCGGTCGACCGTACATCGTGATGCCGTACCACCTCCAAGGTTCGCTGGCAGCCTGGATCCACACGCAAGGTCGGTTCGAATACGACGCGGCCTGCCGGCTGGGAATCAAAGTAGCGGGCGCGTTGGAAACCGCACATCGCGCGGGGATCCTGCATCGAGACGTGAAGCCCGCGAATGTTCTTCTGACCGACTACGGCGAACCCGAACTTGCCGATTTCGGCATTGCCCACGTGAACGGCTATCACAACGACCGGCCCCACGTCCACGTGGTTGACGCCTTCAAGACTGCGAGGGGTATCGTCACCGGTTCTCCTGCATTCACTGCCCCGGAGATCCTGCGCGGAGATCAGTCGAATGCTGCTGCTGACATCTACAGCCTCGGCGCGACACTACTCTCAGCCGTCACCGGCAAGCCTGTTCCGGACACAGCCGAAACCGATCTCCCCCGTGACGTGCGCGCCGTCCTCGAACACGCGATGTCCGCATATCCCGGTGACAGACCGTCATCCGCCGCCGAATTCGGCGAGGAACTTCAAGAGACTCAACGCCGCCTCGGATGGTCCGTAGACGACATGGCGTTGAATCACGGACTGAGCGCTCCGAAATCGAACGGCTCAAAGCCGCGCCACACCTTTACGCCACCACGTGGAGTCACCTCTGAGTCCGAAAACGGCTCGAGACCCGCTCGAGACGAGACAGGCAACATACCGCTGGATCTGACCAGTTTCGTCGGGCGTCGCCGTGAGTTGGCCGAAACGAAAAAGGTGCTGACCGCAAACAGGCTCGTGACGCTCGCCGGGGTCGGAGGGGTCGGCAAGACCAGACTTGCCCTGCAAGTTGCTCGAAATTGCCGGCAGTCGTTTCCCGATGGGGTCTGGCTGGTCGAACTGGGCGAGCTTCGAGACGAGCCACTCGTGGCCGAAGTAATAACCGCGTCACTCGGATTGCGGAATCTGTCCGCACGACCGGTGCAGGAGACTTTGGTCGAGCACTTGCGTCCACATCGAACGTTGTTAGTGCTCGACAACTGTGAGCAGATGCTCGACGCCATCGCTGCACTCACCCAAGCGTTGTTACAAACCTGCCCGGAGTTGCGGATTCTGGCCACCAGTCGCGAACCCCTGGGCATCGGCGGGGAGACCGTACTTCGACTCTCACCACTGACCGTTCCGGATCCGGATCAATCACCCTCACTACAAGGATTGTCGGGCTACGACGCCGTGACCTTGTTCATCGAACGCGCGTGCGCCGTGGTTCCCACCTTCGGGATCACTGAGGACAACAGGGCATCGGTGACTCAGATCTGCCATCAACTCGACGGGCTTCCGCTACCCATCGAATTGGCGGCCGCCCGATTGCGTTCGATGTCCACCGCTCAGATTCTCGAACACCTCACCGACCGGTACCGACTCCTGACCGGCGGTAACCGCACGGCTCCGACGCGCCAGCAAACCCTGCAGTTGTGCGTGGACTGGAGCTATGAATTGTGCACACCACTCGAGCAGAAGCTGTGGGCTCGGCTGTCCGTGTTCAAGGGTGGCTTCGAGTTGGACGCCGTCGAGGGAATCTGCGCCGACGAGTCGACACCCGCAGACCTGCTGGATGTGTTGGTCTCACTCATTGACAAGTCGATCCTCATCCGCGAGGAGCCGACGGCGGTGGTTCGGTACCGATTCCTCGAAACCCTGCGAGAGTACGGCGCAGAAAAACTGGTCGAATCCGGCGAGACCCCGGAATTGGGCCGTCGACATCGAGAGTGGTTCGAGCAGTTGGCATTACGAGCTGCGGGCGAGTGGATCGGCCCCGCGCAACTGGACTGGATCGCCAGGTTGGGACGTGAGCAGCCAAATCTGCACGAGGCCATGGAGTTGTGCATCGCGGAATCAGGTTCGGACAATGACGCCGGCACAGCCGGCACCGAGGATGGGCTTCGGATTGCGGGCGCGATCTTTCCGTTCTGGTTCTCCCGAGGTCTGTTCAGTGAGGCCCGACACTGGTTCGACCGCATTCTCGCGTGCAGGTCAGATCATCCGACAGTTGCCCGGCTGGAAGTGCTCTACGCCGCCAGTCGGCTTGCCGGCATACAGGGCGACGCAGCACCGGCGGCCGATCTCGTCGAAGAAGCACGCAAGTGCGCTGACACTCTGGGAAGTCCGGACGCTGATGCGCTCGCGTCGTACGCCTATGGGGTTGTTGCTCTGTTCAGCGGCAATCCGGATCGTGCGGTCCGCGACATCACTCGGGCATTCGAAGTGTTCCGCCCCGAGGACAACCTGCTTCGATACGTGTGGGCGTTGAACCATCTCGGCCTGGCCTACCACCAGGTTGGCGACACCAATCGCGCCATTGCGTGCTACGACGAGTCGCTGTCGATCACCGAGCCTCTGGGAGAAACCGTCTACCGGGGACGTTCGTGCTGGAATCTCGGACTCGCGCTGTGGGCGGATGGAAACCATGCGCGGGCGGAGGCGCTACTGAGAAAGGGCCTGAAGCTCGCTCGGCTCGTGGATGACCCGTTCGGTTCGGCGTGGTGCATGGAAGTTCTGGCGTGGATCGCGGCTGACGCGAAGCGATACCAGCGCGCCGCAGCACTGATGGGTGCCGTGCAGACGCTGTTGGACGAGATCGACACTCCGGCGATCCGGGTTCTCGGCATGACTGCCAATCATGAGGAGTGCGCGCGGGTATCCAAGCTCCAACTCGGCGCTCGAAAGTTCGAGACCGAGTTCAAGAAGGGTGCGAGGCTGAAGGTCTCGGAGGCTACGGCGTTGGCGCTCGACGAGAATCCACCGATTACCGTCCCGTCGGACAATGACGGTCCGAGTCTGACCAAGCGCGAGTCGGAAGTCGCCGACCTCGTCGCTCAAGGGCTGACGAACAAGGCGATCGCCGCGAAACTCGTGATTTCGATACGCACCGCCCAAGGTCACGTCGAACATATCCTGACGAAGCTCGGGTTCTCCTCGCGTGCCCAGATCGCAGGATGGGTTGTCGAACGGGCTCGTAGCGTCACGTGAGGCTGAAGTGGGGAAACCGTTCTCCCGGCTCCTTGCACCGAAACGCTACTCGCGACATCCTGTCGGGCATTGTGTGCTGAACAGGATCTATCAGCGTGTACAGCCACGGACCTTCGTCCAACTCGACAATCGCAATGATCGGAATCCGCGCAAATCCTGACGCGCACTTCTCTTCACGTACATATCGCCACGAGACGATGGTGCCCGTGCCACAGCACGGCACTGTGTGGAGAAACCGGCAGCCACATTCGGGGCAGGACGATGTCAGTGGTGCTGACAGCCTCCCGCACCCATCGCAGTGCAGAATTGTCAGGCATCGAATATCTGTAGTTCGACTGTCCATCACTCTCTGCACCTCGCGATGTCTGGGGTCGTTCGATCAGTACCGGCGTGCGGCGTGGAAAGGCATCGAGTCGACCGGCGCGTACTTGACCGACTCTCCGGATGTCGGCGCGTGTACTACCGTGCCGTTGCCGGCGTAGATGCCAACGTGGTCGCCGCCGTAGTAGAGCACCAGGTCACCCGGCTGCAGGTCTGCCCGAGATACGGGGATTCCGCCGGCTTCCTGCGCATAAGTCGTGCGCGGGATCGATACACCGGCCTGCGCGTATGCCCACTGAACCAGTCCGGAGCAGTCGAACGAGCTAGGCCCGGTCGCGCCCCACACGTACGGTGCCCCGATCTTCGACTCCGCTGCGCTCACCGCCTGCGATCCGGCTGACGAGTAGAACGCAACCTGCTGAATGTGAGATGACTGAGAAGGAGTTGCGAGCGGCTGAGCACTCGCGCCGGTGACAGTGGCGGCAAAAGCCCCGGAGGTGAGCGCACCGATAACGATGGCGCTACGAAGAATGCGGGTCAGAACGGTGGTTCGAGCGGTAGTGCGTACAGCCATGAGCTTGTGGATTTCCCTTCAGGATGTCCCGCTGCCCGGTCGGACTGCGGCGATGACCACAACTCTGTCGGCGGTTCGCGCTTCTGGCTTCCGCTGAATTGCCCATGGCATACCTGTTTCGGTTCTGCGCCCGGAACCACGTATTTGATGTGCCGCGCGTCACCCACTGCCGAGAAGTGGGCTCCCACCTTCAGACCTTCGAGTTTGTTCCAGCGTAGGAAAATATGCATTTATGCTGGTAGATGCATTGACAAGAGTTTCGAGGTAGGTACGTGTAGGTACCTGTCCAGGTACTTCGGCCCCATCCATGCAGCCTCGTGTGCAGTTCGGTCGACCCCGCAGGGAAGAATTGTCGATTCCTCGGCGTTGCACACACCAACAGCTGCTGCTTCACAGCGCACCGAACTATGGAAAGGACCCTCGTGGCCACCCAGACACTCACCCAGGCGAACTTCGACGAAACCATCAACGGCAGCGATGTCGTGCTCGTGGACTTCTGGGCTTCGTGGTGCGGCCCGTGCCGCCAGTTCGCTCCCACCTTCGAGGCTTCCGCGGACAAGCATGCCGACGTCGTCCATGCCAAGGTCGACACCGAGGCCGAGCAGGGTATCGCCGCAGCGGCGAACATCCGCTCCATCCCCACGATCATGGCTTTCCGTGAGGGCGTCCTCGTGTTCAACCAGGCCGGCGCTCTGCCCGCCCCCGCACTCGAAGATCTGATCACTCAGGTCAAGGCACTCGACATGGACGAGGTGCGCAAGCAGATCGCAGAACAGTCGACTTCCGCCGAGTAACTGCCGTAACAAGAATGGCGCAGGGCAATCGAATTCGATTGCCCTGCGCCATTTTTCATTGCAAGGTCAGTGTGCGGCGCTGTCCCAACTGCGGCCGGTGCCGACCGAGACATCGAGCGGAACAGACAGTTCGATAGCGGTGGACATCTTGTCCTTGACCAACGCTGTGACCTGCTCGAGTTCGGAAGCCACGACCTCGAGTACCAACTCGTCGTGAACCTGCAACAGCATCCGCGATTCGAGTCCCGCATCGGCAAGCGCCTTCTGGACATTGATCATCGCGACCTTGATGATGTCGGCTGCCGTGCCCTGGATGGGCGCATTGAGCGCGGCGCGCTCGGCAACCTCGCGGCGCTGACGGTTGTCGCTGTTGAGATCGGGCAGGTAGCGACGACGGCCGTAGAGCGTCGAAGTGTAGCCGTCCTTGCGCGCTTGCTCGACCACTGCGTGGAGGTAGTCACGTACGCCACCGAATCGCGCGAAGTAGGCATCCATCTGCTGCTTTGCCTCTTCGGTCGAAATCTTGAGCTGTGACGCCAAGCCGTAGGCACTGAGTCCGTAGGCGAGTCCGTACGACATCGCCTTGACCCGACGACGCAATTCCGGGGTGACCTCCTCGATCGGCACGCCGAATGCGCGCGAACCGACAAAGCTGTGTAGGTCCTCACCGGTGTTGAATGCCTCGATGAGCCCTTCGTCGCCCGACACGTGCGCCATGATTCGCATTTCGATCTGACTGTAGTCGGCGGTCAGCAGAACGTCGAAGCCGTTGCCGACTACAAAACCGTCGCGGATCTCGCGTCCAGCCTGGTTGCGCACGGGAATGTTCTGCAAGTTCGGATCCGTGGATGAGAGGCGTCCGGTGGCAGCGACGGTCTGGTTGAACGTGGTGTGAATCCGTCCGTCCTCGGCGACCGACTTGAGCAAGCCGTCCACGGTGACCTTCATGCGTGTTGCATCGCGGTGCGCAAGGAGGTGCTCGAGGAACGGATGCCCGGTCTTGTCGAAGAGGCCCTGCAATGCCTCGGCGTCCGTTGTGTAACCCGTCTTGGTCTTCTTGGTCTTGGGCATGTCGAGGTCCTCGAAGAGCACAACCTGCAACTGCTTCGGGGAACCGAGATTGATCTGCTTGTCGATCACGGCGTACGCCGAGTTGGCGGCGTCGGAAACCTCGGAGGCGAACCGACTCTGCAGATCGTGCAGGTGCGCGGTGTCGACTGCAATCCCCGTTGCCTCGATCTGTGCGAGTTCGATCGTCAACGGCAGCTCCATGTCGGAGAGCAGTGACGTCGACTCGATCGATTCGAGTTCGTTGTCGAGCGCCTGCGCAAGGTCGAGCACAGCCTGTGCGCTGAGCATTGCGGTCTCTGCCGCCTCGGCGTCGAGCTGATCTGTGTCGTCGAGCAGTGAAAGCTGTTCCTGCCCTGACGATTCGGCGCGCAGTTCACGCTTGAGGTAGCGGAGCGAGAGGTCGTCGAGGTTGAAGGACCGTTGACCGGGACGCACCAAATATGCCGCGAGTGCTGTGTCGCTGGTCAATCCGCCCAAGGTCCACCCGCGGCCACGTAGGGCATGGATTGCCCACTTGGCCTCGTGCACAGCCTTGGGCCCGGACACATCGGCCAGCCAATCACCGAGTGCTGCTTCGTCTTCCGCAGTAGCCGACGTGGTGGAAATATAGGCGCACTCACCGTCGGACGCCGCGATGGCAAGTGCGCTCACGTCGCCGGCGAACGTGCTGCGGGTTCCGAGGACGGTGACGCCGTGACGGGATCCGGTGCGTGCGTGAGCGTCCAGCCACTCCGCCACTGCACCCGGCGCAAGTGCGTCGCCACTGACCTCGAAGCCCTCTTCTGCTTCGGGTTCGGAGGACGACAATGTCGCGAACAGACGATCGCGGAGAACCTTGAACTCGAGGTCGTCGAACAACGCGTGGATCTTCTCGCGATCCCACGGAGCCAGAACCAGCTGCTCGGGTGTGTACGGGAGCGGCACGTCCCGAATCATCTCGGTGAGCTGACGGTTGAGCAACACATTGGCGAGGTTTTCCCGCAACGAGTCGCCCACCTTGCCCCGGACCTTGTCGACGTTGTCGACCAAACCCTGCAGGTCTCCGTATTCACGAATCCACTTGGTAGCGGTCTTCTCCCCCACTCCCGGGATGCCGGGAAGGTTGTCACTCGGGTCGCCGCGCAGCGCCGCGAAATCCGGGTACTGGGCCGGCGACAGGCTGTATTTTTCCTCGACTGCGTCGGGTGTGAACCGGGTGAGTTCCGACACTCCCTTCTTCGGGTACAGCACCGTCACGTTCTCCGTGACCAGTTGCAGTGAGTCGCGGTCGCCCGTGACAACGAGTACGCGGTACCCGAGCGCTTCGGCTTGCGTTGTCAACGTGGCGATGACGTCGTCGGCTTCGAAGCCGTCCTCGGCCATGACCGGAATCCCCATCGCGCCGAGAACGTCCTTGGTGATGTCGATCTGCCCCTTGAACTCGTCCGGAGCCTTGGCGCGTTGCGCCTTGTATTCCGGAAACAGCTCCGCGCGGAACGTCTGACGGGAAACGTCGAACGCAGCGGCCAAGTGAGTGGGCTGTTCGTCACGGAGCAGATTGATCAGCATCGACGTGAAGCCGTACACCGCATTGGTGGTTTGACCACTCTGTGTCTTGAAGTTCTCCGCCGGCAACGCGTAGAAGGCACGAAATGCCAGAGAATGCCCGTCGAGAAGCATCAGAAGGGGACGATCGTCTGCCTTGCCGGACGTGCCGGTTGCGGCGGTGGACGTGCTGGACCGAGTCGTGGTTGCGGGGCTCACGGTTCATCAGTCTAGGGATTCGGACCGACACACATGCCGCCCACGGTCCTTTACGCAGTAACACGCCCGAAATCCGCTCGATCGCCACTCTGCGTAGCTTCGATACGGAACCGAAACATGCCGGAAATCGCAGAACCCCGTCTGGAGCGAATTGAGCCGTTAGAGTCCGGAAATCGCAGCAACGGGCTGACACCTCGCTGGCTGCGCGGCAACCTTGTCCCGACCCGCTCGGAGGACGTACGTGGCCCCACCCGTAGTGAAACGGCATACCCTCGCCACATTGAGCCGAATCCTGGCCTTTGCCCTGCTCGTCATAGTTGCTGTACTCACTGTCGCGGGAACTGCGTCGGCGCAGGAACCGACCACCACCCCCGAATCTCCGACCATCTCGACCGCACCGGCAGTACCGGACAATGCCGTTCCCGTCAGCGGCAACCTCAACAACGGAGGAACACGGCTTGAAGGCGTGACCGTTCGCGCCCTGGACTCGTCCGGCGCCGAAGTCGCTACCGGTGAATCCGCCCAGAACGGCCGTTGGGAATTGGCGGTCGCTCCGGGTGTCTACACATTCGAAATTGTTGCCGACACCCTTCCGGACGGGGTGAGCGTGCAGGCCACCGTTGAACGCGCAGTGATCGCCGGCCGCGCGAACACCGTGATCTTCTCGTTCGGCGAAGTGCGCACCGCATCCAATGTGAGTTTCGGCGAGAAACTCGTCAGAACAACCGTCGACGGTCTCCGCTTCGGACTCGTGATCGCCATCGCCGGTGTCGGATTGAGCCTGATCTACGGAACCACCGGGCTGACCAACTTCGCACACGGTGAGATGGTGACTCTAGGCGCCGTCGCCGCGTGGGCATTCAACACCTCGGTCGGGATCCCCTTGATTCCGGCGACGCTGCTCGCGATCGTCGTCGGCATCGGCATCGGTGTGCTGACCAACGGGGTCGTCTGGAAACCGTTGCGCAAACGCAAGACCGGATTGATCGCACAGTTGGTCGTCTCGATCGGCCTTGCCATCGCCCTGCGCTACCTGATTCTGATCTTCTTCTCCGACCGCGCCGAACCCTTCGACGACTACCAAGGTCAGGTCGAGAAGAACTGGGGACCGATCGCACTGACCGACGCCAATGCCGCTGTCATGGTCGTCAGTTTGATCGTGTTGGTCGGCGTGGCTCTGCTTCTGCAGAAGACGCGCATCGGCAAGGCAATGCGCGCCGTTTCCGACAACCGCGACCTCGCCGCCTCGTCCGGTATCAACGTCGAACGCGTGATCATGTTCGTCTGGGGACTCGGCGGCGGATTGGCTGCCCTCGGCGGCGTCTTGTTCGGTATCTCCGAACTCGGCGGCCGCGTCCAGTGGGAGATGGGATTCAAACTCCTGCTCCTGATGTTCGCCGGTATCACCCTCGGGGGGCTCGGCACCGCCTACGGTGCGCTTCTCGGATGCGTCATAGTCGGCCTGCTGGTTCAGCTTTCGACGCTGATCATCAATCCCGACCTCAAATACATCGGCGGGCTTCTCGTCTTGATCGTGATCCTCGTGGTTCGCCCGCAGGGCATCCTCGGATCCAGACAACGGATCGGGTGAGTGAATATGGACATCATAGGAGCACTCCAGGTCTCCTTCGCCCAGTTCATCGGGCCGTCGGCGATCTTCTACGCGTTGTTGGCCATCGGCCTCAACTTGCACTTCGGTTACGCCGGCCTACTGAACTTCGGCCAGATCGGTTTTGCCTTGCTCGGTGGGTACGGCGTCGGCATCATGACGGTGACATACGACCAGCCGCTGTGGCTGGGAATCATCGTCGGGCTGACCGCCGCGGGCCTTCTCGCATTGGTCCTCGGGATACCGACTCTTCGCCTTCGCGCGGACTACCTCGCCATTGTCACCATTGCCGCCGCGGAGATCTTGCGACTGATCTTCCGGTCGACGGCATCGGACTCCGTCACCGGATCGACCAACGGACTCTTCAGCTTTGCCGATCCCTTCACCTCGTTGAGCCCGTTCGACTCCGCAAAGCAGTACTCGTTCCTCGGCGTGAAGTTCTACGGCGACGACCTGTGGTCGATGGTCGTGGGGTGGACCCTCGTGCTGATCCTGTGCGGAATTGTGTATCTGCTCAGCCACAGTCCGTGGGGTCGTGTCCTCAAGGCAGTCCGCGAAGACGAAGACGCGGCACGGTCGTTGGGAAAGAACGTCTTCGTGTACAAGATGCAGGCTTTGGTGATCGGCGGCGTGATCGGCGGTATGGCCGGGGTCTTCAACGCCCTGCAGACCAAATCCATCAACCCCGACTTCTACTCGACGGCTCAGACCTTCTTCGCGTTCGGAGCGTTGATTCTGGGCGGTGCCGCAACCGTATTCGGCCCGGTCGTCGGGGCGATGCTGTTCTGGTTCCTCCTCGCCATCCCCGACGCGTTGCTACGTCAGGCGATCTCGGGTGAGAACCCGCTCCTGTCTCTGACGGAGCAGCAGGTCGGCGCCACCCGATACGTGCTTCTGGGTTTGATGATTGCTCTCCTGATGGTGTTCCGGCCGCAGGGAATACTGGGTAACAAGCGGGAGGTGCAACTCAATGCTTGACGCCGAAACACGAGCACAGATCTTTGCCGACGTTCCCCACGTTCCGGGATCGGCCAAACCTGACCCGGTGTTGGTGGCCGACAAGGTGTCGCGGACGTTCGGCGGCCTCAAAGCCGTTGACGTCGACCATCTCGAAATCCAACGCGGATGTATCACCGGGCTGATCGGGCCGAACGGCGCCGGTAAAACCACCCTGTTCAACCTTCTCACCGGCTTCGATCGTCCGGACACGGGAACCTGGTCGATGGACGGCCAGTCATTGGGACGCATGTATCCCCATCAGGTGGCGCGCAAAGGCGTGGTCCGCACGTTCCAGCTGACCAAGGCACTGTCGAAACTGACGGTGCTCGACAATGTTCGACTCGGAGCTACCGGACAACGCGGGGAACGAATCTTCACGTCGCTGCTGCCCTGGACCTGGAAGGCGCAGGAACGCGAGATCACCGAGCGCGCCCACGAACTACTGGGGCGATTCAAGCTCGACACCAAAGCCGACGACCTTGCCGGTTCACTGTCCGGCGGCCAACGCAAACTCCTCGAAATGGCACGGGCACTCATGACGGAACCATCCGTCGTGATGCTCGACGAGCCCATGGCAGGCGTCAATCCAGCCTTGACACAGAGCTTGCTCGGCCACATCAAATCGCTGCGCGACGAGGGTATGACAGTCGTCTTCGTCGAACACGACATGGACGTGATCCGAGACATCAGCGACTGGGTGGTCGTCATGGCTCGAGGCAGCGTCATCGCGGAGTCGACGCCGGACGAACTCTCGTCGAACACCGCCGTCGTCGACGCCTATCTGGGTAGCCATCACGATCAAGCTCTCGAGTTCGACGACGACGGTAATCCGGTGGGCGACACCGCGGTTCTCGCGGCCGCTCTGGCCGAAGCCGAAGTCGAGACGCTCGAAGCGGGCGGTGACCTGTCGGAGCCGGATCTGGATAACCTACCGGCCGAGGTGGTCGAGGTTCTCGAATCCAGTCCGGAGGAATCGCGGGGAAGGCACGAGAAGCCATGAGCGACAACGAGGCACGATCTCTCACTCCCGCAGAATTCGCCGCAACTGCCGCGGAACACACTCGACTGTCGGCGGGCGCACTGCTTCGCGCCGACGGCGTCGTGGCCGGCTACATTCCCGGCGTCAACATCCTGCGTGAATGCAACTTCTACTTGAAGGAAGGTGAAATCGTCGGCATCATCGGGCCGAACGGCGCAGGCAAGTCGACGCTGCTCAAATCGCTGTTCGGACTTATCCCCGTCCGCGAAGGTTCGGTCACACTCCGGGAGGACGACATCACGTCCGCTCCCGCTCACGTACTCGTCCAGAAGGGAGTGGGATACGTTCCCCAAACTCAGAACGTCTTCCAAACCTTGACCATCGAAGAGAATCTGGAAATGGGAATCTATCTGCGCCCCAAGGCCTTCGCCGAACGATTCGCTTTTGTGAGTGACTTGTTCCCGCTACTGAGCGAACGCCGAAAGGTCAAGGCAGGCGCACTCTCCGGCGGCGAACGTCAGATGGTCGCGATGGGCCGGGCTCTGATGATGGATCCCTCGGTCCTTCTCCTCGACGAGCCGTCCGCCGGGCTGTCACCGATGTTCCAGGACGAGGTGTTCATTCGCTGCAAGAAGATCAATGCAGCCGGTGTATCGGTGATCATGGTCGAGCAGAATGCGCGACGATGCCTCCAGATCTGTGATCGCGGGTATGTGCTGGATCAGGGCAAGAACGCGTATACCGACACCGGAGCCAATCTCATGAACGACCCCAAGGTCATCGAGTTGTACCTCGGAACGCTGGCCGGCAGCAAAGAGAAGTAACCACGGCACAAAGGTGGGCCAGGGTCTTCGCGACCCTGGCCCACCTTTCGGGTGCTGAACTGCTACTTACCGACGACCACAAATCCTTCGGTGGTCAGCGTGTTCGTAGGCCCGAACACCAACTTGCCGTACGAACCGATGGACGGCTCGCCCGAGTCGTTGAAGTCGAGCTCACCGGTGATGCCGTCGTAATCGATGTCGGTTCCCGCCTTCACCAGCGGCAGGCATTCCGCGTACGACGTGCACTTGGTGCCGCCCTCGGTGACGCTGTTGATGTTGGCGGCGATATCGACGCCTGCCGTCGACTTTGCCTGCTCGGCCGCGAGCGCCGAAATCACCACGGCGTCGTACGACTCACCCGCATAGTTGAAGTCGATCAATGCGCTGTTGACAGCCTTCAATCGATCCTGGAACGCGGCTCCCACATCGGTCAACGGCGTAGTGCCCTGCATAGTGTCGAGCAGCGGCGTCGCAACGGCTTCACCGAGTGCGTTACCCATGTTGCCGTCGACGCCGTACAGCGCCATGCCGTCGGACGGTCCGATACCCACCTCGTGCATACGGGTGATGATCTTCGCCGATTCCTCGAAGCCCACCAACGCCACTGCGTCCGGATTGAAGTTCTTGATCTGATCGACCTCGGAGTTGAAAGACTGTGCGTTGGGGTCGTAGATGATCTTCTCGACCTGATCCGACGGAATACCCGAGTCGATCAAATTCTTCTGGATGTTGTCGGCGAGACCCGTGCCGTAGGGGTCGTTCATAGCCAGGATGGCTACGCGCTGTCCACCGTCGTCTGAAATCAGCTGTGCGACAGCTTGAGCCTGCAGTACGTCCGTGGGAGCGGTGCGGAAGTACATGCCCTTGTCGGGGTAGCAGACAAACTGATCGGAGGTATTGGCCGGCGAGAACATGACGACGCCCGCACTTGCGATCTTGTCGATCACCTTCAGTGACACGGACGACGACGCCGCGCCGACAATCACCTGGGTGCCTGCCGCCAATTCGCGGTCGACCGTGGTGTTGGCCGTATCCGTCGTCGTATCGCCGGAATCGCCGGGGATCAACTGGACGGGTGCTCCGAGCACACCGCCCGCCGCGTTGACGTCGTTGACACCGAGCTGCGTACCCGCAACCATCGGCGGACCCAGGAACGACAGACTTCCCGTGTCGGGCAACAAGGTTCCGATGCGCAGAGGTTCGGTGGATGGAGTAGCGCCCGCCGTGGCCTGCTGCGGCGTGCAATCCGTCGAGACGGTTGTTGCCGCTGCGGAACCGGACGTGGTGGTGCCCGATGACGAACTGTCGGAGTCGTCCGAGCTACAGCCTGCCAATGCTAATGCTGCAACGCCGAGAACTGCGGCAGTGCGCACAAGTGTTCGTCTAGCCATCCCACGCTCCTTAGATCAGCCGGTGCTCGCGTCAACGAAACGACGCTCGCTGTGGGAAAAGACGCTAGACCCCGAAACCGTATCGCGATCCGACAAGAAAGGCCTGTGACCTGACTGTTACCTGATGGCCTCGACAATTTACACAACCGTGCCGAATGCGCGGTTTGACGTGCACAACGGAACGGGGTCGCGCCCGGCTCAGGCGTTCGGTTCACCGCCCAGGGTTTCGATCACGACCAACGCGACGGCCTTCATCGTGGAGCGGCGATCCATGGCGGCACGCTGGATCCATTTGAACGCCTCCGGTTCGGTGAGCGCCTGACGCACCATCAACACACTTTTTGCCCGCTCGATCAGCTTGCGCGCCTCCAAGCGGTCGGAGAGATCCGCCACTTCGCGTTCCAGCGCAGTGACCTCACGGAATCTGCTGACGGCCAATTCAACAGCCGGGACAAGATCGGAAATCGAGAAAGGTTTGACCAAATACGCCATGGCGCCCGCATCTCGCGCTCGCTCCACCAATTCACGTTGACTGAATGCTGTGAGAATGACCACAGGAGCAATTCGTTTGGCCGCGATCTCCGATGCTGCGTCGATACCGTCGCGCCTGGGCATTTTCACGTCCATGATCACTAGATCGGGCTTGAGTTCCTCCGCAAGTTCGACTGCAACCTGACCGTCGCCGGCCTCGCCGACAACGTCGTAACCCTCTTCGCGGAGCATCTCGACCAGATCCATACGGATCAGCGCTTCGTCCTCGGCAACAACCACACGACGCGATTTGCTCTGATTGCCTTGCAGCTCTAGCGAATTCATGGCCACCACCCTCCTCGATCGAACCGCCCCGACACGAGACGCGAACATTTAGAGGGTACCGGTGTTTGACATTCGAAACGCATCTTCTAATGTAGTCATCGCAACAAGCCCTCGTATCCCAATTGGCAGAGGAAACGGATTCAAAACCCGTCCAGTGTGAGTTCGAGTCTCACCGAGGGCACCACGCATGTGGATGTTGCGGACAGTCGGAAATCACCGGCCGTACGCGTCATTCGCAGAAACAGATATTCACAATCCCAGTACGGGTGAGCCACAGAGTCGATAAGTTTTTCTCATGCGGCACCGATATTTTGCTGCGTCGTTCGGAGCACTTCTTACGGCCGCCATTCTGACCGGATGCCAAAGCCAGTCCGAATCTCCACAACCGGATTCCGACTCCATATCGCGTCCGTCGCACTCAGCAGCCGAAGGCTCAGTTGCACAGACCGGAACGATGAGAATCGGAAATCCTCCACTGAATGTGCCACCCAGTGTTGCTGTTCCCGGAACTGAAACAAACGCACCGCTTCCCCTCCCCGAGGTAACCGCCATTGCCATCGAGCACCTTCACGACCGTTCGCGGGTGACCTATCATCTCGGCGGAACCGGCACTGTGACATGGAAAGTCGAGTATGTCAGCGAAGCGATTCGCGGGGGCGACAATCACGTGGTCGACGTGAACGGCTCATCTATCCTTCAAGTGGACATCATGGGAGTTACTGCGCTACAACAATTTCCACCGATCGAAACGTATGGCGGCACCATTTCGAGTGTCCAGACCGCACTGGTGAGCAGTGAGATCGTTCAGTCTTTTATCGGCACTGCCGCAGGGCGCCCCGAGTTCCAGGTGACAGGAACGGAATCGCCTGGTCACATTGTTGTCGACGTCTTCTATGCATCGGCCTGAAGACTCGGCACTCCTCACATTTCGGCGCGAAAGACCATCAACTCATTCAGGTAACGTTCGGCACCCTCCCGTCCGAACCCTGTTAGCGTCAAATTCGTCCGATTAGTCTGCTTTTCTCGATCGAGAGGACTCTCATGCCTCATGCAGCGCACGAGAACATCACCGTAGATCCGACGCTCGCCGACCTGTACAAGGACCTCCACAGCCATCCCGAACTCGGTTTCCAGGAACACCGCACCGCTGAAATAGTTGCGACGCGCCTGACCGCACTCGGCTTCGACGTCACCACCGGTATCGGAAAGACGGGAGTAGTCGGTGTCCTGAAGAACGGACCGGGACCAACCGCGCTCCTGCGTGCCGATATGGACGCACTACCGGTCAAGGAAGATACCGGACTGGATTACGCCAGCACTGCCACCGCGACCGATCAGAACGGGAAAACCGTTCCGGTGGCTCACGCCTGCGGCCACGACCTCCACACGACGTGCCTGTTGGGTGCCGCCCAGATCCTCTCCGCGGACACCGCCAGTTGGTCGGGCACCCTGCTACTCGTCTTCCAACCCGCCGAAGAACTCGGGGCCGGTTCCCAAGCCATGGTCGACGACGGATTGTTCGACAAGATCCCGAAACCCGACGTTGTTCTGGGGCAACACGTAGCTCCGTTGCCTGCCGGCAAGATCGCCGGCCACGCAGGTCCGTCGTACGCGGGTTCCGACTCACTGCGCGTGCGACTCGTCGGCAAAGGCGCACACGGGTCCATGCCGGAAACCTCCGTCGACCCAGTGGTGATGGCAGCGGAAACCGTACTGCGACTGCAGACAATCGTCTCCCGCGAGGTTCCGAGCACGGCGATCGCGGTGCTCACCGTCGGGTCCATCCACGCCGGCGACGCAGCCAATGTCATTCCCGGCGAAGCCGAACTGCAATTGAACATCCGAAGCTACGACGCTGCCGTCCGGGAGCGCATTCTGAGCAGTGTGGACCGGATCGTGCGGGGCGAAGCCACAACTGCCGGCGCCCCGGAAGAGCCCACCATCACCGAGATCGAACGCTTCCCGATCGTCGTGAACGATCCTGCCGCTCTGGGCAAAACCCTCGACGCGTTTGCCGACTGGTTGGGCGAGGACAACATCCTCGACCCGGGAGCCGGCGCGGGCAGCGAGGATGTCGGCATCCTCGCGACAAGTTCGGGCGCACAGCTGTCGTACTGGCTGCTCGGTGGCACCGACCCTTCGCTGTTCACGACGGGCGACATGACCGACCCGGCCCTACTGACCGTGCCGTCGAACCACTCCCCGCACTACGCGCCCGTTATCGAACCGACACTGACGATCGGAGTTTCCGCCCTCGTCACGGCAACGAGGACGTGGCTGCCGCCAGCCTGATCGAACGGCCACCACCTACCGCGACCACGGCTTCGCGTCCGCGCCGCAGAACCGACCTGGCTTTGTCACGCAGATTTCTCGAGCGGCCGACCAACGATCCCGATTCCCAGGTTTCGATTGCACGAACAATGGCCCGCGCACCGATTCTGCCCGACTGCACGCCGGTGATTGTCACAACCGGCGTGCGGTTGTTGGCCCACACCATTTTCAAGTCGGTGGGTCCGATTCCCATGTCGAGTACGTCGACAGCAAGCTCTTTGCGCTGCGCGACAAGCCATTCCATCATTTGATGTCCGGGTTGAGTGTGGGCGCACTCGGGACGGTAATGCGTGACCCAACCTTCGAGCCGATTGCCGGTCCGAACGGAAACATCGTGCGCGCACCACACTCCGTCGATGACCAACCCGAGAACGACGAGACGTCCGAGTTCGGCTTCCGCGCGGAGGAAGCGATAGACGAATTGCTCGTTCGGCGGTGCCAGGAAGTTGACGCGGTCGCGGCCCGACGTACCGATCGCAGCGACCATGCACATGTCGGACCATCGCCGATCCACATCGGCTGGTGTCGTCAACTGCTCGAATTCCAGCGAAGATCCGGATCGAGTGAGTGCCGCCCGATAGGAACGCAGCCGCTTCAACGAACGGGTACTGCGAATATCTGCGGGGACAGTTCCTTCCGGCACATCGACCGAGAGGTTTGTATCACGAACTCGCACAACGCAGTTCCATCGCGGATCGTTCAACAAGGCACTGACCGCAACGTCCGAACCCACGACAAGATCTGCGTGCAGCACCAATCCACGGTCTGCAACCGATCGCCAGAGTGCTCGTGCCGCATCGGCGTCTTCGGCAAGGATCTCGCCGACCACACCGCGTCCATGTCCGAGAAGGCGAACCACCTCGACAGTGAGCATCCGACGCACCGCAAAGGGTGCGAGCGCTACCATCTCGGATCCTCGGTACACCGCGACCAGCAGGAAGGATCCATTGCCGTCAGTGTTGTGAGCGCCTACCGCATACAGAAATCGAGATGACATTCGAGTTCCGGCGCGGGCAGCCAAGCGCTCCCAGTCCGAGCGGATCGTCTCCGGGTTGTCGTAGTAGCACACAGTGTGGCTAAGGATGCGGTCCGCGTCGTCGATGCCGGCGCGGTCCGCGTCATCGCTAGTGGCGCGGACCGCCCGGGACACCTTTGTTACGACCATGACGCGAACTTACCATTGCATTACCAAGTGTTCACCAGAACTAGTGCTTTCACAGAGCCCTGGATGGACAAGCCAAGAATTAGCAGTCCAAGCAGCATGACGAACCAATGGAAACGGAGAACAGACGATAACCAAATAATTGCCTTCGTCCTCGGTTGCCGTCATCGATCGAGAAAGGCCAGATCGTCACGAGGAGATCGAAATGAACACATTACAACGATCTGACCTGCAGTTATTCCGTCCGGGCCACAAAAATGGCACGATAGTGGCAACCGCACGGGCACCAACGTTGGAGGCACCGATGGACAACGGCACAATCAACCTGACGTACGACGGTCGGGTGTCTCTGAACTTCCGGCTCGCCGTTCCACACTCGCCGGACAAAGTATGGAAGGTCATCACTCAACGCGAATTCCTCGACACCTGGTTTCCCGCCGACGTCGATTTCAATCTCACCCCGGGCGCAGATCTTCTGTTCAAAGTCACGCCGCAGCAGGTCGAGCGATACGGATTGCCCGCAGATCACAGCACGCACGGAACTGTCATCAGCGTCCACCCGCACCACATTTTCGAGTACCTGTGGGACGCAGACACTTTGCACTGGGAATTGCACCCTGACGGCACCGGAGGGTGCTGGCTGACCCTCACCCACACAATGGAGGACGAGGACTCCGCATACGCGCACGCAGCGGGCTGGCATGCGGGCCTGGAAGTGGTTGCGGCGCAACTCGACGGCCGTGAAGTCGACTGGTCTCCCTGGGATCGCGCCGACGAACTGGCCTCGCAGTACCGCAAATCAGCCTGACTAGTCTCCCCTGCGGGGGAAGTGCCTAATGACGCCCTCCTGCACAACCGTCGCCATGAGTATGCCTTCGATGGAGAAGTATCGCCCGGTCGCCAGTCCCCGAGAACCCGCGGCAACCGGCGACTCCGTCGCGTACAGAACCCAGTCGTCGAACCGGAACGGCCTGTGAAACCAGATCGAGTGATTCACGGTCGCTGCAACAATTCGATCGTGCCCCCACGACAATCCATGGGTGGTCAGGATGGAATCCAGCACGGTGGTGTCCGACGAGTAGGCCAACACCGCAGCGTGGATCAGCGGGTCGTCCGGCAGTGCGCCGTCCGGTCGCATCCATACGCGATTGTGGGTGAGCTTCTCCCCTGTGCCTTTCAGGATCCACGCCGGATCGTTGGCGTACCGCATGTCGATCGGTTTGAGTGCGCCCACGAAATGCGGAAGCGTCGCCTCGTAACCGGACAGTCGATCACCCAAGGGCGGCAACGACTCCGGCAGCGGAACATCCGGAATCTCGACGGCGTGCTCGAGCCCGGTGCCGGAATCCTGGAATGCAGCGAGCATCACGAACAGCTCGTTGTCACCTTGATACGCGGTGACCTGACGGTTCGCGAATGCTCGCCCGTCACGATGCCGTTCGACGCGATAGTCGATGGGCGCCTTGACATCTCCGCCGCGAATGAAATGACCGTTGATCGCGTGGATCGGTCGATCACCGTCGACGGTACGGCCGGCGGCCATCAGTGCCTGAGACACCAATTGGCCGCCGAACGTCCGTGAACTTACCTGCGCCGGGTGATGGCCGCGGAACGCGTCGTCTCCGATAGGTTCGAGATCGAGGAGACCGAGAAGCGCATCCAGGTCGCTCGACGCGTCCGCATCGCTCACGCTAGTGGAGTTCTTCGCCGATGCGATGAACGTGAATCAGGTTGGTGGAGCCCACGGTTCCCGGAGGCGAACCGGCAACGATGACAACGAGGTCGCCCTTCGCGTAGCGCCCCAACGAGAGCAACGCACTGTCGACCTGACGCACCATTTCGTCGGTGGTGGACACCGAGTCGACGAGGAATGTTTCGGTTCCCCAGGTCAGTGACAGCTGACTGCGCACCTCGGGCAACGGAGTGAAGGCCAGTAGCGGCAACGGGGTGTGTAGACGCGCCAACCTGCGCACGGTGTCGCCGGACTGGGTAAAGGCAACCAAGGCCTTGGCGTCGAGACGCTCACCGATATCGCGTGCGGCGTAGGAGATCACCCCTCGCTTGGTGCGCGGCACGTGAGTGAGCGGAGGAACCCGAGTGGATTCGGTTTCGACTGCCTCGACGATGCGTGCCATGGTGCGGACGGTTTCCATGACGTACTTACCGACCGATGTCTCACCGGAAAGCATGACCGCGTCGGCGCCGTCGAGCACAGCGTTGGCGACGTCGGACGCCTCAGCGCGAGTGGGGCGTGAGTTCTCGATCATCGACTCGAGCATCTGCGTTGCCACGATGACGGGCTTCGCGTTTTCGCGAGCAATCTGGATGGCGCGCTTCTGCACGAGCGGAACCTGCTCGAGGGGCAACTCCACGCCGAGGTCGCCGCGGGCAACCATCACGGCGTCGAATGCCAACACGATGGCCTCGAGATTGTCGATTGCTTCCGGCTTCTCGAGCTTCGCGATGACGGGAACGCGGCGACCGACTCGGTCCATGATGGCGTGAACCAGTTCGACGTCCGCAGGCGAACGAACGAAAGACAGCGCGATGAAGTCGACACCCAACTTGAGGGCAAATTCCAGATCGGCGATGTCCTTGCCCGACAATGCCGGAACAGAGACATTCATACCGGGAAGCGAAAGCCCCTTGTTGTTGCTGACCGGTCCACCTTCGGTGACCGTGCACACGACATCGTTGCCTTCGACCGCAGTGACGACAAGACCGACCTTGCCGTCGTCGACCAGCAGTCGATCGCCCGGTTTGGCATCGCGCGCGAGTTCCTTGTACGTGGTTCCGACGCGGTCGTGAGTACCCTCGACGTCGTCGACGGTGATGCGAACCTCTTCACCGTTTTCCCAGACCGTCCGCTCGTCCTTGAAGCGACCGAGGCGGATCTTCGGGCCTTGCAGGTCGGCGAGAACGCCGACGGCCTTGCCGGTCGCGTCGGATGCTGCGCGGACGCGGATGTAATTCTCTTCGTGATCGGCATGGTCGCCGTGGCTGAAGTTGAGCCGGGCCACGTCCATGCCGCTCTCCACGAGCTCACGGATGCGGTCACCGGTAGCTGTTGCGGGTCCCAGGGTGCATACAATTTTTGTCCGTCGGTTCACGGCTCGAGCCTAGTCGCTCGCAGTGCGCACTTCTATCCGGCGCGTCCGACGTGCACCTTTTGTTCTTACTCGATTCAGTTTCGATTCCTAATTACGAGTGGCAACGCACCGGGATGTACCGGAGACGGAAGCGTCGACGCCCCAGTCAGATACCGATCGACCGCGCACGCAACCGAGCGCCCTTCGGCAACAGCCCAGACCACCAACGAAGCACCCCGGTGTGCGTCTCCGCACACGAAGACACCAGGGCACGACGTTTGCCAGTCACGTCCGCACGCAATCACCCCTCGCGAACTCGGCTCGAGCCCGAAGCCGCGCAGCAAGCCGCTGCGTTCGACGCCCAGAAATCCGACGGCAAGAAACACAAGGTCACACGGCACATCGAACGCAGCCCCCACCGGTTCGGCAATTCGTCGACCACTGGCGTCCCGAGACACCCGAACGGGCGTGACACGTACGGCCTGGACGTGACTCTCACCCACGAATTCCTGCGCTGCTACCTCGAACTCACGCACGCCCCCCTCCGCGTCAGCAGGAGCGCTGCGCAGTACCAACGGCCAGAGCGGCCACGGATCCGAGGTGTCGTCACGTTCGAGTGGGGGCTGCTCGTGGTAATCCAGTTCGACTATCGACGCAGCTCCCTGCCGATGAACTGTCCCGAGGCAGTCGGCACCGGTGTCACCGCCGCCGATAATGACGACGTTCTTACCGGCTGCACTGATCCCGCTCGGCCCGTCGCCGGCGCATTCACGATTGGCAGGAACGAGATAGTCCATCGCCGGATGAACGCCGATCAGCTCGCGCCCCGGCACGTCGACATCACGCGCTCTCCCGGCCCCGATTGCCAGAACAACAGCGTCGTGGATCGAGAGGAGCTCACTCGCCGCGAGGTCGGCCCCCACGTCGCACTCCGTCACGAACTCGGTGCCCTCGGCGCGCATCTGATCCAGTCGACGATCGATGTGATGCTTCGCGATCTTGAAATCGGGGATGCCGTATCGCAGTAGCCCGCCGATGCGGTCATGCCGCTCGAACACAGTGACTCGGTGACCTACTCGCGTGAGCTGTTGCGCTGCAGCGAGTCCCGCAGGCCCCGATCCGACGATGGCCACCTCGGCACCGGAGCTTGCGGACGGGATCTGCGGGCGCACCGAACCGATTTCCCAAGCGGTGTCGGCAATCGCCGCTTCAATGCGCTTGATTGCCACGCTTCCGCTGCTCAGATGACTGGAAAGAGCAAGTACGCAGGCCGTTTCACACGGCGCTGGACACAGCCGTCCGGTGAACTCCGGGAAGTTGTTGGTCTCGTGCAATCGGTCCGCGGCAAGGGACCAGTCATCTCGCCGCACAAGATCATTCCAGTCCGGGATCAGATTCCCCAGCGGGCACCCCGACAGACCAGCATGGCAGTACGGGATTCCGCAATCCATGCAGCGCGATGCCTGTTCGGACACCTCGCTCTTGCGCTGATCAGAGGGAAGCTCGGCGTAGACCTCCTGCCAGTCCGCTATTCGCTCCGACACCGGGCGCATCGGCGTCGACGCGCGAGCGGGACCGAGAAAACCCCGCGGATCAGGCACTGGCCGTCTCCGTCAGAATGTCGCCGGGCTGCGCAACGTCAGCCCCTGCCAGTCCTTGTGCCTCGATTACTCGCTCGTAGTCCACCGGCATCACTTTGGTGAATCGCCCGGACTCACGCGACCAGTGTGCAAGCAGGCGAGCCCCGACGCAGGATCTCGTCCATTCGACATGAGCGGTGATCATCATGTTCAACCACTGGAGATCGTCGGATGTCGGTTCCTGCAACGTCACCGACGTCAGGTTCACGTTGCTCGGATCGGCGTCGAGTACAAATGCGATTCCGCCCGACATTCCCGCTGCGAGATTTCTGCCCGTTGCCCCGAGAATCACCACCCGGCCGCCGGTCATGTACTCACACGCGTGATCACCGGCCCCTTCGACAACTGCGTCGGCGCCGGAATTGCGCACAGCACACCGTTCTCCCACCCGGCCACGCGCGAACAGTTCTCCAGCCGTGGCCCCGTACAAGAGCGTGTTGCCGGCAATCACTTGTTCTTCAGGGCGAAAGCCGACATCAGCGTCGGGGTGGAGCGCTATGCGCCCCCCCGAAAGGCCCTTTCCCACATAATCATTGGCGTCGCCGGTCAAGTCGAGTGTGATCCCTCTCGGCAGGAATGCACCAAGCGACTGCCCGGCCGTTCCGTGCAGTCGCACGACAATGGTGTTGTCCGGCAGTCCTTGTGCCCCGTATCTCCGGGTCACCTCGGCTCCGAGGGCCGTACCCACTGCCCTGTCCCCGGTGTGGACGGGGCAGTGGATCCGGACGAGTGTCGCGTTGTGGAGCGCGTCTGCTGCACGCTCGACCAGCATCGTGTTGAGATCACCGGCGCCGGGTCGCGCAGCCAGGGCGTCGCCGCGCCGTATCGGAACCGGAACCGACAGGAGCGGCGCCAGGTTCAAGTGACGGCTCTTTCGATTGACGGTTTCGGTGCAGGGCATAAGCAGGTCGGCGCGCCCCACTGCCTCGTCGAGGCTGTGAAATCCGATCTCGGCCAGTATCTCCCGCACATCGTCGGCGATGAAGCGGAAGAAACTCGTGATGTACTCGGGACGTCCGGTGAACCGCGCGCGCAACTCGGGATTCTGCGTCGCAACCCCAACCGGGCAGGTGTCGAGATGACACACTCGCATCATGACGCACCCGGCGGCGATCAACGGCGCCGTCGAGAATCCGTATTCCTGCGCGCCGAGTAGCGCTGCCACGACAACATCACGTGCCGTGCGCATGCCACCGTCGCATTGGAGTACAACTCTTTCCCGTAACCCATTGAGCACCAACGTCTGCTGAGTTTCCGCGAGCCCGAGTTCCCATGGTGTCCCGGCGTGCTCGATCGACGTCAACGCGGCCGCACCGGTGCCACCGTCGTGGCCGGAAATCAGCACGACATCGGCATGCGCTTTGACAACGCCTGCTGCGACGGTTCCGACGCCGACGGCGCTGACGAGTTTGACGTGAATCCTGGCCCTGTTGTTGGCCTGGCGCAGATCGTAGATCAGCTGGGCGAGGTCCTCGATCGAGTAGATGTCGTGATGCTGAGGCGGCGAGATGAGGCCGACGCCCGGCGTCGAATATCTAGTCCGGGCAATCCACGGATACACCTTGCTGCCCGGCAGTTGTCCACCTTCACCCGGCTTGGCTCCCTGCGCCATCTTGATCTGAATATCGCTGGCACTGACCAGATAATCGCTGGTCACGCCGAACCTACCACTGGCAACTTGTTTTACGGCGCTACGACGTGCGGGGTCGTACAGGCGATCCGAATCCTCACCGCCCTCCCCCGAATTGGATCGCCCGCCCATGGCATTCATCGCCATTGCCATCGTCTCGTGGGCTTCCGCGGACAACGAACCGTAACTCATGGCGCCGGTGTTGAATCGGCGCAGAATCGCCTCGGCAGGCTCCACGTCGTCGATGCAGATTGCGGGCCGAACTCCGGTTCGGAAACCGAGAAGCCCACGCAAGGTTCCGCCCTGCGCGCCGCTGCGATCGACCTCGTCGCTGTACCGACGGAACACGTCGGCGCGCCCGGATCGTGTGGCATGTTGGAGGAAGAACACCGATTCCGGTGTGAAAACATGCATCTCACCATCTCGGCGATAGTGGTATTCGCCGCCGAACTCGAGTTGGCGTCGACCCGCCAGCGCGGCGGCATGGCGCACCAACGCGTCCTCGGCAATCTCCGCCAGGCCTATGCCACCGAGCTTGCTGGTCGTGCCACAGAAATACTCACCGACAAGTTGTGCACTGAGCCCGATAGCCTCGAATACCTGTGCACCGGTATAAGATTGGACAGTCGAGATTCCCATCTTCGACATCACCTTGAGTACGCCTTGATTTGCCGCATCCAGGTAACGCGTCGCCGCAGTACATGAATCCACCCCGCCGAGGCCACATTCCGCAACCGACTCGAGTGCCAGATACGGGTGGACAACAGCAGCGCCGTACCCGAGCAACACTGCGCAGTGGTGAATCTCCCGAGCATCACCGGTCTCGACGATCAACGAAACCTTACTTCGCTGATGAGTCCGAACGAGATGGTGATGAACTGCGGCAACCGCGAGCAACGACGGAATCGGGGCGTGGGCACGGTCCCACCTTCGATCGGAGATGATCAGAATGTGGCACCCGTCGTCCACCGCCGCGCTGGCCTCGCCGCGGAGCCTGTCGAGCGCCGCTGCCAGACCGTTTCCGCCGCCGGCGATGCCGAACACACCGTGTAGCGTCGTCACAGGCGCGGCGGATACGCGGGCGATCTCCGCCAGTTCGGCCCCGGACACAACTGGCCTGTGCACCAGGGTTCGGCTACACGACGATTCGTTCGGGTCGAGGAGATTCTGTTCGGAGCCCAGAACCACCGATAGCGTCGTGACAACTTCCTCGCGAATCGCATCCGACGGCGGATTGGTGACCTGTGCAAACAGTTGAACGAAGTAGTCGTACAGCAGTCTGGGACGCTCGGAGAGCACCGCCAGTGGCGTGTCGGTTCCCATCGACCCCACCGGCTCGTGGCCTGTGGCGGCCATCGGCGTCAGAACAACACTGAGGTCTTCCGCCGTGTACCTGAAAATCTGCTGATGTTGGATCAACACCTCTGGGTCGCCGCGGACTCCAGGCGAATCAGGGATGTCGCCGACCAGGGTGAGGTTGGCGTCGAGCCAGCGCCCGTAGGGTGCCGCATCCGCCAACTCGGTCTTGATCTCGTCGTCGGGAACAATTCGCTGTCGCGACGTGTCCAACAGAAACATTCGACCGGGTTCGAGGCGCCCCTTGGCGATCACGTCGGTCGGCGGCACATCGAACACACCACTCTCGCTGGACAATACGACCCGACCCGCCCGAGTGCGCCACCAGCGCCCTGGCCGAAGACCGTTACGATCGAGGACGGCTCCCACCACGGTTCCGTCACTGAACGTCACCGAGGCCGGCCCGTCCCATGCCTCCATCAGGCACGAATGAAACTGATAGAACGCCCGCAACTCTGGCGACATCGATGAATCCTGTTCCCAGGCAGCCGGAATCATCATCACCACGGAATGGGGCACACTTCGCCCGCCGAGGGACAACAACTCGAGCACCTCGTCGAACGACGCAGAATCCGACACCCCTGGGGTACAGATCGGCGTCAGGCTGTCCAGGGCACCGCCGAAGAGTTCACTTCGTAGTAGCGGCTCGCGCGCACGCATCCAATTTCTGTTTCCCACAATGGTATTGAACTCACCGTTGTGAGCCACAAATCTGAACGGTTGCGCCAGCGTCCACGACGGAAACGTGTTGGTCGAGAACCTGCTGTGCACGACGGCTAGCGCGCTACACATCCGCTCATCCACCAGGTCCGGGTAGAACTGCGTCAACTGAGACGGCGTCACCATCGCCTTGTACACCATCGTTCTCGCCGAGAACGACGGAAAGTAGAGGCCGGAACCCTCTTCTACAACGTCTGGCGTGATCCGTTCCGCCTGCTTGCGCAACTCGAGGACACGGCGATCCAAAGCGATACCCCCCGAGCCTGCCTTCGTGTCCGCGACAAAGCACTGACTGATGTACGGCGCACAGTCCGTTGCCGCAGCGCCCAGGACCCCCGAATCGACGGGAACCTCTCGCCAGCCGAGTACCGACAATCCCGCCGTGCATGCACACCGCTCGATCCGCTCGAATGCACGACGCCGGGGCTGCGCCGCCGGCGGAAGAAAGCAGATACCGGCCGCAAACCTATTCTCACCACGCCCGTTTACATCCGGTAACACGAAGTCGGTGGTCGCCCTCAACAGTTCGACGGGCAGCTGAACGAGAATCCCTGCCCCGTCACCGGTGGCGGAATCCGCTCCGATGGCGCCGCGATGGGACAGCTTGCGCAGCGTAGACAAGCCGTCTCGCACGATCGTATGAGAGCGTCTGCCGTAGATGTCAGCGACAACGGCGACACCACACGAACCTGCTTCCTGATCGGGGTTGTAGAGCCCCTCCTGACCAGGCATTTGAGAAAACAGCATGCGTGCCCTCCACCATGCGGGGCCGCCACACGAACCCGCAACCGGCAAGGGTCAGTTTACAACCGGTATGTGCAGGTTGCGACAGAAAAAACCGTGGCACCCCGATGTCGGGGTGCCACGGTGAAATCATCGACGAAACTAGCTGCGGAGTGGTCGCCCGTATTTGTCCTTCACACTGCCTGTCAGCATCATGATTCCATCGATCAAGGGCCAGATACCACCGATTCCACACGTCAACCAGGTAACCGCGATCTGTGCAATCGCAGTACCGGGCTGATTGAGATAGAACCGACCGGCGCCGAATGCGCCGAGCAGAATACCGAGTAGACCGGCTGTCACCTTCGACTTGTCAGACAAGGGCTGTCCGGTGAATGGATCACGACCGAACGGCGCCGACGGGTCGACAAAACCATACGGCTGCGCATAGGGCTGCTGCTGCCCGTAACCGGGTGTCTGCGGCGGAGCGGTGTACCCCTGAACCGGCGGCGCTGCGTACGGATTTGCGCTCTGGTCAGCGGGGACGCCGTACACCGGACCGTCGGCGGGAGGTGGATAGCTCTGCTGCTGAAACGGCTGCTGCTGAGTCGGCTGCTCGTAGTTCGGCGGCGCGTAGTTCGGCGGCGTAGGGTCCGCAACCGGGTAGGCAGCCGTCGGGTTCGCAGCCGTGGGATCCGATGCAGCCGAGAACGCCGTGGTGGGCTCCGTCCCCGCCGGCGGCGGATAAATCGGATGACTCCCCCAGCCCGGGCCGTTACCCATTCCTGCGTAGGTGTCCCAGCCAGGACCGGTGCCCGTCGTTTCGGTCGACGGAGTCTTCTCCGTCGGCGCCGTGGTTTCGCTCAAGGAAGCATCAGCGGTTGCCTCGTAGTCGAAAGGTGAGCCGAACTGCGGGGGAACCGCAGACTGCGAGCCCGAGGAGTCCCCCGACTGTGCGGGATCCGGATTCTTGTTCAAGTCAGGCAACGTACATTCCTTCGGGTCGACGACGGTCCGGCAATTCGTTGAGGCAAGTGATCTTTATACCTCGAACTGGGTGCGATGCGAACCGATCATGGTTTGTCTGGCTTCTTCAGATCAACGTCCGGTTTTCCGTCTGTACCGGCTGAATCAGCCGCCTTCGACGCTCCGACCGCGTCATTCGAGTCGGTCCCACTGACGGAGACATCCGAAGCCGTGTTGTCGACAGGCGTGTTGTCGACAGGCGTGTTGTCGACAGCCGTGTTGTCGACGTAGTCCTTCGACTTCAGTTCGGAAGGATCTTCACGACCCTTCTTCGCCAGTAGGAAGTACGCAACGGCCGCCACGAACACGATCACCGAGGTGAAGGAGTTGACGCGAATGCCTGCCAGTTCGTATGCCGGATCGTCGCGCATGAGTTCGACGAAGAACCGCCCGGCGCAGTAGCCCGCCACGTAGAGGGCAAACAGACGCCCATGACCGATCTTGAATCGACGGTCGACCACGACAAGCACAATCACGATGAGGACGTTCCACACGGCCTCGTACAGGAAGGTGGGATGCACGACCTTCTCGACGACGCCGGTGGAGACACCGGACAACGCGTCGGTCTGACCTGACGAGTTCACGCGATGGAAGATCTCCAGGCCCCACGGCACGGTCGTTTCGCGACCGTACAACTCCTGGTTGAAGTAATTGCCGAGCCGGCCTATCGCCTGCGCCAGCAGCACACCGGGCGCGATCGCGTCACCCAGCGCCGCGACGGGGATTCCACGTCTACGGCATCCGATCCACGCGCCGACGCCGCCGAGGAAGACCGCGCCCCAGATTCCGAGCCCACCGTTCCACACTTTGAGTGCGTCGATCGGTGTGCCGCCTTCACCGAAATACTGCGGCCAGTCGGTGAGCACGTGGTACAGCCGGCCACCGATCAGGCCGAACGGCACGGCCCAGACTGCGATATCGAGAACAGTGCCCTTCTCGCCGCCTCGCGCGACCCACCGCCGGTCGCCCCAGACGATGGCGACGATGATTCCGGCGATGATGCAGAGCGCGTAGGCGCGCAGTGCTACGGGTCCGACGTACCAGACGCCTTGTGGAGGGCTGGGAATGTAGGCCAGTAGTTCAACAGTTGACGTCACGACGCCACGTTAGCTGAGCGGACGCCTTCAGCGAGTTCTTCGGTGAGGGCGCGGACAGCTCCGAGTCCGTTCTCCACAGCCGAGACCAGCGCGGATCCGACGATCACCGCGTCGGCATAGGCTGCAATTTCTGCGGCTTGCACGCCGGAGCGAACACCCAGCCCGACACCGACCGGGATATCGGAGTGTGCGCGAATCCGCGCGGTCAGCTCTGGTGCCATCGACGAGACCGCGTCGCGGGCTCCGGTCACACCCATCGTGGAGGCTGCGTACACGAACCCGCTGCTCGCCTCGAGTGTCATTGCCAGACGCTCTTCGGTGGACGAGGGTGCCACGAGAAAGATCCGATCGAGGTGGTGCTTCTCGGAAGCTTCCATCCAGTCGGCGGCCTCGTCGGGAATGAGGTTGGGGGTGATCAGTCCGAGTCCACCGGCAGCAGCGAGGTCGCGGGAGAACTTGTCGATGCCGTACTGCATGACCGGGTTCCAGTACGTCATGACAACGGCCTTGCCACCGACCGAGCTGATCTGCTCGACGACGGTAAAGATGTCGCGCAGGCGGACGCCGTTGCTGAGGGCGGTTTCAGCGGCACGCTGGATGGTCGGCCCGTCCATCACCGGATCTGAGTACGCGACCCCGACCTCGATGATGTCGCAGCCGCCGTCGACCATCGTCTTGAAGACGTCGATGGATTCGGAGACCGTCGGATAGCCCGCGGGCAGGTATCCGACGAGCGCAGCCCGGTTTTCCGCCTTGCATGCCGCAAAAGTGGATGCGAGGCGTGATGGTCGTTCGCTCACTTGTCCGAGCCTTCCGTGTTGTTCTGGCCTGCAGTCTGGTCGGCATTGTCGAAAAGGCCGAACCAGGTCGCGGCAGTATCCATGTCCTTGTCGCCACGACCGGACAGGTTGACGACGATGATGGCGCCTTCACCGAGTTCCTTGCCGAGGCGCAATGCGCCGGCGACCGCGTGCGCGGATTCGATGGCCGGGATGATGCCTTCACGCCGTGAGAGTAGAAGGAGCGCATCCATTGCCTCGGAATCGGTGACGGGTTCGTACGTCGCCCGGCCGATGTCGTTGAGGTAGGCGTGTTCCGGACCGACACCCGGATAGTCCAAACCTGCAGAGATGGAATGCGATTCGATGGTCTGGCCGTCCTCGTCCTGCAGCAGGTACGAGTACGCACCTTGGAATGCACCCGGCGTTCCGCCGGCGAATGTTGCTGCATGTCTACCGGTTTCGACGCCGTCGCCGGCTGCCTCGTAACCGACCAGCCGAACCGACAGATCGTCGATGAAGGGGTGGAAGATGCCGATGGCGTTGGAACCGCCACCTACACAAGCGGTGACGGCGTCGGGAAGACGCCCGGTCAGTGCCTGAACCTGAGCGCGTGCCTCGAGACCGATGACCCGCTGGAAATCACGCACGATGGTCGGGAACGGGTGCGGGCCGGCAGCGGTACCGAAGCAGTAGTAAGTGTCGTCCGCGTGGGAAACCCAATCGCGGAGAGCCTCGTTGATCGCATCCTTGAGTGTGCGCGAACCGGTTTCGACCGAGATGACCTCGGCGCCCAGCAGACGCATCCTGGCGACGTTCAGGGCCTGACGCTCGGTATCGACCGCACCCATGTAAATGACACACTCGAGGCCGAGCAACGCGCAGGCAGTGGCCGAGGCGACGCCGTGCTGTCCCGCTCCGGTCTCGGCGATGATACGTGTCTTGCCCATTCGCTTGGCCAGAAGTACCTGGCCGAGAACGTTGTTGATCTTGTGAGAACCGGTGTGGTTCAGATCTTCACGCTTGAGAATGATGCGAGCGCCGCCGGCGTATTCGCTCATGCGCGTTGCTTCGAAGATCGGCGACGGCCGGCCGGTGTAATCGCGCTGCAGTCGATCGAGTTCATTCAGGAAAGCGTCGTCGCTGCGGGCCTTCTCGTATTCGGCGGTAACTTCCTCGATAACCGCCATGAGCGCCTCGGGCACGTGCCGTCCGCCGTAGACACCGAAATGCCCTCCGGCGTCCGGATCATGAGTGGTGCGCTCGGCAAGTCCGGCACTGGCCGGCGGCAGATTGCCGCCCTTGAAGACTGGTCCCTGAGTACGTGAAGTCACCCCTCCAGTCTGCCTCGAGCGTGTCGCCTGTCACCGCCCGGGTACGGGCAAATGTCACCGCTCGGGTGCAGGCAAACTGCTCCCGAGCGGTGATGCGATTCAGCGTGACGGTTTAGGGCAGGACGGATGCGCTCCGGCGTTCACCAGATCCGCAACGGCCTTACGCGGATCACCGCTGGTCACGAGGCCCTCACCAACCAGGACGGCGTCTGCCCCTGCGCCGGCGTACGCCAGCAGATCGGCGGTGCCGCGAACGCCGGACTCGGCAATCTTGATGGTTTCGGTCGGCAGGCCAGGGGCGATCTGACCGAAGGTGTTCTTGTCGACCTCGAGGGTCTTGAGGTTGCGAGCGTTGACGCCGATGACCTTGGCCCCCGCCTCGAGCGCGCGATTGGCTTCTTCCTCGGTGTGCACCTCGACCAGAGCTGTCATTCCCAAGGATTCGGTGCGATCGATCAGTGAGGCAAGCGCCTGCTGCTCGAGTGCCGCGACAATCAGGAGGATGACGTCGGCACCGTGCGCGCGTGCCTCGTGAATCTGGTACGGACCCACGATGAAATCCTTACGCAACACCGGAATGGTGACTGCTTTGCGGACGGCATCAAGATCGGCGAGCGAACCGTGGAAGCGACGTTCTTCGGTGAGAACGCTGATGATTCGAGCGCCGCCCGCCTGGTAGGCGGCCGCCAACTCGGCGGGGTCTGCGATGTCGGCGAGCGCACCCTTGGACGGGCTTGCTCGCTTCACCTCGGCGATGACGCCGATGCTCGGTTCCAGAAGTGCCGCTACAGCATCGAGAGCGGGGGGTGCAGTGGCCGCGGCAGCCTTGACTGCAGCGAAGTCGAGTACGGCTTCGCGGGCGGCGACATCAGCGCGCACCCCGTCGAGAATCGAGTCGAGTACGGTCATCGTGGCCCGAATCCTTTCTGGGCAAGTGCCCGATGTGAGATACGTCATCGGGGTGGTGTCAGCCTAGTTGGGCGATTTTTTGCTACTCCGCCCGGGTACCCACGCGCGTGGGCGTTCGGACGTAATCGAGGTCACGATCGTGAATCCTTGCCCGGCTCATTGCCGTCGGCGTCAGAGCCCGGCTCACCGCCGTCAGCGTCAGGTTTCTCGCCGTCGGTGTCAAGCGTCGGATCCTCTCCGGCGTCGAGCGCGTCCCACAGCATCCGTTGTGTCACAGGCTCGTCGGGTAATTCCTTGTTTCCCTGCCCGAGCTTGGCCGCTGCCTCACGGCGAGCTGCGGGGTTGTCGTACTTCGACGAGAGGCCGGCACGCGCCTTGGGTTTACGCATGAGCAGAACACCGGCAGCAAGCGCGGCAACGGCTCCCACGAGCGCAAGCAGCGGCGGCAACACCGATGACTCGGCGGAAACCTCTTCGAGGTGCGAGGACAGTTCGGCGAGATCTGCGGCACGGTCCGCGTCTGCTCCCGAAACCAACAGCTGAACCGCTGGAACGGCCACGCCGATGCCGACCAATCCCACCAACAGGCCGACCACTCGGACCGCCCACCCACGGACCGCGAACGACGCCGCAACCGCGGCAAGAAGCGTGAGGGCGAGCGGAGTCATCGCCGCAGCCCACGTACCACCGTCGAGATCCGTGGTGCGCGCCAATGTCTTACCGTCACTGGAGGTTACTTGTACCCATGTCATCCGTGAGCTTCCCCACAGCGCAACCGCAGCGAAACACAGCAGCAGCGTGGTCAGCACCGTGGTACTGCGGCCGGAACGTGGTGTCGGCGAGTCGGTGCCTGTGCCGGGGCTCGAAGCCTGTTCGCTCACTTACCTTCACCTCCGATGGTGCGCAACGTATGGGCCGACGCGATCGCACTGAGCACCGCCATTGCCTTGTTCCGCGCCTCGGTGTCCTCGTAGACCGGATCGGAGTCTGCGACGATGCCCGCGCCGGCTTGGACGTACCCGATGCCGTCCTTGACGAGAGCGGTGCGGATCGCGATCGCGGTGTCGGCGTCACCGGCGAAATCCAGGTACCCGACGATGCCGCCGTAGACCCCGCGGCGGGTGGGTTCGAGTTCTTCGATCAACTGCATCGCTCGAACCTTGGGCGCACCCGAGAGTGTTCCCGCCGGGAAACACGCCGTGACCGCGTCGAGCGCCTGCTTACCCTCGGCCAGGTGCCCGGTCACGGTCGAGACCAAGTGCATGACGTGGCTGTATCGCTCGATGTGGCGGTAATCGTGCACCTTGACCGTGCCGGGCCGGCAGACACGTCCGAGGTCGTTGCGTCCGAGATCGACCAGCATCAGGTGCTCGGAGTTTTCCTTCTCGTCCGCGAGGAGATCCTTCTCGAGGAGGATGTCGTCTTCCTCGGTGGCACCGCGCCACCGGGTTCCGGCGATCGGGTGAGTGGTTGCAACGCCCTCCGAGACGGTAACCAACGCTTCGGGGCTGGACCCGACAATGGAGAACGCGGTCTCACCGTCGGCGTTCGGAACGTTGAGCAGGTACATGTACGGACTGGGGTTCGACGCCCGCAACATCCGGTACACGTCGATAGGTGCTGCGGTGCAGTCGATCTCGAATCGCTGGGAGAGCACTACCTGGAATGCTTCACCGGCCTCGATGTCGCCGATCAGCTTCTTCACGTCGACGCCGAAGCTCTCCGTCGTGCGCTGGCGTCGATAGTTCGGGGTGACCTTGGCAAACACGGACACTGTCGACGGCGCCGGCGCGGCAAGTGCCAGAGTCATCGCGTCGAGGCGAGCGACGGCGTCGTCGTACGCCTCCTCGACCCGCGCATCGGTGCCGTCCCAGTTGACTGCGTTGGCGATCAGCGTGATCGCCCCCTCGTGATGGTCGACGGCGGCAATGTCCGCGGCCAGCAGCATCACCATCTCGGGGATCTGCAGGTCGTCGACGGCCGAGTTGCCCACGTTCTCGAGGCGCCGGACGGCGTCGTATCCGAGGAATCCGACCATCCCGCCGGTGAGGGGCGGTAGGTCCGGCAGACGCTCCGAGCGCAGCAGTTCGAGGGTGGCGCCGAGTGCGTCGACAGGATTGCCACCGGACGGTGCGCCGGCGGGGACGTTGCCGTACCACGCGGCTTCGCCGTCGATGACGGTCAGTGCGGCAGGACTACCGACGCCGATGAAGGACCATCGTGACCACGACCGGCCGTTCTCCGCGGATTCGAGAAGAAAGGTTCCCGGACGGTTCCCGGCCAGCTTCTCGTAAGCCGAGAGCGGAGTTTCGGAGTCCGCCAGCACTTTTCGCGTCACCGGAACTACCCGATGCTCGGCGGCGAGAGCGTGGAACTGCTCTCGCGTGGTGGTGGAATCGGACGCCGCATCGACAATCGCGGTGTCGGACGAGGGTGCGGACTTGGAGGTGGGCTCGCCGTGCATGACTCCATCATCCCAGGCTCACCCGTGCGGGCCTCGTTCGCGGGTAACCTCAGCCGAATGAAACCAGGTCAGCTTGCTCCCGATTTCACTCTGCCCGATCAGAACGGAGCGCCCCGTTCGCTGACCAGCCTGCTGGAGAATGGACCACTGGTCCTGTTCTTCTATCCCGCAGCTTCAACGCCGGTGTGCACCGCGGAAGCGTGCCACTTCCGCGATCTCGGTAAGGAATTTGCAGAGGTAGGCGCCGCACGCGCAGGCATCAGCACCGACACCGTCGAGGCGCAATCGACGTTTGCGGCCGCCCAGTCCTTCGACTATCCCCTGCTCGCCGACACCGACGGCACCGTTGCCGAACAGTTCGGCGTCAAGCGCGGACTGCTCGGCAAGTTGATGCCGGTCAAACGGTCCACGTTCGTGATCGACACGGATCGAACCGTCCTGAAGGTCATCTCGAGCGAATTCCGCGCGAGCACGCACGGCGATCAGGCACTCGAGTTGCTCCGCAGCCGCAACTGACGCTGCCGAAACCGAGCCTTCAGGCGACCTGAATCGAGCGCTTCGCCAGACCCATCCAGAAACCGTCGATGACCTGGGTGGGTACCTGCTCCGGATCGGACGACGCACCGAGAGTGACGAACAGCGGCGCGAAGTGCTCGATCGTCGGGTGTGCGTACGGCATACCGGGCGCCTGCGCGCGGAAGTCGATGAGCGAATCGACGTCGCCTGCCGCGAACCGCTCCCCGGCCCAGGCGTCGAATTCGGCGGACCAACCCGGAGCTTTCGCCTCGGGCGACGGGTCGCGCAGGAAGGGCAGACCGTGGGTCGTGAACCCGGATCCCACGATCAACACGCCCTGCTCACGCAGCGGACGCAAACGTTGACCGAGGTGCAGCAGACGTTCGGGGTCCAATGTCGGCAGGGAGATCTGCAGCACCGGGATGTCTGCATCCGGGTACATGACCGTCAACGGAACATAGGCGCCGTGATCGAGGCCACGGTTGGGTTGCGCGGCAACTTGTTCGTTGTCGGGCATCAACGCTGCCACCTGTGCGGCCAGGTCCGGAGCACCCGGGGAGTTGTACCGAGCGCGGTAGAACCGCTCGGGGAATCCACCGAAGTCGTAGATCAGCGGGGTTCCCGTGGTGGTCGATCCGATGGTCAGCGGTGCGGATTCCCAGTGAGCCGACACGATCAGGATTGCTGTCGGCCGGGGCAGGTTACCGGCCCACGCGCCGAGTTGCTTCACCCAGAGAGCGCTGTCCACCAGCGGCGGGGCACCGTGGCTGAGATACAGCGCGGGCATAGTGGTGGCGGACATAGCGGCTCCTCAGAATTTCACCGAATAGTTTTAAGTTGAAGGTTCAACCTAATATAGAACTCAACACTTGAAACGCGCAACTATTCCCTGCCTGCACCGACTGGACACCCGTCTGCAACTCTGTACTGGTACAGAACGGGCAGCGAAGGGGTAAAGACCGATGAGTGGATCGAACGGCCAGGCCGAGTCGCCGCTTCAGACCAAGTGGCTCACCACCGAGCAGCAGCAGGCCTGGCGCACTCTCATCTCGCTGGTGACCCGCTTACCGGCAGCTCTTGACACCCAGCTCCAACGTGATTCAGCACTAACACATTTCGAGTACTTCGTGCTGTCAGCACTGTCGGAAGTACCCGATCGAAAGCTTCAACTGTCCCTCCTGGCACAGCAGGCCAATGCGTCGCTCTCGCGCCTGTCCCATGTCGTCACGAAGATGGAGAAGGCCGGTTGGGTCAAGCGTGAAGTGATCCGCGGCAGCCGCGGCTCCAACGCGGTGCTCACCGATGCCGGGATGTCCAAGGTGATAGAAGCGGCGCCGGGGCACGTCCGATTGGTCCAGGCTCTGGTGTTCGAAGGCCTGGACGACAGCCAGGTCGCACAACTCTCGTCCTTGAGCGCCGCCATGGTCGAACAGCTCGACAAGGGAATTGCCGACGGGCTCGGGAAAGCCTGACTCCACGACCCACACCGCGCACGTCGTCTCCGACTCCCGTAGTGTCTGGACACATGTCTGGTAAGGCCAACTTCGAGTCCACCCGTCGGCGCCTGTCGGGGCAACAGGCCGAAACTGTCGATCGCTTGACTACCGCAGCGATTGCCGTCCTGCGTACCCACGGGTTCTCCGACCTGACAATCCGTATGGTCGCGGGCGAAGCAGGGGTCGCGCCGGCAACGGCGTACACCTACTTCTCGTCCAAGAGCCACCTTGTCGCCGAACTGTTCTGGCGTCGCCTCGCTGCGCTCCCCCACGAGGCCAAGACAGACAACGCCCGCGAGACTCAGGTCTGTTCGGTCCTGCGCAGTGTTGCACTCCTGGTGTCCGATGAACCGGAACTCGCAGCAGCGGTCACGACCGCGATGATGGCCGACGATCCGGACGTCGAACATCTTCGCGCCCGGATCGGGAAGAACATTCGCGAACGCCTGGTCGAGGCTTTGGGACCGGAACATGACGCGGACGTCCTGGAAGCGCTGGAAATCGCCTGGTCAGGCGCATTGGTGCGAGCGGGAATGGGATACGAGTCGTACTCGCAGATAGCGGATCGCCTCGAGATCACCGCGAAGCTGATCATGGCAGGCCACGACAATCCGAGCAGTACCTAGATCGGTGTCAGCTCACCCACCAACCATCGATCACCGACGCGTTCGACGGTGACCTGCACCCGACTCGAACTCGACGCCGGTGCGGGCTGCGCAAAACTGGTGGTGATCTGATCGACGAACATCAGCAATTCGACGTGATCGAGTGCAGCACCGAGCAACCCGACATCCACAACCCGTGCTCTGGTACTGATTCCCTGCGCTTTCGACTGGGGCGCAACGGCAGTCGCAATAAACTCGACGAATTCCTCCTTGAAGGTTCCGGTAGCTGCGTCAGCGGCGACGGCGAGGTCACTGTCCACCGTTTCACTGGTGTACGTGAGCAAGTCCTCCACCAGACCGGGTGCCTGCGCCATCGCGTCCGCTCTCACCGACTCGAGTGCAGCGGCGTCGCGGTGTTTCCAGAGCAGTGCACCCGCGACGATCACGAGAACCGCCATGAGCGAAACAGATATTGCCCGCCTCACGGTACGAACTCCACACTCGACGTCAGGATTTTCCCGTCGACGTCCTCGACACCGATGCGCAGTCGATACGTACGCGAGGTCGTCTCGCCCGCAGAATTGGCGACCTGAGCCGAGGCGGCAATCAGCACTACCCCCGACGACCCGGTCTCGGACGCCAGTGCGGCAGCATCGATCCTTGCGTCGGAGTTCACCGATGCGGAACGGATCGCGTCGACGAAACCGGACTCGCCCACCAACTCCTCCGCAAACTCTCCTGTGCTGAGCGCACGCAATTGCGCCACATCCGCGTCCACGGTGTCGACGTGAATGTCGATCAACGCCAGTGCTCCCGCCGCCGCCCCCTCTACCAGTTCCTGCCGATGAGCATCGCGGGCATGATCGGCGCGCATCGACACAGCGCCTGTCACCACTACTGCCGCCAAACCTGCAACGACCACCGCGACAAGCACGCGTCCGCGCGTGCCTAGATGCCGCGAAACCTCCTCGGTCGTCAGGGATTCGGTGTCGCCAACAACTGCTGCCACGAATCACCCTTTCCGATATCGGTGTGCCCGTAGATAATCCCGTCCGGCCCGGTATACAGCTCGTCGGGAGCGTTGGTACCCGAAGCCACATACGGTTCCGGGCTACGGCACGTCACCGGGTCCGGCGCCCGCTTACCGGGAACTTCCATGCACGGGATGTTCCGCGAACCCCGCACCGCAAAAACCGAATCCGCCGGTACCTTGCAGAACAAGTCGGCCGGAGTATCCGGAACGCTCGTTTCAGTCGGGTCTCGGCGTTGGTCCGCCGGTAGGTATCCGGTGGAGCAGGCCGCCGGGTCTTGAGCCTGCAGATGGAAATTGACGTTGGCGGCGCCGTCGGCCTGCCCGCGTTGCACGACGGTTTCCTGGGCCGCAACAAGCGGCGGCAGTATCACCAGCACCTGTTCGAGTGACGCGTTGTAGGTGAGTGCAACTTGCCCGGTACTGGTCAGGTTGGCCAGGAGAACCGGCAGGGTGGGCCGTAGATCCTGGAACAAGAGTTCCGCTTCGGTCGCAAATCCCGGTCCCGTCGCGATGATGTTGCGTATCGTCTCGTCGGCAATCTCCAACTGCCCACTCACCCTGGCGATGCTCGACGCCCATGACCGGATCTGGTCTCCCGTGACAACTTGGGTCTCGAGAAGCGGGGCAAGTTGTTGCACGAGAGTGGTCGCGGGAGTGGTGGCGTCTGACAACTGATCGACAAACGATGTGGTCGAATCCAGCAGTCTCGCAAGATCTTCGCCGCCGCCGACAAATGCCGCGGCGGACTCGTCGATGACCGCGCGCAGTTTGTCCTGAGGGACGGAGTCGAGCAATGCCTGTGTCTGATCGAGAACGGGCCCGATCTCCTGAGATATCACTGCGGACTCGGCGCCGATCACGTCGCCGTCGGCAAGGAACGGGCCGTCCGCGGTAGTCGGCTGCAGATCCACGTACTGCTCCCCTATCGCCGATACGCTACGCACGGCCGCCACCAATTCGGAACTCGGCACGGGAACTGAACTCTGCAAGGACAATTCGGCTTTCACGACACCGGGGTGGAGCTGCACCGATCGGACTTGACCGATGGTGTCACCGCGGTATGTCACATTCGCGTTGCGGTACAGCCCACCGGCATTGGGCAATTCCAGCGTCACCGTGTAGCGCCCGATACCCAGCATCGTAGGAACGCGGAGGTACGCGATCGCGGCCACCGTCATGCCGATGACGGCGAGGATCGCGAAGATCACCAACTGTCGGCGAACAAGCTTGGTGAGGATCATCGTCCGCCCTCCTCCGCATCGACCGCCCTGTTCAGCGGGGCAGTCATCGGATCGACCGGGACGCTGCCAGTCTGCGGAGCACCGAACGGAGTGCCGAAACCAAGTCCGGATTGCAATCGGTTGGTGGTGAGGTCGATCAGGGCCCACAAATTGGTGTAATCGCCTCGCATTCCGTCGTCGATGGTGGTCTGGGGGAACGGGAAGGTACTCAGGTTTCCGAGGTTGTTGATCAGATCCGGACCTGCCGCGACAACCTGCTGCAATGTCGGCTCGAGTGCCGCAAGATTTGCGCTCAGATCATCTCGCGTGCGGTTGACCAGATCGGTGCCGACGTCTCCGAATCTGCCCACGGAATCGAGGGCGGTAGTCAAGGTTGTCCGCTGATCCTCCAGTTCCGCCAATGCGGGAGCCAGCACGTCGAGCGCCTGCCGCAGTACGTCGCGTTGCGCGTTGATCTCCCCCGCGAACACATCCAGGTTCTCCATCGTGGTCACCATCGCGACGCGTTGCCGGTCCAGAGTCCCGGTCAATGTGTCCATCTGTGCGAGTAGGTCGCGTGCCGATCCGGTGCGTCCGCCGAGAGCATTGTTCAGCTCGGTGGTGATGGTGTGAATCTGCGCGAGTCCACCGCCGTTGAGCACAATCGACAGCGCTGTCAGAGCTTCCTCCGTCGTCGGGTACACACCGGCAGACGCCAGAGGAATGACTGAACCCTCCCCGAGTGTTCCTTGCGGTTCGACGCCGATCGGCGGCGCCAAGGCAACATGCTTGGAACCCAGCAAGCTCGTCTGTCCGATCTTGGCCGTGGCGTTGGCCGGCAGCACCACCGAACCATCGAGCGACACTGTCACTCGCGCGTGCCAATTGTCCGAGGTAATGGCACTGATACTGCCAACCGTCACATCGTTGACCATCACCGGTGAGTTGGGACTGATCGACGTGACGTCTGGCATCTCGATGACAACGGAGAAGCTGTCGGCGCCCCGGCCGGCCGCACCGGGCAGCGGTACCGAATTCAGACCGTTCCATGCGCAGCCGGACGCAAGCACGACAACTCCGACGCAACAGATTTTCCGGATCATCGTGCCCCTACCTCCGGCATCAGCAATTGACCCAGCCCGGTGGGGACACTCACGCTCGGGAGCGACGGTGCCGGTTTCAAATCCGGTTCGCTGTACACCAACTGATCCGGCGCCGCACCGAGCGCTCGAGTCGGATTGATGTTCAGATCCGGATAGTTCGCTCTGACGGTGTTCAGGAACGGCCCGAGGTACTCGGCACACAATTGCGAACCTTGCTCGGAGGTTTCGTTTGCGAGTCCCGCGATGGCGCCGCAGATGAAGTCGATGGGGTTGCCGATGTTCTGGAAGGCAGGCACCCCGACCATTGCTCCCTGAGCCGGCCGATACACGTTGTAATAGTTCGACAACGCCGTCGGCGCCAGATGCAGAAGCTTTTCGAGCCCGTCGCGTTTGTCCACCAGCACCTGGGTGACGTCGGCCAATGTGTTCACCTGTTCGCTGAGTCCGCTCCGATTCTGGTCGACAAATCGGTGGACATCGCCGATCGCCGCATCGAGGTCGACCAAGGCAGGTGCCAACTGTGTACGACTGTCCGCCAACAGACCGGTCACCGTTGCCAAACGTCCCTGGAAGCTCACTATCTGCTCGTTGCTTGCTGCCAGCGCCGTAGTGAAGGTCTGCAGGCCTCGGATCGTCCCGAACAGATCTCCGCCGGCCTCGTTCAAAGTGCTCATGGCCGCAGACAGTTCCGTGATCGAACGTCCCAACGCCTCACCGTTCCCAGCCAAGGCGGTACCGGCGGCGTCGAGGAATTCAGCCGCTGACCCTCGGGTCGTGTCGGACGGCCCCAATGCGTCTGCCGCCCGGCCCAATTGCTCCTTGATCTGATCCCACTCGACAGGTACAGCGGTTCTGTCGATTCCGATCTCCGCCCCCGGAGCCAAAGCGTCTCCTCCGTCCTCCGTCAACGCCGGGGTCAGCTGGACGAACCTGGCCGAGACCAACGACTGAGCAACGATCACTGCGTGTGCGTCCGCTGCGACGGGGACCGATCGGGCCAGTTCGAGTTCGACCCGCATCTTCTCCCCCTGTGGGGTTATCGAGGTCACCCGACCGACGTCGACGCCCACGACACGGACATCGTCACCGACGTAGAGTCCCGTCGTCGATGCAAAGTAGGCGGTCACCGAGTAATACCGGAAGTGTTGAACAACAAAATATCCCGCCACAGCCAGCGCGAGCACGACTGCGGCACCCACACAACGCTTCACGACCATCAGCGAACCTCCGGAATCGGTAGCGGCGCAGGCGGAAGCCCGACAATCGCGTTGATCAACGGTTGGGTGTACTGGGCGGGAAGAAGGTTCTGGATGTACGAGTAGTAGAACGGTCCGCTCGCGACGGTATCGCCGAGCGTTCCCACATACGTTCCGAGGCCGTCGATGCCCTGGGCCAGGTTGTCCTTGTTCTTCTGGAGTATCCCGAGCACCGTGTCGAGCTTGCTCAGGACCGGGCTCAACTGCGCTTCGTTGTCGTGTACCAACCCACTGAGCTGGATGGAGACCGCCGAGATGTCGGTGATGACGTTGCCCACCGCATCCTGCCTGCGGACCAACTCACCCAGTAGCGCATCGCCGTCGACAAGAAGCGAGTTGACCTGCGGTCCGCGTTCGGCAAGGAGTCCGGCAACGTGGTTTGCATCTGCGAGCAGAAGCTTCAACGTCTCGTCGCGGCGGTTGATACTGTCCGACAGCCGGGCAACCCCGTCGAGCGCGGGCCGCAGAGAGGGCGCGCTGTCCGTCATCACTGCGCCGACCTCGTCCAACGACGCGGACAATTGGTCGAGGTTGATGTCCTCGACCGTGGTGGTGAGGTCACCGAGTACGTCGGGCAACGAGTACGCCGATCGGGTGCGCTCGAGTGGTATCTGTCCGCCGACGGGAATCCGGCCGCTCCCGCCGAGATCGAGCGAGACGGCACGTTTACCGAGCAGGGACATCGTGGTGATCGCCGCCGACGTACTCTCCCCCAGAGTGACCGAACCGTCGAGCGTGAAATCAACGCGGGCCCGGCCTTGTTCGACAGCAATTCGGTCGACGGTACCGATCTTCACCCCGGCCGCGTTTACCTCGTCACCGGCAGCCACACCACTTGCGTCGGTGAATACCGCGCTGTAGGTCACGCCGTTCTTCACGAACTGCAGATCCTGATACTGCAGTGACGCCAGCACTACCGACGCGGTCATCACCATCCCCACGACGCCTACTCGCACCGCCTGCTTCTGAGCCATCTCTCTCATCGTGGTGCGCACCTTCCGGTCGTCTGGTCGATCAAGTCGACCGTCATCGGCATGCCGTCGGCGCCGTCGACTTTCAGCGCGATCCCGCAGAGATAGAAATTGAAGAAGGATCCGTAGGCACCGACTCGGATCAGTTGTCGATAGTTCGACGGCATCGACGCGAGGATTCGGTCGAGTTCGCCTTGTTGCTCGACCAGCGGGTCCAGGCTCTGGTCGAGTTGCGACAGAGTGCCGCTGATGTCTGGCCTGACCCCGGCCAACAGATCTGCGAAAGTCTGTGCAGCGGTATCAATACTCGTCACCGACGTGCCGATCAGTTCCTTGTCCGACGCGAGTCCGCTCACCAGATTTTGCAGATGATCGAGCGTCTCGGTGAATTGACCGCCTCGCCCTCGTACTTCACTCAGGACACCGTCGAGATTGTCGATGACCCTGCCGATGAGCGCATCACGATCGGCGAGCGTGTTGGTGATCGATCCAGTATGGGCGAGCACCGAAGCGACTGTCCCGGACTGGCCTTGGAACACTTCGAGCAGCGACAGGGACAGAGCGTTGACCTGAGTCGGGTCGAGCGCTTGGAACAACGGTTTGAATCCGCCGAGCAGCGCGTCGAGGTCCAGGGCCGGCGCCGTTCGCGTCGTGGGGATGGTCGCACCCACAGCCAAGGGCTGAGCGGCGCCTGGATTGTCGAGCAATTCGAGATACCTGTTGCCTACGAGGTCCTGATAGCGCACGGCCGCCCGAGTCTGCTCCGTCAGAGTTTCCGCCGAATCGACGGTGAACTTCACGTGTGCAAGGTGGTCGCCGCCGAAATCGACGGCACCCACGGTTCCCACGGGCACCCCCGCGATCCGCACCTTGTCGCCGGATTTCAGCCCGGAAACATTGACGAATTGGGCTGCGTAACTATGCTCGTCGCCTCCTCGCATCTGCCCGAAGACCAGGACGAGTCCGGCATTGACCAGCAGCATCACTGCCACGAAGATGCCGAATTTGACACCGTAGCCGCGCCGCTTCATCGAATCTCCGTTCCGAACAGGTAGCCGAGCAGGCTCGGCATGTCATCTATCGGCTGGCCGCCGTTCCACTGACGCTCCGGCTCGAAGGGATTCACACCCGTATCCGTCACCAGGTAGGGCGCGTTGACATTCGGATCGCGCAACGGAAGTCCCATGCATTGCGGTCCACCGGTTGCCGCGACCTTCGGCAGATCTTCCGGGTAGCGATACGGTTCGGTGCCTGCAATCAATCCGATCGACATCTTGATTCCCGACTGCCCGTTGTACGCACCGTCGCCGATTGCCTTGCTCTCCTCGAGTCCGTGGAACATGCACGGAATCACCGGCGAGTATTCCTCGAGGAGTTCGGTGGTGGGCCGCATGAGCGAGAGGACTGTGTCGACACCGTCGGCATTGGTACCGAGGACATCTTCGCCGGTGCGCGCCAACCCGATGACGTCGAGTAGCAGCAGATCGAGATTCTGTTGCTCGTCGAGGACAGTGGTGCCGGTGATCGTGAGCGAGCCGAGGGTGTCCATCAGATCGAGCACAGCCGCCCGATAGGTCTCGGACACGATCGGCAGGTCCGCGAGAACGTCGTCGAAAGAAGAACCGGCACTGTTGAATTCGGCCAGCGATGCGTCGACCTTCCCGAGCGCTACGCCCAACCTTTCCCCGCGACCTTGCAACGCGGTCGAAATCGCCCCGAGCGTCGAATCGAGTTTCCCGGGATCCACCGTTCGCAGGACTGCCGTCAGCTTCTCGAATACCGTATCGATTTCGACGGTCACGTGATCCGCCTCGATGGTGGCGCCGGCCGTCAATCGCTCGACACTGGGATCCGCAGGCGGCGACATGCTGACGAACTTCGCTCCGAAAGCTGTATTCGAGGTGATCGTGACATCGACGTTTGCCGGAATCGACTCGAGCGCATCCGGGTCGAGAAGAAGGGACAACGTCGCGGTGGAGTCGTCGGCCGGTGTGATCGATTCGACGGACCCGACGGTCACGCCGGCCATCTTCACTCGCGCCCCCGGATCCATTACGAGGCCGGCCCGCTCGGCAACAACTGTCACCGGAACTCGCATGGTGAACGACTGATTGAACGACGCGACCGCCAGTGCCACGACGGCAACAATCGCGCACACCAAGCCTAGTGCCGCGAGTTTGTATCCGTATCTCTCCACGCGCGCTCCCCCTTATCCGGACAAGTTGAAGTTGCCGGAACCGCCGTACAGGGCGAGCGACACCAGAAGGGTCACCGCCACGACACAGATCAGTGACAGTCGAACTCCCCGTCCGACGGCGGTGCCCACCCCCGATGGCCCACCTACCGCGCTGTAGCCGTAGTAGGTGTGAATCAGCATGACCAGCAACGCCATCACCAGAACCTGAACAAAGGACCACGCGACGTCGACCGGATCGAGAAAGGTCGTGAAGTAGTGGTCGTAGAGCCCGGACGATTGACCGAACAGAACGACCGTGGTGAACCGCCCCGCGAGAAACGACCCGACGAGCGCTAACGAGTACAGCGGCAGAATGGCGAGCATCCCGGCCACGATTCGCGTACTCACCACGTACGGAACAGAACTGATCGCCATGGCTTCGAGGGCATCGATTTCCTCACTGATGCGCATCGCACCGATCTGCGCGGTCGAACCGGCGCCGATGGTTGCGGACAGCCCGATTCCCGCGATGACCGGCGCGGCAATGCGCACGTTGATGAACGCGGAAAAGAATCCGGTGAGCGCCTCGACACCGATGTTTCCCAGCGAACTGAAGCCCTGAATCGCGATGGTTCCGCCCGATGCCAGCGTCAGGAACCCGACAACGGCGACGGTACCCCCGATCAATGCCAACGCACCGGTACCCATGCTGATCTCAGCGACAAGACGCAAGACCTCCTTCGGGTGTTTGCGCAGCGCCCAGGGGATGAAGGCAATAGCTCGGACGAAGAACACCGCTTGCCGTCCGACATCGTCGACGGACCGCGACAGCCGGGCCATCCGCGCTCGGGTCGCCCCGAATTTTCCGAGTTCCGCCAGTGCCACGCCGCTCACCCCGCCGTCAGCCGGATACCCACCGCGGTCACGATGGTGTTGACCACGAAGAGCGCCATGAATGCGTAAACCACGGTCTCGTTGACCGCTTCACCCACACCTTTCGGACCACCGCGGACGGACAGGCCCCGGTAACACGCGACCAACCCCGCGAGCATTCCGAACAGTGCGGCCTTCACCATCGACAAGGCAACTTCGGGTAGTCCGGTGAGCAACGTGATGCCGTCGACAAAGGCACCGGGATTCACGCCTTGGAGGAACACCGAGAAGATGTAGCCGCCGGTGATGCCGATGACGCACACCAGTCCGTTGAGCAGCAACGCCACAACCGTCGACGCGACAACCCGGGGTATTACCAGGCGGTTGATCGGATCGATCCCGAGCACTTCCATCGCGTCGATCTCCTCGCGAATGGTCCGTGACCCGAGGTCTGCGGCAATGGCGGTGGCTCCGGCCCCTGCCACGATGAGGACGGTGACCACTGGCCCGACCTGGGTGACGGCGCCGAGGGCCGCTCCGGCGCCGCTGAGGTCGGCAGCACCAATCTCGCGCAGCAGAATGTTGAGAGTAAAGCTCACCAGAACCGTGAACGGCACTGCCACCAGGACTGTCGGCACCAGCGATACCCGCGCGATCATCCAACTTTGCTCGAGAAACTCCTGCATCTGAAAGCGAGTGCGCACCAGTCCCACCGCAACGTCTGCGCCCATTTTGTAGAACTGACCGAGTTGACGCATCGGTCCTGCGAGCGTCATCCGCCCGGCGTACACGGTTCAGTGCTCCACGGGACACGCAGAGTTGTTGCCGTAATCGACCGTGAACTCCTTGATTCCGTTGATCCATCCGGATGCCAACCGGCTGGGATCGCCGAGCTTGCTGATGTCCGGCATGTGGTCGGCGATCTTGTTGAAAATCAAGTCGATCTCCATCCGGGCCAGGTTGGCGCCGACGCAGTAATGCGGTCCGGTACCACCGAAAGCCAAGTGCGGATTGGGATCACGAAGGATATCGAAGACGTCCGGATTCTCGAAGGCAGATTCGTCGAAGTTCGCCGAACCGTACAGCAGCACAACTCGCTGCCCCTTCAGAATCGGAGTTCCGGCAATCTGAGTGTCCACCAACGCCGTCCGTTGAAACGACGTCAACGGCGATGCCCAGCGAATGATCTCGTCAGCCGCTGTGCGGGGGCGCTCACGCTTGTAGAGTTCCCATTGCTCCGGGTGCTGCATGAACGCCATCATCCCGAGTGTTGTTGCATTACGCGTGGTCTCGTTGCCCGCAACCGCCAACATGATGACAAAAAAGCCGAACTGTTCCGGCGTGAGGGCCTCACCGTCCACGTCCGCGTGCACCAATCGCGAAATGATGTCGTCGAGCGGTTCGGCTCGACGCGCCTCGGCAAGCTGATAGGCGTACCCGAGAATCTGCGCCGACGCCATTCTGGACTCCCCGGCCATGGATTCGTCGTCGTATCCGGTCATCTGATTCGACCATTCGTAGAGCTGCCGCCGAGCCTCTTGCGGAACTCCGATCAGGTCCGAGATCGCCTGCATCGGTAGCTCACTGGCCACTTGCCGAACAAAATCGCCGGTGCCGGAAGCCGCTGCCGCTTTCGCGATCTCTTCTGCTCGCTCGTCGAGTCCGGCCCGCATCGCTTCGACGGACCGGGGTGTGAACAGGCGCGCTACCAACTTGCGCAATTGGGTGTGCTCGGGCGCATCCTTGTTGATCAGAACGTATTTACTGACTTCCAATTCTTCGGCGGTGATGTTGTCCTCGTGTCGCGGGACGCACCCGTTGACGTTGTTGGAGAACTCCTCCGAACGCAACGACACATCACGCACGTCCGCGTGCCGCGACACTACCCAAGCGCCACCGTCGTGGAAACCACCAGTTCCCGGTTCCTGCGCATTCCACCACACGGGCGCGCAGCGGCGAAGCTGCGCGAACTCTGCCAGGGGAACGCGCTTGCCGTACATCCGTGGGTCGGTGACGTCGAAGCCGTCGGGAAGGTTCAGCTCGGGCATGTCGGTTGCTCCTCGTACGGGAATGGCGCCGCGCGCGCCGAGACGGACTAATCGATGCGGTGAACGGGCTCCTGACTGCGTGCGTACTCCTTCGCCCAGCGATAGTCGGGTTTTCCGCTGGGCGCTCGTACGACCTCGGATGCAATCCAGAAGGCACGCGGGATCTTGTAGCCGGCGAGCTGGCTGCGAGTGTGTTTCTCGATGGACTCGAAGTCCGGAACAACACCCTCGCGCACCCGGACCACGGCCGAGACCCGGCTCCCCCATCGTTCGTCCGGTAGCCCGATCACGGTGGCGTCGTAGATATCCGGATGTGCCTTGACGACGGCCTCGACTTCTTCGACAAAAACCTTCTCACCACCGGTGTTGACCACCATGTTTCCGCGGCCGAGCAGCGTGATCGAGCCGTCGTCTTCGATCCGGGCGCGGTCTCCGGTCACCACTGCTCGGCCGCCGTCCACCGTCCGGAAGATCTCTGCCGACTTCGCCGGATCCTTGTAGTACCCGAGCGGGACGTTGCCGAGCTTTGCCAGCCACCCCTCGGCGCCGCTGCCTGGCGTCAGAATCCGGTTGTCGTCGTCGACAACCACCGTGAACCGGTTGGACCCCACCCTCGGTCCACCGCGCTGCTTCAACCCTTTGGCTGCGAATCCGATACCGCCGAAGCCGGTTTCGGAGGAACCTACGGAGTCGGAGATCATCAGATTCGGGAACACCTCGAAGAAGGCGTCCTTCACCGAACCTGAGAACAGTGCCGCTCCGGAAGCGAGAACTGCGAGGCTGGACGCATCGGGCTGGAGTTCGCGGTGCGCTTCCACCAATGGACGCCCCATCGCGTCGCCGGTGATCACCATGACCTGTGGCCGGTATTCGGCAACAACAGCCCACACGTGGGCCGCGTCGAATCGAGGTTCGAAGATCACGGTATTGCCCGAGAACAGTGCGTTGAAGGTCGGCATCAACGCCGACGTATGGATGAGCGGTGGCAGCATGCACCATCGCACAGGTTCTGCCGCAGCTGCGCCGCCACGGGATTGTTGGTACTCGTCGGTGATCGGCTCACCGGTGTAGAAATCGTAGCCGCCGGCCAGAACTCGCCAGATGTCCTCTTGACGCCACACCACACCCTTGGGTCGACCTGTCGTTCCGCCGGTGTAGAGGATGTACAGGTCGTCGCCGCTACGCTCGTCGAATGCGTCGCTGCCGCCACGCTGCGGAGAGTGCGGCGACAATGCGTCCTCGTACGCCACCGCGCCTGGCACGGGCGGTTCAGCGCCCGTGGCGAGTTCGTCCGGTACCAGCACCATGTGCTTGACCCCCGGAACTGATTCCAGGGCCTCGGCCACGCGCGCCGAGTACCCCCGATGGAACACCAGGGCCTCGAGGTCGGCGTTGTCGTAGAGGTACATCAACTCGTCGGTTGTGTACCGATAGTTCACGGTGATCGGAACGGCACGAATCTTGAACGACGCGAGGACAGCCACCATCGTCTCGATCGAATTGTGCATCTGGATTCCGATATGACTGCCGGTCCCGAAACCTACCGACAAGAAGTGGTGTGCCAGACGGTTGGCCCGCTCGTCGAGTTCGCGGTACGTCACTTCCTCTCCCGACACGATCAACGCGCGTCGATCAGGCATCGCGTCGACGGAATGCTCGAACAGGTCTGCAAAGGTGTAGGCCATGAACGTTCCTTTTGAGGTCAAGCCCCTCAAACTACGAAGAGAGGCAACGGAATTCCACGATCTTCGAAAGTAAATGCTGCGCCGCTACTCACTTTGGTGATGGCGACTTCGACACATTCCGGCGCAGCCTCCGCCGTGGTATCGACCGTGACCAGAAGTCCGGCTTCGGAATCCTCGAGTACGCGGACTGTGAAATGTGGGTTCACGCCGCGCACCAGTGCCTGTAGCGGATCGAGACGCTCGACGTCGATCAGAGTGGGCCAACCGCCGTCGATGTCGACCAGACCGCTCCGCGAAAGCAAGATGTCGAGACGCTCTCCATCCCAGCGAATTTCACGCTCGACGTACTGCTTCGGATTGAGCAACGGATGCAGCGCCAGGACCACGGACAAGCCTTCCAGATCTGGCGGGAGACCTAATGCGTCGCGGATGCGCTGCGCAGCGACGCCCGCAATTCCGGTGAGTTGTTTGAGCGTAATTTCTCGTGCCTTGTCCGCACTGCTGCGCCGCCGTACCGCGAGCAGGAAACCTAGCGCCAACAGGTGGTGTTGCAGGCACACTTCCTGCGCGATACGAACCAGCGCAGAGTGCGAGAAGTCGGAGAATCGCAGATCCGAGAGCAACGGTCCCGAGTAGTCGGCAGCGCCGGCGTCACCGCCGTCGATCGGACTCAACTCCACCGATACCGCGGCGCTCCGGCCGATCTTCTCGGTGTGGGACGTCATGACCGGCGGGACATGGCGTGAGTCGATCACCACTGTCCACGCACAGTGCGGGTGCCTGTCAGCGGGTTTGCGCGGGGGCCGATGGATCGGACGGATTTGCGCATGCGCGTTGGTCGCTATCGCCGTCGCGTCGAACGTCGGGTCTTCGATGTCATGACACATCGTGGTGACGAACTCGTCCCCCAGCGGTTCGACGTCCATCAGAGCGCCGCAGTGGTCGAGCCAGAACTCGCCGTGTTGCGGGTCGTCCACGCGGTAGCGGAAATCCATGAACTGCGGCGGCGCTCCGATGTCGAGTTGCAATCCCTTGAAAATGGTCACGACGTCGTCGCCCTGATACCGCAGCGCCTTCTGCATTCGGCGGGTGTACCACGGACTGGCGGATTCCCATTCCTCGATCGCAACTTCTGCCATGCCCTCGCGGCCGTACTCCATGATCAGGTGAGCCATTCCGGATCTGTCGATCAACTGGCCACACAGCAGGAGTTCGGGCACCAACACAGCCAGGTCGCCGCGGGTGAGCGTCTCGAAGGATCCACCGACAGACACCGGACTCACCACAGCGGAACCGGCGAGGTACCCGCGCGATACCACCCTGGGAGTGGTTCGCCGGAGATCGATCGCTGTATGCGTGCCTGCATCCCCGTGGACAGTGCGTTTTTCTGGATCATCTCCATGAACAGTGCCGAGACGTTTCCGAAGTCGAAGAAGTCACGCTGCCAGGACCATTGGAAGTTTCCGCCGTACCGGAACCAACTGCCGCCGATGCCGTAGACGGAGTAGTTGCTGCCGTCGTCTCGTTTTGCGTCGGAGATCTGTTTCCACAATCCGATGACATTGCCACTGCGCTCGTCGATCACGAAGTCCTGATAGGGATACTCCCAGCCTTCGAGGCCGTTCATCTCGAGACCCAGCGCGACAGTGCGGATCTCTTCCCGACCGACCGCCATGAAGTCCTGCTTGGGGCCGTAGTTCCAGCCGTAGGTCGCGTCCTCGGTGTACATGTCCGCCAACGGCTTCCAGTCTCCGGCGGCCTCCGCCTTCTTGTTCGCGTCAACCCAACGTTGCACCATGTCGTCGAGCTCGGCGCGGTCGAATCCGGTCATGTGAACCTCTCCCTGGTCAGTCGTCGACAATTTTCAGTGCGCCCGTCGGGCAGTAACGCACTGCCATTTCCACTTCGCGTCTCTGCTCTTCCGGCAAAGCCTGATCGGATACTTCGACCTTGCCCCTTTTCGGAACCACAAAAACGTCCGGCGCTTCCAATTCACACGCGGCGTGGCCTTGACACAGGTCCAGATCGACCTCGACACGCATGACTCATGCCCCGCTGCTTGTATCGGATCGACTGCGTGTGCCAGTTCGCCGCCGATACCTGACCGAGCACGGTTGCTGCAATTGCACGACCATCTTGCTGTGATCGTTACGGTAGCTTTCAGACGGTTGAGCCATCTCGAATTCGAAGTCGCGCAGCAGAATCGAGAAGATCGCCTTGAGCTGCATCTGGGCAAATGCCGCACCGACACACCGATGCCTGCCCGCTCCGAACGGAATCCACGTCCATCGGTTGACGATGTCTTCCTGACGCGGGTCGATGTAGCGGCCGGGATCGAACTCCTCGGGATTCGGGAAGTCCTCGGGAATGCGATTGGAGATTGCCGGCGTCGCCGCCACCAGGTCTCCTTCACGAATCTCGAAACCACCCACCTCGAAGTCTCCGCGCGCCACCCGCAGCAAGATGATGAGCGGCGGGTGCAGCCTCAGAGTTTCCTTCACCACGGCCTCGAGCACCGGAATCTGTCGCAGTGCATGGAAACTGATGTCGGCACCGTCGGCATACAAACTGTCGAGTTCCTCGACTACGTCAGACATGGCGGCGGGATGGCGGAGCAACTCGATCAACGACCACGCGGCCGTCCCGGATGTCGTGTGGTGACCGGCAAACATCATCGAGATGAAAATCCCGGTGATCTCGTCGGCGCTGAAGCGCAGCTCACCGTTCTCGTCCTTGACCGACACCAGGATGTCGAGCATGTCCCGCTCGTCCTTGCCGTGGGGAGGATTCGCAATTCGTCCGTTCATGATCTCCTGAACCAGCGCAACCAACGCCAGGCGGGCTTCGTCGCGACGGCGAAAGCTCTCGATCGGTGCGTACGGATCGACAAAGGCCAGTGCGTCTGTGCCCTGTTCGAGTTCGTGATAAAGCTTGGCAAAGCGGTCGTCGAGTTCGTCGCGGAACTTCTTTCCGATCAAACACGCTGACGACGTGTAGATGGTCAACTCGGCAAAGAAGTCGAGGAGATCAATCTCGCCCTCGTCGCCCCACCCTGCCACCAACGCTTCGACTTCCGTGCCGATGGTTGAAGCATGGCCTTTCATCTGCTCGCCGCGCAGTGCCGAATTGTGCAGCATTTCCTTGCGCCGCTCCGGACTCGCGTCGAACACCACCCCCTCACCGAAGATCGGTTTCATGAACGGGTACGCGGCTTGCTGATCCAGATCCTCGTCGGTGGAGCGGAAAAAGAACTCGTTTGCCTCGGCACCGGACAGCAGGATCACCGTGCGATCGGCTAGCTGGAAGGCTCCGACGTCGCCGCACTCACTCCGTACCCGACGCATCAACGCGATCGGATCAGTGCGTAGTTCTTCCAGATGCCCGTGTTCGAGTTCGCCCCCGGACACCCGCGGGGGTTGCGGCAGTGTGCGCGGGTTCTCCTGTACGCCGTGAGTCATGTCGTCTCCTGCGAAGTGTGAGTGGGACGAGGATTGAGTGGAGCTTCGGGCTGAACCTCCACCAGAACGAGGTGCGCCCCTCGTGGCGCGGACACGACGGCAACAATGGCATTTGCAATATCGGAAGGCCGCAACATGTAGCCGTGTCGCGCAAAACCCCACCTGGCCCACGATTCGCCGACAGGGCCGATGATCTCCGGCGTCGTATCCATACCCATCCCGGTCAATGTCGGCCCCGGCCTCACTATCGAGGCGCGAATGCCGGTGCCTTCGAGTTCCATTCGCATCTGACGACCCATTGCTTCGAGGCCGGCCTTCGACGCGTCGTACGCACCCATGAGCGGACGTTGCCGGTCGGCACAGTCCGATCCGATCAGCACAAAATCACCCCTTTGCCGCTCCCGCATACCGGGCAGGATTCGGTGAGCGAGCCGTTGAGCACCCACGAGATGGACTTCGACCTGACGCAGGAACCGTTCGGGTTCCATTTGATCGGCGGCACCGAATTCGAGATCACCGGCACCTGACACCACGATTTCCACTGGCCCCATTGTCTTTTCGGCTGCAGTAACACACGCGTCCACCGAGCTGCCGTCAGTCACGTCGAGGAAATGTGCCATGGCTTCGCCGCCGTTGCTGCGGATCTTCTCGGCAATCGCCTCGCACTCGGATTCCCGCCGCGCCCCGAGAACAACGGGGTGCCCGAGCTCCGCTAGGGCATAGGCGGCCGCGGTGCCGATTCCCGACGATGCGCCGCTGATCAGAGCGGTCCGCCGGGTCGGGTTGGGTTCGAAACGGGGCATCAGCGCACCTGCACCTTCACCGGCAGGGCCGCGAAGCCCCGCACATTAGTCGAATGGACTCTTTCGATACCCGCCTCGTCGACCTCGTAATCGCGCACCTGGCGGGCAAATTCGGCAAGGGCGATCTTCGCTTCGAGCCGCGCCAGGTGGGCGCCGAGGCAAAAGTGCACGCCCGCACCAAAACTGGCCAGCTTGTTGGCTGAATTCCGTTCGAGGCGAAAAACGTCTGCATCGTCGAAGACTTCCGCATCGCGATTGGCCGAACCGATCAGGAGCAGCATCTTCTCCCCCGCCGGAACGGTAGTGCCGTAGTACTCGAGATCGACGGTCGTCGTGCGCGCCACGATCTGACTCGACGTGTCGTAGCGAAGTGTTTCCTCCACCCACTCCGATGCCAGATCCGGATCACGAAGAACAGCCGCAATCTCGCTGCGATTGTGCGAACCCCAGTACAGTGCGTTCCCGAGCAGTTTGGTGGTGGTTTCGTTGCCGGCCACGACCATCAAGAACATGAAGCCGAGAATCTCGGAATCCGACAGTTTGTCTCCGTCGATTTCGGCGTCGAGCAAAGCTGACGTCAAATCACCGGTAGGCGAGCGACGACGCTCCGCAATCATGTCCTTGTAGTAGCTCATCAGGCTTATCGACGCCTCCACCGCAGCGGGTGGCACATCGAGGACGCCGTCTTCCCGGTGCACTACGAGATCTGCTTTTCTCCGAAGTTCCGCCCGGTCCGGTTCCGGAACGCCCATCAACTCGGAAATCACGTCCATCGGCAGCTTGCCGGCCACGTCGGATATCCAGTCGAATTCTCCAGCGTCAAGTGCCGGGGCCAGGTGCGCCGTGGTGAGTTCGAGTATCCGCGAGTCGAGCTCGGCAACACGACGAGGCGTGAACCCGCGAGACACCAACTGCCGCAGACGCATATGCCGCGGATCGTCCATGGCAAGAAAGGACATCACGTAGTGCGCATGGGGCCCGTAGGCAGCCGGGTCGAGCGAAACACCGTTTGCACTGGAGAGTCGCTTGTTGTCCTTGAACGCATCCAGAACGTCCGAATACCGTGACAACGCCCAGAATCCGACGTCGTCGTTGTGGTAGATCGGGGCTTCGTTTCGCAGCCGGGCGTAGGTCGGATACGGGTCTTCGTGGAAGTGATAGTCGTACGGATTGAACATCACCGGTTCGATCAATGCTTCGGTCATGGATGCTCCAAGATCAGTCGTGCGGAAGCCTCCAGGCGTCCGGCAATGTACTCGTAAGTCCCATATCCCATTCCGGCCCGTAAAAGCGCTCCGGCATACAGCATTTCAATGGCCTCGATCCGATGTGGATTCACTACCGGATCCATCGCCGCGACCAACCTGCTGTGAATCTCGAATCCGATCCGATCGCGAAGATGCTCTACCTCGGGATCGGTTCCCAGCAAAGCGTTGGTCACGGCCGCTGACACCTGCGGTTCGTCGGCGAGCAGCAATGCAATGTTTCGCAGTACGGCCAGCACTCGGGCGGTGGAGTCCGTAGCGGTACCGTCCGGACTCGGGAACGCCCGCAGCCGGCGCCAGAAGACCTCCGCAACAAGATGTTCCTTCGACGAGAAGTAGGTGTAGGCGGTTGCCGCTCCTACCCCTGCTTCGGCAGCGACGGCGCGCACGGTCAAACCTGAATATTCATGCTCACGGAGCACGACGACGGCGGCTTCGGTGAGCCTGGCGACGGTGTCTGCCTGCTTCCCGTTGAGGCGTCGGCGAGTCGATTCGTAACCATGACTGGACACATGTCTGGACGTTACTACAGGTGCATGTCCAGGGCAATGAATTCGCGATTTCAGTGTTGACGAGCCACATATTCGCGCCGGTCACGGCCAAAAACTGCGGCCCTCACAGCCCGATCTTCATCCCTGCACCCGCATCAACCCGAAGTTGCTGACCGGTGACAAATCGCGATTCGTCCGACGACAAATACACCACCGCGTGCGAGATGTCCTCGGGTTCGACCCAGGGTGTCGGCATCGCCTGCATGAAGGGAAATGTCACCGCGGCGTCCTCCGCTGTCGGGTTCTCCAAATCCGGACGAAAGGTCCGATACATGGGCAGGCTCTGGAGCATATTCGTGTTCACATTTGTCGGATGAATAGCATTGACCCGAATCGAACTCGGCCCCAGCGTCAATGCCAGCGACATGGTATACGTCTGAATCATCTTCTTGGCCAAGCCGTATCCGTCTCCGCCCGGCCCCTGCAACGCCTGTTGCCCGTTGAATCCGGTCTGCGGAACCAGACCGGCCACGGAACCGATCGCAATGATCGACCCACCTTCGCCCAGGTATTCCAAACCCGCGTGGACAGTGTTCACGACGCCGAGAAAGTTCACGTCGAACGCGTCGACGAAGCCGGAATTGGGCACATGCTTACCCAGCGGGCAGATCCCGGCGTTCGCGACGACCACATGTAGTCCACCGAGCGTTTCCACACCCTCTGCCAGCGCTTCTTCGACGCCGGCCCGATCCCGAACGTCCACCTGGGCTGCCACGACACGCTGCCCCGCCTCCTTGACCAGCCTCGCGGTCTCGTCCAGGTCGTCTCGGGTTGCCAACGGGTACTCGTTGGATGCAATGTCCGCGCAGATGTCGAACGCGATGACATCGGCGCCTTCCTGAGCCAGACGCACCGCATGACTGCGACCCTGGCCGCGCGCGGCGCCTGTCACCAGGACAACTTTTCCAGCAACTCTGTTCATCGGCCTACTCCTGCAATCGGATCGACACACGACGGGAACCGCCCAGGCCCACAAGGTCACCGACGAGCGGGCCACCGAAGCGCGGGACACGGGAACGGGATATCTGGTGAAGAACCGTAACGCCCGAACCGTTGCACCAGGGCAGTTTTCGATCTCCACAGTTTTCGAATTCTCGGTACCCAAATCGGTTCTGCCCGAAACTCATTGCCATGGACCAATGTGTGAACTAGAGTCCAGACATATGTCCAGAAAGGAAGAGTTCACACTATGAACCTTCGACCCACAGACAGTTCCGCACTTCTTGTCGACGGCAAACTCGTTCCCGGTTCCGGCGGCACCTTCGACATCCTGAATCCGGCCACCGAGGAAGTACTCGGACAAGCGGCCGAGGGAACCTCCGTCGACATGGACGCCGCAATCGCCGCGGCCCGTCGCGCCTTCGACACCACCGACTGGTCTCGGAACCACACATTTCGAGCGCACTGCCTTCGCCAACTCTGCGACGCTCTCGAGTCTCACATCGAGGAGCTACGCGAGATCACGATCGCCGAAGTCGGGGCACCGCGGATGCTGACCAGCGGCCCTCAACTCGAAGGACCGATCGACGACCTCCGATATTGGGCACAGCTCATCGAATCCTATGCGTGGCAACAGGATCTCGGGAATGCTTCGCCGATGGGAGTTCCCACCCACCGTCAATTACACAAGGAAGCCGTCGGAGTGGTCGGGGCCATCACTCCGTGGAACTTCCCACACCAGATCAACTTCGCCAAGCTGGGCCCCGCGCTTGCCGCGGGCAACACCCTTGTTCTCAAACCCGCACCGGACACGCCGTGGTGCGCCGCACTGGTAGGCAAGGTCATCGCCGAGGAGACAGACATCCCCGCCGGCGTTGTCAACATCATCACCTCGACAGACCACTCACTCGGCACACAACTGTGCGCCGACCCCCGCGTCGACCTGATCTCCTTCACCGGATCCACCGCAACCGGGCGCACGGTGATGTCGACCGCGTCGGAAACGCTGAAAAAGGTGTTCCTGGAACTCGGCGGAAAATCTGCATTCATCGTCCTCGACGATGCCGACATCAAATCCGCCAGTTCCGTCGCAGCCTTTTCGGTGTGTGTCCACGCCGGGCAGGGCTGTGCTTTGAGTACGCGACTCTTGGTGCCGCGCAGCCGATACGACGAAGCTCTTGCTGCCGCTACCCGCACCATGGCCGGTATTCGTGCCGGCGATCCGTCGGTAGCCGGAACCATCTGCGGTCCGTTGAGTTCCGCGCGCCAACGTGGACGCGTCGAAAGTTATCTGACGCTGGCCCGAGGCGATGGGGGCACGATAGTGACCGGCGGTGGCCGACCAGACGATCAGCCACGCGGATACTTCATCGAACCCACTTTGATTGCCGGACTGGAAAACTCGTCGCGCGTCGCTCAGGAAGAGATTTTCGGACCGGTACTGGTGATCATTCCGTTCGACGATGACGACGATGCCGTGCGCATCGCCAACGACTCCCCCTACGGCCTGTCTGGTTCAGTGTGGGGCACTGATCCTGATCGCGTCAACCGCGTCGTCGCCGGTGTGCGCACCGGGACATTGAGCGTCAACGGCGGAGTCTGGTATTCCGCCGACGCCCCGTTCGGCGGCTACAAACAATCCGGAATCGGCCGAGAGATGGGACTCGCCGGTTTCGAGGAATATCTCGAGACAAAGCTCGTCGCATCCCCCGCGTAGGGACATCACACACATCCGTCACCACGAAAGCAGGATCGACATGGGACGCATCGAACCTACAGAACGTTTTAAGGGACGCACCGCCATCGTCACCGGCGCCGCTCAGGGAATCGGCGAGGCGTACGCCCGCGCACTGGCCGCTGAAGGCGCCAATGTTGTTGTCGCCGACCTCAATCACGAACTCGGCGAATCGGTGGCCAAACAGATCTCCGCCGACGGTGGTACCGCGGTGTTCAAGGAGGTCGACGTTGCCGATGGCGCTTCCGCCAAAGCGCTCGCCGACTTCACGATCGAGCAGTTCGGAAGCATCGAACACCTGGTCAACAATGCTGCCATCTACGGCGGCATGAAGATCGACTCACTACTCACCGTCGACTGGGAGTACTACCGCACGTTCATGAGCGTGAACATGGATGGCGCGCTGCAGGTTTGCCGGGCAGTAGTACCCCACATGCGAGCCGATGGCGGTTCCATCGTGAACCAATCGTCCACTGCTGCCTGGCTGTACTCCGGTTTTTACGGCCTCGCCAAAGTGGGAATCAACGGTCTGACACAGCAGTTGGCCACCGAACTCGGTTGGTCCAAGATCCGGATCAACGCCATTGCTCCCGGACCGATCGATACCGAGGCCACCCGCACCGTGACACCGGGAAACATCGTCAAGGACATGGTCAAACGGATTCCACTGCAGCGCATGGGAACACCGGAAGACTTGGTGGGCATGTGCCTGTTCCTCCTCTCCGACGAGGCGAGTTGGGTGACCGGCCAGATCTTCAACGTCGACGGTGGGCAGGTGTTCCGATCGTGACCGAGAATGCCGGCACACCCACACTCGGCTACATCGGACTGGGCAACATGGGGGCGCCCATGGCAACTCGACTCCTCGACTGGCCCGCCGGACTGGTGGTGTGCGACGCGCGCGCCGAAGCGCTCGAACCGTTCACAGCCGCGGGTGCGCGGGCGGCACGGACACCGGCCGACGTCGCAACTACGGCGAGTGTCATCTCGGTAACCGTGCTCGACGACGCTCAAGTGCGAGATGTCGTCACCGGACCGGACGGCATTCTCGCCACTGCTCGCCCCGGAACCGTCATCGCCGTGCACTCGACCATCTCCGACACCACCGCGGTGGAGTTGGCCCGGATCTGCAAAGTGCACGGCGTTTCCTTGATCGACGCACCCGTCAGCGGCGGTGCTCCCGGTGCAACGCAGGGCAAGCTCGCCGTGATGATCGGCGGGCCGATCGAAGCATTCGATCGGGTTCGTGAGCCGTTCGGCTGTTGGGCGGAACTGGTGGTCCACGCCGGAGACGTCGGCGCCGGCACCCGGATGAAGCTGGCACGCAACCTTCTTCACTTTGTATCCTTCACCGCCGCAACCGAAGCATCGCGGTTGGCCGAAGCGGCCGGTCTCGACATCCGCACACTGGGCAAGGTCGTACGCCATACCGACGCCATCACCGGTGGGGCCGGCGCCATCATGCTACGAGCCACCACCGCGCCGGTTGACGAGAGCGACCCTTGGTACTCGATCCTCGGTCACGTCCGAAACCTGGGTGAGAAAGATCTGAGCCTGGCGCTCGATCTGGGTGACCGTCTCGGCCTCGAACTCCCCCTCGCCCACCTTGCGCTCACCGGACTCGCGGTTGGCCTCGGCGTCGACACCCGGCCGGAAAACACCGGGCCGGAAAACACCGCGCTCTCAGGACCGTCAACCAAGGAGCATTCATGACCGATCAGAACGGACACTCGATTTCCGAGACCAGGGCACGTGGGGTGTCGAAAATGAACGAGGTGTACGGCTGGGAATTGCCTGCCGACGTTCCCGGCGACTTTTTTGCTGTCACTGCCGATCATCTGTTTGCCGATATCTGGACTCGGCCGGGGCTATCGATCCGTGATCGACGGCTGCTCCTCCTCGGCGCGATTACCGCACAGGGGCAAACAGACGTCGCAAAGATCCAGATCAATGCAGCGATCCTCAACGACGAACTCACCGAACAGCAAGTCGAGGAAGCTGCCATCTTCCTGTGTCACTACACCGGTTGGCCATTGGCAACAGGACTCAACAATGCCTTGATCTCGGTCAAGGCCGACCGCCGTAAGGCCGCCAGAGCTGCCGCGAAGGCTGCACCCGAGCCAACTCCCGCGAAGGACTGAGATCGCAATGACCCTTACGAACTCTGCCGGACCGGCGCACTCCATCCGGCCCGTCCCGGCAGACGACATCGACACATGGCACCTCGAGGCCGACGTCGTGATCGCCGGATACGGCATTGCCGGCGTCAGTGCCGCCATCGAAGCAGCCAAGACCGGCGCGGACGTGCTCGTCCTCGAACGCACCAGCGGATGGGGCGGGGCGGCGGCACTGGCCGGTGGGTTCATCTATCTCGGCGGCGGCACACCACTGCAGAAGGCACTCGGTTTCGAGGACACCCCCGAAAACATGAAGACGTTCATGATGGCCGCACTCGGGCCAGGTGCCGACGAGGAAAAGATCACCGACTACTGCCACGGCAGCGTCGAGCACTACAACTGGCTGGTCGACAACGGAGTGCCGTTCAAGGAAAGCTTCTACGGCCAGCCCGGCTGGGAAACTCCGTTCGACGACGGCCTCATGTACTCGGGCGGCGAGAACGCCGCACCGTTCAACGCCATTGCCGATCCCGCACCACGCGGGCATGTGCCGCAGATGAGCGACAAACGCACCAGCGAGAAGGGCGGCGGGTACATGCTGATGAAGCCGCTCGTCGAGACCGCCGAGAAACTCGGCGTGCGGGCCGAACACGACATGCGAGTCCAACGCCTCGTCGTCGACGGTGATCGGGTGGTCGGCATCATCGCCAAGCGTTACGGCAAGGAAGTGGCTGTTCGCGCTCGGACCGGTGTTGTTCTCGCAATGGGCAGCTTTGCCTACAACGAGGCGATGGTCGCGTCGTTTGCACCGCGCCTGATCGGGCGTCCCGGAGCCGCGATCGAGGAACACGACGGTACCGGCATCCGGATGGCGCAAGCTCTGGGCGCCGACCTTGCTCACATGGACGCCACCGAGGTCGCGTTCTTCGGAGATCCCCAACTGATGGTGCGCGGGATCCTGGTCAACGGCCGCGGCCAACGCTACGTCAACGAGGACACGTACCCTGGCCGAATCGGCCAGGAAACGTTGCTCCGCAACAACAATGAGGCCTATCTGATCATCGACGAAGCCGCGTACGACGAAGGCGCCGGCGCAGACAGTTCCACCCCGTTCTTCCGTTTCCGCCCCAAGTGGGTGGCCGAGACCGCCGCGGAACTCGAATCGGACATGGGATTACCCGAGGGCACGTTGCAATCCACGGTCGAGGTGTACAACCGCCACGCCGAACGGGGCGCGGATCCGGTACTCGGTAAGAAGCCCGAATGGGTCAAGCCGATCGGTTCCCCCATTGCCGCCCTGGATCTGCGGGGCTTCACGGCAGGCTTCACCCTCGGCGGCTTGCGCACGTCGATCAATGCCGAGGTACTCCACGTTTCCGGCGAACCCATCCCCGGATTGTTTGCCGCGGGCCGCTGCACTGCCGGAGTCTGTGCCGGCGGTTATGCGTCGGGAACATCGCTCGGTGACGGCAGTTTTTACGGGCGCCGCGCCGGAATCAGCGCAGCCAAGGGATAGCGGGCACAGTCGGGCAGTGTGGTTCTCATGCCGACCAGTGGGACTCGCACAGCGGTCCAGCAGGTTCTCGCCGCTATCGTCGGAGAAAGAAACCGTACGAGAGGGAGCCGACGATGAACATCACTGTGCCCGAGGGCAAAGATCCCATCGAATACGTATGGGGTGACATGGTTCCCGACATCGGGCGCGCAGCATCGAGACTCTCCCGCGCTGTCACCACGAAGTCGACTCTTGGCCTACGTGAGTTCGAGGCGGCACGCTTGCGGATCGCACAGATCAACGGCTGCATCGTCTGCATGGACTGGCGTACCGAACGCGACGGAGTAAAGGTTGAGGACACTTTTGCCGAAGCCGTCGAAAACTGGGACACCACCGACGCCTTCGATGACCGCACCCGCCTGGCCGCTGAGTACGCACAACGTTACGCGTTGGATCACCACGGACTCGACGACGCTTTTTGGGAGCGGATGAGCTCTCGGTACAGCCAAGCGGAGATTGTCGAACTCTCGATCAGCATCGGGTCGTGGATCACGTCCGGTCGGCTCAATCACGTCCTCGGACTCGACACAGTCTGCGTTCTCCCCGGTCAGTGAGGCTGTGCGTGCCACACCGACCGGGCCGGCCTGTCTCAGTTATCGCTGGGTACCGATCGCGTCGGCGATCATGGGCCAGGAGTTATGCAGATCGTCCTGCCAGTAACCCCACGAGTGGGTACCGGTCGGCCGGAAGTCGTACGTAGCCGGGATTCCCAAGGAATTGAGACGATCCGCGAGGCGCTGCGTGCACTGGTTTGTCCCCGCCTCGATGACTCCGCCCACGATCACCTGGTTGGCGAGGACGCCTAGATCTCCGTTCACCATCGGCCCCGCCAGGGTCTCGTGTGGGCCCGGTAGACCGGTTCCGTTGCTGATGTACAGGTCCATGCCACGCAACTTATCCGCGTTGACAACCGGATCGTTGGCCACCCAGGCCGGGCTTCCGGGCGGACCCCACATGTTGTCGACGTCTCCGCCACGGAAACCGACCACGAATCTCACGTAGTCCTGGCCCGGTTGGGTGCTCGTCTCAGCGCATCCGCTGAACGCTCCGACCGCGCGATACACCGACGGCGCCGCTTCGGCCAGACTCAGAACCGATGTGCCCGCCATCGACAGACCCGCGACGGCATTCTCCCCGGTTGTTCCGAGCGTCGCGTCGACGATCGGGGGAAGCTCCTCGGTCAGGAATGTCGTCCATTTGTTCAGTCCGAGAACGGGATCGGGTTGCTGCCAGTCGGTGTAGTAACTGTACGCACCGCCGATGGGATTGACGACGTTGACATTCTTGTCACCGAAGAAATTGACGACGTCTGTTCTGGTCTGCCATGTCGCCGAATCTTCGCCGCCGCCAGCGCCGTTGAGCAGATAGAGCGTCGGCCGTGGCGCGCTGGCGTCCGCCGGAAGGATCACCTCGAGCGGTATCACCTTGTTCATCGCCCCCGAGCGGACGTACATCGTCAGTTGTCGGTCGTTGACCACTTCGATGCGATCGAGGGCGGATCCATCCGCCGATGTCGGAGTACCCGAGGGAAGGGAACGAGATTGATCGGCAGAAGCCAGCGCTACTTCACCGAACAATCCCGTCGACGCAATGAGGACGCCAACCAGTAGTGCCCGACTGTGTCTGATCCTTCTCATTGCCGCTCCTCGCGCTCGATTGCGGTGCCCGAAAACGGCATGGCCGCTCTTGTGTCATTCCCCCACAGTCCAATCCGAAAACATCACCCGCTCGGTACCGCGTGCGAACGGCTTCAGGAATCAGCCGAGAGAGCCCGCGCCAGTGCCGGGCCGATGACCGTCATGGCCTGCGGTTCGATCATCTCGTTATGGGCGCAGTCGACGGGTATCTCGTCGACCCTCCCGGTTACGAGCGGCTTCCATTCCTGCGGTGATCTCTCCCTGGTATCACTGTCGGCTTCGCCGGTGGCCGGAAAGATAATCAGGTTCCCGTCGTACACTTGCGGGACGAATTGATGACCGATCCGCTGCGAATTCTCGTACCCCGCAGCAATTCGTTCGAGATCTTCGCCCCGTATCCCGGTCTCACTCCCGAGCGATTCGTCCAGCAACGCGGCGGCATGTTCGAAGGACATCTCACCTCCCGATTCGATCTCCAACCCGAGTCCGCGCAGCAGATCTCGAACATCGAGTCCGCCGTGAGGTGCCACCTCACCGTTGTCCGGGTAGCTGTCCATGACAGCCAATACGGCGACCTCACGGCCCGACAATTGAAGTTCTACAGCCATGGCGTGTGCGATGACCCCGCCGAGCGACCAGCCGAGCAAGTCGTACGGACCGTGGGGTGAGATGGCCTCGATTTCCTCGACATAGCGGTTCGCGAGTTGTTCGATCGAACGGTAGTCACCGTCGTCACTGATCGTCGGCAACTGCAAACCGTACACGGGCCGATCGGGTGGTAGATACTGCACCAAACCGGCGTAGCCCCAAGACAATCCAATTCCCGGATGCACGCAGAACAACGGCCGACCGCTCCCCTCGGCGCGTAGCGGAATCACCACGGCAAGAGCCTCTTCCAGATCGGCACTCGCTGTCGGGATATCAAGGCGTCGCGCGATCCCCGCGGGCGTCGGGTCGAGGAACATCCATTGAAGCGGAATCCTGCGATCCAAGCGGGAATGCAGGGCGGTGACTACTCTGGTCGCGATCAGCGAATTGCCGCCGAGATCGAAGAAGCTGTCGGCAGTGCCGACTCGATCTACTCCGAGAACCTCGACAAAGGCGTCCACAACAGCATGTTCGGTTTTGGTGGTCGGTGCGTGGTACTCCGCACCGATCGACCCGAATTCCGGTGCCGGCAAGGCTTTTCGGTCAAGCTTACCCACCGGCGTCATCGGGATGCGATCGAGTACCACCACCGCAGCCGGCACCATATGGGACGGCAACCGTTCCGCAGTGAAGGCGCGTAGGTCCGCCGGCTCCACCTCGTGTCCGTCCACTGCTCGCACGTACGACGCGAGAACCGTGTCGCCCGATGGAGCGGTATGGCCGATGGTTGCGGCAAAGTCCACCGACGGATGACGCACGAGAACGGCGTCGATTTCGCCGAGTTCGATCCGGAAACCTCGAACCTTGACCTGGAAATCGCTACGTCCGATGTACTCGAGGGTGTGGCCGACTCCATGTTCCGTCCCACTGTTTTCCGTCGCTCCGTGTCCCGACTCGCGCCACCGGACTACATCTCCGGTTCGGTACATCCGGCGCCCCGACTCACCGTACGGGCACGCGACAAATCGCTCCGAGGTGAGGACAGTTCGATTGTGGTAACCGCGCGCCATGCCGGGCCCGATGATGTACAACTCGCCGTGAACACCAACCGGAACAGGCTGCAGTCGCTCGTCTAGGACCAGGAAGCCGAACCCTAACGCGGGTGCCCCGATGTTCACCCCTTCGCCTGGCCGCATCGGCGCGCTGACGCTGGCCTGCACGGTGGTTTCCGTCGGTCCGTACCCATTGTGCAGGCTACGACCAGGCGCCCATTGCGCGACCACATCCGGCGGGCAGGCTTCCCCCACCAAATCGAGGACGTGCAGCGACTCGAATCCGTTGTCGCCCAACGCCGCCAGCGCTGTGGGTGTGATAGTGGCATGGGTGACCTGCTCGTCACGGAGGAGGTCCGCCAATTCACTTCCGCCGTAGACTGCGGGCGGAACGATCACGACACGCGCCGACGCACTGAACGCCATCATCAACTCGAACACCGACGCGTCGAAGCTCGGCGAGGCCAACTGCGATACCCGCGAATCGTGAGTGACCTCGAATCGTTCTCGCGTTTCCGCGGTGAGGTTCGCCAACCCACGGTGAGTGACGTTGACACCCTTCGGCTTTCCGGTCGAACCCGAGGTGTAGATGAGATACGCCGGATGTTCGAGATGCAGCGGGCACGTCCGATCCCGGTCGGTGACCTCTGCCGCCGACTCCGCCGCCACACACTCCGCAAAATCCACGTCGTCGAGCACCAACCAGGGAACCGTGTCGGGTAGTTGACCTCGACTGCCCGTCACGGTCAGTCCAACGGAAGCACGGCAGTCTGCGAGCATGTACTCGATCCGCTCGCGCGGGTATGCCGGATCGACGGGCACAAACGCCGCTCCCGCCTTCGTGACCGACCAGATCGACACGACGGACTCGATCGAACGGGGCATCCCCAACGCGACAAAGGTTTCCGGTCCGACTCCACGCCTTCGTAGAACCCGCGCCACCCTGTTGGACCACTCGTCGAGTTCGCGATAACTGACGTGGCGGTCCTCGTAGGTCAATGCCACCGAGTCCGGATCGAACGCCGCAGCGGTTGTCAGCAGCTCGGGCCACAACTGGGGCCGCACTGCCGGCTCGCCGAGCGCCGGCACCATCGTGCGGCGATCCACCTCTCCCAGGAGCGGAATGTCGCCGATCAGCCGGTCCGGGTTCTCGGTGACGGATTCGAGAATGCGCACGAACATATCGGCAAACCCGGCAACGGTCTCCCTGTCGAAAAGATCGGTGGCAAAGTCGACGGCACCGCTCATACCCGTCGGCGCACCACGGTCGTCGAATTCCTCCGCCAGGAGGAATTCGAGGTCTACTTTGACGACGTCGAGCTCGGGATCGATCCCCCGCACGTCCAGCTCCGGCAGCGTCAGCACCGGCCGATCGTTGTTCTGGAACTCGAGCGACACCGACGCAATCGGCGCATACGCCGTCGATCTACTCGGACCGATCGTGTCGACCACTCGCTCGAAGGGGACGTCGGCATTCGCAAATGCACCGAGATCCACCGCGCGGCAATGTTCTGCCAGCGCGCGGAACGACTGTGCCGGTTCGACTTTCGTCCGCAGCGCCAACGTGCCGACAAACATGCCGATCAGGTCGTCGAGAGCGCGATCCCCCCGGCCGGCGATCGGCGTCCCGATCACCACATCGTCGGTACTGCCCAGACGCGCCAGCAAGATCGCAAGCGCGGCATGCACGGTCATGAACTCGGTGGAGTGATGCCGGCGCGACAATTCTCGGATGCGACTGTGAAGTTCCCGCCCAACGCTGAAGTGCACACGAGCGCCGTGGAAGGTCTGCTGCGCCGGCCGGTCATGATCGAGGGGCAGCTCGAGGAGATCCGGAGTACCGGCCAGCGCGCTGCGCCAATAGGAAAGTTGCTCCCCGATCACCGACGCTGGATCGTCATCATCACCGAGCACCTCTCGTTGCCACAACGCGTAATCTGCGTACTGCACCGACAACGGCTCCCAGTCCGGAGCGGTGCCTCGAGTGCGCGCCTGATAGGCCGTCATCAGATCCCGAACAAGCGGGGACATCGAGAAGCCGTCGGCCGAAATATGATGTACCACAACAGCCAGAACGTGTTCGGTGTCGGTCAGCGCAAACAGTGCCACCCGCAACGGAACGCGCGCAGTCACGTCGAAACCTGCTGACACAAGCCGGGCAAGCTCGTCGTGCAATTCGTGCTCGTCTGTAACACGATGAGGCAGCAGGGGTTCCACCGCACTCTCGGCCGGGAGTATCTGTTGGACGGGTGCAGCGCCACGGACCGGGAACATGGTCCGCAGCGACTCGTGACGGTCGACAAGATCGGATACCGCCGAACCCAAGGCCTCCAGATCGAGTTCGCCGCTCAACCGAACCGCGATCGGAATGTTGTATGCGGGAGAACTGGTGTCGAGCTGATTGACAAACCACATTCGCTGCTGAGCGAACGAAAGTGGAATATCTCCCGGCCGGGTACGGTTCTCGAGTCGCGGACGTCCGAATTCTCCGGCGCGCAACTCCTCGGTTGTACGCAACTGCTCGATGCGCGTGGCCAGGCCCTCAACGGTCGGTGCCTCGAAGAGATCCCGCACTCCGCTGTCGACACCGAGCACTGTCCGGAGCCTCGCCGTGACCCGAGTTGCACTGAGCGAATTGCCACCCAAGTCGAAGAAATCGTCGTCGGCACCCACTCGTTCGAGACCGAGCACATCGGCAAAGACTTCCGCGACTGCCCGCGCTACCGGCCCGGTCGCCTCTCGGAAGGGCCGGGTCCGCGACAGTGTGTCGGGGACCGGCAGGGCCGAACGGTCGAGCTTGCCCACCGCTGTCAGCGGAATGCTCGCCAGCACTGTGATCGAGGAGGGAACCATGTGCGAGGGCAATCGCGTCGACAATGCGTGCGCGAGTACCTCAGCATCGAGCGCACGTCCAGCGGATGGTACGACGTACGACGCAAGCAGGGTGTCTCCGGCAGGACCACGGTGCGTGATCGTGGCCGAAAATCCGACGTAGGGCTGCGCCAGGAGAGCGCTGTCGATCTCACCAGGTTCGATGCGGAAACCGCGAACCTTTACCTGAAAGTCACTGCGACCGACGTACTCGATGGACTTCTCCGGCGTCCAGCGCACGATGTCTCCGGTGCGGTACATACGAGATCCCGGATCGGCGGGATTGGCGACGAAACGTTCGGCGGTCAGCCCTGGGCGCCGATGGTATCCACGCGCCAATCCGGCCCCGGCCAGATACAGCTCGCCTGGCACGCCGACCGGGACCGGTTGCAGACGAGCGTCGAGTACTACTTCGCTCACACCGCGAATCGGTCCGCCGATGGTGATCGGATCCCCCGCGACCATCGGCGCGCTGATGTTGGACATAATCGTCGTTTCGGTCGGCCCGTAGGCGTTGTGCAACCGCCGAACCGGCGCCCAGCGAGCGACCAGATCGGGTGGGCACGCCTCACCGCCGACCACGAGGTCCGAAAGATGTTCGAGGCCGGCCGGATCGAGAGACGCCAGAGCTGCGGTGGTGATGAATGCGTGGCTGACGTCCTGATCGGCCAACAGCCGGGCGAGTTCCTCACCGCCGTAAACGTCAGGCGGCGCAATCACCATCGTCGCGCCGGCGCCGAACGCCTGCAGGTATTCGAAAAGCGACCCGTCGAAACTCGGCGTGGAGAAGTGCAAGGTTCGAGATCGCGAGCTCACGGAGAACCGGTCGATCTGATCGCGGGCGAAGTTGTCGAGGCCCTGGTGCGTAACGACCACCCCTTTGGGCAAGCCCGTTGACCCCGACGTGTACACGACGTACGCGGCGCAATCCATCCTGATCGGACGGATTCGGTCGGAATCTGTCACCGGAGCCCCGGAATGCTCCTCGCATTCGCCAACGAAGTCGGGGTGATCGAGAATCAGCCAACGCGCTGTTCCCGGGAGGCGATCGTGATGCTCGGTTGTGGTCACACCGACGCTTACTCCCGAGTCTGCGAGCATATGACTGATCCGCTCGTCCGGATATTTCGGATCGATCGGCACGAACGCAGCGCCCGTTTTTGCCACCGCCACTATCGACAGTACCGAGTCCAGCGAGCGCGGAATCCCCACGGCCACCTGGTTCTCCGGTCCAACACCACGCGAGATCAGCACTCGGGCAATTCGATTCGAGCGTCGGTCCAACTCCTCGAAGCTCATGTCGCCGTCCTCCGAGACGACGGCGATCGCGTCGGGATCACGGGTGGCGGCGTCGACGAAGATCTCCGGCAAGGTGCGGGTCGAACCGCCACCGGGGCCACGGACCGGCATCAGTTCGCTGCGCTCGCTATCGGTCAACAGGGATACGGCGGCCAGAGGTTGGTCCGGGCGAAGACACTGCTCGAGCACCCGGAGCAGGCGTCCCGCCATGGATTCGACTGCGTCCGAACCGAAGACGTCGGAAAGATACTCGAATTTCAGATGCAACCTGGCGTCGATCGACGCAACCAAACTCAGCGGATAGTGAGCGGCATCTTTGGCATCTACGCCGGTGACGCGCATTCCGGCGATGTCGGTGTCGGTCGACAATCCCTCGCGGTCAACCGGATACGACTCGAACACGGTCAACGTGTCGAATCCGATTTCCGGGCCACCGACGTCTTGAATCTCGGCGAGACCGAGATAGTGATGATCCAGCAATGCTGCCTGCTCAACCTGAACCCGATCGAGCAATTCGCCCAACGTCTCGTCGTTGCGCAGACTGATCCGGACAGGAAGTGTGTTGATGAACAGTCCGATCATCGTTTCGATTCCGCCCAGTTCAGGTGGTCGGCCCGACACCGTGGCACCGAACAGGACGTCGCCTCGGCCGGTCATTGCAGCGAGTACGATCCCCCACGACACCTGCACCAGCGTGTTCATTGTCAGTCCGCGCGACCGCGCAGTCTCTCGCAGACGAGTAGTCGCGTCTTCACCGACATCGAACACCCACTCTGCCGTCATAGTGGACAGCCGACGCGCGCGATCCACGGGAGCGAGCAGCGTCGGGCCGTCCACGCCGGAGAGGGCCCCCGCCCACGCGTCACGGGAGTCGCCGTGATCGCGGCGACTCATCCACTCGAGATAGTCGCGGTACCCGCGGGTGCGCGGCAGTGCCGACGCGTCACCGCCGACGGCGTACAACGTCAACAGTTCCTTGACCAGCAACGGCATCGACCAGCCGTCGAGCAGGATGTGATGGTTGGTGACCACCAACGTGTACGTGCTCGGTGTGATTGTGATCAGAGTGAACCGGATCAGCGGCGGTTGCGTCATGTCGAATGGCGTCGACCTGTCCTGCGCGAGAACGTGGTCGACGTTCGTCTCGCCGCCGGTCGTGAGATCAACCTCCAGCCATGGCGGGGTCACCCGGCGTCTGACCACCTGCACAGTCCGACCGTCTACGTCGTGCAGAAAAGCCGTACGAAGGTTGGCATGCCTGTCGAGCAGTGTGGCAGCAGCGAGGCGCAGCCGATCGGGATCCACATCGCCGACAAGGTCGAGCGCGACCTGTACGAGGTAGGCGTCAACAGACTCGTGATCGTGTGCCGGCTCGTCCGCCAGTTCGGCATGGAAGAGGAGCCCCGATTGCAGGGGTGAGAGTGGCCAGACCTCGGCCAGGTCCGCGCAACGACTTTCGAGATCGTCGATCGCGTCCTGCCGAAGCTCGACAAGATCGAAGTCGGACGGCGTGAACCCGCCCCCGGATTCCGCGTGCGCACCGAGCGCAGCAAGCGCTTCCATCCACAGTTGAGTGAGTTGTCGTGCGTCGTCGCCGGTGAGAACACCAGGTGGGTACGTCCAGGTCGAGCTCAATACCGGACCGTCGTCGGTGTCGACCGTCATTGCATTGATGTCGACGACGACAGCCAGTGGCAGGTCTGCCGTTGTAGCGTCGCGCAGTCCGCCATCGTCGATCGGCGCCCAGCCGACTGAGCTGTCGGCGCCGGCACTGCCTAGCCGTCCGTGATAGTTGAAGCTGATCTGCGGAGCGGGTAGCGGCGAAAGTTGCCGAGCCGTGTCACGGTTCAGATATCGGAGCAGACCAAAACCGATGCCACGATCCGGAACTGCACGAAGCTGTTCCTTCACCGTCTTGATCGCGTTACCCATCGAAGGACCGCCGGCATAGGCGTCGTCGAGATCCACGCCCTTCAGATCGAGGCGAACCGGGAAGATCGTGGTGAACCATCCGATGGTGCGGGCCAGATCTGCGCCGGGAACGACGTGCTCTTCGCGGCCGTGACCTTCGAGATTCAGCAACGCTTCCGCCTGAGTGATCCCGCGATCACGACGCCACCGAATCAACGCCAGGCTCAGCGCAGTCAACAATCCGTCGGCAACACTGCTGTGAAAAGCCTGGGGCACGGCCAGGAGCAGTTTCTCGGTCAACGCGGCGGGAACTCGCACCTCGATGTCTGCGGCGGCGGCTCCGGTGTCCGTAGATGTCAGGGGCCGCACACCCAGCGCGGGATCAGGGCCGATGAGCGTCTGTCGCCAGAATTCGAGCTCAGCACCGCGGTGCGGGTCATGGGCGGCGTCGACCAGTGCGTGCGACCACCGGCGCATCGAGGTCCCGACCGGCGCTGGGACCGGTTCGACACCGGCCTGAACCTGAGCGCAAGCCAAGGCAAGATCGGGAACCAGTATTCGCCAGGACACGCCATCCATCACCAGGTGATGAACCGCAAACAGCAAGCGGCCCTCTCGATCCGGCCCGCTGTCGAGCCACACGATCTGCACCATCACACCGGACTCCGGGTCCAGACGACCTACTGCCGCATCGAGTTCCCTCACGGTAGCCGTGCCGGCGGAGTCGGGGGTGGTTGGCTCAGGAGTGGTTGACTCGGAGACAGTGGGCACCCGCCGCACTACTGCCGACGCCTTCACCGAACCTCGGTCCATCACCTCCAGCGCCCAACCGTGATCGCCCGCCTTACTCTGACCGGTTCGCAGGCGCCCTCGCAAGACGTCATGTCGGTCCAGCACAACCTGCACGGCTGCCGTCAGGGTGTCTTCGTCGAGGTTGCCTGGAACTGTGAACAGTGCAGATTGTGAGTAGCGGCGGAAATCTCCGCCACGATCGAACATCCACGCAGCGATCGGCGTCAATGCGATCTCACCGACACCAGCGCCGGGCAATTCGTCCAGAACGACGTCGTCGCCACTCGTTCGAGCGGTCTGGGCGAGCGCCGCAACGGTTTTGCGCTCGAACACATCGCGCGGTGTGATCAGAACTCCGGCTGCCTTGGCGCGGGTCACCAACTGGATCGACATGATGCTGTCGCCGCCCAGGGTGAAGAACGAATCGTCGACGCCCACCGTGCCCAGTCCTAAAACCTCGGCAAACAGTTCGACGAGAATGCGTTCGTTCTCGGAAACCGGGGCTCGGCTCACCGTGACCTTTTGCCCGAAGTCTGGTTCCGGCAGCGCTTGTCGATCCAGTTTCCCGTTCCCGGTCAGGGGCAGTTCCGCCAGGACGACAACAACCGACGGCACCATATGAGATGCCAACCTCTCCGCGGCCTCGCCGAGGAGCGCAACCGGGTCGATCACGGCGCCGGCCTCCGGCACCACGTAACCCACCAACCGGTCACCGCGCGCCACCGCCGCCGACTGCGCCACCCCCGCTCCGGCGAGCAAGGCCGACTCGACTTCACCGAGTTCGATCCGGTAACCCTTCACCTGCACCTGCTGATCGTTGCGACCGAGATACTCCAACTGGCCCTGCTCATTCCATCGCGCCAGGTCGCCGGACCGGTACATACGCGCCCCGCGTGTGAAGGGATCCGGAACAAATCGTGCGGACGTGAGCCCGAACCGGCCGAGGTACCCCCGTGAGATCTGTGCACCGGATACGTACATCTCGCCGGCCACGCCCGGTGGCACCAGATGCAGCCGATCGTCGAGCACGTAGACCCGTAGGCCAGGCAACGCCGGGCCGATCACCGATGCGGATACGCCTCGCACAATGTTCTGATCCAGCGGTAGACAGCTGACATGCACCGTTGTTTCCGTGATGCCGTACATGTTGACCAGGCTCGGGGCGCTGTCGCCGCGTCGCGAGTACCAACGTTCCAACTGCCCGAAGTCGAGTGCTTCGCCGCCGAAGATCACATACCGCAAAAACAGATCGGGCTCACCGGCCAGGCGGTCGGCCTGGGCTAGTTGGTAGAAGGCCGTCGGAGTTTGATTGAGCACGGTGACGCGCTCGCGCTGCAGGAGTTCGAGGAACGACTCAGGTGAGCGAGCGGTGAAGTGGTCGACCAGTACCAGTCGACCACCGTGGGCGAGGGCACCCCACATTTCCCAGACCGAGAAGTCGAACGCAGCGGAATGGAACATCGTCCACACATCGTCTTCGTCAAACCCGTACAGCGACTGGGTGTTTGCCAGCAACGTGACCACATTGCGGTGCGTAACCGCCGCGCCCTTCGGCCGTCCGGTCGAGCCGGAGGTATAGATCACGTACGCCACCGAATCGAGATGCAGCGGGCGAGTCCGGTCGGCATCTTTTACCGTCGACGACGGAAACCGTTGCAGCGCAGTCACAGTCTCTTCGCTGTCCACCACGATCGTGGGAACACTCGCAGACTCCCATGCGCCGCTGTCTTCGACTGTCGTGAGCGCTTCGATTGTCGTGAGCACACAGACAGGCGCGCTGTCGCTCAGCAGGAACTTCACTCGCTCCGCCGGCGAAGCAACGTCCACCGGGAGGTAGCCCGCACCAGCCTTCACCACGGCAAGCAGCGCCACCACCAGATCGACAGAACGCGTCATAGCAACGGCAACCAGAGTTTCCGCGCCTACTCCCCGCGACACCAGCAGTCTCGCGAGGCGATTCGCCCGCTCGTCGAGTTCGCGGTAGGTCACCGTACTGCCGTCGCAGGTCACCGCAACCGCTTTTCCCGCTGACACCACCGACCGATCGAAGAGATCCCCCAGCGACTGCGGTCCAGCATCAACTCCCGGCCGGTTCGGGCTCAGGAGTACACGCTCACGTTCGGCCGGGAGCAGGACGTCGATATCGCCGACCGACACAGACTGATCTGTGGCAACGGTTTCGACGACACGCACAAATCGTTCCGATATACGTTGAACCGATGCGTGATCGAAAACATCGCTCGCATAGCGGAAACCGGCGCTGATTCCGGCGGGTGAACCGTGTTCGTCGACCAGCTCGACGAGACTCAGTTGCAGGTCGAACTTTGCCACGTCCAGATCGATGTCGAGTTCGTGGACAGTCAACTGCGGCAGTTCCAGTCGCAGGTGGCCGGCGTTCCGGAATTCGATGACCACCTGAAACAGTGGTGTATGCGCCGTGGACCGTTCTGGTGCAAGCGCGTCCACCAACCGCTCGAAGGGAATATCCGCGTGCCCGAACGCACCGAGATCTACGGACCGCACCGTTTTCAGCACATCGGCAAATGAAGCTCCGGGCGACACCGGCGTTCGAAGCACAAGCGTATTGACGAACATACCCACCACATCGTCGAGTAACGCTTCACCCCGGCCCGCGACCGGCGTCCCCACCGAAACGTCACCCGAGCCCGACAACCGTGCCAACACCACAGCCAGTGCAGCGTGCATCACCATGAACAGCGTCGAATTACTCTGGCGCGCAATATCGGCCAGTTCACGGTGAAGGCCGGCCGGCATGTCGAACGGCACCACGCTCCCTTCCGTGGACCGCTGAACCGGCCTCGGTCGATCCAATGGCAACGGCAGGACATCGGGAATGCCGGACAACGCTGCCGTCCAGTACCCGAGCTGATCGGCAATCACCGACTCCGATTGTTGCTCGGTGCCCAGAACCTCCCGCTGCCACAGGCTGTAGTCGGCGTACTGCACGGGCAAAGCCGCCCACCCCGGACTCTGATGTTGCGTGCGCGCTGTGTACGCACGCATCACATCCCGAGCGAGCGGTGTCATCGAGAATCCGTCAGCCGAGATGTGGTGAGCGACAATGGCAAGAACGTAGCGTTCGGAAGACAATCGCAGCAACTGCACGCGGATCGGAAGGTCCGTGGTGACATCAAATCCTGTACCGATGAAGTCCCCGATCACGCCGTGAAGTTCCTGATCGCGCACCGGGATCGGACGAAGGTCCGGCGCGACATCCGAGGGTTCGAGAATCAGCTGACGCGGCCCGTCCGCGGAGCCTGGGAACACTGTTCGCAAGGACTCGTGCCGGTCCAGCACATCATCGAGTGCCGCCCGGAGAGCATCCAGATCCACCGCCCCGTCCAACTGAAGGACAACGGGGATGTTGTACGCCGACGAGGACGTGTCGAACTGGTTGACGAACCACATGCGGGCCTGAGCGAGGGACAGCGGGATTCGATCGGGACGCGGCCTGGCCGCGAGCGCAGGTTGCGTGAGTTCGGTTCCTACAGTCGACTCGAGCCTGGCAGCGAGCACGGAAACCACCGGCGTGTCGAACAACCCGGCAACGCTCAGTTCGGTGTTCAACGAGCTGTTGATCCGTCCCACCGCTCGGGTCGCACTGAGTGAATCCCCGCCGAGTGCAAAGAAACTGTCGTCGGCGCCGACGCGATCAACGCCGATCACGTCGGCAAATACCTGCGCGACCGCTTCCTGCACGGGTGTGCTCGGAGCTCGATACACCGCAGCGGCAAATTCGGTTTCCGGCAAAGCTTTTCGGTCCAGCTTGCCGTTCGCGGTCACCGGCAGTGCCGTCAACACCGTCACCACCGACGGCACCATGTACGCGGGCAGATCCTGTGCAGCCGAGTCGAGCAGTTCACGCTCGACCAGCGTCACACCCGCACCAGCGACAACATATGCCGCAAGGAATTCCCCGGCGGCCCCGCTTCGGAGAACCACCGCAGCCTGAGCGACCCCGTCGTGGCGTGCCAATACTGCCTCGATCTCCCCCAATTCGATCCGCTGGCCCCGCAACTTCACCTGGAAATCGCTGCGACCGACGTACTCCAACTCACCCGAGCCAGAAAAGTCCCTCACTCCGCTCCACCGCACCAGATCCCCAGTCCGATACAACCGCTCACCCGGAGCACCGAACAGATCCGCCACAAACCGATCCGCCGTCAAATCAGCCCGCCCCTGATACCCCCGAGCCAACTGCACACCACCGAGATACAACTCCCCCACCACACCCACCGGAACCGGATGCAAACGCCCATCCAACACATAGACACGCGTGTTCCACACCGGCACACCGATAGGCACTCCGGTTGCCCCTGACCTGATAACGTCCGCCCCGAAATCTTCCGGCCCAACCTCATGGAACGTCACATCCACCGACGCCTCCGTCGGGCCGTACAGATTGTGCAGTTCTGCATTGCTGCACCGCAGCAGACGCGCAGCCGTCGACGCTGCAAGCGCCTCGCCACTGGTGAACACCCGTCGCACTGAGTCACCGCCGACGTCACCGCCGGCAAGAAACACCTCGAGCATCGACGGTACAAAATGCACCGTCGTGACCGACTCGTCGCGGATCACCCGGTTGAGATACACCGGATCACGATGCCCACCAGGCTCCGCGATCACCAACCTGGCACCAACCTGCAACGGCCAGAACAACTCCCACACCGAAACGTCGAACGTCACCGGAGTCTTCTGCAACACCACATCGTCACCGGTGAGCGAATAGCGATCCTGCATCCACAGCAACCGATTGACTACACCGTCGTGTGGAACCACCACACCCTTCGGTCGACCCGTCGAACCCGACGTGAACATGACATACGCCGGATGCTCCGGCCGCAGCGGCGCAATGCGCTCGCTACCGAGCACCGGGTCCGTTGAATACTCCTCTACATCAACATTATCCAGCTCCAGCACCGCCACACCGGCGGGCAGCACACCTCGTTCGGCGGCTGTGGACAGCACCACCACCGGACTGGCCACTCCCACCACATACCCGACGCGCTCCGCAGGCTGATCGGGGTCGATCGGAACATACGCCCCGCCGGCCTTCACCACCGCATAGATTGCCACCAGCATCTCCAGCGACCGAGAAACCGCAACACCCACCCGCGCTTCCGGACCCACGCCCATACCGATCAGCAGCCGCGCCAATTGGTTCACCCGCGCATCGAACTCGATGTAGGACAACACCGCACCGTCGATCACCACCGCACCGGATTCAGGAGTGCGCGCCACCTGCGCATCGAAGAGATCCGCCAAGGTCGTGGCGGGCACGCCGCGACCCGCCATTTTCCGAGAATCTGTATTCCGCGAACCTGTATTCCACGAACCCAGCACCAACTCCCGCTCACCGTGGGCAAAGATGTCGACTTCACCCACCGGGGTGGCGGCGTCAAGGGCAATCGTCTCGAGAACCCGCACCAACCGATCGGCGTACAGGCTCACCGTCGCGGCATCGAAGGTTGACGGTTGATAACGCAGGCTCAGCCGCAACCGGGGTTCGAGGATCGAGAGCAGGGTCAGCGGATAGTGCGTGGCATCGCGAGCATCCACACCCGTTACCCGCATGCCGGCGATGTCCACGTCATCGTCCAGCCCGGACGTGTCGACCGGGTACGACTCGAATACCGACAGCGTGTCGAACAGATTGCCCACACCGACACGGGCCTGTATCTCGCCGATCCCTATCTGGTGATGATCGAGGAGAGCGGCGTGCTCCCCCTGCATCCGAACCAGCAACTGCGCGCACGTCTCGTCCGGATTGATCTGCACCCGCACGGGCAGTGTATTGATGAACAACCCCAGCATGTTTTCCACCCCGGACAGTTCCGGCGATCGTCCCGAGACAGTGGCGCCGAAGACGACGTCGTCCCGAGAGAGCAAGCGGGACAGAAGAACACCCCATGCTGCCTGAATGACCGTGTTCATCGTGACCCCACTGCGTTGCGCGGTTGCAATGAGGGCATCGAGCACCGGCGCGGGCAAGTCGACGTCCACCTCCGCCGGCATCGCAAGGTGCGCGCCAGGCACGGAAGGTGCCAGCAACGTCGGCTCGGCAACACCAACCAACGCGCGTTCCCACGCCTGTGCTGAGGCTTCGGAATCCCGATGCGCCAACCAGCTCAGATAGTTGCGGTACGAAGGAGATTCCGGCAGATCCACAGGGGTTCCGCCAGCGGCGTACCGTGTCAGCAGCTCACGCACCAACACGGGCATCGACCAACCGTCGAGAACGATGTGATGGTTGGTCACCGCCAACACGTATCGCTCGGGTGCAGTGCGCAGCAGTGTCAGACGCATCAGTGGAGGTGCGTCGAGGTTGAACCGGGCGCTGCGATCCTCGTCGAGATAGCGCCGCAATTCCGCGTCGGCAGCCGATCCGTATCCGGTCAGATCCACCTCCCGCCACGGAATCTCCACGTCGTCGACGACCACCTGAGCCGGCACACCGTCGCTACCGTACACAAACGCAGTACGCAGATTCGGGTGACGCGCCACCACACCTGCTGCAGCGCAACGCATGCGCCTCGCATCGACGGAACCTTCCAACTCGATGCACAACTGCGCGGTATAGACGTCCACGGTTTCTGATGCCACAGCGGCGTGAAAGAGCAGGCCCTCCTGCAGCGGCGAGAGCGACCACACGTCGCGCAGAGCAGGGAAGCGCTCCTCCCACAATTCGATCTGCGCTTGGCTCACTGACACCAGCGGAATATCGGAGGGGGTGAGCCCACCCGCACCCGGTAGTGACGCATAAGTAGCAAGGCCTTCGAGGCCACGACGCCACAGATCGGCAATCGCCGTGACGTCGTCCTCGGTGACAACACCGGTCGGGTAAGTGAAAGTCGCAGTTAGATGTGGTCCGTCCGGACCGTCCTCGACGGCAGCGTTGATGTCGATCACGGACGCGACCGGCATCGTGTGGTTCTGTGCACCACCGAGCTCACTGCTACCCGCAACCGGTAGCCAGTCTTGCGTTCCGTCGGAGGTGAGCACCCGTCCCAGGTAGTTGAAACTGACTTGAGGAGAACCGAAATGACGAAGCGACGACCCTTCGCCATCGAGGTATCGCAGCATTCCGTAGCCGATTCCGTGATCCGGGATACAACGCAACTGCTCCTTGACGGCTTTGACCGACTGCCCCGCGGCACGACCGCCGGCCAGCGCGTCGTCGACATCGATTCCGGTGAGATCCAGGCGTACCGGATACACGGTGGTGAACCACCCGACAGTGCGGGAAAGATCTGCGCCGGGGACTACGTTTTCCTCGCGGCCGTGCCCTTCGAGAGTGATCAGGGCATCCGCTGCAGAAGTTCCCTGTCCACGAGTTTCCTGTTGGCCCCGCCAACTGACGATGGCCAGCGTCAGTGCGGCAAGCAATCCGTCGCCCACACTTCCGTGGACAGCCGTCGGCAATGTGGTGAGCAGACTATTCGTCACCGCGGGCGGCACCTCGACGGTGACGGTACCGACGGTCGAGTGGACGTCGATTGCGGGATCGAGTGGCCGCGAACCGATCAACGGATCCGGGCCGTCCAGGATGCTCTTCCAGCGGTCGAGTTCACTACTGCGGGCGAGTTCACTGCTGCGGGCGAGTTCACTGCTGCGGGCGAGTTCACTGCTCCGCTCACGCAAGCCGTGAGACCAGCGTCGCATCGACGTTCCGACGGGCGCGAGAGAAGGAACCTCGCCAGTCTGGAGTTGTCCCACTACAGATGCAAGATCCGCGATGAGGATGCGCCACGACACGCCGTCCACCGCGAGGTGATGAATCACCACAAGGAGTCGGCCGCTGGTGTTCGGGACGTCGAACCAGATGATGCGTATCAGCACGCCGGTGGCCGGATCCAGAAGGTCGGCGGCCGCCTGGAGTTCCGCGGCTGCCAAGGCGGCAAAGTCGTCACCGTCCACCGTGTCGACAGATATCCGTCTGATCGACGTGTCCGCTGTGATCGAACCCGGCGGCAGTACCTCAAGGCCAGGCTGTGCGCTATTGCTGAGGACCAGACGCACCCGCAGCATGTCGTGGCGATCGAGCACTTCCTGGACTGCTCGCCCGAGAACGTCCAGGGTGAGCCCGGCGGGCGCAGCCAGTAGCAGGGCTTGAGAGAACCGGTCGAGTTGGCCACCGCTGCGTTCCAGCATCCACGACACAACCGGGGTCAAGGGAACGAAACCGACGCCGCCACCTGGCAACTCGTCGAGAGTATCCGCGCCGTCGCCCTCGAATCGCGCCGATTGCGCAAGCGCCGCAACGGTTCTGTGATCGAACACGTCTCGAGGACTCAGGATTACACCGACAGTCTTTGCGCGAGCGACTAATTGAATCGACATGATGCTGTCCCCGCCGAGTGCAAAAAACGAATCGTGGACGCCCACTGATTCCAGTCCGAGCACCTCGCTGAACAGTCCGGCAAGCAACGCCTCGGTCTCGGTTCGCGGCGCTCGATCCGGTGTCACCGCGGCGGAGAAGTCGGGCGCGGGCAGCGCCGCACGATCAAGTTTTCCGTGAACCGTGAGGGGAAGAGATTCGAGGATCACCAACGCGGCCGGAACCATGTACGACGCCAGTCGCGCGCCGACGGCCTCCAGAACGTCTCTCGAATCGATCGCTGCGCCGGTTTCCGGAACCACGTATCCGATCAACCTGTCACCGCTGCCGTCACCGTTCCAGACGTGCGCAACGGCCTGGGCCACGCCGTCGTGCGCACCGAGTGCCGATTCGACCTCTCCGAGCTCGATACGGAAACCACGGATCTTGACCTGGGAATCGCTGCGCCCGAGGTACTCCAACTGCCCGCCACTCGACCAACGCACCCGATCGCCGGTGCGGTACATCCGCGTTCCCGCCCGGCCGAAGGGATCGGCAACAAAACGTTCGGCGCTCAGGCCTAACCGCCCGTGATAACCACGTGCAAGAGCAGGACCGGCAAGATACAACTCGCCCGCAACACCGACCGGTACCGGCTGGAGCCGTGAATCGAGAACAACTTCTGTGAACCCGCGGGTGGGGGCGCCGATGGTGACCGGCTCCGAAGGCTCCAGGGGTGCACTGATACTCGACACAACTGTCGTTTCCGTCGGACCGTAGGCATTGAACATTCGCCGGCCCGGCGCCCATCGCGCCACCAGTTCGGGCGGGCAAGCCTCGCCTCCCGTCACCACACATTCGAGTGCTGTGAGGCCGGTGGGGTCAACCGACGCCAGTGCCACCGGAGTGACAAAACAATGCGTGACCTGCTCGGATTCAAGGAGTTCCGCCAACGCTGTTCCGCCGTAGACGGACGGCGGTGCTATCACCATCGTCGCGCCCGCACCGATAGCCAACAGCAATTCGAGAATCGATGCGTCAAAGCTGGGCGATGCAAAGTGCAGTGTCCGCGATCCCGTTGTGGTTCCGAATATTTCGTGTTCCTGAGCGGCAAAGCTGCCCAGACCACGGTGTGTCGTCACGACACCCTTGGGTGTGCCGGTCGACCCGGAGGTATAGATCAGGTACGCCGGATTGTCGATCCGGATCGTCGATGTCCGCTCCTCATCGCCGATCCTCGACGTCGAGTAGTTCGACAGCCGCTCGCCGAAGTCCGGTTCATCGAGCACCAACCACGGCACTACGGTGGGAAGTGTGGCGTGGTGCGCCGCCGTTGTCACACCCCGCACTGCGCCGGAGTCGCTGAGCATGTATTCGATTCGTGCCGAGGGATGATGCGGATCAACCGGCAGGAAAGCAGCGCCCGTCTTGGCCACAGCCCACAGTGCCAGAATAGAGTCGACGGAACGCGGGACGCACAATGCGACCACGTTCTCGGGCCCGATACCGACCTCGATCAGCATGCGGGCCAGTTGATTCGAACGCTCGTCGAGTTCGCGGTACCGGACCTCACGCTTGTCGTAGATCAGCGCAATGGCATTCGGATCGTGAGCAGTTGCGGTTGCCAACAGATCCGGCAACGTATGCGGGTCCGTTGCCTCCCCACCGCGCACCGGGGTCAGGTCGCCGCGTTCATCAGCGCCGAGGATGTCGATATCTCCGACCCTCACCTGTGGATCAGCGGTGACAGCCGCGAGTATTCGCTGCAGCCGTCCCGCAATCGTAGCCACCGAAGAATCGTCGAAAAGATCTGTGGCATAACTGAATTCTGCATCCAGACCGGCGGGGCCGCCGTCGGCACCCACTCGTTCCGACACAGTCAATTGCAGATCGAAATTGGTGGTGTCGATCTCGACGTCGACGCTGCTGACCTGCAGATCGGGAAGCTCCAGCGTCGGCCGCTCGATGTCCTGGAACTCCAGCATGACCTGGAAGAGAGGAGAGTACGCCGTAGAGCGTGAGGGATTCACAACTTCCACAACACGTTCGAAGGGAACCTCCGCATGTGTGAACGCACCCAGATCAGCTTCGCGGACGGCTCCGAGCAATTCGGCGAACGTCGCGCCCGCGTCAATCGTGGTGCGCAGAACAAGCGTGTTGACGAACATGCCGACCACGTCGTCGAGTTCTCTCTCACCACGGCCCGCGATCGGTGTGCCGACGGCAATATCACCGGAATCACTCAACCTCGCCAACATCGCTGCCAACACCGCATGCACCACCATGAACACGGTGACGTGGTATTCCCGCGCCAGGGCTGCCACTGCCGCGTGAACGTCTGGCCCGATCGAGAACGGGACATGCCCCCCACGAAGCGAACGAACAGCGGGACGAGGACGGTCGGTGGGTATCTCCAACACCTCGGGCAGCCCTGACAACGTGCTCGCCCAATACGCCAGCTGCGTCGACACCAGCGACTGTTCCTCGGATTCCGAACCCAGCCACTCGCGTTGCCACAATGTGTAGTCGGCGTACTGGACCTCGAGTGGAACCCAGTCCGGTGCCGAACCGTGTACACGTGAGCGATACGCGCCCATGACATCCCGGGCCAACGGCGTCATCGAGAACCCGTCGGCAGCGATGTGATGCACCACCACCGCCAGGACATGAGAAGCCGTCTTTCCCTCGATCCGGAACAGACGGGCACGCAACGGGACCTGCTCCGTCACGTCGAAGCCTTCGGAGAGCACCTGCACACACTTCTCGCGCAGTTCAACATCGCCCGACACCGCGATGGGATCGAGATCGGGCACTGCGCTCGCCGTAGGCACGATTACCTGATGCGGGCCGTCATCGGTGAGCGGAAAGATGGTGCGCACTGCCTCGTGTCGTTCGACAACGTCACCAAATGCTGCCTGCAGAGCACTGACATCGAGCGCGCCGTCCAACCGCAGCGCAAACGCAACGTTGTACGCCGACGACGACGTGTCGAACTGATTGACGAACCACATCCGCTGCTGCGCCAGCGACAGCGGAACTTCCGCAGCGCCACCCCGCGGCTTCAGAGGCGGTCTGGATTCCACGCCGTCATTCGACTGCGCCAATACCGCCAAATCCGCGACGGTCGGGGCGTCGAATACGTCCCGCACACCGATTCTGTCCCCGACAACAGCATTGATCCTCGCGACCAGCCTCGTGGCGATCAGCGAGTTCCCGCCGAGCGCAAAGAAATTGTCGTCCGAACCTACTTTCGCGACTCCGAGGAGATCCGCAAAAACGGCAGAAACAATCTCTTCGATCGGGTTACGTGGCGCAAGGTACCCGGCCACGCCTGATTCGAAATCCGTTTCCGGCAGCGCTTTTCTATCCAACTTTCCATTTGCCGTGACCGGAAACTCGTCCATCACCACCAGTACCGACGGCACCATGAATCCTGGAAGTTCAGTCGCGGCTCGCTCCGATATCACTCGCTCATCCACCGTCGCGCCGGGCTGGGGAACCACAAACCCGGCGAGATAACCGCCCGCAGCACCGCGCCGCAGCACCACTGCCGCCTGGGCTACCCCGTCGCACCGGGCGAGAGTGCCCTCGACCTCGCCGAGTTCCACCCTCTGACCGCGCACCTTCACCTGGAAATCGCTACGACCGACGTACTCCAACTCACCCGACCTACTGCCCCTTGCCCCACTCCACCGCACCAGATCCCCGGTCCGATACAACCGCCCACCCCGCGCTCCGAACGGATCCGCCACAAACCGATCCGCCGTCAAATCAACCCGTCCCTGATAACCCCGAGCCAACTGCACACCACCGAGATACAACTCCCCCACCACACCCACCGGAACCGGATGCAAACGCCCATCCAGCACATACACACGCGTGTTCCACACCGGCACACCGATAGGCACTACCGTGGCCGCCTCGGGCCTGAAATCTTCCGGCCCAACCTCATGGAACGTCACATCCACCGACGCTTCCGTCGGACCGTACAAGTTGTGTACCGCGACACCGGGAATTAATTCACGCATCCGCAGCGCAGTCCCCGGCGGCAACGCCTCACCTGATACGAATACCCGCCGCAACTGTGAACAGCGAGGTGCCGACGCGTCGGCAACAAACACCTCGAGCATCGACGGCACAAAATGCACCGTCGTCACTGACTGCTCGACGATCAAGTCCGCGAGATAGGCCGGATCACGATGCCCACCCGGTTCTGCGATCACCAACCGGGCACCAACCTGCAACGGCCACAGTAACTCCCACACCGAGACGTCGAACGTCACCGGAGTCTTCTGTAACACCACGTCACTGCCGTCCAACGGGTAGTGATCCTGCATCCACGCCAGACGGTTGACTACACCCTCGTGTGGAACCACAACACCCTTCGGTCGACCCGTCGATCCCGACGTGAACATGACATACGCCGCGTGTTCCGGCCGCAACGGAGTCAGCCGGTCGCCATTCCCGATGGGTGAACTCGAAAACTCTTTCACATCAACGTGATCCAAGTCGACTGCCGGAACACCGGCGGGCAGGATCAAACCTTCACTCGACAGTGTCAGCACCACCACGGGATCCGCGGTGTCGACCACAAATGCCACCCGATCCGGCGGCTGATCCGGATCGATTGCGACGTACGCACCACCTGCTTCGAGCACGGCATACACCGCCACCAATAACTCCACCGAACGGGGAATGGCAACGCCAACTCGAGATTCCGGACCAACACCCACCGAGATCAGGAACCGGGCCAACCGATTCACGCGTTCACTGAACTCCTGATACGACAACGTCGTTCCGTCTAATTCCGTGCCGCCGAATATGACGGCCGGCGCATCCGGTGTCCGTGACACCTGTTCATCGAACAGTTCCATCAACGTCACCGGAGGAACCGGTCGATCCGTCTCGTTCCACAACTCGACAACTGCGTCACGCTCACGCGAGTCCACAACTGCTACGTCACCGACAGGAAGGCTCGTATCCGAAATTACCGCGCTCAGAATTCGAACGAACTGCTCCCCGAACCCCGCCGCCGTGTCCCGATCGAAGATGTCCGTCGCGTACGTGAACGACGCCGCAAAGCCTGCTGCTGCACCCACGTCGTCACGGCGTTCCGCAAGCGTCAACTGCAGATCGAACTTGGCGACGCCGGCATCGACCGGTACCACGTCCACCGCGAGGCCCGGCAATTCCAGGTGAGGTGCGACAGTGTTCTGGAACTCCAACAGAATCTGGAAGAGCGGTGAATACGACGTCGAACGTTCCGGAGTCAACGCTTCCACGACGCTCTCGAACGGCACCTCGGTGTGGCCGAACGCCGCAAGATCCACCTCACGCACTCCGGCCAGTACTTGCTCGAAAGTCGCAGCGGAATCTACCGCCGTCCGCAGCACCAGTGTGTTGACGAACATCCCGACCAGGTCGTCGAGTGCTTCCTCACCACGACCGCCAGTCGGCGTCCCGATCGTGATGTCTGCTGATCCGCTCATCCGCGCCGTCATCACCGCAAGCACCGCATGCATCACCATGAACACTGTGGTGTTGTGCCGACGAGCAAGTTCGAGGACTTGACCGTGCAATTCCGGGGGAACCGAGAACTCGACGGTCTCTCCGCGTAGCGATCGCTGCGCCGGCCTCGGCCGATCGAGAGGTAAGTCGATAACAGCGGGGACGCCGGACAGCGTCGCCTTCCAATACCCCAGCTGCGAGGCCATGACGCTGCCCGGATCTTCGTCGGTGCCGAGAACGTCTCGTTGCCAGAGGCTGTAGTCCGCGTACTGCACCGGCAGCGGGAGCCAATTCGGATCCTGCTCGGCCGCTCGCGCCGCATATGCTGCCGTCAGGTCGCGGGCGAGCGGCGCCAGTGACGCTCCGTCCGCCGAAATATGATGCACCACAAGAACCAGGACGTGTTCAGCGGGATTGATTCGGAACAACGCACCGCGAACGGGCACACCGGCGCTCACATCGAAACCCTGACCAGCAAGTTCGGTGATCCGTTGATCCAACGTGTCGCGCGTGGCGTCGACCTGAGGAATCAAATCGGCGGTCACCGACGCCGGCGGAACAACAACTTGAACTGGGCCGTCCACCGACGCCGGATACACCGTGCGTAGTGACTCGTGACGATTGATCACATCTGCCATCGCGGCCCGGAGTGCACCTACGTCCAATGTTCCCGAGAGCCGCACCACCATCGGAATGTTGTATGCGGGCGACGATACGTCGAACTGATTGACGAACCACATACGTTGCTGCGCAAGAGAAACGGGAACACTGCTCGGCCTCGGCTGCGCGGTCAGATTCGAACGACCGGAGCGAGTGTCGGACCGCGCACTGCGAATTTCCACCGCCAACTCTTCAACTGTGGGAGCCTCGAACAAACTCCGCACACCAAGGTCGACCCCTTCCGTGGCATTGACCCGCGCGATCACCCTGGTTGCGACAAGGGAGTTTCCGCCAAGATCGAAGAAGCTATCGCCCAGTCCGATCCGTTCAACCCCCAAGACGTCGGCAAGTATCTGTGCAACAACCTGCTCCAATGGGTCGAGCGGGGCGCGGAATTCGTCGGCGCCTCGCAGAAATTGTGGCGCCGGCAATGCGGCACGATCAAGCTTTCCCACCGGTGTCATCGGCAACGCTTCGCGCAACACGATCGCCGCCGGCACCATGTAGGTGGGTAAATGCTCCCCCACGTAATCCGTCAGGTCCGCGGGCGAAATCACCGGCCCTTCGGCGGGCACAACGTACGAGACGAGCACGGTATCGCCTGACGGAGCAGTTCGTGCCACTGTTACCGCCGTCCGCACCCCCGGATGCGCGTGCAGGAGAGTGTCGATTTCACCCAGTTCGATGCGGAACCCGCGCACCTTGACCTGGAAGTCGCTGCGACCGACGTATTCGAGTGTGCCGCCGCGGCGGCGCACCACGTCTCCCGTCCGGTACATCCGGCTACCAGGGTGGCCAAAGGGGTTGGCCACAAACCGCTCTGCCGTCATTCCCGGCTTCCCGTAGTATCCGCGAGCGAGAGCTTCACCTGAAATGTAGAGCTCCCCGGCAACACCGTCCGGGACGGGATTCAACCTGGAGTCGAGGACAACTTCGACGTACCCGCGAAGTGGGCCACCCAGAGTGATCGGTCCCGCCGGCGACATCGGCGCAGCGATATTTGCCATGACGGTGGCCTCGGTCGGCCCGTAGGCATTGCACAATCTGCGGCCAGGGGCCCAACGCTGCACCAGTTCCGGCGGGCAGGCCTCGCCGCCGAACACCACGTCCTGAAACTCGGGGAGGTCGTCCGCAGGTGTTGATCCGAGTGCTGCGGTGGTGATGAATCCGTGGGTTATCCGTTCGGTTCGCAGGAACCTGGACAGCTCCTCGCCGCCATAGATAGTGCGCGGAGCGATCACCATTGTCGCTGCGGCCCCGAACGCCTGCAGATACTCGAAGATCGACGCGTCGAAGCTCGGGGTCGAAAAATGCAGTGTTCGTGAGTTCGGCGTAGCGCCAAACCGTGAGAGTTGCTCAGCAGCAAAGCTGTCCAGTCCGCTATGGGTAACCGATACACCTTTCGGCCGCCCCGTGGAACCGGAGGTATAGACTACATAGGCAGGATTCTCACGACGCAAGGGACGAACCCGATCCGCATCGGTAACCGCCGAGATCGGCATCGCCGCGCAGCGATCGCGAAACACGTTGTCGTCGAGAATAATCCACGGAATCGAATTCGGCAGTGAGGATTGCTCGGCAGATACTGTCAATCCCGTCACAGTGCCGGAGTCAAGCAGCATGTGCTGGATTCGTTCAGCTGGATACGTTGGATCCACAGGCACAAATGCCGCACCTGACTTCACGACTGCCAGCACGGCCAGAACCGACTCGATCGAGCGCGTCATACCTAGCGCCACAAGATCTTCCGGTCCGATGCCACCGGCAGCCAACACGCGCGCCAACTGATTCGAACGTTCGTCGAGTTCTCGATACGTTACCGAGGCGCCAAGATAGGACAGCGCATCACCGTCGGGATGTGCCCGCACGGCCGCATCGAACAACTCCGGCAATGTTCGCTGCGAATGTCCCGGCAGGGCGTCGAGCGGAAGGAGCGCTTCCCTCTCGTCATCGGAGAGAATGTCGATGTCGCCGACCACTGTCTCGGGATCAGCGGTGACTGTCTCCAGAATTGCTCGATATCGAGTTCCGAGACGCGCCACGGTGTCGGGATTGAACAGATCGGTGGCAAACCGCAGCATCACCCTGATGCCGGATGGTGTGCCGTCGTCGCCGAAGGTTTCTGCCGCCGATACCCGAAGGTCGAATCGACCGATACTGTTACCAGCTTCGTCCACAGCAGTACCGCACTCGAACAACACCTGGACGATGGGCGAATATGCAGGGGAATCACTAATGTCCAGCTCCCCCACCAACCGATCAAACGGTATATCGGCACGCTCGAATGCCTCCCTGTCGACGTTGGCGACGTGGCGCAGCAGTCGCGTGAAGCGCTGATTCGGCTCGACCTGATTGCGAAGCACCACGATGTTCGATCCCGCGATGTTCGATCCCGCGATGTTCGATCCCGCGATGTTCGATCCCGCGATGTTCGATCCCACCGACACCGGCGTCCCGACCGCTACATCGACTACACCGCATAGCCGACTGGTTAAGAGCGCAAACCCAGCGTGTAGTGCCTCAAACGTGGTGGTGCTGTGTTCCCGAGCAAGCGAGATCAGGCGCTGATGCGTGTCAGCGTTGACCTGAACTTCGACGCGCTCGGAATGCAACGATTGCGCCGCGGGTCGAATTCGGTCGGACGGAAAATTCAGTAATTCGGGCGTCCCCGCGAGTTGGGTCTTCCAATACTCGAGTTGCCCGGCTTCACGTCGCAGTGTCACACCGGCGCGGAAAGATCGGTCGTGAATGGTGGCCAGCCGTGTATCAGGCGCCGCCGTGATCAGTTCTTCCAGCAGTTCGACGAACTGACCGTGGTGCGCACGCAGTACCGAATCCTCGTACCGGCTCGGATTCGCGCGGAAGTCGACGAACAGTTGATCCGCGCTCGGATACACGTTGACCAGGAGATCTTCGACCGGACCTGACGTCACGATGTGGTATTCACCCACCATCGGTCCGAGCTCAACTTCTTGTCGGAACAGCATGACATTGACCATCGGCCCGGCCAATCCATCGTCACTGCCGACACCGCTTGTACTGACACCGATGTCCCGGCGAATGTCTTCAAGACTGCAGCGCTGATGCCGTAGTGCTCCCATCAGCTCTCGCTGAACGTGTGAGCTGAGTTCGGCAACCGTCTCGGCTTCGTCGACCGAAATGGTCAGGGGTGCAACGTTGACCGTCATGCCGCCGGACTCACGCAGCACCGCCGTTGTCCGGCCCGACATCGGAACTTGCACCAATACAGTGTTTTTCGCGGTAAGCCGAGCCAGGTAGCAGGCCAGTGCGCTGATGATGGTCGCCGCCTGACCATCGGATTCCAGGAGAACGGCAAACGATTCCCGCGACAACACGGCACTCTGAAGTTTGCTCACTGTGTGTGCGGGTTCGCGTCCGACCGCCAAAGCTGAGCCGGTACCACCCGAGTTACGCTCCGCCCAGTACTCGCGATCGGTGGTAAAACGGTCAGACGACCGGTAGCGACTGTCGATGTCGTAGAGTTTGCGCAGTGGCGCAGCGCGATTCGGTTCCGGTTCACTCCCGGACACCGCTGCCGAGTACCGGTGCGCAATACGATTCATCAGCGTCATCGCACCGAAACCGTCCAGAGCCACATGGTGAATTCGGCTGTACCACAAGTAGTGCAGCTTACCCACGCAGAGCACCGAAGTTTCGACCAGTCGATCGGTTCCGAGATCGAGAGTGGTCTGATAGTCCCGCTGCATCCACTCGTGCGCAGCGGCCATAGGGTCGTCGTAATCGCGGAAATCGATGAGGTCGACCGGGATCTCTATCGAGTTGTCCACGTACTGCATCGGCTGGCCGTCGACCTCGAGCACCCTGAGCAAGGGCGACTGAAACTCCCGCGCGACCGTCCGGGTTTCCCGGCGTAACAGATCGACGTCAAGAGCCCCCCTCAACTCGACGTAGTGCGCTATCGAAATCGGCACCTTCGGCTCGAGTTGCTGCGCGAACCAGGTCGCACGCTGCGCGGCGGAGAGGGGAAACAGCTCTACGTCCGAAACTCGAGCGGGCTGTTGCCTGACATCGAAGCGTTTCACAATAGTGCCACCCTGTTGGGTCTCCGCAGCCGCCGAATGCGTAACTACGTCCGTAACTGAGCTCGCAAATGCAAGAGGCGGAACCCGCCCCGTACTCAGACGTACCCAAAATCTGAAATCGCATGCACCGACCAGTTGGTCTTCATTCCGATTTGTCTGAAATAGGCGAAACATGTGAACGCATCTCGTGTACTCGGTAATGTCGCAATCCGGTATGTCACGTCCCCGAGGGGAGCACGACGCATGGATCTCACCACCATCAGTGACGTAGTTCGGCGACCACCGGATCGCCCCGGTGCGATCTGGCGGGTCGGGGACGCGTGGCTTGCCGGTGGAACATGGTTGTTTTCAGCAGAACAACCCGACCTGAATCGCCTTGTGGATCTGACAACGCTGGGCTGGGCGCCGCTGGAACCTCACACGAACGGTCTCACCATCGGCGCCACCTGCACGATCAATGACCTGTATACGTTTGTAGCGCCCAGTGATTGGCGAGCGGCCGAACTCTTTCGTATCAGCTGTGAGTACTTCCTGTCTTCGTTCAAGGTCTGGAACAGCGCAACGGTGGGCGGCAACATTTGCATGTCGTTGCCTGCCGGCCCGATGATCACCCTGTCCGTCGCACTCGAGGCGACATACACACTGTGGGCTACGAACGGGACTGAACGAGTTGTCGACGCAGCCGATTTTGTAAGCGGAGATCACGAGAACATCCTCGAACCGGGCGAGGTGCTTCGCAGCATCGACTTTCCGCTTCGTACGCTCACCAAACGTCACGCCCACCGCCGATTCAGTCTCACCCATCTCGGCCGTTCCACCATATTCATGATCGCCACTCAGACACCCGGCACTTCCGATCTCCTACTCACCATCACCGCGGGAACAACCCGACCGATCCAACTGTCATTTGCCACTCTCCCGGACCGGGATTCGCTACAGCACGTCATCAATGCCATTCCTGAAACTGTCTGGTTCGACGACCCGAACGGCACCCCTGACCACCGCCTTCACCTCGCCCGGCATTACGCCGAGGAGCTGCGCCTGGAACTGAGCGAGGACCGGCTATGAGCTATGTGGTGAATGGCGGAAGCTTCAGCGAGCAACCCTTTCCCGGGCAATGCCTACGTACATTCCTCCGAACCCTCGGACATCACGGTGTGAAGAAGGGATGCGACGGGGGCGATTGCGGCGCCTGCACAGTCTGGCTGGACGGCGCACCGATCCACAGCTGCATCACCCCCGCCTTTCGCGCCGAAGGTCGGGATGTCACCACAATTGAAGGCCTCGGCACGCCGGAGAATCTGCATCCGATGCAGGCACAATTCCGCGACGCCCCAGGCTTTCAGTGCGGCTTCTGCACTGCCGGCATGATCATGACGTCGGCAGCGTTGACCGACAGCCAGAAAGAGGACCTGCCGCGCGCTCTCAAAGGAAACCTGTGCCGCTGCACCGGTTATCGAGCTATCGAGGACGCCGTCAACGGAGTCAGCGCGATCGAGGTTGCGCTACCCGGACAAGCGGTGGGCACAAGCGTCGGCGCGCCTGCCGCAACCGAAGTGGTGACCGGCCGCGCCGAATACACCATGGATACAACGATCGACGGGATGCTGCATCTGAAGGTGCTGCACTCACCGCATGCCCACGCGCGCATCATCTCGATCGACGATGCTGCCGCACTCGCCGTACCCGGCGTGCAACGTGTCTATACCTGGAAAGACGTGCCGCGCAAGCGTTTCACGACAGCCATCCACACCGACCACCTCGTGGATCCCGATGACACCTACATCCTCGACAACGTGGTGCGCTTCGTCGGTCAACGCGTGGTGGCCGTGCTTGCCGACACCATTGCCGCAGCCGAAGAAGGCCGTCGCAAAGTGGTGGTCGAGTACGAGGAGCTCCCCGCTGTCTTCGATCCCGAGGAGGCGATGGCCGACGGTGCCCCAGCACTGCACGGTTCGGACGACCCGTTTGTCCGCGACCCCGAACACAACATCCTGCTCGAGATCCACGGGCATGTCGGCGATGTCGAAGCCGGTTTCGCAGCAGCCGACGTGATCCATGAAGGCACGTATTTCTCGCCCCGAGTCCAGCATGCGCACCTCGAGACACACGGTTCCATCGGCTGGATGGAAGACGAACGACTGCACGTGCGCACCAGCTCGCAGTCCCCGTCGATTGCCAAGGTCAAACTCTCCCACCTCTTTGATCTGCGCCCGGACCAGCTTCGCGTGTTCTGCAAACGGGTGGGCGGTGGATTCGGCGGAAAACAAGAGGTGATCACGGAAGACCTCGTTGCACTGGCAACACTGGACACCGGCCGACCCGTCAGCCTCGAGTTCACCCGTGAAGAAGAATTCACCACCGCGTCTCCGCGCCATCCGATGAAATTGACGATCAAATTGGGCGCCACGGCAGACGGGACGCTGACCGCATTTCAGTACCGCAACATCTCCAATACCGGCGCCTATGGAAACCACGGCGGTGAAACGTTGTTCGCCGGCGGGGCTGCCGTCTCGCTGTACCGATGCGCCAACAAGAAGTTCGACGCGTATTCCGTCTACACGAACAACGTTCCGAGTGGAGCGCTGCGCGGTTACGGGATGACTCAGCCCGCATTTGCCGTGGAGTCCGCGATGACCGAACTCGCTATCGCATTGAACCTGGACCCACTGGAGCTGCGTCGACGCAACATCGTGCGGCCAGGCGATTCGCTCGTCGCACTCGAGGACGGACCTGACGACGTCATCTTCACCGAAGACGGACTCGGCCAGTGCATCGATCTGGTTGACGCCGCTCTGGACCGCACACGGGTCCCAGTTCTCGGCGATGACTGGCTCATCGGTACCGGCACGGCCAGCTCATTACACGAAACCGCTCCACCCACCGAGCACATCTCAGAGGCCTGGCTCACTCTCGGAGAGGACTGTGTCTACGAACTTGCCATCGGAACAGTCGAATTCGGTGAAGGTACGTCCACCGCCCACGTCCAGATCGCCGCCAATCAATTGGGAACCACACCGTCACGGGTGCGAATCATCCAGTCGGACACAGACCGTACCGGTTTCGATACAGGCGCTTTTGCCAGTGCCGGCCTCTTTGTTGCGGGGAACGCCGTCTTGCGGGCGTCGAACGCGTTGCGAGATCGCCTACTTGCCTTTGCCGCGCACCACACTGGTGTTGCCGTCGATCAATGCTCGATGGACGACGACAAGATCGTGTGCGCAAGTACACGATTGACACTGCAGGACGTTCTCGACGCCGCGAGGCAACGCGGGATCCGATTTACCGTGGCTCGCAAGGCGTACGGATCACCACGCAGCGTCGTGTCCAATACGCACGGCTTCCGAATTGCGGTGCACCGGATGACCGGCGAAATCCGGATACTGTCCAGCGTTCATGCCACCGACGCGGGTGTGATCATCAATCCTGCGCAAGTTCGAGGCCAGATCGAAGGTGGTGTCGCGCAAGGAATCGGCTTTGCGCTCACCGAGAACTTTCATGTCGACGCCGCCGGCGCGATGATGAACCCGAATTTGCGAAACTATCGCATTCCCACGTACGCAGACATTCCTCGCACCGAGGTGATCCTCGTCGATTCGGTCGATTCCGTCGGCCCACTTCGTTCGAAAGGCATGGCGGAGTGTTGTATCAATCCGGTGGCCCCTGCCCTGGCGAATGCTCTGCAGAACGCGACCGGCACCCGATTCCGGTCACTTCCCCTCACCCCGGAACGGATTTACACGGGGCTGAACCGATGACCGCGGAGACATCCGCCGACAACATCGCCACAGTCATCATCGGTCAGCGCGTCCACCCCGACATGGCGGAGGAGTTCGAAGTCTGGCAGAAGGACCTCAACCGTGCTGCCGCCGGCTACCCCGGATTTCTGGGCACCGAAGTGTCCGCGCCCACGGCCATCCACCCGGAGTGGGTGATCGTCTATCGCTTCGACTCCATCGCCCATGTTCAAGCCTGGATCAACAGCGCGACACGTCAGGATTTCCTCGAACGCGGACGCCGGTACTTCGACGGCCCCGGCACCCAACAAGTAGTGAGTGGCGGCATCAAACCGCCCGATCCACTCCTCACCGTAGTCGTGTCACATCGGGTCAGCGATGACAACGTCGAGGAATTTCTCGCGTGGCAAGACCGCCTTCGAGATGTGGAAAGCACATTCGAGGGATTCCGCGGCACGGAACTGTTCCGACCCGTCGACGGCGTCCAGGACGAATGGACCACTCTCTACCGTTTCGACAGCGCCGCCCACCTCGATACCTGGCTGACGTCCCCGCAGCGTCAGGAACTCCTCGCCGAGGGGCGGCGGTTCCATGACTTCGAACTGCGCACCGTCGACAATTCATTTGGCAGTTGGTTTGCTTTCGACGAGAACGGCAACGAAGCCCCGCCACCGTCGGACACCAAGACGGCGATCGCCGTGTGGGTTGGCCTGTACCCGACTGTCGTCTTGCTGACCTTGGCATTGTCACCACTGAAAATGCCACTCTGGCTTGGGTTGTTGGTGGGGAACCTACTCTCGAGCTTCATCATGAGTTTCTTCACCATGCCCTATTACGTGAACCGTCTGTTGAGTCGCTGGTTGCGTCCGCCGGCAGGGGTGCCAGTCGCAAAGACGAACGCTCAGGGATTGGCGATCGTCGCAGCGGTGACAGTGTTCTGGGTTGTGGTGTTCTATCTGGTTACCATGCAGATCTGGTCGCTGCCCTGATTCGAAGTTCCTTCTACAAGTACCGCCACGGGCTTCCGAACCCGCGCACGCGTGTGGGCTTCGCATCGACTGGCTGGTGATGCGAAGCTCGCGCGCGGTATGTGGTTCCGGCAGAGCTGGTTTCAGTCTTGGTGGACTGGTCCTTGGCGGGTGGTGGAGCGGCGGCGGCGTTGTTTCGGGTCGATCGCTACTGGTGGGATGAACCAGGGTTTGCGATCATCGCCCATTTTGATTTCCCAGATACCGCGGAACCCGCTGGTGCTGTGGATCAACGTGTGGTGGCTGCGGCAGAGCAACACGAGGTTGTCCATCACCGTCACACCGCCCGTTGACCACGGTTTTATATGGTGTGCGTCGCACCAGGCCGGTACCGCATCACAGTTCGGGAAGGCGCAACCTTTGTCCCGGGCGATCAACGCGATGCGTTGTTCGGCTGTGACGAGGCGCTTGAGCGGTGTCGCATCGAGGGGTGCGCCGTTTCCGTCCATCAAGACGGTCGAGAGCATGCAATCGCACGCGAGCATCCGGGTTTTGCTGACGCTGAGCGGTCCCATCCAGGGCATGTAGCCGACGTCGAGATCGTCGAACACAGACTCGTCATCCAGGTCAGGCGCGTCATCACCCTCGGCTCGTGTGGTGGCGCATTCACGATGCTCCGCAAGGTCTTTCGCGGTGATATGCACATTCACGTGCGGACGCTGACCACCATCCACACCGGTAACGGCATTGTCCAAATATCGACGGATCAACTCTGTGAACGCGTCGGCGGTGCGCTTGGATGCCGACCGCGCATCCGGGGTCCCGTCCGCGGCGGGTTTGGGCATCGACAACCCCGACAGCGCAGACAGGAGCATTTCACCGGTGAGTGCGTCGAAGTCGCCCTTGATGACAACCCGACCGTTCAATGTCGGCGCGATGCGTAGCGCATTCAGATCGTTGTCCTCGCAGGGCGGGGGCTCGTCGGATTCGAAGATCCGCTCCAAAACCGCGATCGCATACCGCAGCTTCGTGGTGGTCGCTTCCACCCCGGACGCGGCGGCAAGAAGAGTTTTCAGGCTTGGCGTCAACGCGATGTCCGGCATCCCCTTCGGCGGGGATTCACAGAACGCGGCGATCAACGCCGCATGATCGAGCGAGAGATCACCCGCCTCGAACTGCGCCGCAATGTCAGGGAATGTCCGCAGTGCGGCACCGAGAGCGGCGATCTTGTTGCCGGCCGCGTTCTGCAGCATCGCATTGGCCGCCAACCACCGACCCACACCCCGGTAACACAGCACCTGCTCGTCGGGATTGAGTGCCAATTCGTCGACCGCGGCCACCCGAATCGCTTCCAACCGAAGAATTTCCGCGGACACCGACACCACAACATCACGAATCTCAGCCGGACGCAACCGCCACAACGTGGCGCGCACACCCACAGCCGAACCGGCTACAACATCCCCCACCGCAATTGAATCGCTAACTATGGTCATCAAGGCCTCCCCACCCGTGACCTAAGTATACTCGAACGTCTATTCGATTCAAGGGATATTTCGGACAGGTTCCACAAGAAAATTCTCGAGAACTTCTGACATACAACAGCATTCGACGGCCAGTCCAGAACCGCTTGGCCGCACACTAGCGACCCCCGAGCGGTAACGCTCCAATCCCGTTCGCATAAGGCGGCAAGACTCCGATCAGGCTCGGGGTAAGTGTCGTCGCAGATGGATCAGCACGCCCCAGGGAAAACTTCCGAACTTCAGCACTGATTCCGTTGTTGCCACCGATCAGCACGTCCGCCCCGGTTGTGGTACTGGTAGTCGCAACGCTGACACCCGAGATTCCCTCGAACGGACGGAAGGACGCGATCTCCCGAAATGCAACATCGGTGGAGTGGTGGTCGGGGCTTTCGAGGTACATCTCAGGTGATCCGTCGAGGCGTGATCCGCTCGAGAAAACTCGTACAGATCCGTCTCCTCCGCCCATCCCGGTCACTATGGATTTTGCACCGCCCTCCGCACCGGCCACCCACCCTGTCGACAGAGATACCCCGCCTCGATAACTCTGATCGAACGCCAGGAACTGCGAGGTAGTCACCGGCCCATCCGAGTGACCTGCATGTTCGTCGGCCGCGCCTGAAGATGCGACTGTGGGCTCATACAGGTCGTATCGGAACGTCTTCACCCACGGTTCGTCACCAGGTCCCGGAGCAGTCACGATGCTGGCCCGGCCGGAGTGCGAGTCCACCATCCCGGTCGCGATGGTCACTCCACTATTCGAACCCGGATAGGGAGTGAACGATCCGAATTCCGCAGGCGCCGATTTCTTGTCCGTCGGCAGAACAGTGGAGTAGATCTTGACCTGCGATTCCATTCCTGGGCCGGAAGCCACGATAATGTTGTCCGCCAATGCATTTCCGTCGATATCGACTCCGGCGACGTTGACGCCACCACGGAATCCGGCATCGAAGGGCGAAAAGCGTGCCAGTTCGTCGGTGAAAGGTGGTCCGTCGACCGCGTTGTACGCCACCACTTCCGGTGCCGTGCCTGCGCCGGTTCCAGCGATCAGGTCGAGCACCATGTCACCGTTGACGTCTGCCATGGCCACGCTCGGAGTTCCCTCGAACGACGGAAACGGCGTCACGGTCGTGAGCAGCGTATCGCCATCCGCGTCGAAGATCTGCACTGTCGCGGACACACCGGGCGAGCCGGGCACCGCAACCGCATATGTCGACACTTCGGGAATCACGTTGACCGTCGCCATCAACCCGTTGTCCTCGTGATTGAGCCGATGGCAATGGATGACGAAGGTCCCCGTGTATTCGGTGAACTTGGTTCGCAGCGTCACCGATGCCGGGACGAGCGCGTTCTCATTCTCGTCAGTCACGGGCGCCGGCACGTTGACGTTGTCAATCCCCCACTGCTGCACCCCAGTTGTGGTCCCGGCAACAGGATCCACTACCTCCATCACTTGAAAGTCGTTGACGTGAATGTGCATTGGATGCTCGTCATTGTTGAGGTTCGTAATTACCCATTCCTCGACCGAGTTCAGACGTGGCTGAATCAGGGGAATGTTCGGGAAGGTATTGTCGGCGAACTCATACGTGAAGGCTTTCGGATCACTGTTGCTGGCCTTGTTGTTACCGAATCCACCCGAGACGGTGAGGTTGCGGGTGACATCGGGATTCATAACGGCGGTATCCACAAAAGACGTGTAGGCATCAAGTTTCTGCCCGAATTCGAAAGGTGTTGTCTTGCCTGTTCCTTCGTCCGGCGTTGCTCGAATCAGCTGCTGAGTCGGGAACGTGAAGAATCCGTCGGCGTAACTGATCACCGACGGGTCGACGGTGACGGTTCCGAGTTCGGCCGGCGGATTCTCGGTGCCGTTGTTGGTGTAGAGAATGCCAGGATTGGTCACCGGTTTTGCACCATCGAGCGGCGGCATTTCCAGCACCAGATCACCGGATTCAGGCATCGTGACTGCAATCGCATACCGGGACGCAGGCGGAATCACGAGGCGCGTCCCGTCACCATCCACCGGCGGTCTGACCTCGGAAAACGGGTTTCCGTCCTGACCCACTATCGCGAACCGCGGATGATTGCCCGTCGCGGTTTCCGTCAAGGTAACCGGCATATACGCGAAGTCGCTGATATTGGCGAGCACCCAGATTTCGGTCTGACCCGGCTTCAGTTTCAGCGAAGGCTGGAACTGACCGTTCACGGTGTACTGCACGTCGCGTTGATTGTCGGGCAACGCCGGATCGGCCGGAACGCTCGTCGATTCGCCCACGAAGCTCTGGAGATTGGCGGGGACAAACTGATTCTGTCCGCGATGGTTTGCCGGCGACAGCGGCCCGCTGTACCAGTTGGTGAAATATTGTGAGCCTTCCGTGGTTTCCGAGAAGTTCACCGGCGCGAGACTCGGGCGGTAAGTGCCGTCGGCAAGCTCCGTACCCGTCGGCGGTTCCAGAGTGCTGACAAATTGTGGCCACATCGCGTCATTGAGCTTCCGCCCCTGACCTTTGCGATCGAACACGAAGTTGTATTGCAGTGCCATATCGCGGATCGGGATGTCATTGGCCGTCACTATCGGCAGATTGCCGTCCGGCCGGCCGATTTCCAGCAACCCCGCCAGTCCCATGTATGTCTGTTGAGCAGTGAGCGTGTGACGGTGGCTGTGGTACCAGTACAAACCGTGGGGCATCGACCCGGGGATTGCGTAGTCGTACACATTCCCCTGTCCGGCCGGAATATTGAGCAACACGTTGTCGGCATTGCCGTCCGGACTGACATGCACGCCATGGGTGTGCAGATTGAGCGGTGCAGACGCCAGCACCGGAGGATAAATCGGGACGGAACCACCCGCCGGGGTGAACGCTGGATCGTAGAAGTCCTCGATAGCGAGACCCTGCAGGTCGTTGTCGTAGTGGACGATCAAGCGCTCGCCAGGATTGACCCGCAATGTCGGGGCCGGATACACATCGGTTCCGGAATTCGACCCGTCGGACGCCGCGCCACGGATGACGTCGTATCCGAAGAGCAGGAAGTCGGACACCGTCCCCGACGCAGTATCGAGCGGCACCGATCCCTGGTTCGCAGACAATCGCACTTCGAGAACCCCGTCGACGCTGCTGAGTTTGACCGGTTCCCGAAAGTCGACCGGCGCCCCGTCCGAACCGAAATTGCCCCCTGCACCGGATACCGGATCACTCGTTGCGCACGCAGCCAAGGCAACCGTCATAGACACCACGACCAGGGCGACTAGCGACCTTCTGTACCAAGCGATCACTGGTTTCCCCGTTCCATGGCGGCGTGAGATACGTCCGATCGACGCTTCGTAGCGTACCGAGGAAACCCCTAGTGAACAGGATATTTAGAACAAAGTGGTCATGTTGTTGTATGGCTGTCGAGCGATGAGTGGGCGGGGTACGCGTGTACCAACGCTGACGACAGCTTCGGGACTGCGTGCGTCAACGTGTGTTCGGCGCTGTGCGCAATCGCGTGGGCCTGCGCAAGACTCGTAGAAGGATCGATGTCGAGTTCTGCATCCGCATGTAACCGATGACCGATCCACCGCATCTTCAAACCCCGAACCCCCAGAACACCAGGTTCCCCACACAAGGCAGTTTCAGCCTCGTCCACCAATTCCGGTTCGACGCCGTCCATGAGGCGCTGAAACACGTCACGCGCAGCGCTGCGGAGCACGGCAACTATTGCTGCGGTGATGACCAGCCCGATGATCGGGTCAGCAAGCGGAAACCCCAACGCCACTCCCCCCGCACCGAGCAGAACAGCCAATGACGTGAATCCGTCTGTCCGAGCGTGTAATCCGTCAGCCACCAGAGCAGCAGAACCGATCTGCCGACCGACCCTGATCCGATACAACGCCACTAGTTCGTTGCCGATGAAGCCCACCAGACCAGCGGCAGCGACCCATCCCAGATGATCGATCTCGATCGGATTGACGAGCCGTCGAATTGCCTCGACGCCTGCAATCACCGCCGACAGCGCGATCATAGCCAGGACGAACAGGCCCGCCAGGTCCTCGGCCCGGCCAAATCCGTAGGTATAGCGGCGGGTTGCCGCTCGTCGCCCAAGTGCAAAGGCAATCCACAGCGGGATCGCGGTGAGAGCATCGGAGAAGTTGTGAATGGTGTCTGCCAGGAGCGCCACCGACCCGGAGATCGCGACAATCGCCACTTGCGCCGTTGCAGTGATTCCCAGCGCCACCAAACTGATCTTGACTGCTCGGATACCGATCTCGCTCGATTCGAGCGCGTCGTCGACACTGTCGGCCGCGTCGTGGCTGTGTGGGGCAAAGACATCGCGCACGGCAGACCGGAATCCGCCGCGAGAATGACTGTGGCCGTGCCCGTGTCCAACGCGGGGTTCGTGCGTCATGACGCCCCCTCCTCCTCACCACCGCGCGATGCGCGCTCCGGATGTATCTCGCGAAGTTCTCCGGCGGTGCGGTGATGCCCCGGCAAGCCCGGACCCGCATGCTCGGCATTGAAGACCGCGTCGGTAACCAGTTGGCGCACATGGTCGTTCTCGAGGCGATAGAACACGGTGGTGCCTTCACGACGGGTGCGCACCAATCGAGCCATCCGCAGTTTCGCCAGGTGCTGCGAGACGGACGGTGCGGGCTTTCCGACGCGTTCCGCTAGTTCGTTCACCGAGCACTCTCGATCGACCAACGCCCACAGAATCTGCACCCGTGTCGCGTCAGCGAGCATCCGGAACACCTCGACGACGAGATCTACCTGATCATCGGGAAGCTTCCGCCTACAAATCTGACTATCTGCGTTCATGCGTAGATAATAGATCAATAATGTTCGGACGTAACTCCGCCCAGGCGAAAGTTATGCCAAGATTTTGGTGCCGGAAACCCACAGACCTAACCAGGAGACGACGATGAGTACTGACGACTGGAACGCAGACATCATTGCCCAGTTCCGAGAAAACGAAGGTCACGTGGGCGGCCCGTTCGAAGGCGCGCCGATGGTCTTGGTCCACCATCGAGGCCGAAAGTCCGGACGTGAATTCGTCAGCCCGATGATGTATCTGGCAGATGAGCAAGACCCAGACACCATCTACGTGTTCGCGTCCAAAGCCGGCGCTCCCACCAATCCGGACTGGTACTACAACCTCACAGCATCGGACCGCACCGAAGTAGAAGTCGGCACGGAGAAATATTCGGTTTCCGTCAGCGAAGTGACCGGCGACAATCGCGACAAAATCTTCGACGAGCAAGCCAAGCGGTACCCGGGTTTTGCAGAGTACGCGGAAAAGACGGCTGGAATCCGCACCATCCCCGTGATTGCTCTCCGACGCGTGTAAATAGCGACTCTGCCCGGCCCCAAACTCCTGACAGGAGGAGCAAATACCGGGCAGAGTGAGTACATGGACGCACGTGACTTCGACTGGAATTGGGCACTTCGCGAGCAGTGGGAATTCCATTGGAACCATCAGCTCAAATCTCGACTCGACGGACTCACCGACGAGGAGTACTTCTGGTCCCCCGGGCCCGATGCCTGGAGTGTTCGCCCTCGTGGCCAGTCGACGGCACCGATGCACGTCGGGGCTGGAGAGTTCACAATCGACTACGCATTTCCCGAGCCGGCCCCGCCGCCGTTCACGACGATCGCGTGGCGACTCGGCCATGTCATTGTCGGTGTGCTTGCTGCGCGCAATGCATCACACTTCGGTGCCGCGGCCGCTTCGTACGAGACCTGGGAGTACGCCGGCACCGGGCGCGAGGCGCTAGAGCAACTCGAGGCGCAACTCGATATCTGGCTCACCGGAGTGCGAAACCTCGGCGAGAGCGAACTCCGGGAATCAGTCGGAGCGAAGGAGCCATACCCCGAATTGTCGATGGCCGATCTGGTGCTGCACATCCATCGCGAGCTGATCCATCATCTTTCCGAGGTCTCCCTGTTGCGCGATCTGTACCTGCACACCAGATCTGTTGCTTTCCCGGCAAACTCGTAGAGCCCGGAGCGCACGCAAAACCGATCAGGAATCGAGAAGCGTCGACTGCCGCACCGAAACTACCGTTACAGACATGAATTCACCACGTGATCCCCAGTCCGCTCGCACTTCAACGAGGAGCGCCAAGATGACCACCGCAGAGTCTGTGATCCTCGAGGTCCCCGATCCCGCAGCCGCCCAATCTTTTTACGCAGCCTTCGGCGTCGGAGACCGCGTGCACGTACGAGCGGCGCAGACACCGACAACCGGCTTCCGCGGCTACACCCTTTCCCTTGTCGTGTCGCAGCCGAACATCGTCGACGTCTTTGTCGGTGCGGCTCTCGACGGCGGTGCCACTGAGCTGAAGCCCGTCAAGAAGTCTTTCTGGGGATATGGCGGTGTTGTGCAGGCTCCGGACGGCGCAATCTGGAAAATTGCCACGTCCTCGAAGAAGAACACCGGACCGGCGACCCGGGAGATCGAAGACCTCGTGTTGTTACTCGGCGTCGACGACGTCAAGGCGAGCAAACAGTTCTACGTGGATCACGGCCTCGAAGTGTCGAAAAGCTACGGACGCAAATACGTGCAGTTCACAGCTCCGCCGGCAAAGCTCACAGTTGCCCTGTACGGACGGAAGGCCCTGGCAAAGGATGCAGGTGTCTCTCCTGACGGGAACGGATCACACCGGATCGTCATCACCGGCGACGGGGAGCCGTTCACCGACCCTGACGGCTTCGCGTGGGACACCAACCTCGCCTGAAGGAATCCGCTCGCCCGAAGAATCCGTCAGTGGCGCGAGTGCGCCTCCGTCGACGCGGGCCTCACGTGGCGTCCGAGCAGCACGTAGCCCACCCAGGAACCCACGACCACCGCAGCGGCAACACCCTGGACAATCGCTTCGATACTGACGGGGTAGAAAACGCCGGCGATGTAATGGGAAATGAACCCGGTAGACGGTAATTCGGAGATTCCCGCCATCCGGCGAGCCCAGTTTTCGAGATTCGTCAGCGGACAGTCGTATCCGATCAGGACCGAACCTGCACCCCACGCGACGGCGACAAGATGAAAAGCAATAGTACGACGCCACTTCCACGCCACGAACCCACCGAATACCACGTAGAGAATGAAGCTGAAGTGAACGAATACCGTCGCACTTTCGATGAGCCGGTACACCATCGTTGTCTCCGCTCGTGGCGCGGAAGTCCCGCAACAACCAGACTATTCCGATGCTAGTCCGCGCAGACGTTCTCTACCCGGTGTCAGCTCAAACGCTGATGCAGGTGGACCGACACTTCTTCACCGGCCGCGCTCTTACCGATCGCCTTGCACAGCGCAACCCTCAGCGGCAACCAATGCGGTCCGTCACCAGAGGGCATCAACGTTGCTTCGAAAGGGTGCTCGCCGTCAAGCGTTCCGACCACCTTGACTGCTCGCCGAGTGCCGAGCAGTTCCGCCGACCCCGGTACTGTCAGAAACGTCGCGAATGCGCCGTCCTTCTCGATGGGCGAGGTAAACGAATAGTCGAGCGGTTGTGGAGTCTTCGTCGCGGCCATACTTGCTCCCCTTCGTTGGCGAAGTTTCCTACTCTGCAGCGAGTAGAACGTCGGTATCGAAGCAGGTGTGGGTGCCGGTGTGGCACGCGGCGCCTTCCTGATCGACGATCAGAAGGACCGAATCGCCGTCACAATCGAGGCGAACTTCGTGGACGTGCTGCGTGTGGCCCGACGTCTCTCCCTTGACCCAATACTGCTGACGTGAACGCGAATAGTACGTTCCCTTACGGGTTTCCAGCGTGCGAGCAAGCGCTTCGTCATCCATCCACGCGACCATCAACACGTCACCCGTGGATTTTTCCTGCGCAACTGCGCTGAACAGTCCGGCATCGTTTCGCTTCAGTTTTGCTGCAATCGCGGGGTCAAGACTCATAGGACGTTTATACCGTCCCACACCCCCACCTGCGGAATCCGCCTGAAGAAATCCAACGACGACCGCCGTAAAATAGACGTCAAAGTGCTGAACTCGTAGTTCCGATCTCCTGCGAAGGATCGCGCACGATGAAGAAACACCACGACGGACCACACCCAGAACACACGTTTCACCTCGAAAGCCCGGCAACCGGCATCGCCCATCCGCGCCATGTTGTGGTCGGCATCGGCAGTGAACCGTCTAGCGGCCATGTACTGGACTTTGCACTCTCACTTGCCCGCGCGGAAGATGCATCGCTTCACGTCGTTCACTGCATCACTGCCGAGGACCAACCCGTGGAAACCGATTCGCCCCAGTTCGAGAAACGCCTCAGTTCCGCCCTGTCCTCCCAACGTGAGCGCACACTCTCCGCACTGAAATCTCACACCGGCGATTGGACATACGACTGCAACCACGGGGATCCCGCAGTCGTCATCCTGTCGACGGCGGAAAAACACGACGCGTTCACCATTGTGATCGGGGCACCTCGCCGAGGTCCGATTTCCGCGATGGGCCAGTTGGTACACAGTTCTGTTGCCGCACGCCTGAACCGCCAAAATCGATACCCGATTGTCCTGGTTCCCGCCGGAGTGAAATCGACGACATGGACGCGTAAGTCAGCATGACTATCCGCGGCGACATTGCACTTTCAGGTTCACTGCCCTCCCGCGCGAATGCTGCCGCCCGACGATTGCGCGGATCTCAACTACGCGAATCAGACAGGCCACACAACCGCACTCATCTCCGATGAACCAGAGATATCGGTGCCGTTATTTGCCGCTGACAGTTCAATCACCAGGAATCGCAATTGATTACCAGTGAATCTACTGTAGTGCGTCGTCGTGCTGGCCTCACGGAAACGCAACTCACCACATAGCCCGTCTGACCAACCATCCACGAATATTCCATGCGGTCAAGCCAACGGCTCGAAAAATTTCAAGTCGTTCAACGTAATTCAGTTGATCCGACCCACACCCCTGAGTGAGTCGACGTTTTGCTGTTCCTGCATCGCGGCGTTATCGATGCACTTCTGGAAGTACGCGCGCATGCCATCGACTACCGTGATGTGACTTTCCAATGCATTGACCAATGAGTCTGGACTACCAAATGCCTTCTCTTGAAATTTTTCTTGGAGAGCAAGCCCGGACTTCAGAGTTCCGAAGCCTCCAAGCTGCTTGATGTGCTGTGCATCGTTGACCAACAATCGATACTCGGCAACAAGAGCCTCACATGCAATTGCCAGCGGTTTCGCAACATTCGGGTTCACGTTGAAAACCTGCTCCGGATTTGACACTAATCTCACGCTCACTCTCAGCAACACGATCTAGAGGAAGTTCGAACCGGTTAGGGAAGCAGCGGAACGATACGTTGCGCTGCGCGCTCGACGAGTGCGCATGGTGTTTCAGGCCGATCGATACCAAATTTTGCACCGACACGCACCAACGCGGTTGACTGCGCTGTCGCGAAAGCTACGTTGCACGCCAAATCCCCGTCGTCGTCACGCTCTTGGTACACAAGAATGCTACGTCCCGCAATTTCGCCTCGCCGCGGATCGCGTATCGCGGAATTCTCCTCCACAGCTTCGAATGAACGATCAGCTGATGTGAGACCCAGATAGAACCATGCCCCCTCCCAACTACACACGTTGAATCCATCGATGTGGGTGTCTAAGAGATCCACGCGCTGAGTGCCCGGATCGACGCCCAGCTTCAAAAGGTCATCTTGACTGAGAACCGCGCACGGATCGAACATTCCGATCGAATCGACAGGGTAGGCCTCACCCTCAACCGTCGAGGAACATCCCCCGAGTAGGGCGACCACTGAAACCGACAGACAAGCGCCCCACGCCCTCATAGCACTCCCCCTAACGACAGCAGGCTTCACACAGTTGGACGCACCGGAGAACCAGCCGGTTCCCGCCTGACTGCTATCCAAGTTCTTTCCGGCAGCTGCGCGGACTACTGCAACGCGTCACGCTCTCCAGCGTTACGAGGGGTGCTCCAACTCGCGCGCGGCGAGTTGTGAGCGTGAGGTGAAACCGAACTTCGTCAGAATGTGCTCGATGTGCCGTTGAGTTGTCCGAACCGAGATCGCGAGCTTGTCCGCGATGGCTTTGTTGTCGAGGCCAACTGCGACGAGATCGGCAATCTGTTGTTCACGCGCACTCAATCCGGCCGCCTGGCCGGTAATCGACGGATTCTCTTGCAGCGCAAAGGCTACGGACTCGTGAAAGTCCAGTGCATGCCCTTGCATTCGCGCATTGCGAAAAGCCTGGCCGCCAAGCGCACGAAGCGTTTCCTGCTCGCATCGCTGTCGATAGTTTCCCAAGCTCGGGAACAGAACCGGCGAACTGTTCACCATGTCGACGATCACTTCGGCGGCGCCCATCAAGACAACGGCGCGACGTTCGTCGTGTTCGGCGCCGGCGATCCAGGCGAGCGCATCCAGACACACCGTCGCAGTGAGAGGCTCCTCGACGCGTTCGGCGATACGCAATGCTTGTTTGACGAGGTCGGCTGCGTAGGCGAGATCTCCTTGCCGCCAGACCGCGACGCCCATCGACCACAGCGAGTAGGACCGGTATACCGATTCGCCGGTGCGCTGCGTGATCGCCAGAACCTGCTCGTGACAGGAGATGGACCGGTCCGTCTCACCGTTGGCTTCGTACGCCATTCCGAGGGTGTTCAGAATCCACACCCGCAAGGCGAGGTCATCGCCGGTGCCGACCAGATCCAACGCCTTCCTCAGGTAGTCGCACGCGCGCTGAGCGTCGCCGAGAAACAGTTCGAGGCAACCTTGCGCTTGGATCACCCTGGCTTGCGAGGTCCACTCGTCGAGGTGCTCGGACAAATCGAGATGCTCGAAAACGTCCAGGTTCTCGGCCAGCTCGACGGCTTCGGCGACACGTCCGGTCGCGACGTCGAGCGCACCCTGAATTTCGGCGAGAACGCTACTGGCGCACAGAGCTTTGATTCTGTCCACGGTCGGATACTCGAGATCGATGTCCAGAAGGTGATCGAGCCAGTAGCGTCCCTCGCTGAACAGTCCACGCGAGAGCCAGAACGGAAACAGTGCGCCTGCAATCTGCAACCCGAGTCCGTCGTCACTGTGCGTCGACTCCGCGTAGTCCATCGCCTCACGGAGATTTGATTGTTCTCTCCCTAGTCGATCGATCCAGTCTTTCTGCCGGGCACTGATCCATTCGGTTTCCGCTTCCAACACCATCTTTCGGTACCAGTCACGATGTTGCCGCCGCAACGAACCGTAGTCGCCGGATTCTTCTGCTTTCTCTCGGCCGTAGTCGTGGAGCGTATCGAGCATCCGGAAACGCACGACGGTTTCCGATTCTTCGCGGATCAGGATCGACTTGTCGACCAGCGAGGCCATCCCGTCGAGCAACTCGTCGGGGCTGTGATCGCCGCAGCAAATGCTTTCCACTGCATCGAGTTCGAAGCCGCCGGCAAAAACGGATAGCCGCGCCCACAGCTGCTGTTCCCATCTCGTGCAGAGATCGTAACTCCAGTCGATGCACAATCTCGACGTCTGTTGGCGGGACGGTGCATTGCGGCTACCGAGCGTGAGTAACTTGAACCGGTCGGTCAGCCGATCCAGGATTTGTTCGACGGACATCGAACGCAATCGGGCAGCAGCCAGTTCGATAGGTAGGGGTAAACCGTCGAGTCGCTGACAAATTCGCGCAACCGTAGACTTGTTTCCCTCGGTCAGCTCGAAGCCAGGCAATGCCGCCGCAGCCCGGTCGGTGAACAACGTAATCGCGTCGTAGCGGGACAAACCGTGAAGCGATGTTTCGAGATCAGGGGCGGGCACGGACAACGGCGGCACCCGAAGAACAGTCTCACCACCGATTCCGAGTGGCTCTCGACTGGTTGCCAGAATGCGAAGGTCCGGACAGACACGCAGAAGAAACGTGGCCAGATCGGCAACTGCACCGACGAGGTGTTCGCAGTTGTCCAACAACAGCAGCACGTTCCGGTTGGCCAGAAAGTCCGCCAATACGTCTTCGAGAGGGCCGGTTCGATCTCTGATCCCCAGCGAGGACGCAACAAGGTCGGCGAGCAACGACGCATCCTGAAGTTCGCCCAACTCGGCTACGGAGACTCCGTCATCGAACTTCTGTCGCAGATTCGCGGCAACTCTGACTGCCAGCCGTGTCTTTCCTACGCCGCCGACACCCGTCAATGTGACCAGCCTGGATTCGAGAATCTTCACTTGGGTTTCAGTCAACTCTCGCCGTCGACCGATGAAGCTCGTCAATTCCAACGGCAACTTGCCGACAGGGGGCGTGGACGTGGGAGTCGCCGACGACACGGCACTTCTGCCGCCAGTACTGGCGGAATCCTGTTGACTCGGCTCCCCCGCTTCGGTTGTCAACAGTGCCATATCGGTAACGGGAAAACCTTTGGCAGACTGGATCTGTCGAAGTTCTTCGCCGAAGTCGCGGGCAGAAGCAGTCCGTCGAAGCGGGTCGGCATTCATCGCTCGCTCGATGGCAGCAGACATCCCTTCCGGGATTCCCAGTTCACGGAGGTCGGGAATCGGCTCGGTCGTGATCCGCAAGAACTGTGCGATCAATTCCTCCCCGCTGCGACGCTGGAATGCCGCATGTCCGGATACTGCGCAGAACAGCGTTGCACCGAGACCGTAAATATCTCCCGCGACACTGGGTGGCTCGCCGCTGAGAATTTCGGGTGCCGTGAACGCCGGTGATCCGGTTACGGTACCGGTGGACGTTTCGAATCCGCCCACAATGTGCGCGATCCCGAAGTCCGTAATCGCCGGCTCGCCGTAATCGGTGAACAAGATGTTCGCCGGTTTGACGTCGCGGTGGAGAATCCCGAGTCGATGAGCACTTTCGAGAGCGCCGGCTATTTTCACTCCAAGTCTCAGAGTTTCGTTCAGCGACAGCGGCCCCGTTGAACGAATTCTCGTTTCCAGAGATCCTCGCGGGTGATACGGCATCACGATGTAGGGGTGACCGCTTGCCGTGGTGCCGACGTGCAAAACGTTGACGATGTTCGGGTGGCCGGTCAGCCTCCCCATCACGTGTTGTTCACGAACGAAACGAGCATCGTTGTCCTGTTCAACGCTCGCGGTGAGAACCTTCACGGCCACGATGCGGTCCAAACGCGGCTGCGAACAGCAATAGACGACACCGAAGCCGCCGCGCCCGATTTCGCGAGCGTCCTCCAGCCCCGACATCTCCAGTTCGGAGACGACGTTCGAAGTATCGTGCGCCGTGTTGAACGGATCAGCACGCTGCGTACCAAACGGATCGATTTCCGACATCAACCTTGCACCAACCAGCCCTCCCCGAAGATTCGCTGGCACTGATCTCGAGAAGTCCAAAGTCAGGATATCCCTTTTCGGCGCGACGCACCGCCGCCGCCGCCGACTAGGAGTGGTTCACGAGATCAAATAGTCCTCGAGAGGAAAGCGCTTCGCCTCGACAAACGCGTTGCGCGTCGACGTGGGCCGCAAGATCGCCGCCTCACCGTGCTGGTTGAAGTAATAGCTTCGCGCGGTCTGGCAGCTGCCGCCGTAGAACACGGAGTCGGCCAGGTTTTCGGTCATTCGGTCGAGAAACTCGGAGTTGGCTGCCTCGGTGACCTCGAAGGTGTCTGCGCCTCGCCGCTTCAGCTCACCGAACAGTCGCTCCATGTGCTGCATCTGCGATTCGATGGTCGTGAAGTACGACAGTCCGCTGTACGAATACGGGCTCGCCAAAGTGAGAAAGTTGGGAAAATGCGGGACAGAGACTCCCTCATACGCCTGAAAACGGTTGTCACGCCACCACTTTCCGAGATTTCGGCCCTCACGGCCAATGACCTCGATAGCCGGGAAGTTGACGTCCCACAGGTTGAACCCGGTTGCCAGCACCAGAGTGTCGATCTCGGTCTTACGCCCGTCGACCGTGACGATACCGTCGGCGGCAATGTGATCGATCGACGTCGTCTCGAGGTGAACGTTGCGTTTGGTGAATGTTCGAAAGTAACTGTTGGAGAAGGTAGGTCGCTTGCACCCGAAGTCGTAGTCCGGAGTAAGTTGCTTGCGAAGTGCCGCGTCGCGGACCTGTGACCGCAGGAAGGCACGCGATGCTGCCGCGGCACCTTTGTTGATCAGCTTGACCTGCCTGTAGTGCAATACAGCGCTCACCATGATCATTTCCAGAATTCCGGAGCTGACCGCGCGCGCGATCCGCTGAGTCAACGGAATTCGAGAAAAGAGTTTCTGAACAGCCGACGGAATGGGCACGTCCAGCTTGGGAACAACCCAGATCGGCGTGCGCTGATACACGGTCAGATCCGCGGCCTGCCGAGCAACTTCCGGAATGAGTTGCACTGCGGTAGCACCGGTTCCGATAATTGCGGTCTTCGTTCCGGAAAGATCGTACGAATCGTCCCACGCCGTGGTGTGAATGATCTTGCCCGCAAATTCATCGATACCGGAGATATCCGGTCGGTGTGGTTGGGAGAGAAAACCCGTTGCCGTCAGTAGATAGGTGGCGGTGATCTCAGGCTGCCCGTCCACGGACACCACCCAGTGCGCCTCGTCCTCGTCCCACCGCGCACCGTTCACCACAGCGCCGAACGTCATATGCCGTCGTAGATCGTATTTGTCTGCGACATGGTCGGCGTATTTCTTGAGTTCCGCCCCCGGCGCGAAGAGTCTCGACCAATGAGGATTGGGCTCGAACGAATACGAGTAGGTGACCGATGCGATGTCGACCGCCAATCCGGGATAGCGATTGACGTGCCACGTTCCACCCAGATCATCCTCACGCTCGAGAATCGCCAGGTTGTTCAGACCCAACCGCTTGAGCTGAATGGCCGCACCCATTCCGCCGAAGCCCGCCCCCACCACTACTGCGTCGTACTGCACTGCCATCAGATCGAATCCCCTCGTGAACCGCACATCAGAAACTGACACGTCATTCCGTTATGGAAGACGGTATCATCTTCAGCGTGACCAAGGCCATAACCCGAGCGGAGCGAAAAAAGGCGGAACTGCGCCGCGAGATCATCGACGCATCGTTCGAGTGCTTTGCCCAACGCGGCTATCACGCCACCGGGATCGCTGACATTGCAACAACTCTCGGCATCGGCCACGGCACGTTTTACCGCTACTTCGAGAACAAACGCGACATTATCGATCACGTCATCGACGACCTGATCGCCAAGATCATCACCGCACTCGCCACCGACAATGCGCCGGATGCAGCAAACACCTTGGACGAGTACCGCGCTCAGGTAGCGCGCATCGCGGATGCACTCCCCCGGATCTTCTTCGACGACCCCCGGATCCCGCGGGTACTGCTCTTCGAGACAACAGGTGTCGACGCCGACCTCACCGGCCGCATGCTCGACCTACTCGACCAGGCCGCCGCACTCACCGCCGGATACCTCCGACACGGCGTCGAATGCGGCTACCTCCGCGCCGACCTCGATATCGCGAACACGGCACAGGCCGTCAACGGAATGATGCTGGCCAGCGGCATACAGGGACTACGAGCGGAATCGTCCGTGGACTGCACCGCACTCAACCAGGCGATCACCCGGATGATGTTCGACGGAATCCGAGCAGATAACGCCTAACGAACGACAATCCCCTCGGCGCGCATAGCGTCCTTGACCTGCGGGATGCTCAGATCACCGAAGTGGAAGACACTGGCTGCGAGGACTGCGTCAGCGCCGGCTTCGACTGCGGGCGCAAAATGCTCGACCAGGCCGGCACCGCCACTGGCGATGACCGGGACGTGAACAGCGGCGCGGACAGCGCGGATCATCAGCAGATCAAAACCGGCCTTGGTGCCGTCGGCATCCATGGAGTTGAGCAGGATCTCACCGACGCCCAACTCTGCGCCACGCTCGGCCCACTCGACCGCGTCGATGCCGGTTCCGCGCTTGCCGCCGTGCGTCGTGACCTCCCAGCCGGACGGGGTGTCCGGTTGGCCCTGCGGCACTGTCCGGGCGTCGACGGACAAAACGATGCACTGTGAACCGAAACGCTCACTCAATTCTTTGAGCAGTTCGGGACGCGCGATGGCGGCGGTATTGACGCTGACCTTGTCGGCTCCGGCCCGCAGCAGACGGTCGACGTCTTCGACCGTGCGCACACCGCCGCCAACCGTCAGCGGAATGAAAACCTGCTCGGCAGTTCGACTTACGACGTCGAGCATCGTGCCACGATCAGACGTCGACGCTGTCACGTCCAGAAAAGTCAGCTCGTCGGCGCCCTGGGCGTCGTACGCTGCAGCAAGTTCGACTGGGTCACCCGCGTCGCGGAGGTTCTCGAAGTTGACACCCTTGACCACTCGCCCGGCATCGACGTCGAGGCACGGGATCACACGAACTGCGAGGGTCATGACGTTGGTCCTCCTGAGGACGAAGCGCGCGGATCACCGAGCGATGTAAGGATGTCGAGAATTTCACCGTGAACACCGGGAGCGGCAGCAAGTACCGAATCCGATTCTACGGTCCACGGGTTTCCGGCTAGGTCGGTCACCACCCCACCTGCCGCGCGGACCAGTGCGACCCCCGCCGCGTTGTCCCACGCATTGTGCCCGTAGACGATCGCACCGCCTAAAATGCCTGCCGCGGTGAAGGCCAGATCCACTCCGGTGCTGCCGTGGATACGGATGCGAGACGACACCTTGCTGATTTCAGCCAGCACCTCGAGGCGGTAGCTGCCGGGAATTCGTCCACGACTCTTCGCGTTGAGCGCACCCAATGCGACAATCGACGACGCAAGATCGGTCGACTCCAAAGGCGGAACCGCCGCGCCGTTCACCAACAACGGACCGCCGGACTTTGCCGCGTAGGTATGCCCGATCAAGGGCAACCAGGTCAACCCCAGGACCGGAACACCGTCGTCGAGTAGTGCAAGCAGCGTTCCGGCTTGCGGGAGGCCGGCCGAGTAGTTGAACGTGCCGTCGATGGGATCGAGGACCCAGACAAGCCCGGACTCGATGTCCGGGCCGCCGAATTCCTCGCCGTGCACCTCAATCCCGGTGCGGTCGAACAACTCCGAAGACAGCCGCTTCTCGAGTGCAAGATCTACCTCGGTGGCAAAATCGCTCCAGCCCTTGCGGACTGCACTGGGCGAGCCGACACCGGATACGAACTGATCGTGAACTCCGTCGAGCAGCCCACCGGCAATCGCGAGGAGTTCGTCGAGGTCACGCGGCGGGGTCATCAAGCGAATCTAACCGGAAACTGCAGCAAGTGCTTCGGGAAGGGTGAAGCGTCCGGCATACAGCGCCTTGCCGACAATCGCACCTTCGACGCCCTGATCCACCAAGCTGGAGATGGCCAACAAATCGTCGATGGTCGAGACACCACCGGACGCAACAACATGGGCGTCGGTGACAGCGCACACCTGGCTCAGAAGTTCGAGATTGGGACCGGTGAGGGTGCCGTCCTTCGATACGTCGGTGACGACGTAACGCGTGCAGCCGTCACGGTCCAGGCGAGCGAGGGTTTCCCAGAGGTCGCCGCCGTCGGTGACCCAGCCGCGACCGCGGGTGCGGTACTGGCCGTCGACCAGACGCACGTCGAGGCCCACGGCAATTTTGTCGCCGTACTTGGCCAATGCACGCGCGCACCACTCGGGATCTTCGATGGCGGCGGTGCCGAGGTTGACGCGGGCACAGCCGGTGGCCAGTGCGGCTTCGAGGGAGTCGTCGTCACGGATTCCACCGGACAACTCGACCTTGACCGTCAGGTCGCCGATGACGCCTGCCAGCAGTTCGCTGTTGGATCCGCGGCCGAAGGCAGCATCGAGGTCGACAAGATGTACCCATTCGGCGCCGTCGTTCTGCCACGCAAGGGCGGCGTCGCGGGGCGACCCGTAACCGGTCTCGCTTCCCGCCTCTCCTTGCACGAGGCGAACAGCTTCACCGTTGACAACATCCACAGCAGGCAAAAGGACCAGGCTCACGTGCGATAACCCTAGTCGGTCAGGACCCGGAACCGTGTGTCGGGTCTTGATCACCGTCACCGAAGGCTTTTCGGGTCATCCGCTTGGATACGACGCCCATCGCCGCGATAGCCGCGGCAACCCCGACGAGGCCGATGACGAGTCCCACGACAGGCGTCGGATCTGCCAGAACCACGACCGCCGTCGTGATGGCGAGAACAGCCACGGCGGCGCCGAGCGAGAACAGCGCCAGACGAGCCAACGAAAAGTTGTCTCCGCTGTATTTACCCGAAGGTGGGGTCACAAACTCTGCACCCAGTTGCTCAGCAGTTCAGCACCCGCGTCGCCCGACTTCTCAGGGTGGAACTGCGTTGCGGACAACGCACCGTTCTCGACGGCAGCGAGGAACTTTCCGCCGTGGTCAGCCCAGGTGAGTTTGGGTGCGGCGATGTGTTCGGACGGCGGCAGTTCCCAGTTCTGCACACCGTACGAGTGCACGAAATAGAAGCGCGTGTCGGCGTCGATACCTTTGAACAGGGTGCTGGACTCGGGTGCTTCGACGGTGTTCCAGCCCATGTGCGGCAGAACATCGGCCTTCAACCGCTCGACAGTGCCGGGCCATTCACCGCAGCCCTCGGCTTCGACGCCGAATTCGACGCCGCGCTCGAACAGAATCTGCATGCCGACGCAGATGCCCAGAACCGGCCTGCCGCCGGCAAGGCGCTGACCGATGATCCGCTCCCCCCGAACCTCACGCAGGCCCTCCATGCACGCCGCGAATGCGCCGACGCCGGGAACGACCAAGCCGTCTGCGGCCAACGCCACCTTGGGATCGCTGGTTACCTCCACCTGTGCGCCGGTGCGCGCCAATGCGCGGGTGGCCGAATGCAGGTTGCCGGAGCCGTAGTCGAGGACGGCAATCGTGGAAGCGCTCATGCCCCAACTCTATCGGGCAACGTCGGCGCCGATTACTTCGCCGCCTGCACCCGAATCCGGGATCGGCTCCCAGCCCAGCGCTGGACCCAGCTTGGTCGCCATGTCGGTCAGTATCTGCACGTAGTCCGAATGATCGAAACTGAACGGCAGAGCAAACGCTACTTCGTCGACGGCACGGAACGCCGCATTTTCATAGAGCGTGTCGGCAATCTCGTCCGAACTTCCGACGAGGTCGGGGGCGAACATCATGCGCGCCGGTCCCTGAGGTTCGCTCGTGCGGGCGAGCCTGCTATCCGCATAGTCACGATACTTGCGGATCTGCTCGTTCGACGCGGTGTCCGTGGGGATGACAACGAGGCCTTGCGACACCCGAGCAGCCTCACCGGCGGGATGATGTTCACGGAACCGCTGAATGTGCGAGTACTGAATCTCGTCGAAATCCGTCGATTCCTCAGCCCTCACCACACTGCTCACCAATAGATTCAGTCCGGTCTTTCCAGCCCACTCGGCAGACCGTAAACTCGCTCCGCCGTACCACATTCGACTTCGCAGACCAGGCGAATGCGGTTGTACCCGATCCGAGAACTGCTCGATTCCCTCCGTTCCGCTCCACCCGGATACCGGTTTTCCTTCGACGGCCCGAAGAAGCCGATGCACACGTTCGTAGCTGAAATCCTCGACATCGGCCGTATCCGGATAGAGCGCAGCCTTCACCCGTTCGTACTGCATCGGTGGACCGACACTCACGCCGGGATTGACGCGACCACCGGAGAGGATGTCGACGGTTGCGAAATCCTCGGCGAGACGCAGTGGGTTCTCCCACCCCAGGGGCGTGACCGCTGTCCCCAACGAGATTCGTCGAGTGCGCTGCGATGCCGCAGCCATGACCGCTATCGGCGACGAGATTCCGAACTGCAGGTGCCGGTGCCGCAGCCACGCACTGTCGAATCCGAGCTTCTCCCCCAGCTCGATAATGTCGAGAGTCGACTCGTGACCGAGTTCGGGCCGATGCTCGTCGAAGAGACCGATCGTCAGAAAGCCCAACTTCTGCAGCGGTACCGAACGTGTGGGCATGAAATCTCCTCAGTCAACAAGACTCTGTGATCAAACAATGGTGCTCCGCATCGCTCGATAATTCAGCGCACCGGGCCCAGCCGTTGTTCGGCTGGGCCCGGTGCGGTCATCGATGTCAGCGAGCAGACGCCTTCTCTCGTTCCGCCGGAATCGCAAGACCGAGATTGTCCCGCAATGTCGTTCCTTCGTAATCGGCGCGCAGGGAACCACGATCTTGCAGGAGTGGCACTACCTCGTCCACGAACTCGTCCAAACCTGTCGGCACCACGTGCGATCCGATGATGAAGCCGTCCGAACCGTCGTTCTGGACAAACGAATCGATCTTCTCGGCCACTTGCTGCGCTGTCCCGACGATCGGGCCGCGTTCGAACTGATCGATCACAACCTCACGCAGGGTCAGCTTCTTGCTCTCCGCGACGGCGCGCAACCGCTCTACCGTCGCGAACCGGTCCTGGTGAATAAATGCTTTGCCTTGAATGATGGGAACTGCTTCGGGATCCGGCGCGATGTCGGGCAGCGGACCTTCGGGGTCATAGGCCGAGAGATCGCGGTTCCAGATCTGTTCGAGCAGAACCAGCGCAGTCTGGCCGGTCACCTGCTGGTTGCGAATGTCCCGATACTTCTCGATCGCGTCCGCCTCGGACGTCCCGAGGACAAAACTCGCAGACGGCAGAATCTTGATGTCACCCGGCTCGCGTCCCGCTGCGATGGCGCGTGTCTTGATGTCGCGGTAGAACTCCACGGCATCTGGTAGATCGCCGTAGGGCGAGAAGATCGCATCGGCGTTGCCGGCAGCAAAATCGCGCCCCTGTGGAGATACACCAGCCTGCAGGATGACCGGTCGGCCCTGGGGGCTCCGCGGCACCGTAAATGTTCCACTGACATCGAAATGTGATCCGTGGAAGGCGAATTCACCGGCATCGGGTCGAGCGAGGAATCGGCCGGAGTCCTTGTCCGCGACAATGTCGTCACTGTGCCACGAATCCCACAGTTCGCGGACGAGCGCGAGCGTCTCTTCCGCACGCTCGTATCGCTGCGAACGATCCAGGTATCCGCCGCGGCGGAAGTTCTGCCCCGTGAACGCGTCGAAGGACGTGACAACATTCCACGCCGCGCGGCCACCGGACAGCTGATCGAGTGTCGCGAATTGACGAGCCAATTCGTACGGTTCGTTGAACGTGGCGTTGATGGTGCCCGCCAGGCCCAGATGCTCCGTGACCGCAGCCAACGACGCTAGCACTGTGAACGTATCGGGCCTACCGATGATGTCCTGATCGAACACCTGCCCGGCGCGTTCGCGCAGTGCGAGGCCTTCTGCGAGAAAGAAGAAGTCGAACTTGCCCCGCTCCGCCGTCCGTGCTGTGTGTTCGAACGAATCGAATTCGATCTGGCTGCCCGCCTGCGGATCCCACCACACCGTGTGGTGGTTCACTCCGCCCAGGTAGGCACCCAGAATGACCTGCTTACGCTGCTGAGAACTCATGATCGGTTTCCTCTGGTTCAGGCAGCCGGAGTACCGGCGGCGTAGCGGTTGGGGACATTAGTGGGCAGTCCGAGCACGCCGCGAAGATTTTCCTGCGGATACTCGGTGCGGAACACGCCGCGGTTCTGCAACTCCGGGACCAGCCGGCCCGAGATTTCGTCGAGATCGTCCACCGCGACCCCGGGACGCAAACGGAACCCGTCGATTCCCTTCTCCTGCCACGCGATCAGGAGATCTGCCAAGGCCGACACCGATCCGGCAAAAATGTAGGCATCGGAACGGTATTCGTCGCCGGACAATGCATCCAGACGATCAAGGCGATCCTGCCCCGATTCGCCGTCCGCGTCGAGGAAGACGACGATGTCTGCGTACACACGCAGCGTCTCGCCCCGACGCCCAACACGTTCCTGCGCCGCGTTCACTTCACCGATGATCAATGCGACCTGCTCGGTGCCTGTTGGCGTCACGAAAACCAGATCAGCTGCCCGAGCGGCCAATTCGTAGGCAACGCTCTGGTGCGCCAACGCGGTGACGACAGGCTGCCCCTGCGGAGGTCGCGGCGTGATCGACGGTCCCCGAACGGACAGATACTTACCTTCGAAATCGATGGTGTGCACCTTGTCTCGATCGATGAAGCGCCGCTGCGCCACGTCACGGATCTCGGCGCCGTCCTCCCAGCTGTCCCAGAGGCGCCGCACGATATCAGCGGCCTCCGCCGATTCGTCGAACAGATCCCGCACGAAATCCGGAAGCACACCCGCGACGATCGACTCCCGGTCCTGCTCGCTGAGCTCCGGAATCGATCGTCGTCCGAACTGTCCGGACTCGAGTGCCGACGCCGAGACCTTCACCTGCCATCCCGCTCGACCACGTGAGGTGTAGTCCAGTGTTGCAACAGCTTTGGAGACGTGGAACGGTTCGGTATGCGTCGTCGTGACGGTCGGAACCAAACCGATGTTGCGAGTGACCGGCGCCAGCCTCGCGGCCACAAGGTGCGCGTCCAATCGGGCTCGAACCTTGTCGACGGCGTTGTCAACCGGCCCGAAGGGATGCGCAGTCGGCACGGAGAGGCTGTCTTCGATGGTCACGAAATCGAGCAGCCCACGCTCGGCGGTGGTCACCAGGGATGTCCAATACGACGCGCTGAACAACTCGCTCGGACGCGAGTGGGGTTCTCGCCACGCAGCGGGATGCCATCCGGCGCCGTCCAGCGCGACGGCTAGGTGGAGAGGGGAGGTTGACGTCATCAGGCGAAACTCCTGTTCGAGGACTACTCGGGAGCGCGCAGTATCGGCCGCGAAATCACCAGCACCTTCGCTGCTGGTTCGTGCCACGACTGCCGCTTGCGACACACACCGCGTGTGCCGCCAGGTGTGATTCCGGGGCACCCCATCGGCATGAAGGGTTGCCGTCCAGCTAGCCGGTCCTTGTTGCTGGAGCTCTGCACCTGTCGTCGAGGTTACGAATGTCCGGACAGGCCGGCAATCCAACCGGATCGCCACGTACTTCCGGAAAGCCGCCCTACCTCAGACGATCACAGGAAAAACAGTTTCATTCTCGACGATTCGAAAACAATCGCCCGCGCCCTGATCGACACGAGTCGCCGGTAACGCTACGCCCGTCCGGAAACCCGCGCCCCGATGACTCTGCCGCCCGCAGCAAGGGCTGGGATCAACGCGACGGCAGTTGCCGAGACGACAAACACCCACGTGTATCCCGCTGCCGAGGCCACAAATCCCAGTGCAATCGCGCCTATTCCAGTGCCGGCATCGTAGGCAATGTTCCAGATCGCGCTGGCCGATCCGATTCGTTTCGGCCCTGCCGCCGAGAAAGCCATGACCAGGGATTCATTCTGTACCGCACCGAATCCGAACCCGAAAAGCACTGCAGCACCGATCAAGACCACTGTCGCTCCGTTGTCGACACTCTGGGCGAACAGGAGGAGACCGACTGCTGCCGACACCAATGCCGGCGCGAGCATCTTGCCGCTACCGAACCGATCGGAGATCAATCCCGCCGAGTATCGACCCACCAACATGGACGCACTGGCCGTCGCCAGCACCACGCCGGCAATCGCGGCGCGATCCGAGATTGCGATGGGCAACAGTGAGGACAGGCCGCCGAACGACGCTGACACGCACGCGAGCGCGACCACGGGAACAAGAACCGTGAACACACTCACTCGCGCGGACGTGCCCGTGGGTTGAGCATGAAGTTTCGGCAACCGGCTTACGGCAATCACCGCGAGCGCCGGGACCACAGCACCCAGGATGAAGACCGGCGTCGCCGACCATCGTGCCGCTATCGCCAAACCCAGTGGCAAACCCGCCATTTGAGAGGCCGCAATCGCAATGCCCTGCGCGCCGGTAGCTCGGCCCAGGATCCGCCGGGGCGCCAATTCCGCAACCAGCGCGCCGCCTGCCACCGTGAGCAATCCGAATCCGATGCCGCGCACCGCCGACACGGACAACGCCGCAATCGAATCGGAAGAAATCAGCAGCACCAGCGACGGCGGCCCGAGCAACACGCACCCCGCAGCGAGCACGGGGCGATAGCCACGGGTCCGCAATAACCGCGGCACCAGCAGCTGCGTCAGCACAGTGGTCGCCATGAAGACGCCCGTCACGGCCCCGGCCAACGCGTCGGAACCACCGGACTGGGCCACCACCAGCGGAACAACCGGAAGCAGTAGGGACCAGCCACCAAAAGCGGCAGCCGCCATGACCAGGACACTGATCATGCCCGGGGTTCGGAGCAACCCCGGGGATGATGTGCGTTCGACCATCAGATGCGCAGCGCGCCCGCAACCGCCGCCAGAATTGCCAGTGCCAGAAGAATTCCCGACGCCAATTTGTTCACCTTGAACATCGAATACGCTCCGCCCACAGCGATTCCCGCACCGATGAACAGCAGATAGGTAAAGAGGACGCTCACAGGGTGCCCTTCGTCGACGGCACGCCACTCACGCGCGGATCCGGCTCGACTGCCTCACGCAGAGCGCGAGCAACAGCCTTGTACTCGGCCTCCGTGATGTGGTGCTGATCGCGTCCGTACAGAACCCGAACATGCAGCGCGATACGCGCATTGAGCGCGATCGACTCGAAGACGTGGCGATTGATCACAGCGTGGTACGGAACTCCGGGGTACCCGCCGATGACGGAATGCACCATGTAATCCGGTTCCCCGGTGTGCACGCAGTACGGCCGGCCGGACACGTCGACGGATGCGTGCGCGAGGGTTTCGTCCATCGGGATGAAGGAATCGCCGAAACGGCGAATGCCCTTCTTGTCTCCCAAAGCCTGACCCAACGCTTGACCGAGAACGATGGCGGTGTCCTCGACGGTGTGGTGAGCGTCGATCTCGACGTCACCCTTGGCCTGAACATTCAAGTCGAAGCTGGCGTGAGTTCCCAGAGCCGTGAGCATGTGGTCGAAGAACGGGACGCCGGTGGAGACGTCCACGATGCCGGTCCCGTCGAGGTTCAATTCGACGACGATGCTGGATTCCCGCGTCGTTCGTTCGATCCGCGCAATGCGATCGCTCATACCGTTTCTCCTGCGTTGGTGAGTTCTGTACCGGCGATCTCGTCACTGGCTTTGATGAACGCGTCGTTCTCGGCTTCGAGTCCGACAGTGGCCCGCAGATATCCGGGGATTCCGATGTCGCGGATGAGGACGCCGCGATCGAGGTAGGCCTGCCAAGCAGCGGCGCTGTCGGCGAACTGGCCGAACAAGATGAAGTTCGCGTCACTGGGAATCACCCGGAACCCGGAGTCCGCCAGCGCCTTCGACACTCGATCACGCTCAGCCGACAGTGCGTGCACGCTGGCGAGGGTCTCGTCGGCGTGACGCAGCGCTGCCCGCGCGGCAGCCTGGGTGACCACCGAGAGGTGATACGGCAAGCGCACCAACAACAGTGCGTCGATGAACGCGGGAGCGGCAGCAAGGTAACCGAGTCGGCCACCGGCAAACGCAAACGCCTTACTCATCGTGCGCGTGACCACGATCTTGGCCGGGAACTCGTCGATGAGCGTCATCGCACTCGGCGCAGCGGAGAACTCCGCGTATGCCTCGTCGACGATCACGATGCCCGGAGCGACCTCGAGGATGCGTCGTAGTTCCGCGATGCCGACGCTGTGTCCGGTCGGATTGTTGGGACTCGTGACGAAAACGACGTCCGGTCGACGCTCCGCGATTACGGTGACGGCAGCATCCACGTCGAGCGCGAAGTCGTCGCGGCGGAATACCTCTACCCACTCGGTGTCGGTGCCGTCGGCGATGATCGGGTGCATCGAGTACGACGGCACAAAGCCCATCGCGCTGCGTCCCGGACCGGCGAAGGCCTGAAGCAGTTGCTGCAGGATTTCGTTGGATCCGTTGGCGGCCCACAGATTGTCGACAGTGACCGGCACACCCGTCTGCTTCGACAGGTAGGCAGCCAGATCCGTCCGCAACGCCACAGCGTCACGGTCGGGATAGCGGTGCAGCTCCTTTGCGGCCTCACGAACGGATTCAGCGACGTCGTCGATGAGCGCCTGCGTCGGAGGGTGCGGGTTCTCATTGGTGTTGAGCTGAACGGGAACCGTCAACTGCGGAGCACCGTAGGCGGACTTGCCGCGCAGGTTCTCGCGAAGCGGGAGCGCGTCGACCGAAATCGACGCTCCGGGAACCGCACTCATCGCAGAGCCTCGAACCGCAGACGCACAGCCTCGCCGTGAGCGGGCAGATCCTCGGCATTGGCAAGCGTGATGACATGTCCGGCAACGTCTTTCAACGCCGATTCGGAGTAGTCGATCACGTGGATGCCACGCAGGAAGGTTTGCACACTCAGACCGGACGAGTGACGAGCACAGCCGGCCGTCGGCAGGACGTGGTTGGAGCCGGCACAGTAGTCGCCGAGACTGACCGGCGCCCACGGGCCGACAAAAACCGCTCCGGCGCTGGTGACCTGCGCTGCGACACCGGTTGCATCTTCGGTCTGGATCTCGAGGTGCTCGGCAGCATAGGCATTGACGACGCGCAGACCGGCTACGACGTCCGAGACCAGAACGGTTCCGGACTGACTTCCGGTCAGGGCGGTGTTGACGCGCTCGCGGTGCTTGGTGATCTCGAGCTGCGCGGCCAGCGCCGTGTCGACGGCGTCGGCCAATTCGACGCTGGTCGTAACGAGGACGCTGGCGGCCATCACGTCGTGCTCGGCCTGGCTGATGAGGTCGGCGGCAACGTGGACCGGGTCAGCGGTGTGGTCGGCGAGGATCGCGATCTCGGTGGGACCGGCTTCGGCGTCGATGCCGACCAGTCCGCGGCACAGACGCTTGGCGGCAGTGACGTAGATGTTGCCGGGGCCGGTGATGAGGTCTACCGGTACGAGCTCGGTTCCGTCGGTGTCGGTTCCGCCGTAGGTCAGGAGCGCAACGCCCTGGCCGCCGCCGACGGCCCACACCTCGTCTACTCCGAGCATGGCTGCTGCGGCAAGAATCGTGGGGTGAGGCAATCCGCCGAAATCAGCTTGCGGAGGCGAAGCCACTACGAGCGATCCGACGCCGGCAGTCTGGGCCGGGACGACGTTCATGACAACGCTCGACGGATACACGGCGTTGCCGCCGGGCACATAGAGGCCGACACGCTCGACCGGAACCCAACGCTCGGTGACCGTACCGCCAGGCACCACCTCGGTGACCGCGTCTTTGCGACGCTGGTCGGCGTGCACCTTGCGGGTGCGATCGATCGCGACTTCGAGGGCTTCCTTGACGGCCGGATCGAGTTCACGAAGTGCGCGCTCGAGCTCAGCTGCGGGCACCCGAACCGAACCGGGGCGAACGCCGTCGAACTTCTCACCGAACTCGAGAGCAGCTTCTGCGCCGCGATCGCGAACAGCCTCGACCATAGGGCGAACCTGATGCAGCACCGCATCCACATCCACTCCACCTCGCGGAAGCGCGGCACGAAGTTCGGCCGTGGATGGGGTACGACCACGCAGGTCGGTGCGGGCAAGCATGAGAGTTCCTCTCGTACGCAAACGGGGGACCTGGTTCTCGCGGAGAGAACACAGAACTGACGTCAATTATTCAGGATAGTCGCACCCTGTTATCCACCGGTCCACCTGCGGCGCTCAGCGGCCGCACACCGTCGCCGGCTGTGGCAGAGGTCACGGTCGACCGGCGTCAGCCGATCGAGCGATTTGCACATCCGAACTTTTCGAAGGTCGCTGTGTTTATAACAAAGGCGTCACGCACCGCTAGGGTCGAAAGTCGTGACAGACAGTGACGTGGCCGTGGCCGCACCTCCCAACCCTCCGATTCCGCAGCGCGCCGCGAGGCACACACGCGCACGGACGGTGGCAATCGTTGCCTCCATTCTCGGAATCCTCGCGTGTGTATCCGTCCCCTTCCTGCCCATCTCGCAGGACACGGCAAGTATCAACTGGCCGCAGGCCGGTTCCACGACCAGCGTCGAATCCCCACTCGTCTCGTACACACCCCAGCGGTTCGAGGCATCCATTCCGTGTGCGTCGATCGGCGAGTTGGCGGCAACAGGTGGAACGCTCGTATCCACCGCCCCGGCGGGAGCCCCCGACGCGCGCCGCTACGGCTTTGTGGCGACAGTGTCCCCCGCATCCGCGGACGCCCCCGCTCGCGTCGATGCGATTCTGCGCGACGAAGTCGTGTTCTCCGGTTCAGTAGACGAACTCCCCAGCGGTTGCGCGTTCACGGTGCTCGCCGAGCCCACCCGAACAACCGTCTCTGCCACCGGGTCCGAACCACGGATTCTCGAAGGTGACCACCGACCGCAAGTTGTCGGCGTGTTCAGTGACCTGGACACCGCGGCAACCGGGTTGAACGTCTCGATGATCTCCGACTCGCGCTTCACGTCCAGCCCGACCACGATCAAAACGCTCGCCATGATTCTCGGCGCGCTGACCACGATCATCTCGCTTGTCGCCTTGCACCGCCTCGATAATCTCGACGGCCGTGGCAGCCGCAAATTCCTGCCGACGAGATGGTGGAGATTCACCCGCGTCGACGGTGTTGTCATCGGAACATTGGTGCTGTGGCATTTCATCGGAGCCACCACCACCGACGACGGCTACCAGTTCACTATGGCCCGGGCCGCTGAGCAATCCGGGTACATGTCGAACTACTTCCGCTGGTTTGCGGTCCCGGAAACTCCGTTCGGAACCCCGTACTACAACATCCTCGGACTGCTGGCGCACGTCAGCCCGGCCAGTCCGTGGGTCCGGCTCCCGGCACTGATTGCGGGCATCGTCACGTGGCTTGTCATCAGTCGTGAGGTCGCCCCGCGCCTCGGCGCGGCCATCCGCGGAAACCGTCTTGCGCTCTGGACCGGTGCGCTCGTTTTCCTCGCATTCTGGCTCCCGTTCAACAACGGATTGCGGCCCGAACCGATCGTTGCACTCGGTGTCCTCCTGACGTGGTGCTCGATCGAACGCGCCATCGCGACGCGTCGACTCCTGCCGGTTGCGGTCGCAATCCTCGTCGCCGGATTCACGCTGACCGCCGGACCGTCCGGCCTCATCTGCTTTGCCGCATTGATCGCCGGTATCCGTCCCATCATCGGCATCATCGTCGAACGTGCCCGCACCACGGGATACATCGCTGCCGTCGGCCCACTGCTTGCGGCGGGACTCTCGATTCTCATCCCCGCGTTCGGCGATCAGTCTCTGGCTGCCGTCATCGAGATGCAGCGCGTTCACTCGATCTCACCGAACGCTCCGTGGTTCGACGAATACCTGCGCTATCAGTACCTACTCAACATCTCCGTCGACGGTTCACTGACACGCCGCTTCGGTGTTTTTGTCATGTTCCTGTGCCTCGGTGTCTGCACCGCGATGATGCTGCGCAAGGGTGGCCGGATCCCGGGACTTGCGGCCGGCCCGTCGCGGCGGGTTGTCGGTCTCACCATCGGCGCGCTGCCGTTGCTGATGTTCTCGCCCACCAAGTGGACTCACCACTTCGGAATCTTCGCGGGTCTGACTGCAGTTCTCGCGATGATGACGGCTGTTGCGGTCGGAACCACACTTCTGCGTTCGCCACGCAATCGCGCGTTGTTCGCTGCGGGCGTGCTGTTCTTGCTGGCCATGGCGTTCACCGGCAGCAACGGTTACTACTACGTCTCCAGTTACAGCGTTCCCTGGTGGGACAAGCCGGTGTCGATCAGTGGGCTCGGTGCGAGCACCGTCCTGCTCGGCCTGACCGTGCTGATGCTCGGACTCGCCGCATGGTTCTTCTTCCGTGAGCCGTACACCGTCGGCAAGGAATCCTCGCCGCGTCGTGCCCGACTGCTGGCGATCTCACCGCTCACGGTAGCGGCCGGCGCCATGGTCCTCTTCGAAGTTCTCTCCATGTCCAAGGGAGTGATCAGCCAGTACCCGGCTTACTCGGTGGGTCGCGCGAACGTCGACGCAGTACTCGGACAACCATGCGGCCTCGCCAACGACGTCCTGCTCGAAACGGATCCGAACGCATCGATGCTGACGCCACTGTCCGGCGACGTCGCCACCGCTCTGGCGGCCGGGGGCGCCACAGGATTTGAACCCAACGGTGTTGCCGGCGACCTCAGTGCCGACAAGGAAGCGTCAGCTACCGGCGGCGCCAACACCGTCGACAGTGCCGAGACCACAGCCGGAAACTCCGCCGGAACCGGTGGCGGCGCCGGAGTGACCGGCATCAACGGCAGTTCGGTCGCACTACCGTTCGGCCTCGATCCCGCAACGACGCCGGTGATGGGCAGCTACGGCCAAGCCGCACCCGGCACCCTGACCAGCGGTTGGTACCAGCTTCCTGATCTAAGTGACAGCGGCACCCGCGGAGACATCATTTCCATCGCCGCGGCCGGACGCGTCCGATCCGTCGACACCGACGGCATTGTGACCTACGGCCAGAACGTCGAGGTCGAATACGGAACCGCACGTGGTGCCGATGACGTCGAAATCGGTGGCCGTATCGCACCTCTCGATATCGGTCCGTCGCCGTCATGGCGCAACCTTCGCGTTCCTCTCGACCAAATTCCGGTGGAAGCCAACACCATTCGACTTGTTGTCAGCGACTTCGACAGCAAGGACGATCAGTGGGTGGCCGTCACCCCGCCGCGTGTACCGCAGACCCAGGAATTGCAAGACGTTGTCGGTTCCGATGCGCCCGTGATGTTGGATTGGGCCGTGGGTCTGGCCTTCCCGTGCCAGCGGCCGTTCGACCATCGCGTCGGCATCGCCGAGGTTCCCGAGTACCGCATCCTGCCCGATCACAGCGGTGCACTCGTGACCACGGCGTGGCAGGACCACTTCGGCGGCGGCCCGCTCGGGTGGATCGATCTGCTCGTCAGCGCGCAGACGATACCGTCGTATCTGGACAACGACTGGGATAACGACTGGGGTTCGATCGAGAAATACACTCGACGGGATCCCTCGGCAGTACCCGCGGAACTCGACGAATCCCGCGTGCAGCGATCGGGAATGTGGACCCCCGGTCCGATGACAATTGAATTCTGATCCTGCAAAAGCCACCTTTCTGGACACCTGTATGACTTAACCTCCCATCATGGGAGTCACGTCACGATTGATTGCCGCCGCCCTGCTCGCCCTCGTGATCGGGGCGGCGGCATCACCGGCGCAGGCATCAGGCACCCCGCCCGAGGAGTTCCTGTGGGGTGTCGCCACCTCCGGTTTTCAGTCCGAGGGTTCCTCCCCTGACAGCAACTGGTCGCGATACTCCGCATCCGGTCGCACTCACGACGCCATCGGCGACTCGGTCGACTTTCGGCACCGCTACGCCGAAGACATCGACCGCGCGGCAGATCTCGGGGCGCAAGTATTCCGCTTCGGCGTCGAATGGGCGCGAGTGCAACCCTCCCCCGGAACCTGGAACGAGACCGAATTCGCCTACTACGACGCTGTTGTCGCGCATGTCCTTGCCCGCGGCATGACACCGATGATCACACTCGATCACTGGGTGTATCCCGGTTGGGTCGTCGACCAAGGCGGGTGGACAAACCCGAAAACCGAAGCCGACTGGCTGGCCAACGCCGAAAAGGTAGTCACCCGATATTCAGATATCGGCGCATTGTGGATCACGATCAACGAACCGACGGTGTACGTGCAACGTGAATTGACATACGGCGGAATCACGCTCCCCCAGGCTCCCGCGATGTTCGATGCCCTGGTTCGAGTTCACCGCTCGATCTACGACCGCATCCACGTCCTCGACCCGGGCACTCGCGTCAGCAGCAACTTCGCGTTCATTCCCGGCGTCTCCGAGTCAATCGACTCCGTATTCACCGATCGGGTCCGCGACAAACTCGACTTCCTCGGCATCGACTACTACTACGGTGTGGCACTGGACAACCCGACCGCGGCCTATGCCGCGATCGACGAGTTCTACAACGTCACACCACAACCCGAAGGTTTGTACGACGCACTGATGCGCTACTCGCGTAAGTACCCGGAACTTCCCCTCTACATCGTCGAGAACGGAATGCCCACCGACAACGCGAATCCACGCCCCGACGGATACACACGCTCGAATCATCTGAGTGACCACGTCTACTGGATGGAACGCGCCCGCGAGGACGGCGCCGACGTTATCGGATACAACTACTGGTCCATAACCGACAACTACGAATGGGGTTCGTATCGGCCACGTTTCGGCCTGTACACCGTCGACGTACTGTCCGACCCCACCCTCACCCGCGCCCCCACCGACGGTGTCGAGACGTACCGGAACATCATCCGCGACAACGGAGTCGGGCCGGACTACGTGCCCGTGAAGGCTCCGGCATTCTGCTCCCTTGTCGATCCCCCACTCAGTTGCACCAACACCACGCGATAGGAACGCTCATGTCCACGTTCGGAAAGACCATCGCCACTGCAACGATCTCTGCAGCAATGATTTTTGCCGGCGGATCACTTGCCCACGCTGCACCCGACTCGCCGCGAGAGGCACAGGCCCGGGCCTACATCGACGCCTTGGTCTCTCACGACGTCACCGATGTGCACTTCGCGCCGGATGCCACGCGCGTCGAAGCGGGCATCCAAACCGGGTTTTCAGGTCCTCAGTTGAGCGCCGATCTCGATCACGGTGTGCAGTACACCGTGATCCAGTCTGTGCGTGACCTTCGGATGACCGAGGCCGGGGACGTTGTGACGGCCGTCTACCTCCTCGATGCAGGCGTTGCCGACACACGCCTGATGACGGTCGAGATCCGCGAGACCTTCGAGATTCGGGACGGCCTCATCCATGTCATCGTCGCAGACATCATGCCAGTCTCACTGTCCTGACCTCACGCCGTACCGCAGGTACACCACACCACTACGAAATGCCTTCTGCTCCCACAACTCGAGGCCGATCTGGACGTCGGCCGATAATGCGCGCAGTCCACTACCGATGATCACGGGGCAGAGGAACAAGTGAATATCGTCAACCAGGCCCGCGGCTATCGCGTGCGCGGCCAGTGTTGGACCACTGATCGAAAGATCCTGCGTCGCCCTAGCTTTCATCGCGCGCACAACCTCAGGGTCAAAGGTCGGCTCGATTCGGGTTCGCGAAGTCGACGGAGCGGTCAGCGTCGTGGAGTACACAACTTTGTCCGCGCGTCGCCAGGTCCGACCGTACTCTTCGGCAATCGGGTCCGGATCTGCCATCGTTTCCCACACCGCCATGACCTCGTACATCCTGCGCCCGTACAGGTGCGTGCCCACGTCCCGTTCGAGGCTGTTGGCAAAGCCGTGTACCTCGTCGTCCGGCATTGCCCAGTCGAAGTTCCCCTCGGCGTCGGCGACATAACCGTCGAGCGAGCACATTGCCGAGTAGCTGAGGTTCACCATCGGTCGATGTGCAGAATGTTGTCGATCGGCTCGCGTGCCGCCGGTTTGAAAGTTTCCCCCGTGAAGTACGCGGTGGGTATCAGGGCACCCTGGTGGAAGCCCTCCGGAATTCCCAGCAGTTCGGCAACTTCGGCTTCACGTGCCAGGTGCAGCGTCGTCCACGCCGTTCCCAACCCGCGAGCGCGCGCCGCCAGCGCGTAACTCCACACCGCAGGAAGCAACGACCCCCACAGTCCCGCCTGATTACCGGCAGGCAGTGTCCGCTCCGCCTTGATGCACGGAATCATCAGAACCGGAACCTCACCCATGTGCTGTCCGAGCCACTCGGCGCTACTACCCACTCGCGCCTGGACCGCAGCCCGATCCGGATCGTCACTGAACAACTGGGAAGCAGATCCTTGCGAGGCGAGATAGCTCTCGGTGACGTCTTTGTAGATGTCACCGATCTGCCGACGCAACCCCTGGTCGGTCACCACCATCCATTGCCATCCCTGGCGATTGGATCCCGACGGACCTTGCAATGCGATCTCGAGGCATTCCTTGATCAAATCCAAGGGAACGGGCCTTGTCAGGTCCAGGCGCTTTCGCACCGTGCGTGTTGTCGTCAACAGTTCGTCGGGCGTCAGGTCCAGAACCGGAAATTCACTCATCGCTCGATCATCGCACCGACAGGCCGGGCGGCGCGACGAATGTGCGTCCAATCCGGACTACTGCTCCGACCGATCAGCAACGACGCGGTTGCGACCGTCCGACTTCGCCGCATACATCGCTTTGTCTGCGCGAGACAAGGCTTCCTTGATCAGCTCTTGCCCGGTCAGTCGTTCGCGAGTGACCGGCGCCAACTCCGCGACACCGATACTGACCGTGATCGGAACGTCGTCCGAACCGACGTCCACCTCACCCCGAATAGTTTCGGCAAGCCTGGTCAGTAGTGCCAGATTTCCACGTACCGCGATGGCAAATTCGTCGCCACCGGTTCGAGCTACTGCAGCCTCCGGCCCGACCACCCGCTCGAGTCGACGGGAGAGCAACCGCAACACGGTGTCGCCACTATCGTGACCAGTCCCGTCATTCACCGCTTTGAAGTTGTCGATGTCGAGCAGCAAGACGCCGGATCGACCAGGCTCGTGTTCTTCCGCAATCTGCATCCACAATTCGAATCCACGTCGATTGAGTAATCCCGTCAACGGATCGCGGTTGGCGTTCGCAAATTGAGTGCGATACGACGTCAACATGCCCGCGGAAAACGACCTGAGTAGGACAAGCGTCGCGTTGACAGCGATCATCGACGTTGCTGCCCTCGCAAGAATTCCCGCGATGTCGTGGTATCCCTGACGCCACGTGAGAACGCCGAAAACTGCAATCACACAAGTCGTGAAGATCATGTGCGCCACGGTCTCAGGCCACCGGACGAAATGCGCCACATACACACTGATCACCGCAAACAGAGCTGTCCCGTACATCGCCAACTCGTGGCTGGCGAACGTCGCCAAGACTGCGGTCACACCCAGATCTGCATAGAGAACGAAGTATGTGCTCGCTCGCGGAACGGAGTGATGCCCGATATCCCGGTTCCACCAGATGCTTCCGAACCGAATGCGACTGACCAAATACGCCACTGGAAGGGTACTGAACAGGACCATCAACGCAACAAGTCTCCGAAGAGGTGTGTTCTGCCCCTCGTCGGAAAAGACAGAACACACCCCGACAAGAGCAAAAATGGGAACCAGCACAGCGATCCCGTAACGCATGCGGGTTTCGGACACCTCGATCTGATTTCGAATCAACGAACGCGGCCCCATGTCACCGCCTACATCCTTCACGCCAATCCCCCGCCTGGCAAATAATCAGACAACAAGTGCGAATGTACCGTGCCAGACCGGTCGGTTCCACTCGGAACCGATCAAGTGAAACCGCTACAATTTTTCCGTCCGGCGGCGCTCTCGGACCGGGCAAATTTTTCCGAGTCTGAGGAATTTACGTATGAGTTGGCACGTATGGTTGGCGTTCTTCGGCGCAAGTTGGGTGATCAGTCTGTCGCCAGGCGCCGGCGCAATCGCCTCGATGTCCTCCGGTCTCGCCGTCGGCCTCCGTCGCGGATACTGGAACATTCTCGGATTGCAACTGGGACTACTGCTTCAGATAGGAATCGTCGCGGCCGGTGTGGGCGCGATCCTCGCCAACTCGACGGCTGCGTTCTCGATCATCAAATGGTTGGGCGTCGCCTACCTGGTGTACCTCGGCGTGCGGCAGTGGCGGTCCGCTCCCAGCGAAGTAACCACCGACTCCGAAGCAGCGCGGCGCTCCGGCCCGATGATGATGGTGCGTGGGTTTCTGGTCAATGCCAGCAATCCCAAAGCGGTCGTGTTCATGCTCGCGGTGCTTCCGCAGTTCCTCGATCCGAACGCACCGCTGATACCGCAGTACCTGATCATCGCTGCAACCATGTGCGCCGTCGATGTCGTCGTGATGACCGGATACACCGGCCTCGCGGCTCGGGTCCTGCGGCTCATGCGGTCACCGAAACAACAGCGAACCACCAACCGTGTTTTTGCCGGACTCTTCTTCGGGGCGGCGGGCTTCCTTTCGAGCATCGGCCGCGCGGCAGCCTGATCTACCAGCACACATATCGACTCACAGACCGGCGATCAAATTGACGACCGACGCGACGATCACAGAGCCGAACAGATAGGACAACAACGCGTGGCCGAGCGCCATTGCCCGCATGTCCGAGGACTGCAGGTTGGTGTCCGAGATCGCGAAGCTCATGCCGACGGTATAGGCGACGTAGGCGAAGTCGCTGTACCGCGGCGGTTCTTCCTGATTGAAGTCGATCCCCCCGTCCGGCCCCGAGTAGTACAGCCGCGCGTACCCCAGGGCGAACAGCGTGTGCACCGCCATCCACGAAATGACAACGCTGACAACCGCAACCGACGCGGCGATAACTTGGTATCGACGGCCGTCAGGTGATGCAACAAGCAGAAGCGCGATACCGACCAAACTCGCCACCGCAGCAGCGAGAACGAGGAGGTGCGCGACGTTTCGTGCTGGTTCCTCCCGAGTCGCGTGACCGGCCGTCATCACAGCGTCGAACGGCCACACCAGGATCCACGTCCACACCGTGAACACCAGCGCCGCGATATCCCAGCCGATCAGAAACGAGAACCGGGGAAAGCCCGCCACCCACATGACAATTCCCGCAACAACACCGAGTACAAGTCCGGCAGTGACTCTCAGTGCAGGACCGGCACCCAAACCGGTCTGGTCAGCCGGAACAGGCAAATCTTGCGATGGCTCGTTCACCCGCTCAGTCAACCATCACCGCATCAACCGTGCCCACGATCCGCCTCAGCGATACCAGTCGCGTCGCGATCGCGGCATACCACTTGATCCTCGTTCACCAGGTTTCACGGCCAGCACTTGATGAATGGTCAGTCGATGCGCCTCCTCGAAGCCCAGAGCGCTCGCCGCAAGATACAACAACCACGTGCGGACTCGCGCCTCGCCGACGTCGGCAACAGCGGCGTCCCAGTTCTCGCGCAGATTCGCCACCCACGCACGCAGCGTCAGCGCGTAGTGTTCGCGTAGCGCATCACTGTCCCGCGTCTCGAAACCCGAACGCTCCAAAGCGTCAACCGTTTTGCTCAACGGAAGAATCTCGCCGTCCGGGAAGATATATCTGTCGATGAAACTGGGAGCGTCGACAACCTTGTCCGGCAACGACTTCACCGAAGCAATGGCGTGATTGAGAAAACGGCCTTCCGGCTTCAGCAACCCGTATAGATGGGCTGTATAGACCGGCAGATTCGCCAAACCCACGTGTTCCGACATGCCGATACTCGAAATAGCGTCGTAGGGACCGTCATCCACGTCACGGTAATCTTGAACACGAATATCGATTCGCTCGGACAACCCGGCGTCTGCTACCCGCCCCTTGGCGTATTCCACCTGTTCGCGACTGAGTGAAACACCGACAACGTCGACGCCGTAATTCTGCGCGGCATGCAGCGCCATCGATCCCCACCCGCACCCGACATCGAGCAGCCGCATTCCCGGCTTCAATTCCAGCTTCCGGCAAATTAGATCAAGTTTCTCGCGTTGCGCATCCTCGAGTGTCATAGTTTTGTCCGGCCAGTACCCGCACGAATACACCATGCTCGGACCGAGAAATAGTTCGTAGAAACGGTTTCCGACGTCGTAATGATGCGAGACCGTCGCCGAATCACGAGACTGGCTGTGCCGCTTTCCCCGTTTGGCCCGCATCTCGATCTCCGGCGGCGACGGGGGAAGCCCAAGTGCGCCCAAGCCGGCAAACGTCCTCACCGACCGGCCAATCGTACGTGCCGACATCCCGGCCAGGCGATGCTCGCCAATCGTCGAGATAAGGTCCGGAACATCCAGCAGGGCAAAGATATCGCCGTCGACGTCCAAGTCTCCGGAGACATACGCCCGCGCCAATCCCAGTTCATTCGGCGAGTAGAGAACCCTCCGCAGCGCTCGCCGGTTCCGGAAATAGACCCGAGCCTGTGCGTCGGCGGGCCCGGCCTCCGACCCGTCCCAGCAGCGCACATGAATCGGGAGTTCGATCCCTACCAGTTCCTCGAACACCGTCAAAACCTTGATTGCGGCACCGGTCACCCATCCGTCCCTTCTACGAAACGACAGCCTCTGATACCCGAAATCTACGCCCGCGTCGGCGAAATTTCGCGGCATATGTGAGGTTTGGTGCAGTCGCCTTTCCGAGCGAACGTACCTTTCAGCGCCTTCACGGCGATGGGCGTACCTTTCGCTCAGACGGGGCGGCGCACAGCCTAGGTCAGGGTTCGACGAGCCCAGCGAGGAATTCCACCAGCAGGCGGGTAGTGACCTCGCGGGGCAAGGACTCAACAGCGGCAAGAACCGCAGCCATGTCGAGCGGCGAGTCGCCCGTACCCTTCGGATCCAGCCCCGCCGACACGAGCGCGGCCGCAACAGCCGCACTGGGCAATGCCCGAACATCGTCGACGCTCACGTCACCACGCTCGAATGCGCCGGCCAGCTCCGCCAGCGCGGGCGGCGGCCCGGCTGCGGGAAGGCCCCGAACATCGTCGGCCCCCAATATCAATGCACTGGTCAGCTCGTTCACAACGCTTTCCGTGACGGGTGTGATCGTGAGATGCGTCGTTCGAGGCAAGGCAGTGCCGTCGGGTTGCGTCGACGCGGGTTGCCCCTGGAGCACAAACCCTCGAACGCCGACGGCGGTGGCCCAGCGATGCGGATCGACCTGCCGATCCTGCGGCACTCCCTCGTCCGCTGCTACCGCGAACAGTGGGCCGACTGGAGTTCCGACGACGCGTAACCCGTCGATGCGGGCAACGGTGTCCACGAGGGAGGCAGTCGCGCGGTGGGCGCGCGCTACGAGGTCTGCGTAACCCGATTCACCGAGCACTTGGGTGATGGACCAGGCTCCGGCCAGGGCTGCAACGGATTTCGAACCCATCAAGGTCGGGTTGACCACGGGATATCCGGGCCACGCGGTGAGACCGAAGTACTGGTTGCGGTGCAGATCGCGCCCCCGGTACAGAAGCACCGACGCGCCCTTCGGCGAGTAGCCGTACTTATGTACGTCGGCCGAGATGCTGGTGACACCGGGAACCTGGAAGTCCCAGGCCGGAAGCTCACCCCACCACGGCAGCGCAAACCCGCCGATGCAGGCATCGACGTGAAATGGAACAGACTGTGTGCGCGCAAGTTCCGCTATCTCGGCGATCGGGTCGAGTGCAGCAAACGGATAGCTCGGCGCTGACGCCACGATCAGCACCGTGTCACCCCGCAACGCTGACGCTATGTCGGCGGCGCGCACACGACCGGAATCGGGGTCGACTGCCACCAAGACCAGTTCGAGACCGAGGAGGTGCGCCGCCTTGTGGAAGGCTGCATGAGCAGTGGTCGGTAGGACGATCGACCCCTGCCCCGGCGGTAGGCCGCGCAGGTCGCGAGCAGCTTTGACGGCCAGCACACAACTTTCGGTGCCGCCGCTGGTGACGTTGCCGACCACGTCACCGTCTCCGTGCAGGAATCCACGCACAAACCCGACAAGTTCGCGTTCCATCACCGCAGTGGACGGAAACACCGTGGGATCAAGCCCGTTGACGGGTTGCACTAATTGCGCTGCGTCCGTGGCCAACTGATCAAGCCTGGCCAGTCCGCTGTCGTACACGTAGGACAGAACTCGACCACCATGCGTCGGAGCGTCCTGCTCACGCAGGCTGCGGAGTCTCTCGAGCACCTCCGCGGACCGTTGCTCGATCGCAGCATTACCAAGAATCGCAGTATTACCAAGATAAGAATTGGTGTCACTGACAGTCATCGTGCTCCTGTTCACTGCTGTATGCGCGTAAGACGAGAAGGCTGATCGCGACCAGAGCGGCCGGGGCCAGCGAGAATCCGAGGGCGATGCCGGTGATTGCGGAGTCCGGCTGGGAGGCGCTCTCCCCTGCCTGCGAGGACACAAAGCCCGTCGACGCCAGAAACAGCAGGAACACTGCCGGTCCGAGTGCAAGTCCCGCTGTCTCGGCCGCCGTCCAGATCCCGCTCAACGACCCGCCGCGTTGGCGTCCACCAATGCGAGCATCGTCCTCGATCACATCGGGAAGCATGGCCAACGGAAATACCTGCATTCCGGCGTAGCCGACGCCCGCCAGCCCGACTGCGCCGTAGATCCACGCTCCGGCGCCTACTGCGGCGAACGCCAAAAGCAGTGTCGCGACAACAAAAACCGTCGACGCGACAACGTACCCTCGGAGCTTGCCGTGGCGATGGGAATAGCGGTACCACAGCGGCATGATGATCAGCGCCGGACCGACCAACGCCGCGAACAGTCCGGTGATCGCGTCTTCGTTCCCCATGACGTACGTTGCGAGATACTGGGCACCGCCCAACATCACGGCCGTCGCGAGTGCTTGCAGGACAAACACGATCACGAGCAAACGGAACGACCGAGTACTGCGAACGGCGTCGAACCCGTCACGGTACTGCGAGAGCAGTGATCCCACCGGCGCATCGGCGCGCGTCACCGTCCGACGGGCAGCGCCGAACACCGCCCACAACATTGCGGCGCACATCAAAGCCGATACACCCACGGCCATCACGAGATAGCCGCCTGCGCCCCCTCCGGCGGCGTTGCGCAGCGCCGGTCCACCTCCGCCGATCACAAGAATCGCCAAGGCCAGCACCGCTATTCGTACGGATACCAACCGCGTGCGCTCGTGATAGTCGCCGGTCAGCTCTGTTGGCAGGGCAATGTACGGCACTTGGAACAGGCTGTAAGCGCTCGCTGCAAGCAGGAAGAACACCAGTACCCACACCGCGCCGACGCCCGGGCCGGCTGACACCGGTGCGGCGAAGGTCAGCACGAAGAGCAACGGAAGAGCCAGTGACCCCATCAGCATCAGGGGTACGCGCGTGCCCGTTCGGTGCGAACTTCGGTCGCTAATCGTTCCGATCAGCGGATCGACAAGCACGTCCGCAATCTTCGGAACGATCACCACCAGCGACGCGACACCGGCAGCTACGCCCAAGGTGTCGGTGAGGTAGTACGCCAGTACCAATCCGGGCAGGACACCAAATCCACCGGTCCCGACGCTTCCTGCGGCGTAGGCGGCAACAACACCCCGCGACAACCGTCCGGCCGCACGGCGTCCGCTGCCCTGCATGGGCTTTTCTGTGGTCACCAATCACACACTAGGGGGCGACCTGCACCGTCAGGAGGAGAAAGCATGTGAGACACGTTCAAAGAGGTCTGTCCTCGTCGAAAGTTGAACGTCAGCGATCGGTGGAAGCGCCGGCGTTCCTCGAGGTCCGGCGGTACCACTGCCAGCCCGCAGTAATCAGGACAGCACCTACCAGCGAGCCGATGATTCCACTGGGACGCAGTGAAAGTCCGTCACCCGCAATCAAACTCACAAGGAGGCCACCGACCAGGGAGCCGCCTATTCCGGCGGCGAATGCGAATGGCCAGTCCAACCGGCGGGTGTTGCCACCGAGAATCAGCTGGGCGACCGCTCCGATGACGGTCCCGAACAGGATAATTCCGATAACGAGCATGAGGTAAAGACCTTCCAGCTAGACACAATCCACGAACCGAACACAACCTTTCGCGCAATCTATCCTCTATCTCGGTATTTTTGTTGGTGAAATGAACGCAGAGCCCACTACCAGTTGGCATCACCCGGCGAGACGCTACCGCGCGTGTGCTGTTGCTTTCCCTCGAGTGAGTGCCAGCGCCGACAGGGCGATGAGCGCACTGACGACCATCGCGATCGCCATCGGCAGGGCCGTGTCTTCGCCGCCGATACCAACGAGTGGGGAGATCGCGGCAGCAAGGAGGAACTGCAGCGCGCCGAGCACTGCCGATCCCGTGCCCGCGGCCTGCCTCGCCTCACCGAGTGCCAGGGTCGTGGCATTGGCGATGACAAGTCCGAGACTGCCCATCGTGCACCACAACGCAATCACTGTCACCCACAGCACCGGCCCCGCCAGTGCGTTGATCAGCATCACGATCGAGAACACCGAAAGCAGCGTCAAGCCGATCCGAAGTGTGACCCGGTCGCCGAGCTTGGCGACAATCGCTCCGTTGGCGACACTGAAGATCACCAGCCCAACAGCATTCGCCGTGAAAACGACTGTGTACCAGGACGTCGACAGGCCGTGAACATTCTGCAGCACGAAGGGCGAGGCCGAGATGTACGCGAACATGACGCCGAAGGCAAACGCGTACGCCAGAAGGAAGCCGACGTATCGACGGTTCCGCAGTACGTTGCCCGCTTCGCGGAGCATCGCGGAAGTTCCGCCTGTTGTGCGGCGTTCCTTCGGGTGGGTCTCGGCGACAAGAACCAACACACACACGAACATCAGCGCCGAGAGAACGGTCAGAACCCAGAACACCCCGCGCCAGCCGAAGCCGGTCACCACAACGCCGCCGAGCAACGGCGCCACCACGGGCGCTATGGCATTGATGACGACCAGCAGGCCGAACAATTTTGCAGCAGCAGCGCCCTGCGCGCGGTCGGAAATGACGGCGCGGCCGAGGACGATACCGGCAGCTCCGGCAAAGCCCTGTACAAAGCGTGCGCCGGCCAGAAGTTCGATACTCGGGGCGAGCGCAGCGCCGGCGCTGAACACGGCACAGGCAGCTGTGCCGATGAGGAGAAGTGGTCGGCGACCGTACCGGTCCGAGAGCGGTCCGAACACGAGTTGCCCGAGCGCAAGACCGACAAGGAAGGTCGTGAGCGTCAACTGCACAGCGGAGGCACTGGTGCCGAACTCCACTGCCATCTCGGGGAAGGCCGGCAGATACATATCGATAGCCAGCGGAGCGACAGCCGCCAGCAGCGCAAGCGTCGCAATTATCTTGGCGGGTAGATGAGTCGCCTGCTCCGCCTTCGCCGCGGGCACCTGGCCGGACGGAGCCGTGGTGTCGACTTCCTGCACGAGATGTTTCACATCAATCCTTGATCACTGTTGCGATACGGCTACATCTAAAAGTAGATATAGATTTATATATATCTTAACCGCTAGACTGCAATCGTGTCCAACGAACCAGCCGAAGTAGCCGATGACGACGTCCAACGCCTCGCGCAGACGGCACGCTCCGCGGTGTGGGCCCTGCGCCGGTTCGGCGAGAAAGAGGCAGGCTTGTCGCGGCTTCCCCACTCCGAAATCGAAGTCCTGCGTGCCGTCGAGGAACAGCCGGGATGCACGGTGTCCGACGTCGCTCGCGTGTTGAATCTGCAGAGCAGCAACGTCAGCACCACGGTTCGCCACCTGGTAGATCGCGGCCTGCTCGAGAAGCGCTCCGACCCCAGTGACGGCCGCTCGTTCCGCCTGCATCAGACACCTGTCGCGGAACGCAACAACCAGAAAATCGACGAAATGTGGGCCGACGGCATCCGTAGCCTTCTCATGGGTATGGATCCCGAGGACGCAGCCAAACTTGTCGAGGCAGCGCCACTGCTCGCCCGCCTGGGATCCATGCCGACCAACTGAAAGCGCGTCCGAGGTCAATTGCCGGTACCGGAACTTTCAATAGACTTGAAAGTTTGAGGAAGGCTAGCCTATGCTTCCCGTTGCGCCAGTAAGCCTTGTTCGCGGATCAACGACGAGCATGCAGAGCATCCTGACGCCTCGACAGTGAAAGGCCTTACATGCGATACGCATCCACGCGATCCCTCCGCCGGACTGCTCTTCTGAGCGGACTTGTCATTGCCGCCCTGACGATCAGCGGCTGCAGCGGTTCCAGCAGCGACGCCGCCGATACCGGTAACAGTGACTTCGAGACCGTTTCCATCGAGTCCGCCCTCGGCACCGCGGTCATCACCGAAAAGCCGGAGCGAATCGTCACTCTTGGTATGGGCTCAGCCGAAACAGTCATCGCACTGGGCGCAATTCCCGTCGGCGTCGAGAAATATGCCTGGGGCAGTGATGAATCCGGCTATCTCCCGTGGGTTCACGAAGCAGTTACCGAACAGGGCGGCGAGCTCCCCGAGCAGTTCACCGGCGGAGCCGATCTCAACATCGAAGCGATCATCGCACTCGATCCCGACCTGATCCTCGCGCCGTGGTCCGGCATCACCCAGCCACAATTCGACGCACTCAATGCCTTTGCCCCCACCGTTGCGTACGAGGAAAGCCCGTGGACCATCACGTGGGAAGAGCAGATCAACGTGATCGGCAAGGCTATGGGCGAACCTGAGAAGGCCACCGCCGAGATCGACAAGATCAAGGACCAGTTCGCGAAATCGTCTGCAGCACATCCGAAGTACGCCGACGTGAGCTTCTCGTTCATCTACAACACCGGACCGGGAACGCTCGGTGTGTTCTTTGCCGAAGAGCAGCGCGTAGCCATGGTTCGCGGACTGGGCTTACAGGTTGATCCCGTCGTGTACACGCTGACCGAGTCCGAGGGCACCGATTCAGCGGTCATCGGTCTCGAGAATGCTCACCTGCTCAACAATTCGGATCTGCTGTTCACCTTCTACTCCGATCCCGCGAACCGAGCGGAAATCGAAGCACAGCCCGCCTATCAGCAGATTCCGGCCGTCGCACGAGGAACAACGATCGCGCCGACAGACCAGCCATTCGTGACGGGATCGTCGATGATCAATCCGTTGACAGTCCCGTGGTCACTCGAGCGCTACGCGCCGATGATCGACGAAGCAGTCGCCAAACTGAACAAATAAGGCCGGCGAGACCCGCAGGGCCCGTACCTTATTCAGGTGCGGGCCCTGCCTCGCCCTGATCTGCACTGTCCCGCTCTGCCCCGTCCCGCTCTTCCTTGAATCGTGCCCATTCACTACCGAGCATGCGATTGTCGATGATCCAGCCCATGTAGTCGCGCATGTTCAGGACACGAATGTAGGCGGGGCCGTTGGGGTTTGCATACTGGAGCGCCTCGGTCGCGAGCGCACGTTGATTCTCGAGGTACCGGTGCTCGTTCTCGAGGAATCCGCCCCACACGTCGGAATCCATGACGTAGTAATGAGTTCGATCACGCGGCTTACGAACGAGCTTCACAAAACCTCGATCGATGAGCCTCCGGATGTAGTTGGAGACGGATCCACGACTGGTGTCGAGAGCACCCGCCAACTCTTCGGCACTGACTCCCGGAGATTCGCTGATGAGCAGATAGCCGGCGATCCGACCCTCGATGCGGGCACCGCCGCCAGACTGCCAATACGTCGCAAACTGTTCGATGAACCACGCGGAAAAGTCCCCACCCCGCGCCGGGCTGACGTCGCCCATCTCTTGTGGCCTCCAGCTAGTCGAAGCGGCAAATATCCTCTGATTCTGCCAGTTCCATCACCTGGGCCCTAGCTCGGTACGATTTCGAGACCGGGCGACCGAGCAATCAACTCGAGTTGCTCGATCACCAGCGGCGACGTCGTTCGCGTCACCGTTCGCACAACAACCGTCTCGCCGGAGGGGCGAGCGACGGTCACCGAACTTGTTCCACTGCCCTCGGTACGGCTGATCAACGTACCGTCCGGGAAGATTGTGCCGCTGCCTGACATACGGAATTCGTTCTGGGTGACTGCGATCTGGAGGTTGGCAACCGCCCCCGGTCCGGTTACCACAACGTCCCCGCACAACCCGTGACCCGTGCCGTCGGCCGACAGCGAACCCAACGGCCGATCAAGCCGCACGCCCGACGTTCCGAGCGACTGCCACCTTTGGTCGAGCACGGCGTTCAGTCTCGACACCACATCCCAATCCACACCGTCCTCTTCCATCACCGTGAGGCTGCCGCACAACGTCATAGCCCGAACATCTTCTGTCACAGCAAAAACTGGCGCGCGGGCGACGTCAACCAACTCGTCCGTCGACAGGATCTGTGTGGATGTGCCCTCAAATCGCGTTACGGAGGCGAAGACGCGACTGACGCCGGGAACGTAGGCGACGACAAAGTCCTGAGCGTAAGGACTGGCAGCATCTTTCGTCTCGTAGATGTCGAGAACCGTTCCGTCGGCACTCACTTCACGCCGATCGATCGAACCTTCGACACAGGGCGGGATCGCTCCACTCCATTCGCGAACATCTACCGAGATCGTTGCGCGCGCATCACCGCGGGCGATGTCTCCGTGCGCAGTGGTCGAACCACCGAGGGGCAGTTCCTTCCCGGTTTCAGTCACCCCAACCTCACCGAAGTTACGCACTGGCGGAAATACGAAGTCAAAACCCGGATCTTCACGTCTGGCGTCCACCGGTAGTGCCTCGATCACCGCCTCACGCATCGCGATTGCTTTCGACTTCGAAAACCACGGATAGTCAGGATCGTTGTACCCGGGCTCGTCGCCGCCGATCGTGGCGATCGAAATCATTTCGGGCTCATGGGCAGCCTGGACGGACTCACAACCGGGAATCGGGTGCGGACCCGCGTCCTGCGTCAGACGCGCCGCACCTGCGCCGAGTAGCACGACCACCGCGACAAACGCGGTGTCTCGCCACGTCCAACGTTGACGCCGATCCTTCGGCGGTTGTTTCCCGGTCCCAGGCATTGTTCGATCATGACCGACTGTATTGAGCAGCCGGTCACCTGCCCCGTGCTAGGCGATGTAACCACTCAGGTCGTAAACCGTTGCGTTCCCGACGGTCACGCCTTCGAAATTGGCTTCCACCCAGGCCCCGATCGCGCTCGACGTGCTGCCCCCACCGCCTCGTCCACCGCCCTGACCACCTGCGATGTAGTAGTGGACATCGCCGTTCGCGACATAGGATATGAACTGGTCCAACGTGGGCACAGGGTCCGAACTCCAACCACCGATTGCCATCACGGCTGTGTTGCTGGCCAACTCGTAGGTCGCGGCGCTCTGCGAACCGTTGGTTGCCGCGGACCACCGGGTTCCTGCACCAACCATCATGGCTGTGAGCTCCGAACTACTGGCGCTGCCGTCGGTACCGGCCGACGGGGTCGACGCAGTTGGCGCGGTGGCCGTGGCCTCGGGTCCATCCGCAGGGTCGCCAGGTGCCTGACCTCGAGCCATACTCCCGCCGGGTGCCTGGCCTCGAGCCATCCCGCCACCCATCCCTGAATCGGAAACGGCACCGGCGGGGCCGGCCGTGGGGATCGATCCACCGTGAGCTGTTGCAGCGGTAGCGATCGCGTACGACGCGGAACCTCCGATGCCGGCCAACGACCCGACGAGCAGCCCCACAATCGCCAGCTTCCGAAGTCGATTCCCGCCGCCGAAGAGAATCAGTGCGGCTCCGACGACAGTCCCTGCCAGCACGATCCATCCGATCACCGGAAGCCACTCGGAATTGCGATGCAGGAGAACCCAACTCCAGATTCCCGGAGCGAGCATCATCGATGCCACACCGAGCCGACCGATCCACCGCGACCGTTCCAGCCACAACGCATAGCCGCCGGTTCCGATCATTCCGGCAATCGCGGGCGCCAATACCACGGTGTAGTAGGGATGGATCGTGCCGGACATGTAGCTGAAGATCAGCCCCGTCACCAGGAACCAACCGCCCCAGACGATCATCGACGCCCGCAACAGATCGGTTCGCGGGGCACGGCCACGCGCTGTCAGTCCGAGAACCAGTGCAATCAGTGCAGCGGGGATCAGCCATGAAATCTGCATTCCCATTTCACTGCCGAACAGCCGATCCAGGCCTGTGCTTCCACCGAAACTCGAACCTGCAGCGCCGCCGTTCATTCCGCCGCCGCCACCGGTGCTGCCGAAGATTCGGCCAAGTCCGTTGTACCCGAGGACCAGATCCATGACGCTGTTGTTGGTCGAGCCACCGATGTACGGCCTGGAATTTGCGGGCCACAGCCACACGGCCAGTATCCACCACCCCGCCGACACGATCACCGCACTGACACCGAGTGCAAGGTGGAGGACTCCGGCGCGCAACTTGGCCTGTCCGGCAATCAGATACGCCAGACCGAACACGGGCAGAACCATCAGGCCCTGCAGCATCTTGGTGAGGAAGGCGAAGCCTAGAGCAATGCCGGTGAGAGCGATCCACATCGCGGCGCGTCGACCCACCGACGTCTCTACTGCTCGAATAACGCAGTAACCGGCGAGGGTCATGAGAAGCACCAGCAAGGCATCGGGATTGTCGAACTTGAACATGAGCGCGGCAGCCGGTGTCGCCGCGAGAACGCCGCCGGCAATGAGTCCGGCCGTCGGCGTCGCGACACGCTTTACTGCCGCATAGACGAGGGCGACCGAACCAACTCCCATCAACGCCTGCGGCACAAGGAGACTCAGGCTCGAGAACCCGAAAATCCGCCCGGACAAGCCCATCACCCACAGCGACGCGGGCGGCTTGTCGACGGTAATGAAGTTGGACGTATCCAGCGAGCCGAAGAACCAGGCTTTCCAGTCCTGCGAACCTGCCTGCGCCGCGGCCGCATAGAAGGTGTTGCCGTAGCCACTCGCGCTCAGGTTCCACAAGTACAGAACCGCGGTGCCTACGAGAAGCGCAGTCAACGCCAATGCGGTGCCGCGGGTAGGAATCCACGACGGTGACGGGTCGCCGTGATGGACACGCGGTGCCGGCGGCCGCGTCGGCACCGGATTCAGAACTGCGGTCATCATGAGTCCCTTCACAGGTGGTGGTACTCACTACCGTCGCGCGCGGACCCGCGACACCACTGCGAACCGGCTGCAAGCTTCCTGTGAGTACCGATCACCTAGGGTGGTGCCGTGGACACAACAGGCGACACCACCGTGAAGATTCGGCCCTACCAGCTCACTGACGAGGATGCCGTCATCGAATTGTGGTCTCAGGCATCAAAACTCGCGCACCCCTTCTTGGTCGGCGAGGGCGAAGGTGAACGTGAAGCGAAAATGCGCGACGTCTACCTCGTGAACGCAGACAATTGGGTTGCCGAGACCGACGATCAGGTTATCGGCCTACTCGGCCTGCTCGGGCCAGAGATCGGCGGCTTGTTCGTCTCACCGCGGGCGCAACGACTCGGAATCGGGCGGCTACTCGTCGAACACGCGACCACTCTTCACCCCGCGGTGACCCTCGAGGTCTACGCACTCAACGGATCGGCACGACGCTTTTACGAGATCATGGGTTTCGAAGAAACGGGGCGCTATACCGATGCCGAGACCGATCACGTGTTGATTCAGCTGCGCCTGACTACCTGACCGTAGCTGCCCACCGCAAGGGGTGGGCAGCTACGGGAGTCACATATCCAGACCGAGATCCAGAACGGTCACGGAGTGCGTGAGAGCACCGACCGCGAGGAAATCGACTCCGGTACCCGCGTAGTCGGCCGCAACGTCGAGACTCAGCCCACCGGACGATTCGAGCTTGGTAGCGGGCGACGCCGTGTTGCGTCGCTGCACCGCGATCTGGGTCTGCCACAGCGGGAAGTTGTCCAGCAGAACAAGTTCGACGTTTTCGGCGAGTACCAGATCAAGCTGTTCGAGGGTGTCTACTTCGACCTCGCACTCGATGTCGGGAGCAAGCTCACGTACAGCCCGCAGTGCTGCGACGACGGACCCGGCGGCAGCAACGTGGTTGTCCTTGATCAGAGCCGCGTCACCGAGGCCCATGCGGTGATTGACTCCGCCACCGACCTGGACGGCGTACTTCTGCAGCGAGCGCAGACCGGGAAGCGTCTTCCGGCTGTCGCGGATCTTGGCATCGGTGCCAGCAACTGCATCCACCCAGGCAGCTGTGGCAGTAGCGATTCCGGACAGATGGCACACGAGATTGAGCATCGTTCGTTCCGCGGTGAGCAGGCCGCGGGTAGGCGCCGTCACCGTGAGCACCGATTGCCCCGGTACCACGCGGGTACCGTCGGCAACACGATCGACGACGTTGTACTTGCCCGCGCCGATCACTTCGTCGAGGACGAGCAGGCCGATATCGATTCCCGCAACGGTTCCTTCCGCGCGCGAGACAACTGCAGCCTTAGCGGTCGCGTCGGCGGGGACCGTCGCAACGGAGGTGATGTCCGGTCCGTAGCGAAGATCCTCGTCCAAGGCGAGTCGAACCAACGTCAGGACTTCATCGAGCTCGAGGGGAGCCGGCAAGGTTTTCGGCGCGGTCATCGGTGTGCTCCTGTCAGCAACATGTCGTGTATTTCCATCTCGCCATCGGCACCGCGCTTGATACGGATGCTGCGACGCTGATCGGGGTCGGTTTCCGGATAATCGGTGCGAGTGTGGCACCCACGACTCTCGGTACGGGAAGCGGCGACCGCGACCAATGCTTGTGCCGTCACCGTCAGCGCCGCGTCCTCGAGTTCCGCAGCTGTGACTGGAAGGGTGAGTTCCGCATTCGCAAGGCCGATGCGCGCTGCTTCAAGTCCGGCGCCGTCGCGCACGACCGATGCGTGAGAAGTCATGATCGCCTGAACTCTCTCGCGCGGCAATATCGGCAACGGTGCGCTCGCGACGTTGACAACCTCCGCGTGAACCTCACGTCGCTCCGCGGCAGCGATGCCGGCCCGCTCCCCTACGACCAGTCCTTCGAGAAGGCTGTTGGACGCAAGACGATTGGCTCCGTGCAGACCGGTGCGGGCAACTTCTCCCGCCGCGTAGAGTCCGGGGACTCCGGTACGTCCGTGTACGTCCGTCGCCACCCCACCGCATGAATAATGCGCGGCCGGAGCAACCGGAATCAGTTGCGTCCGAGGATCTATACCCGCTTCGAGGCACGAGGCGGTGATGTTCGGGAATCGAGTAGAGAACCCGTCGAGTTTTCGGGCGTCGAGGTAGACGTGATCGGTGCCGAGGTCACGCAGACGAGCGGCAATTGCCCGCGAGACAACGTCGCGGGGAGCCAGATCGCCCAGAGGATGCACTCCGGCAGTAACCGAATCACCGTTGGTGTCAACAAGAATCGCACCCTCACCGCGTACGGCCTCACTGATCAGCGGCCGTCGACCAAGGCCTCCGGGAGTGAACAGAACCGTCGGGTGAAACTGCACGAATTCGAGGTCGGCCACGGACGCACCGGCAGTCAACGCCAGCGCAATACCGTCGGCGGTGGCACCGGGCGGATTGGTGCTGCACGAATACAACTGGCCGAGGCCACCCGTCGCGAGCAGAACCGCTGGAGCGTGGATAACGCCCAAGCCGTCGGGAGAAGACACGACAAGCCCGCACACACCACGGCGATTGGTGACAACCTGCACGGCAGCAGCGCCGAACAGAACCGGCAGCCCAGCGGCATTGAGCGCCCGCTGCACTTCCGCGCCGGTAGCGTCTCCACCCGCATGGATGATGCGCCTGGTGCTGTGGCCACCCTCGCGAGTCCGGGACACTTCGCCGTCACGCCCGCGATCAAACACCGCACCGAGCGCGGCCAGCGCAGCGACTGCCTCGTGTCCGGCCTCCACAACGGAGTACACCGCTGCTTCGTCGCACAGTCCGACACCCGCTTCGCACGTGTCGGCAACATGCGACTCCACCGAATCAGTGCTCAAGTCGCCTACGACAGCGATGCCGCCCTGCGCGTACTGCGTCGACGTGTCGGTCGGACCGCCCTTGCTGACAGTGAGCACCTTCAGACCGCGCATCGACGCAACGCGCGCGGCCGTGAGCCCCGCAACGCCGCCGCCGATCACAACCAGATCGGCGTGCGCCTCCCAGGCGTAACGCCCGGCAGGACTCGTCACTCGCCGCCGCCCGGATTGCCGATCTCGATCATGCGCTGCACCGATTTCTGCGCTCGCTTGGCCATCTCGAGGTCGACGTGAACCTCGTCCTTACCTTCGAGGAGGCAACGCAGCAATGCGGCCGGAGTGATCATCTTCATGTAGGGGCACGACGCGCGGTCGTTCACCGCCTGGAAGTCGACATCCGGTGCGGCCTTACGCAACTGGTGCAGCATGCCGATTTCCGTGGCGACCAGAACCTGCTTGCTCTTCGTGACACGGGCAGCGTCGAGCATGCCGCCGGTGGACAGGATCTTGACCTTGTCCGCCGGAACAGCACCCTCACCCGCGAGGTACAGAGCCGAAGTGGCACAACCACATTCGGGGTGCACAAAGAGCTCTGCATCGGGATGAGCCTTGGACTTCGCCGTCAATTCGTCACCGTTGATGCCCGCGTGAACGTGGCATTCTCCGGCCCAGATCTGCATGTTGGTGCGGCCGGTGACGCGCTTGACGTGCGCTCCGAGGAACTGGTCCGGAAGGAAGAGAACTTCGCGGTCCGGATCGATGGAGTTGACCACGTCGACCGCATTGGACGACGTGCAGCAGATGTCCGTCAGGCCCTTGACCTCGGCCGTGGTGTTGACGTACGACACCACCAGAGCATTCGGGTTGTCGGCTTTCCACTCGCGAAGCTGCTCCGCGTTGATGGAATCAGCCAACGAGCAACCTGCACGCTCGTCCGGGATCAGCACCGTCTTGGACGGCGAAAGGATCTTGGCGGTCTCGGCCATGAAGTGGACGCCGCAGAACACGATGGTGTCTTCGGGGGCCTCTGCCGCGATGCGCGAGAGGGCAAGAGAGTCGCCGACATGATCGGCGACGTCCTGAATAGCAGGAAGCTGGTAGTTGTGCGCCAGAATCGTGGCACCGCGTGCGCGAGCCAGACGCTTGACCTCGGCAGCCCATTCGGGCGTCGCTTCGACACCGGCGTATCCGCCGGGGCCGTCGTGAATCTGCGAGGTCGATCCCTCCCACAACGTCGTGGTCGTCATGGCGTTCTCCTTCACCGTGAACCCAGGCTCATCACCCAGTTCAAATCCGAACGGGCTGGCCCGGATTTCCGTATTCGAGGTTTTCGACTTAGGATCGAAAACGTGCCCAATAGTAACACCACCCACGAAGTGCTCACAGCGGTGTTCCAGGTTCGCGCCTTCCCGACCGACATCACCGCAGGTGACGGCGCTCACAGGGCTGACAGCCGGGAGGAACTGGCCGTCCTGCTGTGGCAGCGCGCGCTCAATCCCCAGAAGGGCACATGGTCTCTGCCCGGCGGCACCCTGCGTGATGACGAAGACCTCACCACGTCGGCGCGCAGACTCCTCGCAGAGAAGGTCGATCTGCGCAAGATCGCACACCTCGAACAGCTATCCGTCTTCAGCGATCCGCAGCGTGTTCCAGGTTCGCGCCGCATCGCGTCGACCTTCCTCGGACTGGTCCCCCTCAGCGCAGATCCGCAACTTCCACCGGACACCGCCTGGCACCCGGTTTCGAATCTGCCGGAGATGTCCTTCGACCACGGCACGGTTGTTCGGCACGCCCGCAATCGACTGGCCGCCAAACTCTCGTACACGAACATCGGCTTCGGCCTGGCACCTGACGAGTTCGCAATGTCAACCCTGCGTGAAATCTATTGCGCTGCACTCGGTTACCAGGTAGATGCCACCAACCTCCATCGAGTCCTGTGCCGACGCGGTGTGCTCACCGCAACCGGAAACACCGCGCCGTCCGGGAAGTCAGGTGGCCGCCCACCCGCTCTCTACCGCTTCACCGACTCCACACTGCGCGTGACGGACGAGTTTGCGGCACTACGACCACCCAGCTGACTGCGAATATCACTGTCAGGCAACGGCATCGACGCTCTGCCGCCCATGCCAGACTGACGCGACCACGCCCGTCGGATCGACGATTCTGTTGATCGTGCCGAAACGCGTCGTCACCCGATCGAGGATTCGATCTGCCTGCCAGCGATCCGTGGGATCAGCGACAACCGCGAAGAACCGATGAGCCGGTTTGCCCGCCATGATCCGAACCAGCTCGGTGACGCTCCGTGCTGTCACCGCCACATTCCATCCGGCAGCGAGAAACTCGGCAGCAACGCGCGTCCCGTGATCGCGGCCGATATCGGTCACCAACACCACTCCCCGATCGGGATCAATTGTGTAAGCACTCATTGCGGTATCTCCTTCGAGGAATCAATCACTGTGACTCCTATGAAAGTCCGCAATCTTGTGCTGCCGTTGTGCTCATTCTGTGAGAACTCTGGGGAATCGGCCTAGCTACGAGATCCACGGTTCACCGTCACCAACCGGGAGCAGCCTGCACCGTTCCATCGGCAATCGCCGCAACCAACTGTGCGTGATCGCGCTCGTTCTGATCGGCATACCGACGCGCGAACTTCGCCAATGCCAGCACGGCTTTGTCCGACTGACCGAGATAGTCGGAAATCGCGCTGGCGTCGCCGCTCCTCGCGTGCGCGCGGGCCAGCACTTCCCCACACGCACTCGCGAATTCGGCGAGGTACGGCCCGATGGTGGCGCCGTCGGGAATGACCTTCATGTCGCGGAATTGTCGGACGTAGAAATCCATGCCGTCAACAGTGGTCCAACCGACGAACATGTCAGTCGCACTCTGAAGCATGCGTTGTCCCTGGACAACTCGCTCACCGTAGTTGGAGTATCGGCTCGGTTCGGCATACGTCTCGTACACCGACGGCCCGGCCTGTTTGATCTGGAGGAAAAACGGATCACCGGTCCGACGCTCTTCGAGAAGCGCAAGATAGACACGCATCCCGACGCTCCCGACCCCCACTACTTGCCGCACCACGTCCGATGCCCGATAACGCGAGAGCAAGCTCCAAATATGGTCCGGCACCGATGTGCTGTAACCGGCCACGACTTCGGTGACAAGTTCGACCTGATTGTCACCGACGTGCGTACGGAACGGTGGCTCCTCACGGATACGTCTACGCCCGTCGGTCATCTCCGTGAGCTTGCGCGATGCTCCCCGACTGGTTCGACGCTGAGCTTTGGTCTCGATCATCTTCCCGGCACGCAGGGCAGTGTCCGGCGTGAAGTAGCCCAGCAGACGGTCGACGTCGATGCGGTCGTACCAGATGTCGATTTCGGGGGTTGCAGCATAGGACTCGATCTTGTCCCGGTAGGCCCTCATCGCTGCCACCGTCGCAGCGGCTGCGCGGTCCTCGGTCACGCCGTTTTCACGGGCGAGGACAACGATGCTTGCCGCGAGCCTTTTGACATCCCACTCGAACGGCCCTGGAAGAGTTTCGTCGAAATCACGAAGGTCGAAGGACAAATTGCGTTCCGGGGTGGCCCAGAGCCCGAAGTTCAGCACATGGGCATCTCCACACAACTGCACCCCGATGCCGGTGTTCGGCGCCGATCCGAGATCCGCGGCCATGACTGCGGCCGCGCCCCGGAAGTACGTCCATGGCGACGCCGCCATCCGGCCATGCCGGATGGCGAGCAAATCCTGAGCTCGAATCGTGTTCTGCGCCAGTATTGTTGCCAGCGAATCGTGGCCGCGCTCGGTGTGGTTCCACTCCGCCAATTGCGAACGGGTCACAACCTTGCGAGCAGACTTACCACGCAGCAACACCTCGGGGGTGGTTACTGTGGCGCGCGGGCGGGCGATGTCAGCTTCGAATACATGCACGCGCTGAGTATGAACGAAACCGGACAATTAGGCGTCCGCTAGAACAATCCTCAGGATAATTCCTGGGTCGTGGATTCCGACAGAACATCCGCCTCGGCCTCTGCGTCATCCGCATGATCCGCCACCCCGAGGTCGTCGTACGGACTCAGCGCCACGAGAATCAAGGTCATGATGCACGCCGTCAACGGCTGAACGATCAACACCAGCAACGTGCCGATCCCGGGCGCCCGCGCGATGATCTCCCCCACTGCCGGATTGTCGACGGCCGGAAAACGCAACTTCGCGACGCCGGTACCCACCGCTGCCATCAGTGCAGTACCGAGCGCCGAACCTACGATCAACCCGCCGAGCGCATACGGCCCTCGGCTCAGTCTCGCGAGCCACGCCGCCACGCCGGTGAGAACACCGAGAATCAAGGCAAGAAGTACAAAGATCGCGACCGCGTCGAACTGATGAAGGCTCTCGCCGGTCAGCGCAATTCCGCGGCCCTCGGAGACAACCAACAGATGCTCGGCAGGCGCGAGGTATGCCCACAGCACTCCGACCAGCGCGCTGACCGCTGCACTCGAGCAACCGATGAGAAGTGCAGTGCGTAGTCGAATCCGCCGAAGAGAAATCACACTGGGTGACGCTACCTTCCCTCGTCCCGGAGCCGAGAATCTCTCCGGAACCATGGCGTTCACCGCTACGCTGACCTGACGGACCAGGGTGTCCGCCGTTATTTGCGTCGCGAGCGAGGAGCAATCGTGGTTGCACCGCACCAGCCGTGGTTGCTCTCGTCACTGCAGTCGCCTGGACAGATTCTCGGCAATCTCGGGCCCAATTGGTTCGCGTCGGTCATGGGCACCGGAATCGTAGCGATCGCAGCAACAACACTCCCCGTGCAAGTTCGGGGCCAACACGTGTTTGCACTGGTGATGTGGACGCTCGCCGCGATCTTGCTCGTGGTACTCGTTGTCGCTGTGGCGGCGCATTGGGTACGCCATCCGACGGTGGCTCGCAGCCATGCCCACAACCCGCAGATGGCACATTTCTACGGCGCTGCGCCGATGGCATTCCTTACGGTGGGAGCCGGAGCGCTGCTCATCGGACACACGCTCATCGGGGAACGCGCCGCAGTGGTGCTCGACGCGTCGCTGTGGACGGTGGGAACGGTCGGTGGACTGTTCACCGCTATGACCATCCCGTACCTCATGTTCACCCAATACAAGGTCGAAGCGGACGCGGCCTTCGGCGGCTGGCTGATGCCGGTAGTGCCGCCTATGGTCTCCGCCGCCACCGGCGCGCTGCTCATCCCTCACATGCCGCCAGGCACCGGACGCACGACGATGCTCTACGGCTGTTATGCCATGTTCGGCCTCTCGTTGTTCGCCTCGTTCATCATCATCACGATGGTGTGGAGTCGACTCGCGCACTTCGGTACGTCCGGAACCGCCCGTGTACCGACTCTGTGGATCGTCCTGGGTCCGCTGGGCCAGTCCATCACCGCAGTCGGCGTGCTCGGAACGAATGCGCATCTTGCCGTTTCACCTCAATTGGCCTCCGGCATGGAAGTATTCGCAATCTTGTTCGGAGTTCCCGTCTGGGGATTTGCGGTGTTGTGGATCGGATTGGCCACAGCGCTCACAGTCCGGACTGCGAGGCAGGGAATGCCGTTTGCCCTGACGTGGTGGAGTTTGACCTTTCCTGTCGGAACTTTTGTCACCGGCACAACACAATTGGCCGTTCATACTGAATTGCCGGCCTTCCGATACGCCGCTGCCATCGCGTACGTCGGACTGTTGGCCACGTGGTGCCTGGTGGCAGTCCGAACTGCTCGCGGCAGCCTTCGCGGAAATCTGTTCCTGCCGCCTCCGACCACTGGGGCGATCAAGGCACACAAATTTCCACCGGTGACCACGCCTCCGATGTGAGAGCGCCGATAGCCCTACCGAAGCTTTGCGTCGATCGAGTCGACCACCCCGTGACGTGAGCATTTTGCCCACCAACCGTCGGGACTGATCTGCACGATCATGCGTCGACCGCAGTGCTCGCAGAACCGGGGTGGCTCGAGTCCCAGCGACGCAGCGGCCGGCGTCAGATCCTCGACACCCTCGACGAGCCGACGCCCGGTGTACGGGTTGTATCGCTCGTTCGTGGTGGACTCGGTCACAGCGTGTCGTTGAGGGCTTTGATCGGCATCTGCAGATCGATGAGCAAATCAAGATCACTTTCGGCCGGACGGCCGAGCGTCGTGAGGTAGTTGCCGACGATCACGGCATTGATACCGCCGAGGATTCCCTGCTTGGCGCCAAGATCTCCGAGGGTGATCTCGCGTCCACCGGCGAACCGCAGGATGGTGCGCGGCAACGCGAGGCGGAATGCCGCCACCGACTTCAGAGCCTCGCTCGCGGGAAGAACCTCGAGGTCTCCGAAGGGCGTCCCCGGACGAGGATTGAGGAAGTTGAGCGGAACCTCGTCCGGTTCGAGTTCAGCGAGATTCGCGGCAAATTCCGCTCGCTGCTCCAGCGTCTCGCCCATTCCCAGAATTCCGCCGCAACACACTTCCATGCCGGCTTCGCGAACCATGCGCAGCGTGTTCCACCGCTCGTCCCACGTGTGTGTTGTGACCACGTTCGGGAAATGCGACTTCGACGTCTCCAGGTTGTGGTTGTAGCGGTGGACGCCCATCGCGGCGAGTTGATCAACCTGCTCTTGTGTCAGCATGCCGAGCGAGCAGGCGATTTGAATGTCGACCTCATTGCGGATCGCTTCGATTCCGGCCGCCACCTGGGCCAACAACTTCGCGTCTGGGCCACGGACGGCGGCAACGATGCAGAACTCCGTCGCGCCCGATTTTGCGGTCTGCTTCGCAGCTTCGACGAGGCTGGGGATATCGAGCCACGCCGCCCGTACGGGAGATTGGAAAAGCCCCGACTGCGAGCAGAAATGGCAGTCCTCGGGGCACCCGCCGGTCTTGAGGCTGATGATGCCTTCGACCTCGACTTCCGGTCCGCACCATTTCATACGCACATCGTGGGCGAGAGCCAGCAGGTCCTCGAGGCGTTCGTCGCCCAGTCGAAGCACGTCGAGCACCTGGCTTTCACTCAGGCCTTCGCCGCGTTCGAGAACCTGCTCGCGGGCGTGGTCGAGGATGTCGATCGTAGCGGGGGCCGTGCTTACCGAGGTCGGAGTCACCGGGAAGTCTCCTTCAAGACTGGAAATTGAACACCGTACAAGTTGAACGGTGTTCACGTTAGAGACGAGGTGGAATACTGTCAAAGGCAGGCTCAGATGAGGCCAACAGCTCGATCCACAGAAAACGAGGGGCAAACACGTGCAGTTGAGACGCGGAGACGTTCTGGACGGCGCTATGGCGATCCTCGACGAATTCGGCTTGGCCGACCTCACGATGCGCAGACTTGCCACGTCCCTCGGTGTTCAACCTGGCGCCCTGTACTGGCATTTCCCGAACAAGCAGACTTTGCTCGGCGCAGTGGTCGACAAAATCCTCGAGGGTGTCGACGCCCCGATCGATGCCGACAGCTGGGAAGAATCCTATTCCGAACTGGCACACAGACTTCGGGCCGCTCTGCTCGCACACCGCGATGGCGCGGAGTTGGTGAGTGCCACCTTCGCATCACGGATGACGACAAGTGCGGTGCGTGAGAACTTCGTGACGGCCGGACTCACCTCAGGACTGTCGCGCGAACACGCCGAACTCGCAGCCTACGCAGTTCTGTACTACGTCCTCGGGCATACCGTCGACGAACAGTCTCGCGCCCAAATGGAAGAATTCGGCGCCCTGACCAGGTCGCCCATCTCCCCTGATGCCCCGGAGATCATCGGCGGCGGATCCGACGACGATCTCCTCGCCGGCGATCCCACCGTCCGTTTCCAGTTCGGCCTCGACCTGTTCATCGACGGAATACGCGCACGATTGGCGAACCCGCACGCTGCGCTACGCAATTCCTGACAGCCGCAACAGTGCCGTTGCGCCCGTCGCTACGAGAACCACGGCAACCAGTGGCGCTTTGAACCACGCAGCAATAGCGCCGACGCTCACACCGATGACACGTGCGAGCCCACCAAAATCGTTGCCGTCGAACAGCGTCGACGTGAGCGCAACGGCAACCAGGAGACATACGATAGCGCGGTCGAGAGACGTGAGCGCCGCCGCAGACAGCGCAACCCGAGCGCGTAGCAGAACTCCACTGACCCGTAACGCGTAAGTGCCACAAGCAAATACAACTATCGCAACGCTCACGCCCAGCGCGCTCATCTGGCCTTCTCCCGAAACGGGAAGGCAGCAACCATCCCCAGCAAGGCCACCAGAGGGGCTGTCCCCGCCGGCAAGAAGGTCGAAGTGCCCACCGCCACACCGGCGCCGACGCACACCGCAATCAACGTGATTTTCTCCTTCAACGCCGGCAACACCAGAGCGACGATCACGACCGGAAACGCTGCGTCCAGTCCGAGCGTCGCCGGATCCTGGATGACCGAGCCGAGGATTCCGCCCGCCAAGGCGCCGAGTGGCCAGCAGATCGCGATGCCGATTCCGCAAAGCCAGAAAGCGGCTCGCTTTCCCGCGAGAGTTGACTGACCAGTGGCAATCGCCACGGATTCGTCATTGACCAGATGCGCGCCCAGCATTCGTCGCCAGCCCTGGCCAAGGATTGAGCCGACCGATAATCCGTACGCAAAATTCCGTGAATTGATCATCAACCCGGCAAGAATCGCCGCGAGTGGACTCCCACCGGCAGCGATAATCCCGATGAAGAGAAACTCTGACGATGCACCGAGCACCAGGATCGCCAGCGCAAGTAACTGCCAGAGCGAGAACCCAACAGATCCGGCCGTCACGCCATAGGACACTCCCACTACGGCCACAGATACGCAGATCAACACGGACACCCGGACGGTGTCCTGATCAAGTGTTCGCCATATAGAACGCATGTATTCTATGTTGAACGAATTGATACCGTTCGTCAAGGCGAACGAACGATCGGAGCATCGAACGATGGCGAATGACGACAGCACACCACAGCAACTGGTTGCGAAGGCACTCAAACGGGAGCGCAACCGGGCAGGACTGAGCATCTCCGAAGTCGCACGACGAGCCGACATCGCCAAATCGACACTCTCCCAACTCGAATCCGGTCTGGGAAACCCCAGCCTGGAAACGTTGTGGGCTCTCGGAAACGCGCTGGGCGTTCCGTTCTCGCAACTCGTCGACGCCCCGTCGCACCCCGTCCAGCTGATTCGCGCCGGCGACGGCCCGGCAATCGCGTCGGCAAACGCGTCGTACATAGCTACGCTTCTGGCGCCCAGCCCACCGAATGCCCGCCGCGACCTCTACCGGATAGTCGCCGAGCCGGGTGAACCGCGCATCTCCACGCCGCACGCACGCGGTACGACCGAACACGTTGTCATCGGACATGGTCGAGCCGAAGTCGGACCGACTGCCGACCCCGTCGAACTGGGCCCTGGTGACTACCTCTCGTACCCCGGCGACGAGGAACATATCTTCCGCGCGCTCGAACCGGGCACAACCGCAATTCTGGTTTCCGAACATATCTAAGAGTCGTGCGATGACTTTTGCGGAAGTGGGAAGTCTATAAATCTAGGCAGTCCTTCTCGACTCGCCCGTACGGCTACCAGCAGGAGGAAGCATGTCCGGATCCAGCATCGGGAGCATTTTGCTCTCCAGTAACAACCCAGATCGCCTGCGCGACTGGTACGCGCAAGCATTCGCACCGAAAGTCGATCGCACACCCGGAGAACCCGGCTACGACGTCCTCGACTTCAACGGCTTCTACATGATGATCGACAAACGCGACGACATCGGCGACACCAACGCAGAACCCGGCCGGATGTTCCTGAACATCGAGACGGATGATGCGCGCGCAATTGCGGAGCGGATCGATGCACTCGGAGGAACCTGGTTCGCCCCGCTCGAAGACCGTGGCGGAAGTTGGTTTGCCACCGCGATCGACCCCGATGGCAACTACATTCAGATCATCGAGTTCAGTGAGGCGGCCCGCGCGGAGATGGAGTCGACTATGAGCGAGGACAAGAAATGAGCGCACTGGGAAGCACCAAAGCAATCAGCGGATTCTCTGTCGACGACATCGAAGCAGCGAAAAAATTCTACGGTGAAACCCTTGGACTGAAGGTCACCGACGAGGAAATGGGAATTATCCGCCTACACCTGGCAGGTGGGACCGAAATACTCGTCTACCCCAAGCCGACTCATGAGCCTGCGTCGTACACGATCCTGAATTTCCTCGTGGACGATATCGACGGTACGGTCGACGAACTGACCGGCCGCGGTGTGGAGTTCGTCAAATACGACGGATTCCCTCAGGAGGAGAACGGCATCATGCGAGGCAACGGACCCGACATCGCCTGGTTTACCGACCCGGCCGGCAACGTGATCTCCGTCCTGAAAGAATCCTGACGCGTCTTCACACCGAACAACTACCCGCTGAACAGTTGCGACTGGCGCTGTTCAGCGGTGTCGGCATTGGAACGTTCCGCCACCGAAGCGGTGCGTTCGGACGCCAATTCCTCTGCCGTTTTTTCGATCTCGGCCGACTCCGTCGCGCTGGAGTCGGAAAACAAATTCGATTCGTACATGTGCCACCCTTGTGATTTTCACCCGCCGCGATTTTCACCCTGTTGCCGTAGTAAACAACACCTATCCGGAACGGATGACTCAGCGGTTCGTACACCAGTCTTGCACGCCATCCAACTACCGGAAAAAACGGTATCCACGGGTTGTCATCGAGCCCTCTCCGGAGGAGCGTGCAAAGTGATCGCACAGTGGGAGAAACACACACGGATCGCGGCCCCACGATTCGCGAAACCCCCTGTCGATCGGACTATATCGATCGGATCCTGTCGATCGGATCGGCAAAGTCGCGGCCTGAGGCCAGCAGAACGAGTGCTTCTATCAACTTCTCAAGAATTATCGGCCCCGGACAACTCTGATCTCAGTATCCGTCGGTACCGGCGAAGACAAGTTCAGGCGTGCCCACTACCGATAGACCGGGGTGTAGTTGGTGCTGTAGTGACTCGATTCCGGCGGCGTCGAGTGTTCCGCGGTGAATCTGGCAGACCCAGTCGAAATCTTCTGTAGACCAGGCTATCTGATACTCGTACGTCTGGGTTTTCCACGGCTCGCTCGATCGTGGCCTCCGGGCGATCCATCCCGCTTTGTCACCGAGTTCGGCGGCGAATGCGCCGGATTCGGGTTCGATCGAATGAACGAAGCGTGGAGTCAGGTCCGTCAGCAGGGGCACCCTGATGGGTTCGGCGGTGATCTCCTCACGAAACCAGCTCATCGACTCTTGCGCCGGCGGTACTGGTGGCCCACCGCGACCGGCGAGGATCCTGGATTCGGCGTCGGTGACGACCGGACCGTCCCAGGCGAACAGGGAGAGGTCGAGGCCCTCCCCCACGGTGAGGTCGGCGTATGCGGCGCCGTCGATACCGTCGCCGGAGTGTTGGGCAAGGACTGCACCGGTTTCGGCGTCGACGACAAGCCGCAGCGACGGCTTCGGTAGATAACGGCTCTCGCGTGGGACGAGATCCACCGACCAGCAGCGACGGCCGAGAAACTCGACGTCTGTCACCGGCCCTGTCGGGCGTGAGTGATGGTTGCCGACCCAATGCTCAACCCGCGGGGTGATCGCAAGGTATCGACCCGCGCCGGGCGAGTGCACCTGACGGAGTTCGGTGCTGCGCGGATGGTCTGCGTCGGCGGTGAAGTCCCAGGCGGTGGTGCCGTCGCTGACGAACATCACGTGGCCGTCGAGTGATTCGATCCTCGATCGACGTCCCCACCGATACAGATACACGCCGGGGAGACGGATTGGAAGAAACACAGGTTCTTCACCGTAGCTGCCGAAGTAGTAGTGAAACGGTTCGTCGGAATTGCGGTACGGGATCACGGCACCGTGGACCGGCTGCTGCGGGCCGTCGGCCATGGTCACCAACATCTGCACCCATTCGGTCATCACTGCCTCCATTACATATTCGCGTGTCGGTGGTCTGCGGCCCAGGTCAACGCGTCTCCCACCGGCCATTGCGGTGAGCTTTCCGGCCCGATCGCCTCCGCCGCTCGGCTCAGACATGTAGGACTCCCGCGATGGCTTCGGAAGCCGGCGGGTAGGCGCGGGTGTCGGCTTGTTCCCTCAACTCTGCCGCGGCATAGGACAGGAGATTGTCGAGTCGGATGCCTTGCTCGTCGTACAGATTGAGACGAGCGGTCAACGTCAGTCCCGGGTAGTCACGATGCCGGAATCGGACATGGATCCGGCCGCTAGGCCAGTGGCCGACATACGTGGCGCTCACCTGATCAACTTTGTCCGAAAACCGTATTCGGTCGAGGCCGTGCAGGCAGTACTGCACGTACCCGTGATGGTCGAGTGGCTCGGGACCCGACAGGCCAGCACCGATCGGTGATGTCGATGCCGCCGGTAATCAGCGAAGCGATCCCGCCATCGAACCCGGTGGAAAGTACCGCCCGACCGACGGCAGGACGGGCGGCGGTCCTCGCGGCCAACCACAGCCTCCCGGCCCCGGCTACCCCGTGCGCGACATCCATCCCGGGCAGCGTCAAGGTCGTCACCGGCGACGGATCCTCACCACGGTAAGCCCGTACGGTTGTGGGACCATGCGCAATGGGGTCTTTGCCCCAGTACCAGCGCACGTCGCCGTCGAATGCGCGCTTGCGGCGATGGTTTTCGTTGTAGTACTTATCGGCGTACTCGCTGGTGTACCCGACCTGCCGATTTTCCGCGCACAGGTAGGTGTCGCGGTCGATACGTAGCGGGGCCGGATCATGCAGAGGTATCTGCAATACCGATGAGCTGTAACGCAACTCGAACCCGGGTCGCTTTCCTCCGGCGCCGCCCACGCGCGGCACCCGTTCCCACGGATCGTGTTCGACGCCGAGATAGAGCGACGATTCGTCGAACTCGGCCGACACGATCGCCGCGGCATCCACTTCGACGCGACGCATGCCACCATCCGGCTTGGTCACCAGCAGCGCCGGTCTCCGCCGCAGCGTCCGTGGCGGAGTGTCCGGCGAGGGTGCGATGTCGTTGTGTCGGCGTGTAGTCGTCATGCACCAGGCGCCGGCGCGTCCCGCGGCGATCAGGTGGTGCCCTTCGGTGTATTCGGAACGGTCGATGCCATCGATGCCGACGTGAACCAAAGGGCCGTCGCGGTGGTTCTGTATCCATAAACCGGACTCGCCGGCAGCGATCCGTACTGGGCCGGATCCTGGTGGTGTGGGAGGAAGATCGGTCCACGCCACCAACCCAGCCAATGATTCTGTGTGCGGATCAATCAGTGCCGCAACGGGTTGACGCTCGTCGACCACCCACAGGTGAGCCGCGGTGAAGAAGACATATCGGGGGCGCAGATACCTGCGCCCGAGGTGGGCGCTCACGCGCCTTTCTGCAGAGTCATGACATGGACCGTACCAGCGAAGCAGATCGTCCACCGCGAAGACCGCCGACTGGTTCGATTTCAGGCCGATTGCGTCGCGGGCAGTATGGCTCCGGTGTTCGTCCGGTCAGGTTGACAGGTCGTACCGTTGTTAAGCATCGCGCACAGGGCGTTACTTCGGCGGCGAGCTAGGCAGCCTGCGTAGTCGGCGAGATGGCCTGCGTTGGCGAACCTGTCGATGCTAGAGATTTCCACGAGCATCGTGACCGCGGTGTCAAACTGAAACTGGAGAATGCCCAGCGTAAAGCACTCACCGGCTAGTACGCGTGTCGATCGTGTCGCCGCTACATGACACGATCGACATCGCCCCGACCAAAGTTCTGAAATCTCCGCAGTGAGCAATCCGAAAGTGAGCAACAACGATGAGTGCCGCCTCGCCCTCTGGAATGCCCTACAGCGGTCCGTTCACTAGTGTTCTCAACCTGTTCGTCGACTCCGAAATCTTCCTGTCCGTTCAAATCTATCTATCCGCGCACAAAGGCCCCAACTGGCGGCTTCAACTTGGGAAGCGTCCCGTATGACGAGGTCAATCCTCAACGAAGGAGAAACAGTATGGGGAAAGTCGGCATTCTCACCGAGAAGCCCTCGGCGGCCCGCAATTTCGCGGCTGCTTTGGGCGGTATGAGCGGCACCTTCGACGGCACGGAATACGTCATCGTGAGTGCTCGCGGTCACCTGCTGGAATTGAAGGACCCCGCGGCGATGGTGCCCGCACCTCTCTCCGAGCAGTACAAGAGCTGGGATCTGCAGCATCTGCCGTGGAATGCCGGCGACTTCCGCTGGGAGCGCGAGGTCAGACGTAAGGTTTCCGGAGGGAAGCTGGTCACCGACCCGGACGCGAAGAGTCTGCTCGACGCACTCAAAGAGACCTTGTCGACGTGCGAAACCGTATGCAACGCCGCCGATCTCGATCCGACCGGCGAAGGTTCGCTGCTGGGGTGGGAAATCGTCGAGTACCTGGGCTTGGAGGGCAAGAAGCTCGAGCGGATGGAGTTTCTCGACGAAACCCCGGCGTCGCTGCGGAAGGCTTTCACGAATCGCCGCGCAGTGACCTCGATCGAGTCTGAAGGTGACTACCGCAAGGCAGACTTCCGATCGAAGTGGGACATGCTGTCGATGCAGTTCACACGGGCGGCGACGAAAGTGTCCGGCTCAAACACCGTAGTGCGTAACGGTCGACTCAAGTCGGCAATGGTCGTGATCGTCGGCGACGGCCTCGACGCGCACAAGGGTTACGTCAAGAAAGCGTTCTACGAGAACCGTTTTCTTGACGAGAACAATGTCACCTACACCGACCCCGACATCGACCGGTTCGAGAACAAGAGCGCCGTACCCGGCGGACTCGAGTCCTCACCGGTGGTCCATGACGGGACCACCCGCAAGAAGACCGGGCCACCGAAATTGATGGACCTCGCCGGCCTCTCGTCGCTGCTGTCGAAGAAGGGCTTCGAAGCCAAGAAGGTCCTCGAGACGTATCAGAGGATGTACGAGGCACAGGTGGTGTCCTATCCGCGCACCGAGGACAAGTTCATCTCCATCGAACAGTTCAACGAACTGCTCCCGCTGGTCGACAAGATCGCCGGCGTCGTCGGAGTGAACCCGGCCGCGCTCAGTCACCGAGGACCACGCAAGAGCCACATCAAGTCCGGCGGCGCCCACGGTGCCAACCGTCCGGGCCCGAACGTGCCTCCGAGTTTGGCTGCGGTGGAACAGAAATTCGGCGAACTGGGTAAGGAAATCTACGAGCTCCTGGCGAAGAACTATTTGACTATGCTTGCCCCGGACTACGAGTACGACCAGCATCGCGGGCATGTCGAGAAGTATCCGAGCTTCGTCGGCTCGCTGAACGTCCCGGCGGTACTTGGCTGGAAGGGCGTGTTCGTCGTCGAAGACGACGATGAGGAGCAGGACGAGGCAGCAGCGGGTGCGACTGCGCTCGGGACCATCGCGAAACCGTTCGTCCACGAGGGTTTTCCGACGCGGCCACCGCACCCGACGATGGGGTGGCTGATGAAGCAGCTGGAAAAACGCAGTGTGGGTACCGGTGCCACCCGGACGAGCACGTACGCCGAGGTCACCAACAACGCCACCGGCAAGGCGTTGATGCGCGAGCAGCGCGGCAAGATCACGCTCAGTGCGGTCGGTGAACTCAACCACCGGATTCTCCCAGGCACGCACATTGGCGATCTGACGATCACCGAGAAGGTTTTCGAGCAGATGGCACAGGTCGAGGCGGGTACCGGCGTGGCTCCCGACTTCCTGTCGCTGGTGGCAGACCTGGTGCGCCATGACCTCGAGAAGATGAAGGCGAACGCGAGCAGGTTGCCGGCCGACCTGAGAGAGCGAATGGGCAAGGCCGGAGTGATCCGTGAGCCGGTCGAGAACATCACCTTGCCGCCGGCACTGCATTTCACCCACGGCGACACCGTGGTCACCACCGCGAAGAGAGGGTTCGGCGGGCACCGGTTCACCGACGCCGAGGTAGCCACACTCGTGGCTGGCGGCGTCATCGAGATCACGGCGACAAGCACCAAGACCGGCGAGCCGTACACCTGCAAGGGCAAGCTCGAAGCCGGGGTGATGGAGAAGAACGGGAAGACGTACCCGTTCGTGGGCTTCAAGCCCCAGTTCGAGGAGCGAGCTCCAAGAACGGACCTGGTCAGCGGAGTGTGGAAGGGCAAGAAAGTCCAGTTCAAGGGCCGCGGTTGGGGTGCCAACGAGCACTGGCCCGGCAAGGACTTCACCGAGCAGGAACTGGCAAAGCTACTGGCCGGGGAGACCATCGAATTCCAGGCCAAGGGTAAGAGCGGTAATTCGTACACAGCGAAGGGCGCATTGGCCACAAAAACTCTCAACGGCCACAAGACGTTCGGCTTCACCTTGAAGTTCGAGGACCGAAAAGCTCCCACCGGCGCGAAGAAGCGCAAGACCAGCAAGTAGCGGCAGCAGCCACCGGAAGCGGCGGCAGGTGACAGAATCTTCAAATACCATCAGAAAGCCATAGGAGACCGGCATGTTCAGCAACATCGTATGGATCGCTGTAGTCGTGTTGTCCGCAGCTGTCGGTGGTCTCGAAGTTAAACGACTGGTCGCCGGGACCAAGACGGCAGGTAGCCCGTTCATGGTCGCCTCTCCTATCTTCCTCATCATTGCGGGCATCATCGGATTTACCACCCAACCGACGCTCATCACCAACGCCATTTCCCTCGGCGCAGTCGTCCTCGGACTCATAGCGGCACTGATCGCTCAGTACCGCAACGCCCGCGAGCGGAAGCAACATTCTCGCCCGTACGGAGGAAACATGTCGTGGACGCCGAGCAGCGCGCACGAGTAGTCAATGAGGAAGACCCGCAGAAGCTCAAACTGACACTGGAGAATATCCACCGCAAGGCACTCACCGCCTAGTTGCCACCAACCTGATGGCCGGGTACACCAAGAGCGAGCTGCGCAAGCTATCGATTTTCAGGAATGCCAGTGAGTCGGGCCGGCCGCAGCCTGAACCGACCTCACGTCTATTCATCTTCGGCGCTCTGCTCGATTTCGTCGCTCCATTGCTGGTACGCAGGACTGACCAGATACACCCAGACCGATGAGACGCCGATCTGGGCCCTAACCACCAGGCCCGGAAGGTCCCAGCGCAGGCCGCGGGTCGGTTCGATCCACCAATCCGTGGGCCGCTGCCCCAGCAGTTCGAACATCCGCTGCACGAGTGCATCGAAAACTTCATCCAGCTCAGGCTCCAAGTCGCTCCGACCGAGAACCACATCACTGGCACGGAAGGAGATCATATCGATCGCTCGCGACAATTCGGTTGTCGATATGTCCGCGACGCCCACCATCACATCGGGGCGATTGACTTCGAGATCGGTCACGGCTGCTGGCACCTGCTCATCGAGGCCGCTGAACTGCCAGCCGACCTGACCGCAGAACGGCGGCAGGTCATGGACGGTCCACGTCCAGTCGAACCCGGCGGCCGCGCGCACCGCCTGGGCAGCGCGTTCGATATCTGCTCGCATCTTTTACAGCTCTTTCTCGTAGTCAGAGTTGGTGGTTCGGTAGTGGCCGTCACGGCGGTCGTAGCCTCCCACATCACGACGGGGCCAAGTACTCACAGGTAAGTCATGCCGCGGATCTCGCGGATAATCCAACCGAGGTGCCGCGCCGCGTGTCATTTTCAGAAGACGACTGCACGGTGTCCTGCGATTTCGGTCTTGCGTGCAGTTGTCTTCTGACATTCTGTGTTCAGAAGTGCAGTGCACCCGGCAGGGGTAAGGGTTGACCAGGGTATTTCGAAGAGACGGTGCGATAACGGAAATTATCGTCACCGACCGCGCACAAACCTCGAGTGAGCCAGGAAAAGGGACTCCGGCACCGAATGCCAGTGGGTATGGAGGGATGAATTATGTGACCAGGCCTCGTGTATCGGACACCAGGTAACGTCCCTGAGGTGGCTACAGATCCGGCAAGGTCGTGGTGGGAGCGTTACAACGACGGGATTGGTGAATCGATATGGTGAGGGCTCTCGCCTGAAAGGAGTTAGTTGTGGCTGCTCGTAAAAGAGACCGTATTGCCAATATGGTTAAAGAGGAATTGACCGATGCAATGGTGCGCGCGGGGTACGTGCCGTCTCATTCCCTAGCAAAGAGTAATGAGGGTGCATTTTGGTTCAAGAGTGATGCTGCTGGCATTCCGCATACCATCGCTGCCGTGCGAGCAGATATTAGCTATTCGAGGGACGGTGCCGCGAGGTGCACGGGAACTGCATGCCTGATGTCTCCGACGGTAGGTGATATACGACGGTCAATGCCATCGGACGCGCTGCTGAAAGGCGACGGGCCGGACAGCTCCTCCCTTGAGTACGTTGACGATCGGTTTTTCAACGAACTGCCGGGTCTGGAGTTGGCGGGGAAGGCACCATGGGTGATTACTGAAGCGGACGTGCCGATTGCCGTGCAGTGGTTTGAGAATCGCGTATCCGGGGCGGTTGTGACATGGTTCGACGATCGCAACTCGATTGAGAAGTTGATCCGGGTGGCGGAGGAGCCGATCCCGGGAATCTCGCCCGACCGGATCAACCCCCGTGTTCTACGGGCGACAATTGTCTTGTGCATCGTCAATGGCTACTTCACTGAGGCAGCAGGATTGATGACGGCGCACCTTCAACGCGATCACGTGCAGCCGAATGTTGATTCATTCGATCGTGCTGCCGCGTTCGATAAAGCTCTGGCAGAGAGGTTTCCGGAGTATCGGAGTGCCCGAGGCCGCTGACCTTGCCATATCCCGGACGGCGGGATATCCGCTGTGGGTGTCCTCTGGACCGGTGGCCATGAGCTGAATCACTTCTCGGTGTGGCGATTCCGCCGGGCACTATGAGTTCTCTGGGGAGAATGCAAACAGGATTGAAGGGCTCTTCCGGATCCGAAGTGCATGAGGCCGGGCCGCGCGGTGACCAGTACTGTTTCCGCACCGGATGCGATCTCGCCGACCTCGATCGCTAGTCCTCGTCCTCGTACGCCGGTTCGGGCTCATCCACCCATGCCTGATATCCCGGACTCGTCAGACGCAGGTGGATCGCGCTGGGGCTCATACTGAGTATGACGACCACTTTGGGCAGGTCCCACCGGAGAGCTGCCGTTGGTCCGGGTTCGGCGCTCGTGGCTGTCCCCAGGAGTGCAGTAAGTGCCACATCGAGGTTCGTGAACCCTTCGTCCAGCAGCGGGCGCACCACTGTCATGGGCGTAGCGTCATCTGCCAGGTCCGTGACGAAGATCGAGATCCAATTCATTCTGTGTTGCCGCCCGAACATGTGCGCCTCCGGCCGGCTGACATGAAGGTTCGTCCGTATCGAGCCGCCACCTTGCCTGAGTTCGACGAGCTCCCATCCAGCTTGTGCGCAGAAGGGTTCCAGGTCGTCGACGGCCCAGGTCCAGTCGAATTCTGTAGCGAGGCGGGCGATCCGGGTGGCGCCTTCGATGTCGACGTGCATGTGTGGATGCTACTTCCTTCTTGATTTTCGATTCTGGCGGTATCTCTAATGCATGAGTCGATTCGTTCCGTTGCTTCTGCTGACAACCCTGTTAATTGCCGGATGCACGAAAGAAATCGATGGAACCGCAGCGGAGGCAGCCGTTGAAGCGCAGACCCCAAAACTTCAATTACCGATTCCGTAACTGAGACTTTCCGCCTACCCGGGTTCGCATCAATTCTTCCGGGGCTGTACGAAGATTTGGCGGGTGCCTTCCTAGATGACGGTGCGACTTTGTGATATCTACGGTGAATCGATATGGTGAGGGCTCTCGCCTGAAAGGATTAGGTTGTGGCTTCTCGTAAAAGAGACCGTATTGCCAATATGGTTAAAGAGGAATTGACCGATGCAATGGTGCGCGCGGGATACATTCCGTCTGATCCCCTAGCCGAGAGGAATGAGGATGCCTTTTGGTTCACGGGTGATGCTGCCGGCATTCCGTATACTATCGCTGCAGTACAGGCACTTATCGGCGATTCGAGGGACGGTGCCGTGAGGTGCACGGGAACTGCATTCCTGATATCTCCGACGGTAGGTGACATACTACGGTCAATGTCATCGGAAGCACTGCTGAAAAACCGTGGGCCAGACAGCTCCTCCCTTGAGCGCGTTGACGAGCGGTTTTTCAACGAACTGCCGGGTCTGGAGTCGGTGGGGATGGCGCCATGGGTGATTACTGAAGCGGACGTGCCGATTGCCGCGCAGTGGTTCGAACGTCGCGTATCCGGGGCGGTCGCGACATGGTTTGACGATCGCAACTCGCTTGAGAAGTTGATTCGGGTGGCGGAGGAGCCGATCCCGGGAATCTCGCCCGACCGGATTTACCCCGATGTTTTACGGGCGACAATTGTCTTGTGCATCGTCAATGGCTACTTCGCTGAGGCAGCAGGGTTGATGACGGCGCACCTTGAACGCGATCACGTGCAGCCGAATATTGATTCATTCGAGCGTGCTGCCGCGTTCGATAAAGCTCTGGCAGACAGGTTTCCGGAATATCGGAGTGCCCGAGGCCGGTCACGCGGATCCGGCATCTCCTCGAGTGCGGCGCGCAGACCCGGCATCGCCGAATCGTCGGCGGCGACCTGGCCCCACCGGGTCAACTGATCAAGGCACGGTTCGGTCAGGGACACTGTCCCGCGGCGAACAAGTGCGCCGCCTCACCCGCCCTGCCAGCCTCGGCGAACGACAGTCAATGATTCGGCTTTGATTAGGTCCTTGGCCGAGCCTGTGGGAACGAAACCCAGCAGGTAGCCATCTCCACCGAGTTCGAGTTCGACCAGGAGTACGCCGTGCTTGCGGCTCTGCTCTCCAGCCAAGCCGAGAAACCGTTCGATGGCCTCGTCCCCATCGTCGTCATCCTCGTGTTCTTCCCACCAGTCCCACGACATGGACGACGGGTGGAACTTCAAGGATTCCAATGCTTCTCGGGCCATCTCCGGATCGTCAGACCAGTCGATGTACTCCATGACCTCAGCGTCCCGTAGACCTCGGGTCAGCTCCGCCAATGCCCATCTGTCATCCACCGCCGCCCGGACCGCCTCAGTGAGCGACGGCCTCTCCGGTACCAACTGCTCAGCGATCGCGATCAAGCTGCAACGGTCCATACGTTTCCCCTTCGACATGCCTTCGGATGACATGCTTATCACGAGCAATCTGCGCGATCGTGAAGGCCCCGAATCGCGACGCACTAATCTGCCGCATACCGCGCTGACCGAACCGGCCAGAGCCGGATGTCAAGCTGTGCCCCGTGAGTCGTCTTCCGCCATTCCGTGTTCAAAAGTGCTGTGCACCAACCGTCTAACTGACGTTGCGGTACAGGGTCGATCGGGCAACTCCGAGCGTGTCCGCGATGGTGGTCATCGAGACGCCGGCACCTTTCATCTTGCGGGCGATTGCCTTCTGCTTCTCATCAAGTACCGGCGGTCGACCACCTACGTCCTTGCTTCTTCGCGGCTTCCAAACCTGCAAATGTCCTCTCCCTCAGAAGATTCCGTTCGAATTCGGCGAGAGCACCAAAAATGGTGAAGATCAGCCGGCCACCGGAGGTGGTGGTGTTGATCTCTTCGGTGAGGGAAGTAAACCCGACGCCGATCGATTCGAGGTGAGCCACCGTTTCCAACAAGTGAGGAAGGCTTCGACCGAGCCGGTCCAGGCGCCACACGGCCAGCGTGTCGCCCGGTCGAAGGTGTTCGATGACTGCGGCCAGTTCTGGGCGATCGTCTTTCGAGCCGGATGCGACGTCGGTCCATATCTTGTAACAACTCGCGGCCGTCAGAGCGTCCGTCTGCAGAGTTGGGTTTTGATCGGCGGTCGATACCCTCGCGTACCCCTGTGACTCTCGGAATTATTTGGCACGTTTTTCCGCGAATTATTTGGCACGGTGAGGCCCCGCCGGGCGGGTTGGCGGTCGACGGTCTGCTGGCACCGAGCCTTTCGGCTCAGCTAGCCGCGAGCGCTTCGATCAATGAATCGTAGGTTCCCTCTGCGTTGGAACTGTCTGCGTAGAGAACGAAGTAGCATCCACACATGCACGTCGACATCGAAGGCGCCACCCGGATCGCCCGCCTCGCCGCAGAATTTGACTGGACCTGGGCCGTCGACGACCTGGAACCCTTCTGCGCACAAGCCGGATGGGAGCTCGTCGAACTCAGGCAAGGTGGCGGCTCGATACGGACGAACCTTCATGTCAGCCGGCCGGAGGCGCACATGTTCGGGCGGCAACACAGAATGAATTGGATCTCGATCTTCGTCACGGACGTGGCAGATGACGCTACGCCCATGACAGTGGTGCGTCCGCTGCTGGTCGAAGGGTTCACGAACCTCGATGTGGCACTTACTGCACTCCTGGGGACAGCCACGAGCGCCGAACCCGAACCAAAGGCAGCTCTCAGATGGGATCTGCCGAAAGCGGTCATCACACTGAACCGGGGTGTCAGTGCGATCGACCTGCGTCTGAAGAGTCCGGGATATCAGGCATGGGCGGATGAGCCCGAACCGGAGGACGAGGACTAGCGATCGAGGTCGGCGAGATCGCATCCGGTGCGGGTGTCAGTTTCAGAAGTGCTGTGCGCCAAGCATCTAACTGGTCTTGCGGTTCACAGCTGTCAATGGTTCTTCTGAACAGATCCCCAGATGGGCGCTCAAATAGCAGCCACTTCGTTCTCCGTGAGATGTCGATACAGAGTGACACGGCCTATTCCGAGTGCCTTCGCGATCTCCGTCTTGGGTGTGCCAATCCCGATCATCTGACTAATGATGCGAGCTTTCGCTGGGTCAATTCGCTTGGGCTGCCCGCCGATACGACCACGAGCGCGAGCCGGTGCCAAACCTGCTGCCGTGCGCTCCTGGATGAGCGTGCGCTCGAATTGAGCTAGGGCGCCGAAGATTTGGAAGGACTGGCTCGACGAGTTCGACGACCACTCGGAGACCCGAGGAGATCGAGAACTTCCTGTGGCGATCAGTCTTCGCCGTCCTCGTCCTCTTCGTCGTCCCATTCATCTTCGGGTTCGTCGGTCCACGCTTGGCGTTTGGGGCTGACGAGGCGCATGGTGACAGCCCCGAGCCCCGCCGAGAGGACGATCACCACATTCGGCAGATCCCAACGAAGTTCCTTGACAATACCGGCGGTAACAGGGGTTCCATCCCCGAACTCCGCGGCCATCGGCACGCTCAACTCACCCAGTAGCTTCGCCATCACCTCCGGAATATCGGTGTCTGGATCGGCTACGTCGGTCACCCACAACCGTATGATTTGGAGGGGTCCCCAAGTCAGGGACGCGTTGCCGCTGCGACGGTTGATGTCGAGGTTCGTGGCGAGGGTGGCTGCGGTGTCAGAGAAGCGCTCTGCTTGCCAGCCGGCGTTGGCGCAGAAACGTTCGAGGTCTTCGGAATCCCATGTCCAGTCAAAATGGGCTGCCAGGCGCGCGATCCGGACCGCGCCTTCGATATCAGCGTGCATGATCAGGAATCTACCCTTCGATCGGTATGGCTACAGGTGGGCCGCGGCTGTCAGTTTCAGAAGACAACTGCACGGCGACCTACGATTTCAGTGCCCCGTGCAGTCGTCTTACGCCATTCCGTGTTCAAAAGTGCTGTGCACCAACCGTCTAACTGACGTTGCGGTACAGGGTCGATCGGGCAACTCCGAGCGTGTCCGCTATGGCGGTCATCGAGACGCCGGCACCTTTCATCTTGCGGGCGATTGCCTTCTGCTTCTCATCAAGCACAGGTGGTCGACCACCGGTACGTCCTAGCTTTCTCGCCGCCTCCAAACCTGCAAATGTCCTCTCCTTCAATAGGTTCCGATCAAACTCGGCCAAAGCACCAAAAATGGTGAAGATCAGCCGGCCACCGGAGGTGGTGGTGTTGATCTCTTCGGTGAGGGAAGTAAACCCGACGCCGATCGATTCGAGGTGAGCCACCGTTTCCAACAAGTGAGGAAGGCTTCGACCGAGCCGGTCCAGGCGCCACACGGCCAGCGTGTCGCCCGGTCGAAGGTGTTCGATGACCGCGGCCAGTTCCGGGCGATCGTCTTTCGAGCCGGATGCGACGTCGGTCCATATCTTGTAACAACCCGCGGCCGTCAGAGCGTCCGTCTGCAGAGTTGGGTTTTGATCGGCGGTCGATACCCTCGCGTACCCCAAAAGTGTGCTCACAAGGGCACAGTGTTGCAGAACTCAACGACAGTAAGTATTGAGAGACAGTGGGTTTTCGGACGGGTTTTGCGACAGTCAACGATTCGATAACGAAAGGTCACTCGAACTCGCCGATATGGGTCCGGCAGTGTCCGAGAAACGAACTTGGTCTCAACAGGTCAAGATCGATTCCGAGAACAGACCGATCCCCCCTTTAAAAGTCTCCGTTATATAGCCTGCGTTCATGAGCGTGGAAGAGAACTGGCTGAGGCTTAGCGACTGGTGCCAGCGCGAAGCCCCGATAACTGCTGCGGCGATCGACCCACCCGCGGGCAAAAGTGCCGTGGACGAGATCGAACGATTGACCGGCATAAAGTGGCCGACCGAGCTTCGGACGTGGTTCGGTCTCCAGAATGGGAACCCGGACGGAAGACACTCCGCCCTGATATTTCCGGACTTCCAACCACTGTCGTTGGATCGCGTCGCATCTGTATGGGCATCGATGACGGAAACGTGGGCGGAAACGACAGCGGCAGTCGGCGGCCTCAGTTTGCTCGACGAACCTGCAGGGGAAGTCTCTGAAACTTACTTGTCCGCGTACATCCCGATCGCCTTCAACATTCGAGGCGACCTCTTATTCGTCGCCGCGGTTCGGAGCCTGGTTTTCCGAACTATTTATAGCGTGGCTCAAATGTAACCCAGCAGTGCGAATCCGCAGCTTCGAGCAGTGCGTCGCTTCCTTCTTCGGAAAGAAGACTCAAGTCGATTCACTATCGAACGATGCGATACCGGCTTTCGTAGTCAATACAGACGGAAGAATCGAACTCAATGACTACGTTCGGTCGTACCGCGACGGAGGTGCAACAACACAATATTCGGTGCTGAATGACAATCTCTCCACCGTCGAAAATGATCCTGCCTTCCAGTATTTCCTCGAATTGGGGGGCACCGTCCTTCGGAGTGTTCCCCATGCCCAGTCGTCCAGCTATGTGGAGGAGGATTTGTACCAGGACGGATGTCGCGAGAATCCAGAATGCCTGAACTCCGATCGGTGCTGTGTTACGACCAGTATCTGTTCTTCAAAACCGTGAACCATGCGGTTCCGCCACTGATCGATCACTGGCGACGCACAACAATGAGCTGATCACACAATGTACGACCGCCTTCGACCCCGTACGGACGACGACGGCTGTGGCGCAGCAGAATCGGGTTTGCGAGTTGGTATGCGGTTCTCTTGTTTGTTATCGGTCTCGCAATTGCGGCGTTCAGCGTTGTCGTCGAGAGGAGCGAAGGCGCAGGGAAAGCGGGGAATGTTCTGTTGGCAGGCGGTTCGATCGCTGCGGTCGGACTCGTCTGGGCGTTCTGGTGACTGCGTAGCCCTCAGTCGAGGCCGTAGTCACGTTCGGTCAAGCGCTCAGTGCCGGCATCCTGGGCAGGTTCTGGTTTGTCCTGGGCACCTGAGGAATTGGTGTTGAGGTGATCGCGAATCGTTCGCGGGTGAGCGCGGGACACAGTCGACAACGCTCGGGCGATGTCGACGGTGTAGTCCTCGGTGGCCGGCGCCTGCTGGGACTGGAGCCAGCTCCGCGCGCGAGAGACGGCGAGATCGCGGTTGTCGCGATAGCCGCTCGACCAGTCGATCCCGGCGTTGTCGATCCGATCGAGAACCTCGGCAGGGTCGATGATGTTGTCGCGGATCAACGCTCCGACGAACTCGTGGTCTTTCTCCCGACCGGCAATCAGTTTCGAGACACACAGGTCGATCGGGTGCAGGCACAGTCCGGTGCGCCCATAGTTTTGGTCGTCGCCAGTTCCGGTGGCAGCGAAGGTGACAAGCCTGTTTTCCCAGCCTCGGGGAAGTACCACGGTTTCGCGGTGGATCCCCTCGACGTAAATACCGTGGAGAGCGTGAAACGGTGAGTCCTCCCCTACCCAGACGTTGAGCGCGATCACCTTCTCCGTGACATCGGCGCCGGTCGTCAAGGCACTGGCCGGAGTGATGTCGACTTCCATCGACCGTGTAGCTTCTTCCGGCAGTGAGTCTTCGTCGTAGCTTCCGAATACTGATTTCAGACCCGAAGATCACTACCTGCGATTCCTTCACCCATCCGCACGCAGCGATAACGGCTTTTTCGAGGTCGCTTCGGTTCACTCGCGAGTTCCCTGGAAGAGAAGGTCGAGCACCCGCCGGCGTTCGCTCTCGCTCAACAAGACCGACAGGGGCGACATGTTTCGCATCTCGCGGTCGGTCTCGGTATCGGAGACGCTGATCTTGCGAACGGTGTCAATGTCGTTGTCCGCGATAATGCGTTCCCACTGGTCCAGGCACTTGCGCAGCATGGTCCCGTGCACGTGCTCACGGTTGGTCTGCAATCTGGCGCGCACCTTGTCGGTGTTGATCGAAAGGTGTTCGCGGTCGATCTTGCCGAGGACCGCTTCGTGTACGAGTTTCTTCCGAACGACTTTCGACGGGACTGCGGACATCTGCGACTCCCCCATCTTCGACATACCAGCGTTGACCAGCTAAGTTGTTCGATCAGTGTATCTGTTTCACGGCCTCGGTCACGGTCATCGGAACGCTCTCGGTCAGATTCTGCCCGATCCGCCCCACTCACCACGTAATACATACAGAGGTCTATTCGTAGAATGCGATAGCGGAATGCTGATCGGATACGCACGCTACGCCTCGTCCATGGCCGACGACGAACAATGCCAGCGCGCTGTACTCGTCGCACTCGGCGTCGACGCCGACTTCATCCATATCGACCACGGTCTGACCGGGACAGATCGGCCCAGACCTGCACTGACAGCGGCACTGTCCGCTCTCTCGGCTCGGGATACCCTCGTCGTCACGACGCTCGAACGACTGGCCAGGTCGGTCACCGACCTCAGCGAAATCGCCACGGACCTCGCAAAACGGGACGTGCTGTTGATGTTCGCCGGCACAGTCCACGACCCGAAGGACCCCATCGGAGCAACCGTGTTCGACATGCTCTCCCAAACCTTCAGTACGTTCGAGACCGGACTGATCCATCTGCGCACGATGGAAGGAAACGCTCGCCGCAAAGCCACCGGCGGCTTCGCTGGCCGCACACCGCTTCTCGACGCACAGCAGCAAGCAAAACTTTTCGACCTGCACTCGGCGTGAGCATTCCATTGCGGAGCAGGCAACAATGTTCAATCTCAGTAAACCCGGTGTCTACAAGTACGTTGCACGCGAGAAGAACCTACGCTCGGAACTCGACTCCAGCTCTACCACTTAACTGACCCCGCCAGCATGTTGTGACAGGGCAAAGCATCGCGGCAGCGGTGTCGCGGCAGCATGCTCGATCGCGAACTCCGAGCCGACGATCTGCTGATGCAACCGGTCCACGTCCCCTCCCCCAACTGCCCAGCTCGGTCACCACCCGAAGATTGCGCAGGCTCGTCTCGACAGGGGTGAGGGCGGCTTCGTAGGCGCGGAGCGCGGCAACCCGGTCGATCAATGCTGATTTTACTTGTGCGGCAACGACGTGCCGGCGTTCCCACTCTGCCCGCGCTCGGGCGAGGACGTCGCTACCGTCGTCGGTAGGGATGTCGGTCATGGCCGTGCGCACGGTTAACAACTGGTGGGCCGCGGCTGCGACGGTGTGCAGCTCGATCGTCAGTCCGAGGATGGAGCGGTGCGCGTCGAGCATCGGGCGCGTCCACACCGGGCGCGCAATGATGCGTGCCGCAACGTCATCCGCTATTGCTGCCAACCGGATCTCCGGGCCTTCCTCGCGCAACGGCCAATGCAAAGGCGCAAGGGCTGCACGCAGCTCACGGCGTTGATCGGCGTTGAGTTGCCGGTATCCGATGGGTCAACCGGTGACGCTGCGCCACCAGCTCGGCTGTGCAACAAGGCTGTTCGGCTCGGGAATCGTGGATGAGAAGTCGACTACCGCCGACTGCGTCGATCGGGAGACGAGAGTCCAGTCGAACACTGCGGTCGTGCGTCGTCGACACGTCGACTGATCGACTCGAGTTCCCCGAGGCTGGTGGCGACATGCACCGCACCGACGAACCCGGCGCACAGGCTTTCCCCGAGCCTCGGCGGGGCGGCCGCGGATCCGAGTTCCCCGGCCTTGGCGGCGCGTTCGATGATGACGGATCGGAATCCTGCTCAGCGACGCAACGATCAAGACAGACGTGATCTCACCACGTGACACCACGGTCGCCGGCGCTCGCGCACGAACCCGCGCTCGGGCCGGCATCCGCCACCACGTGCGATGGGTTGGCTCACACCTCGGGCGCAGACGCGGCGGCACTGCCGCGGCACCCGAACCGACAAGCACAAGAGGTACTGGACCGATTCTGCCGTCTTCAGATCAGCACCTGGACTTACGGTTTCGATCACGAATCCGTCCGTCGCCTCGGGCCGATGACGCAAGAATTCGCAGCGGCATTCGGACTGAGAGCGAATGAGCGGCACATCGACGCCGCCGGAGTGTGCATGGCAAGCATCCAAGCGCTACAGAAACGCGTATCTGCACTGGAACCCGAACTAGCCCGCGCCGTAGCGGCCTCAGCGCCGCCAACAGAGAAGAAGGTATCAAATAACAATCAATGGCGAAATAACCGTCTCCTTCTGAGGCAATGTTATTCTCCATTTAGAGAGTTTCATACTCTCGAACGTGACCGCAGGCCGAGAGGGCGAACATGCTGTTGGAGACAACTCCCGACCAAGACTTCTTCCGCGACACCACAGCCCGATTCCTGAGCAGCCAGGTGCCAAGTTCAACTCTGCGACTCCTGCGCGACAACCCAGCGGGATACGACGCCGAATACTGGCGGCGCGGCGCAGAACTCGGTTGGACCAGTCTGCTCGTGGACAAAGCACACGGCGGCGGAACGATCAGCGAACGCGGACTCGTCGACCTCACCCTTGTCGCGTATGAGTTCGGCCGCACCGCTGCACCTGGCCCGCTCACCCCGACCAACGTCGTCGCCGCACTTCTGAGCAACTACTCAGGCGAGAGAACAGACCAAGTACTTGAGCAGCTCCTCTCCGGAACTTCCACCGCAGCATGGTGTTTCACGGAGCCGCAAGCGAACAGCCTCGTGAGCACTCCACCCCTGGAGATTCGCGTCGAGGGCAACGACGTCATGGTATCCGGCGTCAAACGCCCTGTCGAAGCTGCCCAGACCGCGGATATCCTCCTGGTAACCGGCCAGAGCGGCGATTCCGCCGCGCAAGTCCTGATGCCCGTCGACACGCCCGGCGTGCACGTAAAACCTTTACGATCAATCGATCTGACACGGCGCTACGCCGAGGTGACGTTCGACAACGTGCGACTCCCCCGGAGTTCCATGATCGGCGACGCAGCGGATGCGGCTCGCGACATCGAGCGCTCACGACAACTCGCGATCGTGCTCAGTTGCGCCGAGTCCGTCGGCGCCATGCACGCCGCCTTCGACCTCACCGTCGCGTGGGCCTTCGACCGATATTCATTCGGACGCCCACTGGCTTCGTACCAAGAACTCAAACACCGCTTCGCCGACATGAAGACCTGGCTCGAAGCCAGCCACGGCCTCGCCGATGCCGCGGCCGCCGCGGTTGCGGCCGACAGCCCGGACTCCGCTGAACTCACCAGCGCCGCACACGCATACATCGGTGATCGCGGCGGCGAGCTACTCCAGGATTGTGTGCAGATCCACGGCGGAATCGGCGTGACATTCGAACACGACCTGCATCTGTTCATGCGGCGAGCCGCGGCGAACCGCTCCAGCTACGGCACTCCCGCCGAGCATCGTCAATTGATCGCCGCCATTGCCATACGTGAGGAGAGCACCCGATGAGCACCCAGACCGTCGTCGGCATGGAATCGGTAGAGCACTTCCGCACTCGAGCCCGCGACTGGATCCGCAACAATCTCGGCCCCACCGACCCGAAGGCGAACATCGGAGTCATGCGCGCCGAGGGACCTGACGAAGACGAACTCGCCGACGTCGCGGAACAACGCGCACTGCAGCGACAACTGTTCGATGCGGGCCTCGCCGGTATCTGCTTTCCCCGGGAGTACGGCGGGCAAGGCCTCACTCACGCTCACCAGCGGGCCTTGAACGAGGAACTCGCCGGTTACACGTACGCTGAACGATTGCAATCTCCGACATTTGTGCCCTGCGCCGCAGTGCTTCTCGAATTCGGCACCGAGGAACAGAAGCAACGCCACATCCCCGCCATCTTGATGGGCGAAGAGATCTGGATGCAAATGCTCTCCGAGCCGAGTGGCGGCTCCGACGTTGCCGGCGCGGTCACTACCGCTGTTCGAGACGGCGACGACTGGGTTCTGAACGGATCGAAGATCTGGACAACCGGTGCGTGGTGGTCCGATTGGGCTCTGTGCCTGGCCAGAACGAACTGGGACGTGCCCAAGCATCGCGGCCTGACCGTGTTCATGGTGCCGCTCGATCGCGCCGGCATGGAAGTGAACCGCATCGAGTTACTCAGTGGCTCGCGCGAATTCTGTCAAGAGTTCATGACCGATGTCAGGGTTCCGGACAGTGACCGAATCGGTGAAATCAACGACGGCTGGACCGTCGGCACACGCTGGATGTTCCACGAACGAATGCTGTCGAATTCCCCGTACGCGACCATGGCTGCGGGAAGCACACAGCGAGGAACCAAGATGCCGGAACTGCTTGCAGTCGCGCGCGATGCAGGACGATTGAACGACCCCGTCAGCCGTGACCTCATCGGCGAGGCGCGCATGCTGGAGTTGGCCAACAACGCATTACAGCATCGCGTTGTCCAGGGCATCACTACCGGCGTCATGTCCGATCAGGCGGCGAGTATCGCCCGATTGATGGCCGGTCTGATGTCTACGCGGTTGGTGACGATCATCTACGAGTTCACCGGACCTGCCGGGGCCGCGTGGGACGACGACGACGGTACGGTCGGCGACTGCGCCACGGACTATCTCGGTCAACAGGTCTGGTGCATCGCCGGCGGGACCACCGAAATGGCTCGCAATGCCATCAGCGAGCGAGTCCTCGGTATGCCGCGTGAACGCACGCACGAGCAGAACATCGCCTTCCGGGACATCCCGAAGAGCCGATCAACTTCTGGCAGTTAGAGACACGGTGCAGTTGCGGTCGAACTTCTTTGCCAGGTACAGCGCTTCGTCAGCGCAATCGATCATGCTGGCCACGTCGGCGTCACCGTTCGGTGAACACGCCACACCGATACTGACAGTCGGACCGAGTTCTCCGAGCGTTGTCATCGATTGCTCCTGCTGGGCCTCGCGAATTATTTCTGCCGTTCGCGTTGCCTCGTCGAGATCCGTGTCGATCAACAACACGACGAACTCCTCGCCGCCCAGGCGTGCAAACAGCGCAGTGTGATCGAGATGGCGCCGCACTTGATCTGCGAAGGCAACAAGGACAGTGTCCCCGGTTCTATGGCCCAGAGTGTCGTTGACCTTCTTGAAGTGGTCAAGGTCCATCATCAGGACGCTCACCGGCAGGCCAGACTGAAGGGATTCGATGGCATCGGTACTCTTTCGCATGAATTCGTCGCGGCGAAGCGCTCCAGTCAGATCGTCGAGCATCACAGCTTCGGTCAGAGCATCGAGAGCGCGTCGACGCTCATGAATCACGCAGGCAACGGCAATCGGCGCAGTTGCCAACAGCGCCAAGCCGATCCGCACGGAAGCGCTGACCGCGGACAACCCTGCTACAGCCGTTCCCAGATGACCATCAGCGGTCAAGATCAGCGTTGTTGCTGTCGAAACAGCCGTCATCAGTGACGTGACAAAGACGTTGGTCAGTAATGCCGCGGTGACAAGTGCCGGCATGGCAAATGCAATTGCCCCGGCACCACCGATGACCCATTCGAGCAGAATGCAGACTCCCAACAACGCTGCCGGAATCACGGACAGGCGAAGAACTCTGACCACGGCCTCAGGGTCTCGATCCTCCGGTCGAAGTGAGGGGAACGTCAGTACCAGCGGAACAATTGTCATGTAGTTGACGAGGTTGCCCGAGAACCAGAGAATCCAACCCGCCGACCACGTGCCGCCGAACAGGACCACGTTCGCGGCGCCGCCGACGCATCCTGTAATCGCCGCGGCGACCATGGTCATGGATACGAGGTAACCCACCGACCGAATACTCGACAGCCGCCGGTCTTCCGCGGCGACCCATCGAAATGCGTAGAACCCACCCACAACGCCGATCATGTTGCTGGCACAGAGCCACAGCGCTGACTCGATGGAACCGCCGGTGACAAGATCGGCGGCAAGATAACCGCCCACAGCACACAACCACATGGGAACGGTTGCCGACCGTGGTGATCGAACAAGCAGACCGAGTAGCAGCGCATTTGTCGGCCAGAACACGGCAAGGGTCCCGGGAAGCCTGCTGAGAATCCCGATCAGGCACGCCACAAAAACAATGACACCGATCAGCAGGCTGTGTCGTAGCGCCGCAGCTGATGTCGACTTTTCTAACGCAAACACCTACGCACCTGGTCTCCTTGGATCAGTCGTGACGGGCGATCAAACGTCCTACACAAAAATCCCCGCCTAGAGAACAGGCGAATTGCGCTAATTATCCCTTTCGCAGCGATCTAATCAATGACATTCGTCGTTACATAGTTCGGCGCATCAAGACTTTCCCGGGCCAGGCGCAAAAATTTGTCGGGAGTTACCCCGCCGCTGCCGGCAGGCAGCGATCCGAGCAACGGAACTCCGGTCACCGATTCCAGATCGTCTTGGTTGCATCGCTCGGCCAGACCAGGTTCATCCGGCCACGACCCGATCACCAGACCGGAGCACCGAACGCCTCTGTGCTTCAGTGCTTCCACGCTGAGCGCGCAATGGTTGAGCGTTCCCAACCCAGCTGCGGCAACCAGAATCGCAGGAACTGCGAGTTTCGCTGCGACATCGCACACGGTGAAGTTGTCGACGCCGAGGCGAACCAGCACTCCGCCGGCACCTTCGATCAGCGTCAGGTCGTGAGCTGCATCCAACTCGCGGGCGCGGGCCACCACTGCGTCCATGGTCAGCATCGGAAGGCCGCTGCGCCGCGCGGCGGTGTCAGGCGCCAACGGATCGGGGTACCGCGCCAATTCGGCCAGCGTGACGCCGCCGCCAGTCAGACGATCGATGTCGGCCAGGTCTCCGGGCTCACCGAGTTCGACGCCGGTCTGCGCCGGCTTGAGGACGGCAACCGAGCGACCCGACTGCAGCGCCAGCGACGCCAATGCGGCCGTCACCACGGTCTTTCCGACGTCCGTTGACGTCCCCGTCACCACAAGAATGCTCATACTCGGGCCTCCGCCAGGACATTTCCGAGAATCTGGCCGATCCGGTCCATATCGGCCTGCGACAGGGAAGCGCGAGCGGTAAGCCGCAGACGCGACGTTCCCTCGGGAACCGACGGCGGCCGGAAACAACCGACAGCCAACCCCTGCCGACGACACTCCGCGGCCGCGTCGTTAGCCCGCTGCGGATCACCGAGAACAACTGATACGACTGCAGATTCAGGTGTTCCGACGCCGGTGATCGCAGCCAGTTCGGACGCACGATCCAATACGTCCATCGCGAGGGACGGCTCGCGGCGAAGGACGGTCAGCGCTGCCCTTGCCGCACCCACCGCTGCAGGCGCCAGCCCGGTGTCGAAGATGAAGGTTCGTGCCGAATCGATCAAATGGGCGCGGATCTTGCTGTGTCCCAAGACAACCCCACCCTGACTGGCGAGAGACTTGGACAACGTTGCTGTCACCACGACATCCGGCTGCCCCGCAAGGCCGACTTCGTGCACGAGCCCGCGCCCACCACTCCCCCGGACACCGATACCGTGGGCCTCGTCGACCAGCAGTAACGCACCGTTGTCGCGGCAGACGCCGTGCAGCTCGCGAAGGGGTGCGAGATCTCCGTCTGCGCTGAACACCGAATCCGTGACCACCAGGGCTCGCTCCTCGGTTCGTGACTCGAGCTGCTCCGCGACGAAGTCCACGTCCGAATGCGGAGCAACCACGACTCTCGCCCGCGAGAGGCGGCACGCGTCGACCAACGACGCATGGGAACCCGCGTCGGAAATGATCAACGATCCAGGTCCGGACAGGGCCGTCACCGCGCCGAGATTGGCGGTGTAACCGGACGAGAAGACCAAGGCGGAATCCGACCCGACAAACTCTGCGAGTTCGAGCTCGAGCAATTCGTGATCGGTTGTTGTTCCCGTCACGAGTCGCGAACCCGTGGAACCCGCGCCCCACTTCTCCAACGCGGTCATGGCGCCGGCAATCACTTCGGGATGACGAACCAATCCGAGGTAGTCATTGGACGCGAGGTCGATCAGCGGCGAGTCGGCGGTTCGCGGGCGCACGTCGCGGCGCAATCCGGCGGCGCGGCGTTCCGTTTCGACGGCAGTGAGCCAGTTCAACGAGGTAGTCACATTTCCGACCATACTTGAACGCCGTTCAAGCATGTCGCTATGGTGCATGTGTGCACACACTCGGACTGGAATCAGACACCGTCGCCGCGATCGACGCCGCTCATCTCTGGCATCCGTACGGAGCCTTTCCGGCAACAACCGAACCACTGGTCGTCGACAGCGCACAGGGCGCCACCTTGACCTTGTCCGACGGCACCCAACTCGTCGACGGCATGAGTTCGTGGTGGGCTGCGATCCACGGATACCGCAATCCTGTTCTCGACGCCGCCGCAGCAACACAACTCGGCAAGATGAGTCACGTCATGTTCGGCGGACTGACTCATGAACCTGCGGCCAAGCTCGCACAACTCCTCGTAGATGTCACCCCGGTGGGACTCGACAAGGTTTTTCTCTCGGACTCCGGTTCCGTTGCCGTCGAGGTTGCCGTGAAAATGTGCCTGCAGTACTGGCGCAGTCTCGGAAAACCGTCGAAAAACCGCCTCATGACGTGGCGTGGCGGGTACCACGGCGACACCTTCACCCCGATGAGCGTCTGTGATCCCGACGGCGGCATGCACTCCCTGTGGACCGACGTACTCCGCGCTCAGGTGTTTGCAGACGCACCGCCAACCGAGTACCAGGCCGAGTATGTTCGGCACCTCGACGGACTGCTCGCGGCACATCACCACGAACTGGCGGCGGTCATCGTCGAACCGGTAGTACAGGGCGCTGGTGGCATGCGATTCCACGACCCCGCCTATCTTGTCGATCTTCGAGTGCTCTGCGACAAATACAACGTCCTTCTGGTCTTCGACGAAATTGCGACCGGATTCGGCCGAACCGGCAAACTGTTTGCCGCCGATCACGCCGACGTCAGCCCAGATGTCCTGTGTGTCGGCAAAGCACTGACCGGTGGATATCTGAGCTTGGCGGCCACGCTGTGCACCACCGACATAGCCGAGGCCATCACCGCCGGCGAGGGCGGCGGCCTGATGCACGGACCGACGTTCATGGGCAATCCGCTGGCCTGCGCGATCGCCGTCGCGTCCACCGAACTTCTGTTGGCGATGAACTGGCGACGCGACGTGACGAGACTGTCCGAGGGACTCGATCGAGGACTCGCCGACGCACGGTCGATCCGAGGCGTGAAAGACGCCCGAGTCCTCGGCGGCATCGGAGTCCTCGAACTCGACCACCCGGTCGACATGCGCAGCGCCACCGACGCAGCGGTTCGATCCGGTGTGTGGCTGCGCCCGTTCCGCAATCTCGTGTACACGATGCCGCCCTATCTCTGCTCCACCGACGAAGTGGAACAGATCACGGCCGCAATGCTCGAAGTCGCCCGCAGCCAGTCCTGACGAGGTCGGAGGGAAAGCGGTTCGACAGGAGGGTGTCCGACGTGGGCGATAGGGTTCGTTCATGGAGCAGTCGCCGACAGACAAACCTGCCAGCACACCGATCGCCGTGTGGCCGGGCAGCGCATACCCTCTTGGCGCGACGTACGACGGCGCAGGCACCAACTTCTCACTGTTCTCCGAAGTGGCCGACGCCGTCGAGCTATGCCTGATCGCCAAGGACGGAACCGAAACCCGAATCCGGATGGACGAAGTGGACGGATACGTCTGGCACGCCTATCTGCCCTCGGTATCTCCCGGCCAGCGCTATGGCTACCGGGTGCACGGTCCGTACGATCCGTCGGCCGGATTGCGCTGTGACCCCAGCAAGTTGTTGCTCGACCCGTACGGCAAGGCCTTTGCCGGCGACTTCGACGGTGATCGTTCGCTGTTCTCCTACGACATCGACGCGGCCGACATAGCTGAACCCGAAGAACCCACACCCGAGACGACGGTTGCCGAAGAAGCCGAGGTCGAAAAAACCGGGTCCCCGGAAACCAGTGTCGAGGAAACACCCGACGACACCGATGACACTGCAATCGAAGTCACTGCGGTCGACGACGACGAGTTGGTCGACGAACCCGCGACACTGTCTTTCCCACAGCATGATTCACTCGGCCACACGATGTCCACGGTCGTGATAAATCCGTTCTTCGACTGGGCGTCGGATCGATCACCAGGGCGTCCGTATCACGAGACCGTGATCTACGAGGCACACGTCAAAGGCATGACAGCGGCGCACCCCGGAATTCCGGAGGAGCTGCGCGGAACCTATGCCGGCCTGGCGCATCCGGTCGTCATCGACCACCTGACCAACCTCGGAGTCACGGCCATCGAACTGATGCCGGTACACCAATTCATGCACGATCAGGTTCTCCTCGACCAGGGACTGCGAAACTACTGGGGATACAACACCTTCGGATTCCTTGCGCCGCACACCGACTACTCGTCGGCCACCAAACCCGATGCAGCAGTGGCGGAGTTCAAGGCGATGGTGCGCAGTTTCCATCAGGCCGGCATCGAGGTGATCCTCGACGTCGTCTACAACCACACCGCAGAAGGTAACCACCTGGGGCCCACCATCTGTTTCCGCGGCATCGACAATGCTGCATACTATCGCCTGGTCGACGGCGACGGCGCTCACTACATGGACTACACCGGCACCGGTAACAGCCTCAATGCGCGCCATCCGCACACGTTGCAACTCATCATGGACTCGCTGCGTTACTGGGTCACCGAAATGCACGTCGACGGATTCCGCTTCGACCTCGCATCCACACTGGCTCGCGAACTGCACGACGTCGACCGGCTGTCCGCGTTCTTCGATCTGGTGCAACAAGATCCGGTTGTCAGTCAGGTCAAACTGATTGCCGAGCCGTGGGACATCGGGGAAGGCGGCTACCAGGTCGGTAACTTCCCCGGACTGTGGACCGAATGGAACGGCAAGTACCGCGACACGGTTCGTGACTACTGGCGCGGTGAGCCGGCGACACTCGGCGAATTCGCTTCCAGGCTCACCGGATCGTCCGATCTGTACGAAGCAACCGGTCGACGTCCCGGCGCCAGCATCAATTTTGTCATCGCCCACGACGGTTTCACTCTCCACGACCTCGTCTCGTACAACGAGAAGCACAACGAGGCCAACGGCGAGGACAACAACGACGGCGAATCGCACAATCGATCCTGGAATTGCGGTGTCGAAGGCCCCACCGACGATCCTGAGATCCTCGAACTCCGGGCGCGTCAGAGTCGCAATATTCTTGCCACCTTGATGCTGAGCCAGGGCACCCCGATGCTCGCACACGGCGACGAGATGGGCCGAACTCAGCTGGGCAACAACAACGTCTACTGTCAGGACTCCGAACTGTCCTGGATGGACTGGTCACTGGCGGAGACCAACGCCGACCTTGTCGAATTCACCAAGCGGGCTATCTCGTTGCGCGCCAAGAACCCTGTGTTCCGGCGTCGACGATTCTTCGAGGGACGGCCCATTCGCAGTGGAGATCAGAGCCGCGACATCGCGTGGCTCACTCCCGCCGGCGAGGAAATGACACCGGCGGACTGGGACAGCGGCTTCGGAAAATCGTTGGCTGTGTTCCTCAACGGCGAAGCTATCCCCGAGCCTAACTACCGCGGCGAGCGTGTTGTCGGTGATTCGTTCCTGCTGTGTTTCAACGCCCACTACGAAGATATGGAATTTTCGACACCTGATTCCGACTACGCGGCGGAGTGGACGGTGGTGCTCGACACCTCGGTGCCCACCGGCGAAAGTGATGTCGTCATCAAAGCCGGAACAGTGCTCGACGTCCGGGCTCGTGCATTGATGGTCCTTCGCAGAACAGCCTGAGGAGAAGAACGATGGCGCCGATCACCAGCACGTACCGCCTGCAACTGCGGCCCGACGCTTTCACACTGCACGACGCTGCCGGCATCGTCGATTACCTTGACGCTCTGGGAGTTTCGCATCTCTATCTCTCCCCCATCCTGACCGCAACGTCCGGATCGACACACGGATACGACGTCACCGACCCCACCACCGTCGCCGAGGGTCTCGGTGGCCGAGACGCACTGGTCACTCTGTCGGGGGTCTGCCGAGAACACGGCATGGGATTGATCGTCGATCTGGTGCCCAATCACGTCGGAGTGGCCAAACCCCACGAAAATACCTGGTGGTGGGATGTTCTCACCTACGGACAGGAATCTGCGTACGCAGACTTCTTCGACATCGATTGGGAAAGCGACAACGGCGCGGACGGAAAGTTGGCTCTCCCGGTGTTGGGGAAGGCCGCTGATCTCGACACACTGACCGTCGACAACGCCACCGGGACACCACTTCTCGCTTTCTACGAACACCGGTTCCCCATCGCCGCGGGAACCGGCACCGGATCTGCTCGGGAAATCCATGCCCGTCAGTCGTACCGGCTTGTTCCGTGGGACGCGGGAATCATCACCTACCGCAGATTTTTTGCCGTCAACGAACTCGCGGCGTTGCGCCAAGAAGATCCCCGAGTTTTCGAACTCTGCCACCGTGAGCTGAAATCGTGGGTCGACGAGGGTTTGATCGACGGGGTTCGGATCGATCATCCCGATGGACTTGCCGATCCGGCGGACTATCTCAAACGCCTTCGTTCGTTGCTGGGACCGGATCAGTGGATCGTGATCGAGAAGATTCTCGGGCACAACGAGCCGCTCGATCCGCTACTGCCCGTCGACGGTACTACCGGGTACGACGCTCTGAACCAACTGGGCGGAGTATTTGTCGATCCCAGTGGCGAGGACCAGCTTTCCGAACTGTCCGGCGCCTTGACCGGTAACGACGGCGACAGCACCTGGCTACATCACACGGAACGTCAGTTCAAACGCGAGACGGCCCGCGGTGAACTCGCGCCTGAAATCCGACGCCTGGTGCGGGCTATTCGTACCGAAACGACTACCCGCTGCAGCGACAAGGCGCTCAACGACGCGGTTGTGGTCGCCATCGCACGGATGCCGGTGTACCGCTCCGACTACAGCCCTCTTGCCGGGTTGACTGCTCGGATTGTCGGTGGAATCCACGAACTGGCTCCTGGCCACGAAGAAGCCTTCAACGCCGTGGCACAGGCACTGTCCGGTGGCGGCGAGGCGGCAGTGCGCTTCCAACAGGTGTGCGGCGCAGTCATGGCGAAATCCGTCGAGGACCGATTGTTCTACCGCACTGCGCGATTGATCTCGCGGCAAGAAGTCGGGGGCAATCCCGCCGCGTTCTCCGTCTCGGTCGCCGAGTTCCACCTGGCCAATTCCGATCGGGCTCGTCTGTGGCCCGCAGCCATGACCTCACTGTCCACACACGACACCAAACGCGGCGAGGACGTCCGCGCTCGGATCAACGTCCTGTCTCAGACGCCGGCCCTGTGGTCGAGGCTGGTGCAGGACTGGGAAAACGTCGAGCCCAGCCCCGAACCGATGACGGGATTGTTCCTGTGGCAGAACATCGTCGGTGTCTGGCCGGTGGGTGAACCTGCACCAGACTTCCGCTCGCGCCTGCACGCGTACGCCGAGAAGGCAATTCGCGAAGCGGCGCTTGCGACCACGTGGAATTCTCCGGACTCGGAGTTCGAGACCGCTGTTCACACGTGGATCGACAACGTCATCGACGGCCCGGTCGCCGCGTCGATCAGACAACTGGTCTCCCGGATCGTCCACCACGCATGGTCGGACTCGTTGGGACAGAAACTGCTTCAGATCTGCGGCCCTGGAATTCCGGACGTCTACCAGGGCACCGAGCTCTGGGAAGATTCGCTCGTCGACCCGGACAACCGCAGATTGGTCGACTTCGATATCCGTCGCGCACTGCTCGACAATCCCGCTACGTCCGTCGATGCCACCGGCGCGGCAAAACTCCAACTGGTTCGCGCCGCCCTGGCATTGCGACGAGAGAACCCCGACTGGTTTGTCGGCGGCACCTACCTCCCGGTTCTGGCAGCGGGCGAAAGTTCCGGGCATGTCGTCGGGTTTTCGCGCGGACCCGAAGGCGGGCAACCTGCGGTTGTCGCGCTGGCCACGCGGCATTCGATGGTCCTTGCCGACCACGGCTGGGGCGAGACAGTCGTAGCGCTCCCGGAGGGCCGCTGGACTGACATCGCGACCGGCACAGCAGTCGTGTCACAGCGTGCAAGCGATATCTTCCGCGCCGGTCCTACTGCTCTGCTGATTCGCTCATTCCGGTGAGCGGGCTACGTGTCCTACAACACACTTTCCCACGCTAACTTTCTCGGTACCAGCTCAACAGGACCATCGAGAGGTTGCACACTATGTCCACAGGTCGCTACACCGGCAAGGTCGCATTCATCACGGGAGCCGCTCGCGGCCAGGGCCGCGCCGAAGCAGTTCGGCTCGCCGAGGAAGGTGCCGACATCATCGCCGTCGACGCGTGCGTCCAATTCGATTCCACGTCGTACACCGGAGCAACCGAAGACGACCTCGCCGAGACCGTCGAACTGGTCAAAGCCCTCGACCGTCGAATTGTCGCCACCAAGACCGATGTCCGCGACTTCGACGCTCTCTCAGCAGCACTCAATGCCGGCATCGCCGAACTCGGCCGCCTCGACGTCGTAGTTGCCAATGCCGGAATCTGTTCCGCCAACATGTCCTGGGAGATCACACCCGAGCAGTGGCAGGAAACCTTGGACGTCAACCTCACGGGCGTCTTCTACACCGCGAAGGCAGCAATTCCGCATCTGATCAAGCAGGGCACCGGCGGCTCGATCATCTTCACGAGTTCCGTGGCCGGTCTGCGCGGACTTCCGTTCCTCGGCCACTACGTCGCCAGCAAGCACGGCATCACCGGTCTCGCGAAGACCATGGCATCCGAGTTGGGGCAGTACAACATTCGGGTCAACACCATCCACCCGCATGGCGTCGCCACCGGAATGCAGATGACGGATATGCAGCCCCTCATCGCGGAACACGCTCACACACTCGGGCCGATCTTCATGCAGACACTGCCCGATCCGGTCAGCCAGCCCGAAGACATCGCCGCTGCGGTCGCGTTCCTCGGATCGGACGAGGCCCACCACATCACCGGCATCGCCATGCCACTCGATCTGGGTACGCTGCTTCGCTGATCGATTCCGTCCACGGATGCGACGGGTCTCGGGGAATACCGTTCCCCCGAGACTCGTTGCGCCACACATGACCAAAACAGTGGTAGCGCAGAAATACGGAAGCCCCGACGTTCTGAAGCTGATCGACGTGGAGGTTCCGTCGCCGGCGCGCGGAGAAGTACGCGTCGACGTCAAAGCAATTGGCGTCAATCCCTTCGACTACAAGCTCTACAGCGGCGCCTTCGGCACCGATCCGAGCAAGCTGCCGATACATCTCGGCGGTGAGGCCGCTGGGGTCGTGTCCGCGATCGGCCCCGATGTCACGGGTGTTGCCGTCGGCGACGAGGTGATCGTAAGTCCGGGAAACGGCTTGTACTCCGAGCAGGTCGTGGTCCCGGTCTCGTCCGTTACGGCAAAACCGGCATCCCTGAGCTGGGAGCAAGCAGCCGGACTTCTGCTTGTCGGCGGCACTGCCGTCGATGCACTCGATACAATCCGCGTCAGCGCGGGTGAGACCGTGTTGATTCACGGCGCATCTGGCGGTGTCGGATCACTTGCCGTGCAACTGGCCGTCGCTCGCGGTGCAACGGTAATCGGAACCGCCGGCGCATCCAATCAGGAGTATGTCCGTTCCTTGGGAGCGACGCCGGTGCTCTACGGCGACGGGCTCGAATCCCGCGTTCGGGAACTGGGTTCGGTGGACGCCGCCTTCGACACTGCGGGCACCGACGAAGCCGTCGACGTGTCCCTGGCCCTGGTTGCCGACAAGAGCCGAATCGTCACAATCGTGGCGTTCGGACGAGCAGAATCCGACGGATTCAATGCCGTCGGTGGCGGAAATCCGCAGAGTGCCCAGGCCAGGCTGAAAGCTCGTGCCGAACTCGTCGAACTCGCCGGAGCCGGACGCTTGAACGTGAAGATCGCCAAGACTTTTCCCTTGGCCGAGGCCGCCCAGGCTCACGCCGAACTTCAGAGTTCGCACCCGGCCGGCAAGTTCATCCTGATCCCGTAAGGACCGGTCAGACTCCGCCGACAGTGCCGTCACCGCGCTGCTGCTTCGCGATCCGTCGCTGCTCCTCCGCACGCGCACGGCACTGTCTCAGGAATTCTTCGTCGGCGGCCGGATCGGCGGCAACGGCCCGGCCCGGCCGTTCGTATTCGCCGTACCCGGTCGATCCGACGTACCCCGCCGGAGCGTTGTGTCCACGTCCGACGATCAGCCACAGCACCGACCCGAGCGTCGGCAGGAAGATGATCACAAGAATCCAGACCACCTTGGGTAGGTGCTGGATGTATGCATCGTCGCGGGTGATGGCGTCCACGATGCAGAAGATCCACAACAGCATCGTGATGAGTCCGAACAATGCGTAAGGCACGCTGGATTTCCCTCCCAGGTTCGAGAAACTCTCGCAATGCTAGCTAAAACAGACCAATTAGTACATTAGATTGGTGCGAATCGCGAATTCGAGCCACTCCCGATAGTCGCCGACATTCCATCCTCCGATCGACCGCAATTGCTGATGTACGTGCGGCGAAACCAGGGCCGCCAGAACGCCGGATGCCTTGTCCACCGAAATGTCGGTGCGCAGCAATCCGTGCTCGGCCAGACCTTCCGCAATCGACGTGGCGTTCGCAAAGGACTGTTCCGAGGATTCCGCGGCCAGTCGCCGCATGTCAGCGTCCGCCCCCGATGACTGGATCGCCGTCATCATGAGCGGACCGGCGCGTTCGAGAAGTCCGATGCTCTGCTCGACGATCTGCGCGACCAGCCTGCGAACGTCGTCGGGATCGGAGTGATCACGGTGCACGGACGCAGTGCTGTCGACAGACTCCGCCTCGAGCGCATGGCTGAATGCGGCCTCGAAGATCTCGAGTTTGCCGCCGGGGAAAGCTGTGAAAACAGTGCGGGGAGCAACACCAGCTGCGTGGGCGATGTCCTTGGCAGTCGCGCTCACATAGCCTTTGTCGACAAAAAGCGCGGCCCCGGCATCTCGGATCAATTCACGAGTGCGACGGGCCGCGTCATCTCGAACCTTCGATTGATAGTGCCGCTTCTCGATCACAGCAGAACTCTAGCGGCACCCTCTGGCAGCTGCATTCAATGCACTGCGAATGCAAAGAAAGTAGTTGCAGGTCAGAGACTACTTCTTCGGATGATCGATCCATCCGTCACTGCCAGGGAACACTAGAACTTCGTGACCGTCGTCATAACGCACAAGATACGGCGGCGCGCCGTTCTCGCCGTGCACTTCGATCACTTCTGCCGACGTCTCGGGCTGACCCACTACTCGACCCTGCACATGTAGACGATCACCTACCTGGGCATGCATGTGAATTCCTCCCTCCGACGAATACTCACAATTCGTGTTCCCCACCGCGTCGCCGAATAACCCATCCACGCCCCTGTGACAAAATCCACAGGGGATTGCGTAGCGTCGGCGAGGAGTGATTCACTCACTGGTGAACACCTATTCACCTCGTCGAGGAAGGCCCCACCTTGGCTCTGCACTCGGCCCCTGAAGCCCGCCGTTCCAGCGGACTCATCACCGGAGTCCTCTGCCTCTCCGGAACTGTCATCGCTCTACAGCAGACGATGTTCATCCCGCTTCTGCCTGATTTTCCGAAGATTCTCGGAGTCAGTTCCGACAACGCGTCATGGCTCGTCACCATCACGCTACTGACGAGTGCGATATCAACACCCATCGTGTCGCGTCTGGCGGACATGTTCGGAAAACGCCGAATGATGCTGATCTCGATGACGATGATCGTCCTCGGATCTGTGATCGCGGCTGCCGGTGGCACGTTTGTGACACTGCTCATCGGACGCGGATTGCAGGGATTTGCCATCTCGATGATTCCCATCGGAATCAGCATCATGCGAGACGAGTTGCCTAAGGACAAGGTCGCATCCGCGACGGCATTGATGAGCGCCACCCTCGGAATCGGCGCCGCGTTAGGGCTCCCGCTAGCAGGATTGATCTACGAGCAGTTCGGGTGGGAAGCGATATTCTGGCTCTCCGCTGCTGTCGGCGCGCTGCTGATAGTCACTGTTGCGCTTGTCATTCCCGAATCCAGCGTGCGCACCCGCGGAAAATTCGATTTCCTGGGCGCGGTCATGCTGTCCGTTGCTCTGGCAGCACTCCTCCTAGCCGTCTCCAAGGGAGCGAGGTGGGGTTGGACCAGCGAGCCGACGATCCTGATGTTCGTTCTCGGCTTCGCGGTATTGGCACTGTGGTTCCCCTACGAGCTTCGCGTCACACAACCTATGGTCGACCTGCGAACCTCGGCCAAACGTCCGGTCCTGCTGACCAACCTCGCGTCGGTCATGGTCGGTTTCTCCATGTACGCCAATAACCTGTCGACGACGCAGCAACTGCAGATGCCGAAAATCTCCGGCTACGGCTTCGAACTCGGCGTGATGGCAGCCGGAATCTGCATGATCCCAGCGGGTCTCGCAATGGTGGTCTTCGCGCCGGTGTCCGCGAAAATCACCAAACGATTCGGAGCAAAGACAACGCTGATGGTCGGCGCGGTCGTACTCGCGGGAGCGTACGTAGCCCGCGTATTCCTGACTGGTTCGATTGCGCTGATCGTAATCAGTGCCGCCATTGTCAGCATCGGCACAGCCATCGCCTACTCCGCGATGCCGATGCTGATCATGCGGTCAGTGCCCATCACGGAAACCGCGTCGGCGAACGGACTCAACTCGCTTCTGCGGTCCGTGGGTACCTCAATGTCGAGCGCCGTGGTTGCCGCGATGCTGACCGCGCTGGTGATCCCGTCCGGTCCCGGCGCCGGCCTACCGTCGCTCGGCGCATTCAAGAACATATTCTGGCTCGCGGCTCTCGCTGCTGTTGCCGCACTTGTCGCAGCAGCATTCATTCCGCGCTACGGCGCCAAGCCCGAATCGGCAGTACGTCCTGTCACACCCGAGGGCTTCGAAATTACGTCCACCGACACTGACATCGTCGTGGCGGGGAATGTGATCCGCGCTGACGGCCGTTCGGTGAAACAAGCCGTCGTGACCGTCATGGACATGACCGGGGCGCCCGTGGACTGGAGCCGCGCCGACAACGAAGGAATCTTCTCGCTGGCGTTGCCCGAGCCCGGCCGCTACCTCGTGGTGACCAGTGCCGACGGATGGTCTCCGACGTCGCAGGTCGTGCGGTTCGATGGTGCGGAATCAACACATACCGTGACGCTGGGCGAGCGGCTCACCATCTCCGGACAGGTCACCATTGCCGGCGTCCCGACTTCGGGAACCGTTGTCACGTTGACCAAACCGACCGGCGAATTCGTGGCGTCCACCATCACCGACCACGCCGGACGCTACGGAATTGCACTCCCCTCGTCAGGGCGATACATCCTCACTGCACTCGCCGACGACGGCGCGGGTTCGCAAGCGAGACAGATTGCCGTGATCGCACAATCGACGTCCGTGGACTTCGATGTGCCGCTGGATCCGGCGTTCGCGCTTACCCGGTCCTGAATGCACACAAGTCACCTCGCCCGGTCGCATCCCGCCATCTGCGACCGGGTTGGGTGCACTCAGGCACGGCGCAGCAGCGCAAAACCAGGCATGCTGATGCCGTGCACACTTTCGAGGTCTGGGCGCCCACTCCGGAATCAGTACAGGTCGACGTCGACGGCATAGTTCACGCGATGACACGCGATACCGATGGTTGGTGGCGCACGACCGTCGACTGTGCTGAGGATGCTCGGTACGGCTTTGTCGTCGACGGCGACACGCTTCCCGATCCGCGTTCCCCGCGCCAACCTGACGGGGTTCACGAACGCTCACAACTGCACGCCCTCGACGACGCGGCATGGTCCGATGCCGGCTGGACCGGACGTCAACTCGCGGGCTCGTCGGTATACGAACTCCACATCGGAACCTTCACTCCCGAGGGAACATTCGACGCCGCGATCGAACGCCTCGATCACCTGGTGAATCTGGGAATCGGCTTCGTGGAAATCATGCCGGTGAACGGCTTCAACGGAACCCACAACTGGGGTTACGACGGCGTACTCTGGTACACGGTCCACGAGGCGTACGGCGGCCCGGACGGATTGCAGCGCTTGGTGAATGCAGCGCATCAGCGTGGACTCGGAGTCCTGCTGGACGTTGTCTACAACCACCTCGGTCCGTCCGGAAACTATCTCGAACGGTTTGGCCCCTACCTCACCGACGGCGCAAACACCTGGGGACGCACCATCAACATCGGTGGTCCACAGTCCGGTGAAGTACGCGAGTACATCATCGAGAACGCTCTGCGGTGGATGCGTAATTTCCACATCGACGGCCTCCGCCTCGACGCCGTTCACGCACTGGTCGATCACACCGGCACCCACATTCTCGAGGAACTTGCCGTCCGTACCGAAACACTGTCCGCCCATCTCGGCCGGCCGTTGACGCTGATCGCCGAGAGCGACCTCAACGACGCCACCCTGATCACGGCGCGTTCGACGGGAGGTTTCGGCCTGAACGCGCAGTGGGACGACGACATTCACCACGCAATCCACACTGCAGTCTCCGGTGAACGTCAGGGGTACTACGCGGACTTCGGTTCACTGGAATCGCTCGCGACCACGTTGCGGCTCGGCTTCTTTCACGCGGGAACGTACTCGTCGTTCCGCGGACGAGTCCACGGCCGCCCCATCGACATCGCATATCAACCGGCAAGCTCGCTGCTGGCCTACACGTGTACTCACGACCAGATCGGCAATCGTGCGCTCGGCGACCGTCCGAGTGCCTACCTGACACCAGGACAATTGGCAGTCAAAGCTGCACTCGTGTTGCTCTCCCCCTACACTCCGATGCTCTTCATGGGCGAAGAATGGGGTGCGTCAACACCTTTCCAGTTCTTCACCTCACATCCGGAGCCCGAACTGGGCGAGGCAACCGCCAAAGGACGCAAAGCGGAGTTCGCGGCTCACGGTTGGGACACCGACGACATCCCGGATCCGCAAGACCCCCAGACATTCCTGAGATCAAAACTGAACTGGGACGAACTCACCGCGCTGCCGCACAATCGAATCCTGGAGTGCTACCGCGATCTGATTGCGTTACGCAAGAGCCGAAGTGACATCACCGACCCGTGGCTCGGGCATGTGCATGTCGACTACGACGAGGACAAGCGCTGGATAACGCTGCGCCGCGGAACAATACAGGTCGTCTGCAATCTGGGACCGGACGCGGCCCGCGTCCCGGCCGGTGGAACCCCCATACTCTGGTGGGATCGACCGACACAGGACGAGACCGCGTCCGCAACAGTGGTGCCCGGCTATTCGTTTGTCGTTCTGGAAACCTGACTAACGCTGCTTCATGCGTTAACGCTTCGCGTTCTCTGGTGTACTGCGCAACATCCGCAGAACCAGCGCCGCACAGATGAACAACACGAGCGCAGTCGCACCGGTGGCTACATGCATGCCGTCGACAAACGCCGCCTTCGCGGAATCGACGAGCACCGAACTCGCTTCGCCCGGAAGATGTGCAGCTTCCGCAATGGCGCCGCCCAGCGTGCCCTGCGCCGCATGTGCCTGATCCGCGTCGAGCATCGACGTGTCGATTCCCTTGCGGAAGATCGCCATGACCACACTGCCGAGGATCGCCACGCCGAGCGCGATTCCCAGTTCGTACGCGGTTTCCGATACCGCCGAGGCGGCGCCGGCACGTTCCGGTTCCACTGAGCTGACCACCAGGTCGGAGGTGAGCGTCAGCGCAATACCCACACCGGCGCCGACCAGACCGAAGCCGATCACGAACATCACCGGACCACTGTCGACACCGAGTGCCAGCAGCATGGCCGCACCGACACCGGCGATGATCAGGCCCGCACTGAGCACCTGCATGACCGTCCAACGCCGAACCAGCCAGGCTGCGGCGACGGCGGTGAAGGCGCTGAGCAACATGCCGGGCAGCATGAGCAGACCAGCGTCGAAGGCGCCGTTACCGAGAACCAACTGCAGGTACTGCGAACCGAAGAACAGCACACCGGCGAGCGCGAAGATCGACAGCAGGTTTGTCAGAACCGCCGTGGTGAAGGCCGCGTTGGAGAACAGCTTCAGATCCAGCATCGGATCCTTCAAGCTCCGCTGGCGCCGGACGAACGCGACACCTGCGGCTAGACCGAATGCAGCGATTCCCAGCATCGTGAGGTCGATACCGTGCACCACAGATTCCTTGACGGCGTAGACCAGCGGCAGCATGGTTGCCATCGACAATGCGGCACTGATCAGATCGAATCGGCCGGGGTTGGGGTCCTTGGACTCGGGAATCAGAATCGGGCCGAGGACGACCAGCGCGATCATGACGGGAATGTTGATGAGGAACACCGAACCCCACCAGAAATGCTCGAGCATCCAGCCACCGATCAGCGGACCGGCAGCCGTACCACCGCCGGCCATCGCGCCCCAGACGCCGATGGCTTCGGTGCGCTGGCGAGGGTTGACGAAGATGGTGCGGATCAGACCCAGCGTGGCGGGCATGAGCGTCGCACCTGAAATGCCTTGCAGCACTCGGGCACCGATCAACATTTCCGGGCTGGTCGAGACGGCCGCGATGATCGAGGCCAGGCCGAATCCGACAGCACCGATCAGCAAAAGCTTTCGACGCCCGATCCGGTCGCCGAGCGTACCCATTGTGATCAGGAGACCGGCAAGGACGAACGAATAGACGTCGATGATCCACAGCAACTGGGTGCTGCTCGGTTCGAGGTCCGCGCTGATGAACGGCAGCGCAAGATCGAGCACCGTGCCGTCGACCGCGATGAGCAACACGGCAAAGGCCAGGACCACCAGTCCTGCCCAGTCACGTTTTGTTGCCCGAACATCCTCGGGATTGAGTGCAGACGTGTGATCTGCTGACACTGACATGGCTCTTCTCGCAACTTTCCGTGAATCGACTACGAATTTCACTGAACCGTCCAGCCGGTACAGTGGTGTTGACACTAACAGTGAACCGTCTGGGCGGTAAAGTTATTTCCCGGTACAGTTTCATCACATGGCTGAAGGCACACGCGATCGCATTCTCGACGCCCTGGAGAAGTTACTGCTGGTCAACGGGGTCGCCCAGGTAACCCTCGAGGCAGTCGCCGCGCAGGCAGGAGTATCCAAGGGCGGGCTGCTGTACCACTTCCCCAGTAAGGAAGCTCTCCTCGCAGCCATGATTCGGCGACTCGGTGAACGCTCCGATCAGCAGCTTGCCGACGCCGTTGCGGGGGGCACGTCGGTGACAGAGTTCTATCTACACATTCCGGATGCAAACGAAGACGAAGACTTAGGCCTGTTCCGTTCGATCATCGCTGCCCTTCGCACCGTCGACGGGCAGCACGACGAAATCCAGAAGGCTGTCACCGAGGTGATGCGGAGCTGGGACAAAGGTCTACAGACGGAAATCTCCGACCCCGTTCAAGCCGAGATCGTCCGCCTTGTCGGCGACGGCCTCTACCTCGCGGCGATGCTCGGACTCCCCCAGCCCGATCCCGAACTCCATCGCCAGGTGGTCGAGCGTCTACTGCCGTGACCACCCGGCGCACGAGGAACTACGTCAGATAGCGATAGGCCGGGCTTCCCGGCTCCAGTCGCTCGGACTGCATCGGGGCACGCTCCATCCGCTCGAGCAACGACGCCAACCCGTCAGCGGAACCCAGCTCGATACCGACAAGTGCAGCGCCGGTCTCCCGGTTGTTGCGCTTCACGTACTCGAACAACGCGATGTCGTCATCGGGACCCAGCACCTCGGACAGGAAACGGCGCAACGCGCCCGGCTCCTGCGGGAAGTCGACCAGGAAATAGTGCTTGAGCCCCAGATGCACCAGTGATCGCTCGAGGATCTCGCCGTAGCGGGACACGTCGTTGTTACCGCCCGAGATCAAGCACACCACGGTGGAACCGGGTTCGAGCGTCAAATTCTGAAGGGCCGCAACGGAAAGCGCTCCCGCAGGTTCGGCGATGATGCCCTCGTTCTGATAGATCTCGAGCATGGCCGTGCAGATGGCGCCTTCGTCGATCTGGTTCACGACAAACGATCCGGTTCCCGGAATCGCGGCCAACTGCTTGGCAACCAACGGCAACGACGCATGCGAAACCACAGCAGCGCCGAGCCTCGACACCACCTCGAACGGAACGTCACCGATCCGCTTGACCGCAGCGCCGTCCACAAACGGATCGACTACCGGCAGCGTCACGGGAGCGCCGGCAACCAGTGCGGCTGTCATGGACGCCGCACCGGAAGGTTCGATACCCACAATCGACGTCTTCGGCGAACGCTCGTGCAAGTACGTGGCAATGCCGGCGATGCACCCACCGCCGCCAACGGGAACAACAATCGCGTCGAGAGGGGCATCCAATTGATTCAGGATTTCCGCGGCAATGGTCCCCTGCCCCGCAGCGGTACGCACATCGTCGAACGGCGGAACCATCGTGGCGCCGGTCCTGGCAACATCCTCGGCCGCAGCGGCAGCAGCCGCGTCGTACGTTTCACCCACCATGAAGAGTTCGACAAAATCGCCGCCGTGAGCGCGGATACGGTCACGCTTCTGCTTCGGGGTGTTAGCCGGAACGTAGATCCGCCCGTGAATCTCCATGGTGCGACATGCGTACGCAACACCCTGTGCATGATTTCCGGCGCTGGCCGTGACGGCACCGGCCGCACGTTCTGCTTCCGTCAGCTGCGACATGAGGTTGTACGCACCGCGGATCTTGTACGAGCGCACACCTTGCAGGTCTTCACGCTTGAGGTAGACCTTGGCACCGGTCAGCTCCGACAGACGCTCGCTGTACTGCAAGGGTGTAGCCGCAATAACGTTCTGAATTCGCTCGATGGCCGCGTCGATTTCCCGCGCATCGAGCGCAGGCAGAGTGGACTTGGTAGCTACGACATCGGGCGAGTTAGACACTCCGCCATTTTTGCACGTCCGGGCGCAAGGTTCCCACCGCGGTCACCTATCACCTCACCCGCGCTGGGTGACCGCGCGCGCTGACATCGTCCCGTCCTCATCCGCACGGAACAGTGCGTCGTTGTAGTGGCATCCCGGTGGCACCCATCGGAATGTCTTTTCCTCGGAGAACTTGTAATACAGAGCCCGCCGACCGGCGTCGTGGCCGGTTGGCGGTGGCGTGCTGTGCATGACGTCGCCAAAATGAAGAGTGAGATCGCCGGGTTCTGTTTCCAGCTTCACCACGGGTAGGTTGCCTTCGTCGCCCCACCTGCGCCAGTGATTGGCATACCGATGCGATCCCGCCAGCACCATGAGCTGACCATTCTCCGGATTAGCGTAGTCGAGCTGAATTCCACCCTGAATAAGTGGACACAACACCGGATGCCCACCGATACCGTCGTCGACGTGCCAGCCGAGGTCGCCGTCCCCCTTGACGACGTCGGACGATTTGATGAAGACCATCGGCCCGTCCAAACGGTCATCGCACACCCGAAAGTCCGGGTTTCCCAAGCGCGCCCATTCGGTCAGTCGAGGTTCGAAGCAAAGATCTTGCAGCACTTGCGAATAGCGACCGAGGTAATTGACGCGAGTAACCACCTCTTCGCCGTCTGCATTGACGGACCACCACGAGAAGGGGTCGCCTGGCGTTGTCTTTGATCGCACGAATTCGACTTCGTCGCGGAACGTCGCAATCTCCTCTGATGTATAGACGCTTTTGACATGCAGAAATCCCGCAGTGGCGAGAAAATGGCGCATTTCGTCGCGATCACCGTCCACCGGGAAGCGCCGAAGCAAGTCCAGCGGCTTGCCGTCACGGTCGACCAAGGTCTCCCACACAGCTTCGGTGTAGATCGGCCGACCTGAGATCAATGCCCGCGTGGCCGGTTCCCATCGCTTCCAGCCCGCGACGGTGCCGCGCACCACCTTTGCCCGCCCGGTGCGGACCGACCCACTCGCCGTCAAGAGCTCATGCAGGAATGAGGAGAACGTCGCCTCGTCGGTTTCGACAAGCGTCTCGGCATTCTTGTCGCCTTCGACTGCCTCGATACCGTCCGCCGTAGCGACCCACGTAAACGTCAGACCGTCTACTTGGAACGCCAGCGGTGGCACATCGGTCAGGTCATCGACAATCAACGCCCCGTTTCGGGTGTTCAGCGCAAGCAACTCGACCGTATGGAACGTGTCGAACGAGTACCGCGGGAAGGAATCTGCGATCGCCTCTACCCACGGAAGTCCGGTTCCCAGCTTATCGGTACCCATCAGCGCCTCCTCGTTGTGTTACTCTGAAACACGACTGTGTTATATAGTGACCTTAGGGTGGTTTCATGTCTTCCGTCAAGGAAATTCAGTCGGTCCACAACGCTTGCCGCCTGTTCGAGACAATCGCGCGCATGCAGCCAGTCGGAGTCAGCGACATCGCGCGGACAATCGGGATCGACAAAAGCGCAGCGCATCGCCTGGCGGTCACCCTTCACTCCGCCCAATGGCTCGAGCGCACCGAAGACGGGCGGTGGTGCATCTCGCCGACGATGCTTCCCACCATCCGCGAGTCCGCGGCTACAACGCTCATAGCAGGCGCCCGCCCCCTACTCGAGGCAGCTCGTGACCAGTCCGGGGAGATGTTGATGCTGGTGGTGCCAGATGGCAATCGCCTGATGATCGTCGAAGCCGCCGAAAGCCGACAGACTCTCAGAGTGTCCGTAACCGTCGGGACCGAGATGCCCGCTCGATCCAGTTCAGCGCTGCGCGCCATAGCCGCCTACCTGCCCGCAGACGCACTCGAGCCATGGCGGCGCATCGATCCCAGCCTGACCGACTCTGCACTCGCGAAAATCCGAGCACGCGGCTGGGCCCAGAACGACGGCGAGGGATTCGACGGCACGCGGGCCGTCGGAGCTGCATTACGGCGGGCCGACGGCCTACCTGTGGCCGCTTTGGTTCTGTGCGCACCGGCCAGCCGCTTTCAATCCGAGTTGATGCAGCAACACGGCGAACTGATCGCGCGACTTGCCGAATCCTGGCAAGCCGGACGCTGAGTTATCCCCTCGGGTTGAACTGCGATGGACGCGGCACATTCCGTAGATTCGACTTCGCCATCTGAACGGCTTCGCCGACGCCACCGTTCATCACCATCTTCGACATCGCGAGGGCAAAGCCCTTGACCTGACCACCGGTGATTGTGGGCGGCAACGACAATGCCAGTGGATCCGTCACAAGATCAACCAAAGCCGGGCCATCGTGATCGAGCGCCTCACGGACACCGGACTCGATGTCGGCGGGATTCTCGATCCGCCGGGAGAAGATCCCCAACGCCGCCGCGACACCCGCGTAGTCCACGGCAGGAACGTCGACTCCGAAATCGGGCAGGCCATCCACCAGCATCTCGAGCTTGACCATTCCGAGCGTGGAGTTGTTGAACACGACGATTTTGATCGGCAACTTGTACATCGCCACTGTCACCAACTCGCCCAACAGCATCGACAGACCGCCGTCACCGGATACCGAAATGACCTGGCGACCCGGACTTGCCCACTGCGCACCCATCGCGTGCGGCAAGGCATTAGCCATGGAACCATGCAGCGCCGACGACAGGAATCGACGCGATCCGTTGGGATTGAGATAGCGCGCCGTCCAGACGTTGCACATGCCCGTATCCGCGGTGAAGATCGCATCCTCGGCAGCAAGGTCGTCGAGGATCGACGCCGCATACTCGGGGTGAATCGGGGTGCGCTGCTTCACGGGATCGGTATACGCCCCGACAACTTTGGTCATCAACGATCTGTGCACCTCGAGCATATCGTCGAGGAACACTCGATCCGACTTCCGGTCCACCTGGGGTATCAACGCAGCCAGTGTGGCGGCAACATCTCCGTGGACCGCCAGATCAAGGCTGGTGCGACGCCCCAATTTCTCTGCGGCAGAATCGATCTGTGCTGTCCGGACGGTGTGCGGCAAAAACTGGTCGTACGGAAAGTCTGTCCCGATCAGCAGCAACAAGTCGGCACCGTGCATACCGTCGTGGGCCGCGCCGTAACCAAGCAGACCGGTCATGCCCACGTCATAGGGATTGTCGTACTGAATCCATTCCTTACCGCGGAGCGTGTGCCCGATCGGAGCGCCGACCGCCTCTGCCAGTGCGAGCACTTCGTCGCGGGCACCTCGCACTCCCGCTCCGGCAAAGATCGCCACCTTCCGCGACGCATTGATCACGTCTGCCAGTGCGCGCACGTCACCGGCATCCGGCACCAATGTAGGACGACGTGTCGCGACCAGCGTCGGCGGTTCTCCCTCGACCGGGCAGTCCGCGATGTCGCCGGGGAGGACGATCACGGACACACCACTCCGGGCAACCGCATGCGTAATTGCCGACTGGACTACACGCGGCGCTTGTGCCGCCGTGCTGATCAGTTCGGTATAGCTCGAACACTCGATGAAAATCCGCTCCGGATGGGTTTCCTGGAAATAGCCCATACCGATCTGAGCACTCGGAATGTGCGACGCTATCGCCAGGACCGGCGCGCCCGAGCGATGTGCGTCGTAGAGTCCGTTGATCAAATGCAGATTCCCCGGTCCGCACGAGCCCGCACACACGGCCAACTCGCCGGTGATCTGGGCGTCGGCCGCAGCCGCGAACGCGGCCGCTTCCTCGTGACGAACATGAATCCAGTCGATACCACCCTTGGCAGAACCACCGGTGCGCCGCACGGCGTCCACCACAGGATTGAGACTGTCTCCCACGATGCCGTAGATCCGGGAAACCCCGGCATCCACGAGCTGTCGAACCAATTGATCTGCAACAGATTTCGGACTCATCAGGCCTCCGTGACGCTACGTCGGTTCTGAACTACCTACATTTCTGAACTGCCTGTATCTCGAGCAACTACTTGGGTTCGAGCACGAACACCGGAATCTCTCGGTCCGTCTTCTTCTGATAGTTCGCGTAGTCGGGGAATGCCTCAACCGCGCGCTCCCACCAGATCGCCTTTTCGTCTCCCGTCACCTCACGCGCAACCATGTCGAAGACCTGCGTCGCGTCGCGCAACGTGACATTGGGGTTGGCCTTGACGTTGTAGTACCAGACGGGGTTCTTGGGTGCGCCGCCCAAGGACGCCACCACGGCGTATTTCCCGTCGTGCTCGACGCGCATCAACGGCGTCTTGCGGACCTTGCCGGACTTGGCGCCGACGGTCGTGAGGATGACGACGGGCATCCCGTTGAGTTCGTTCCCTTCGGTGCCACCGGAGTTCTCGATTTGCGCGACCTGATCTGCCGCCCACGTAGCGGGACTGGGTTCGTATTCACCTGTAATTGGCATGGGTACCAGTGAACACCGACTGTCTGACCTTGGCCACCGCAACACGCACACTGTGTGTTGATCGATACAGTGAGCCGCCCATCAATAAAGTTCGCTTGCCCGAAACCAGCTATCTGGATACCCTTAAAGTCCAGAACGGACCCCCAGAATGACCACAGAGACGGCAGGTGACCTCATGACAACCGCAGGTTTCGATACTCGCGCGTCACGCCGTGCCACCGACAACAGCGTCGACATTGCCGGAACCCTGTGGCCGCTGTACAAACTCGAGGCGCTGGTAATCGGCCTGATCGTCTTTGTTGCCATCCTCGCGATCACCACATCGATGCAGCCGGCCGTTCTCACCGCCGCGGCCGCCGCGGTGGTTACGTGGTGGGTTCGCAGAAACTACTACTCCCGCAGCTGAATCTCTCACTCCGCACGATCCGATCTCCAGCACAGACATAAAACGTCTCGCTTACCTGCTTCCAGGTAAGCGAGACGTTTTTTGTCTATAGCGCTAGACCGCCAGGCAGCCGGGCCCCAGGAGAGCCTTGAGATCGCCCATCAGCGCCGACGACGGCTCTACCCGAAGGACGTCGTCGACCTTCCACATTGTGATCTCGTTACTTCCGATCAATCGGACATGCACGTCCGACGTTCCGGGGTGGCGGGTCAGGATCTGCTTGAGCGCACCCAGCTTGTCCTTGGTGCATTGACGCAGCGGCAACGACACCGAGAGCGGTCGTGCCACGCCGATAGCCGAAAGATCCGGCACCGCAAGATCGTTGCCGATCAACGACATTCGGTCATCTCGGATGGATACCCGCGCCTTGACCAGCACGATCGCATCCTCCGCGATGTCCATGCCGTAGACGGCGTACGCCTGTGGGAAGAACAGCACCTCGATACCGCCGACCAGATCCTCGAGTTGCACGATGCACCACGTGAGGCCGTTCTTGTTCACTCGGCGATCGACCGACGCGATGATGCCGCCCAGCGTGACCTGTGCCCCGTCTTGTACGCCACCGTCGAGGATCGAGGCGATCGAGGTGTCGGACTGCTGCTTGAGAATGTGTTCGACGCCGTTGAGTGGGTGCCCGGAAACGTACAGCCCCAACATTTCTCGTTCGAGCGCAAGACGATGCTTGGTTTCCCACTCCTCTTCGGGAATCCGAACATCGAACACCGACGCGATGGACTCGTCCACTTCGGACCCGCCGAACAGGTCGAACTGCCCGATGGCCTCCGCCTTCTTGGTGCTCATGACGGCATCGATGGCGTCCGCGTGTACCAACATCAGGCCCTTGCGCGGATGTTCGAGAGAGTCGAATCCGCCTGCCTTGATAAGCGATTCGGTGACCTTCTTGTTGCACGCCATCGCGTCGATCTTGCCGAGATAGTCGGAGAAGTCGGTGAACTTTCCCTTCTCCGTGCGCGCCTTGATGATGGATGCCACCACGTTGGCGCCGACGTTGCGCACCGACCCCATTCCGAAGCGGATGTCCTCCCCCACCGTCGCGAAGTCGACCCGCGACTCGTTGACGTCCGGCGGCAGCACTGTAATGCCCATCTTGCGGCAGTCGGCGAGATAGACGGCGGACTTGTCCTTGTCGTCGCCGACGGAGGTGAGCAGACCGGCCATGTACTCGGCCGGATAGTTCGCCTTGAGGTACGCGGTCCAGAACGAGACGAGCCCGTAGCCGGCGGAGTGCGATTTGTTGAACGCGTAGCCGGCGAACGGGAGAACGGTGTCCCACAGTGCCTTGATGGCGGCTTCGCTGAAGTTGTTGTCCAACATGCCCTGACGGAAACCGGCGTACGCCTTCTCCAGTTCGGACAGCTTTTTCTTACCCATGGCGCGGCGCAGCAAGTCGGCCTGGCCCAGGGTGTACCCGGCGACCTTCTGCGCCAGTTGCATGATCTGCTCCTGATAGATGATCAGGCCGTAGGTCTCCGACAGGATCTCCGCGAGCGGTTCTTCCAGTTCGGGGTGAATCGGACTGACTTCTTCGAGTGCATTCTTGCGCTTGGCGTACGAGATGTGGGCGTCCACACCCATCGGCCCCGGCCGGTACAGCGCCAATGCGGCCACGATGTCGCCGAAACCGGTGGGCTGCATCAGTTTCAGAAGCTCACGCATGCCGCCGCCGTCAAGCTGGAACACGCCAAGGGTGTCGCCGCGGGCCAGCAGTTCGTACGTGGCTGGGTCGTCCATCGGCAACGTGTCGAGATCGATGTCGATGCCGCGGTTGGCCTTGATGTTCTCGAGGGTGTCGCCGATGACGGTGAGGTTTCGCAGACCCAGGAAGTCCATCTTGAGCAGACCGATGGCCTCACACGACGGGTAATCCCAGCCCGTGATGATGGCACCGTCCTGCGCACGCTTCCACACCGGAATCGCGTCCATCAACGGCTCGGACGACATGATCACGGCACACGCGTGCACACCCGCGTTACGGATCAGACCCTCCAGACCCACCGCGGTCTTGTAGATCTTCGCGACATCCGGGCTGGAGTCGATCAGTGAGCGAACCTCGGCCGCTTCCTTGTACCGCTCGTGCTTGGGATCAGTGATACCGGACACCGAAATGTCCTTGGCCATGATCGGCGGCGGCAATGCCTTGGTGATCTGGTCGGCAATGGCAAAACCAGGCTTGCCGAACTGCACACGAGCGGAGTCCTTGATAGCTGCCTTGGTCTTGATGGTGCCGAACGTGATGACCTGAGCGACGCGGTCGTCTCCCCACTTCTCCGTGGCGTAACGCACCATCTCACCGCGACGGCGATCATCGAAGTCGATATCGATATCAGGCATCGACACGCGCTCGGGGTTGAGGAATCGCTCGAACAGCAGACCGTACGGAAGCGGGTCGATGTTGGTGATTCCCATCGCGTAGGCCACCAATGAACCGGCCGCGGATCCACGGCCGGGTCCGACGTGGATGCCCACTTCCTTGGCGTGGTTGATGAGGTCACCGACCACGAGGAAGTAGGCCGGGAAGCCCATCTCGTTGATGACGCCGATCTCGTAGTCGGCACGCGCGAGGTACTCCTCGGGCGGGCCGCTGGGGAAACGCCGATCCAGTCCGCGCATCACCTCGGCGCGCAAGAACGTCTGCTGCGTGTGGCCCTCGGGAACGGGGAAGATCGGCATCCGGTCGTGGAACTTCCACACGTCCTCGTACGACTGAACGCGCTCGCCGATCTCCACGGTGTTGTCGCAGGCTCCCGGAACTTCGGCATCCCAGATCGCACGCATCTCCGCGGCAGACTTCAGGTAGTAGCCGTCGCCGTCGAACTTGAACCGCGTCGGATCCGAGAGCGTTTTACCGGTCTGGATGCACAGCAGCGCCTCGTGGTTCTCGGCCGCATCCTTGGTCACGTAATGGCAGTCATTGGTCGCGAGCGGCGGAATGCCGAGCTGCTGACCGATATTGAGCAAACCCTCACGCACCCGACGCTCGATCGACAAACCGTGGTCCATCACCTCGAGGAAGAAATTGTCCGGACCCCAGATCTCCTGCCACTTCGCGGCAGCCTCGAGGGCCTCGCGATCGTGACCGAGACGCAGACGCGTCTGGATCTCACCGGACGGGCAACCCGTGGTGGCGATGATGCCCTCGGCATGCGAGGCGATGAGTTCCTCGTCCATCCGCGGCCACTTACCCAACTGCCCCTCGATGGACGCCAGCGACGACAACTTGAAGAGATTGCGCAGACCCGTCGCATTCTCCGCGACCATCGTCATGTGCGTGTACGCGCCACTACCGGAGACGTCGTCGGACTTCTGGCTACGATCGCCCCACAACACACGCTTGGTGTTGAACCGCGATTCCGGCGCGATGTACGCCTCGATCCCGATAATCGGCTTGATCCCGGCCTTGACCGCCTCGTTGTAGAACTGGCTGGCGCCGTACATGTTTCCGTGGTCGGTCATACCGACAGCGGTCATGCCGAGCCGGTCGGCCTCCTCGAACATGGCGCCGACCTTGGCCGCGCCGTCGAGCATCGAGTACTCGGTGTGATTGTGAAGATGAACGAACGAGTCAGCCACGTGCGCCTCTCTGAAAGTCTGGGAGCTTGGACGAGTCTATGCCCCGCTACCGACAGAGTCGGCGACCGATCGATGTGACCGGAGCACGGCGCGACGTGAATTACGGGAGCGTCTCCTGCTTGGACGCCATCGACCCCTGTGAACGCCGATTCGCGCGGATGATGTCTGTCGTGAAGATCACCAGCGCCAGCCAGATCAAAGCAAAACCGATCCACCGCGACGCCGGCATGTCCTCGTGCATCACCGCGACGCCCCACATCATCTGCAGTGCCGGTGTCAGGTACTGCAACATGCCCATCGTGGAGAGCTTCACTCGCTGCGCGGCAACACCGAACAGCAACAGCGGCAAAGCTGTCACAGGACCAGCTGCCAAGAGGAGCAGACTTTGGCCCGTGCCACCGGATACAAACGAGCCTGCGCCGGTGAGACCCAGGAAGAGGAGGTACCCCACCGCGAACGGAGCAGCTACGACGCCCTCTGCCGTCAAGCTGGTTCGCGGGTCGAGCGGAACCACCTTCTTGATCAGTCCGTAGGTCGCGAACGATCCGGCCAGAACAAGCGCAACAATCGGCGGTTTGCCGTAGTCGACGGTGATCACCACTACGGCCGTCGCCGCGAGCACCAGAGCCGCGATCTGTGCCCGCCGAAGTCGCTCGCGGAAGATCAGGACACCGAGCAATACAGTCACCAACGGATTGATGAAATATCCGAGCGCGGCTTCCACCACTCGCCCCGATACCACCGCGTAGATGTACATGCCCCAGTTGACTGCGATCGCCGCCGACGCTGCCGCGACCAGCAACCACGTTCGCCCACTGATCCCGCGAAGAGAAGCGAGTCGGCCGAGCACCGCCAACACGATCAGCATCAGAACAAGAGTCCACACCACCCGGTGAGCAAGAACCTCGAGCGGGTCGGCAAAATCGAGCAGCCCGAAGAACGCCGGGAACGTTCCCCACACCAAGAAGGCCCCGACGCCGAACGCGATACCCGAGCTCGAGCCGGATTTTTTCGAAACTGCGGACTCCACTACTTCATCGGCACTCATGGGACCGGTCCGTCATCCGGTCCTACCCGAACCACATCCACGTACTCCGGCAACAGCGGCCGAAGGGCTGCGCGCCACGGAGTGCCGTCTGCGGGGAGCGCTTCGAGCGCTCGAATCGGCGGCGTGCTCGCCAACGCTGCGAGATCCTGCGCGCTGCCGTGCACCACGGCGCCGATCGCGCACGCGCACCCCTGAGACAACTGAAGACTCGAGACTTCCGCAACCCGTTTCTGCCGTTCGTCGACCCCCGACATGGCAGCGAGTCGCGTCGCCGCAGCTCCGGGAGAGCGTCGAATCGCTTCGTTGTTGTCCGGTACCGCGATCACGACCAGTGGAGTCTGTACCCGGTCAATCGAGACCCGGAACAGCACCTCGGACACGCGTACTCCGGGAGTGGCCGCTATGACGTCGTCAGCGGTCATCGGCGCGGCAAACGATGCGAGGGCCCACGCGGACTCCTCGACCGTGTCGAGTGTTTCGCGCGCCCGTTCGAGGTAATCGGATACACGTTCACCCGTGTCCGGGCCGAGCGCGTCGGTTCCCACCGGTGGGATGGGAACCGGATTCATCAGGCCGGCCCCGACCACGAGCGCAACAATTGCCATTCCCGCCACCGCCGAACCGACTGCTCGGGCGCTCATGCGGATCGAAGTACCTCTAGCGCATGTTCGAGGTCCTTCGGGTACTTGCTCTTGATCTCGACCCAGCGCCCGTCAGCCGGGTGTGCAAACCCGAGAGACACCGCATGGAGCCACTGGCGCTCGAGCCCCAGGCGCTCGGCAAGGCGGGGGTCCGCACCGTAGGTCAGGTCGCCGCAGCACGGGTGTCGCAGCGCGGAGAAGTGCACGCGAATCTGGTGTGTCCGGCCCGTTTCGAGGTGCACGTCCAACAGGCTTGCCGCCTGAAATGCCTCGATGGTGTCGTAATGCGTGACGCTCGCCTTGCCGTCGGCGGTGACGGCAAAACGCCAGTCGTTCCCGTGGTGCCGCCCGATCGGAGCATCGATTGTTCCGCTACTCGGATCCGGGTGCCCCTGGACCAGGGCGTGGTAACGCTTGTCGATGGTGCGCTGTTTGAAAGCCCGCTTGAGCACCGTGTATGCCCGCTCTGAGGTGGCAACAACCATGACACCGGACGTGCCGACATCCAGTCTGTGAACAATGCCCTGACGCTCGTGAGCGCCTGACGTCGAAATCCGGAAACCTGCGGCGGCAAGCCCGCCGATGACCGTCGGCCCCGTCCACCCCACACTTGCATGCGCAGCGACGCCGACCGGCTTGTCCACGGCAACAACATCATCGTCCGCGTAGAGAATTTCCATGCCCTCGACCGGGGTGGCTTCCACGGTCAGCGGACGCGGCGGCTCGGGCAGGACAACTTCGAGCCAGGAACCTGCGGTCAACCGATCGGACTTACCGACGGCGACACCGTCGAGCAGTACCGAACCTTCTTCCGCCAGGGTGGCCGAGACCGTTCGAGAGAGACCGAGCAGGCGCGCCAAACCGGCGTCGACGCGCATCGCGTCGAGTCCGTCGGGTACCGGCATCGAGCGCGATTCCCTCATTTGCTCTCCCCCTGGTCCTCGCTGGAAGCGTTGGAAGCGTTGGACTTGTCACTGCGGAGGCGCTCGCCGTTGGGTTCGAACCCGAACAGAGTCAAGGCGACCAACAGAATGGCCCCGCAGACGATCGCAGAATCTGCGATGTTGAACACTGGCCACCAGCCGATGGACATGAAGTCGACGACGTGTCCGCGCATGAACCCTGGGGCGCGGAACAATCTGTCGATGAGGTTGCCGAGTGCGCCGCCGAGCACCAAACCCAGACCCAGCGCCCACCACGGTGACCGCAGGGTGCGACCGATCTTGATCACTCCGATGACGACGCCGATCGCAACCAACGTGAGGATCCAGGTCATCGACGTTGCCATGGAGAACGCCGCACCGGGGTTGCGGACCAACGTGAAAGTGACGACGTCGCCGATGATTTCGATCGGTTTGCCCGGCGTGATCGCAGCAACAGCCCAGACCTTCGTCAAGACGTCCGCGATCAGGATGACTGCCGCGATGGCGATCAGCATCGCCAATCGTCGTGGTCTTGTCGGTGATGCGGACTTCGACAAATCGGTAATCGGCTGATCCTCCGCGCTGAGATCTCGGTCTGGGTGGTCTGTACTCACGCCCACCATCATCCCCTATGTCCGCTGCTCTGCACGCACGCGCTCCCCGACCCGACCGGGCACTCCGGCGAAGCGGTTAGCCTGGAGCGCGTGCCACAGTTGTCTATCTCCGGCCGGCGCGTTCCGTATGTGTTCGCCGCCGCCCTTGCTCTCGTCACCGTTCTCACCTCATGCGGCGACGCCGAGCAGTCGCCCGATACGCCTTCGGCGACTCCGACCGAGTTCACCGTCCCCGTGACTGTGGCTACCGTCGAGGTACTCGACGCGGGCAGTGAGCCCAGGCAGAGCCTGCGGATGAACCTGCTCGCCGGAACTACTCAGGCAACAACGCTGGTTACGTCAACGGATGTGCGCCAGCAGATCGATCAGCAGCCGGTTCAGGACATCTCCTCGCCTGAAGTCACCATTCCGCTCAATGCCGTCGTGACGACGGCCGCCTCTCCCGAGAATTCGACAGCCGTGGTTGATCTCACCCTCTCTGGCATGACTACGCCGGACGAGACGCTCCAGGCAGCGCTCGGAGGCGCCGAAGGTTCCGGGGCCGGTTTGACCGTCACCGAATCCGGCGCGATCACAGCGCTTCGGTTACGCCCGTCAGCCGGGTCGGCCAATGCGGCCCGGGCGGCAATCGAGCAGGCCTTCGGCCAAGCGGTGTATCGCGCAGTTGCACTGCCGACGGAGCCCGTCGGCGTCGGCGCACGGTGGGTGGTGAAACAAGACGTCAGTAGTGAGATACAGCTTGATCAGACGACAACCGTCACCGTGATTGCGCGTGACGGCGATCGCCTTACCCTGTCCGTGGAACTGTCACAATCCCCGCAGAGCAACGTCTGGAATCTCGCCGGCAACGCCGGAACACTCGACATCGATCAGTACGTGATGGCCGGGTCCGGAACCATGACCATCGATTTGAACCTGCCGCTTCCCGTCAGCGGCGAACTGTCCGTCGGCGGCGACCAGGCTTACAGCGACCCGGACGGCACCTCTGTCATCCGGCAGAGCATCACCAACAACATTCGGTGGACTTCGTGATGTCGCGTCGCGTTGCTGCTGGACTCGGCGCGGTGGCCGTTCTCTTCGTGGGCGGATGCGGATCCGAAACATCCTCTCCGACAGCCCCGGATTCGACGCCTGTTTCGACGCCGGTACCGGGCGTTGGCCTCGCTCCGTTCAGCGCGTCAGCTGTCCCGACCGCTCTCACCGGCACTCCCCTGGACAAGGTCGCGCTGGCGCAGACCGTGCTCACGCTGAGCGAACTTCCGGTGGACTTCGACATCGTGCCGGATCCGGTCGAGGATCTGGGTCTCGCGCCGGCACCCACCACGTCGGAATCCGACAAGTCCAGTACCCACCCCGCCGCGTGTGCCGCTGTGCTCGCACCGATCGCCACGCAGGTCCCCGGGTCCGTGTCCTCGATCTCGAAGATGTTCACCGGCCCCGACTTCACGAGCATCGATCAGGACAGCGCATCGTTCGCCGACGGCGCCTCGGCCGCAGCAGCATTCGAGAAGATGCAGCAGACTGTGACGGCGTGCAGCGAATTCACCGGTACGGATGCCGACGGCATCAACATCACCTACCAGGTGGGCGCGGGGTATCAGCCAACCGTCGGTGACGCGTCGTTCTCCTACCGAATCATGACGGCGAGTGAAGGATTCACACTTGTCGCCGACGTGGTCGTCGCCGCAGCGGGATCCAACCTGACCCAACTGTCGGCGACAGCGCCGACGCCGATCGCACCTGACGTTCTGGGATCGATGGCCGGCACCGCGGTGGAGCGCCTGCGAATCCCGTCCGCGTAATCAGTTCGGCCAGAGACACTCTCGCGAACCTTCCGGATTCTGTCCTACTGAACGGGAGTGCCAGGCTGAAGATACTGTGATCTTCGTTACCTTCCGGACGACAACGTAGTCGGACAGAAGGAGCAGAATGCCCGGACGGGTAGCAGGGAAAGTCGCCTTCATCACCGGCGCAGCACGAGGCCAGGGGCGCAGTCACGCACTCCGACTTGCCGAAGAAGGCGCCGACATCATCGCCCTCGATCTGGCTGACGGCATCGACACAGTCACTCGGTTCTATCCTCCCGCCACGGCGGACGACCTCGCCGAGACCGTTCGGCTCGTCGAGAAAACCGGGCGTCGCATCCACGCCGGAATTGCCGATGTCCGCGACTTCGACTCGGTGCGCACGTTGCTCGACCGCGGCGTCGCAGAACTCGGCCGCGTCGACATCGTGGTGGCAAACGCCGGAGTCTTCATCAGTGGCGAACCGGCACACCGAATTACCGAGGACGAGTGGGACGACGTACTCGACGTCAATCTCAAGGGCGTGTGGCACACCTGCAAAGCTGCCGCCCCGCACCTGATCGAGCAGGGCGACGGCGGATCGATCGTTATCACCAGTTCGACAGCCGGAATCAAGGGCACACGCAACGCCGGTGCTTACGCTGCGAGCAAGCACGCTGTGGTCGGACTGATGCGGACACTCGTCAGCGAACTCGGCGAATACGGAATTCGGGCGAACACCGTCCATCCGGGTGCAACCGATACCGACATGATCATGAACGATCGCTGCTTCAACCTCTTCTTGCCCGGCGTCCGGAATCCGACCAAGGAACAGGTGGCGCCGCTGTTCACCGGCACCAATGCGTTGCCCGTCCCCTGGGCTGATCCGATCGACGTCTCCAATGCGGTCCTCTTTCTGAGTTCGGACGAGGCCCGCTACGTCACCGGCACCGAACTCAAGGTCGACGCCGGATTCACTACCCGCTGATTTCAAGGAAAGTGCGGATATGACAACACAATTGGATTCTCCCGAGCTCGACGCGGTCGCAATCGAGGCGACGGCACGACAATGGCTCGCCTATTTTGCCGACCTCCTCCGCACCGGCGTCGGCGCCGAGGCGGTTCTGCACTCCGACGTGTGGTGGCGCGACCTGCTTGCCTTGTCCGGCGACTTACGAAGCCTGAACGGCAGCACGAGGATCGAGTCGCTGGTCGCATCGGCCGTAGAGCAGCACGTGCGCGGTGAAGACCTCGATCCGGCTGCCGCACCAGCGCTGGTTCCGACGCTGTCCGGATCTATGGTCCAACTACTGTTCCGTTTCGACACCGATCTCGGTCACGTTCGTGGTGTTGCCCGTCTGATCTTCGACGACGGCGCCTGGCGGGCGCGGAACCTGCTCACCGCACTGGACACCCTGACGGGGCACCAACCGGCTACCGGCGAGCATCGACCGGACGGTGCAGGCGATCATCCGGAGTACTGGTCGGCACGGCGCACCCGCGAACTCGAGTGCCACGACGGCGATCCGGATGTCCTCGTCATCGGCGCCGGTCACTCGGGCCTGGCACTCGCCGCTCAGCTCGGCGTACTCCGGGTCAGAACACTGCTGGTCGACCGCGGCGATCGAGTCGGCGACAACTGGCGCGGGCGCTACGACTCGCTGGTGTTGCACGACGCTGTCTGGTCGAATCATCTTCCACTGATGCCGTTCCCATCGTCCTGGCCGGTTTTCACGCCAAAGGACAAGATGGGCGACTGGCTCGAAATATACTCCCGCGCGCTGGATTTGAATGTGTGGACGCGGTCGGAGATCGTAGAGTCAACCTTCGATCCCGTCGAGCGCCGCTGGACCGTTGTCGTCGATCGCGACGGCACGCGGCGCACGCTGAATCCGCAACACGTGGTTCTCGCCACCGGTCTCAGCGGTACCGAACCTGTCCTTCCACAGTTTGCAGGTGCCGAGAGCTTTGCCGGCGAACTGCTGCACTCGAGCCGATATCGCACCGAACCCGCACGCCGCGGAACCCGCACCGTGGTGATCGGAACGGGCAACAGCGGCCACGACATCGCGCAGGATCTCTACGAGTCGGGTGCACAAGTGACGCTGATCCAGCGCGGACCCACACACGTGGTCAGTGGGCATACCCTGTCCGATCGTGGCCGGATGCGCTACGGCGAACACACGTCCACGGACGTGGCCGATCTGCTCGATGCGTCGACCGCGAGGCTCGATCCCCAATTTCTCGCAGCTTTGAGATACGGCTCCGCAACAATGGCCGAGGACGACCGCGAACTGCTCGATGCTCTCGCAGCCAAGGGATTCGCACTCTCCGACGGCGTGGACGGCACCGGAGTCATGTTGCTGTTCCTGACTCGCAACGGCGGCTACTACATCGACGTCGGTGCCTCCCCGCTCATCGCCGACGGCAGCATCGGGTTGATATCGGGGACGACCGTGGAGCGGTTGGTCTCGGACGGGTTGATCATGTCCGACGGCACCCACGTCCGCGCCGACACCATCGTGTGTGCAACCGGATACCGCGGCATTCTCGACACCGCACGACGTGTCCTCGGCGATGCTGTAGCCGACGCCTGCGGACCGGTCTGGGATCTGGACGACGAGGGTGAACTGCAATCAGTCTGGCGCGCGTCCGGGCACGACCGATTCTGGATCCACGGCGGCAACTTCATGCTCGTGCGCAACTACAGCAAGTACCTCGCGCTGCAGATCACAGCGGACCTGGCAGGCGTCGCCCTGCCCACGCTCGACTGACAACCAGCGTCGCCGGCCGCAGTTCGACGTCGAGAGCGCAGACCGGCCGAGAAACTCATCAGTTCGTTTTGCTTCGGACGACCTGGAACGTGTTCTAGATTCAGGTTCATCCGCCTCGACATCGTGGCGATTCCCGTGAAAGGCTTGAAAGGAATGACGATGCAGTTCAACCTCGCAGACGTTTTCGAGACGGTCGCCAGCGCAGTACCTGACCGTATTGCATTGAGCTATGAGGGCGAGACCCTCTCCTACGCCCAGCTGGACGCCGAGGCCAACAGGACCGCACACCTCCTCGCGCGGGCAGGTGTCTCCCCGGGCGAGCATGTGGCCTTGTTCCTGAAGAACAGCGTCGAACATGTCACGTCGATCCTCGGACTGATCAAGATCCGCGCGGTCCCGATCAACGTGAACTACCGATACACACCCGCCGAACTCGAGTACATCTTCACCAACTCCGACTCGGTTGCGGTGGTCGTCGAACTTCCCGAGCATCAGCGTGTACTTGCTTCACTCTTCGGTGCGTGTCCGATGGTGCGGACAGTGATCGTGATCGGCGAAATCTCCGCCGAACTGACCGCCGCCGCGAAAGCACACGAAGTTTCCGTGCTTTCCTTCGCCGAGAGTCGCGAGATGTCACCCGAAGGAGAGTTCGATTCCCGTTCGGGCGACGACCTGTACCTGCTGTACACCGGAGGGACGACCGGATACCCGAAGGGTGTCATGTGGCGGCACGACGACTTCTTCCGTAAACCCCTCTCCGGCGGAAACCCGTACGGTGAGGGCACACGTCAGGATCTTGCCGAGATTGCCAGTGCTGCAAAGGAATTTCCCGAGCTCTCGTTCCTCATCGCTGCCCCACTGATGCACGGTGCCGCGTTGTACTCACTGTTCACCTTCTTCACACTCGGCGCTCGCGTGGTTCTCCGGCGCGACTTCGATCCGAAGAAGGTCGTCGAAGCCATCGAAAAGGACTCGGTGCAGGTGATCCTGATCGTCGGCGACGGTATGGGGTTGCCCTTGGTCGACGAGATGGAACGACGCCAGGGCGAGGTCGATCTCAGCTCCCTGTTCTCGATCACGTCTGGCGGCGCAATCTGGTCCGTCAGCGTTCGGGAGCGCATGCTGGCAGTGAAGCCGGACCTACTGTTGCGGGACAACTTCGGCGCTTCGGAAACCGGTAACGACGGTGCCTTCTCCGTCGACGAGGCCGGCAATCTGCGAATGCCGCCGTCCCCGAACATGATCCTGGTCGACGAACGCCTCGACGAGATCGCCGCCGGATCCGAGGACGTGGGCTACATCGCGCGCATCGGCAACGTCCCGCTCGGTTACTACAAGGATGCGGAGAAGACTGCACGGACATTCCCGACCCTCGCCGATGGCACCCGTCTGTCGGTGCTCGGCGACATGGGCAAGGTGGAAGCAGACGGCACCATCGTCTTCCTCGGTCGTGGCTCACAATGCATCAACACCGGCGGCGAGAAGGTCTTTGCCGAAGAAGTCGAGGCAGCCCTTCACGCACACCCGTCGATTGTCGATGCGCTTGTCGTCCCCGCACCGGACGAGCGCATGGGGCAGCAGGTTGCAGCGGTCATCGCGATCTATCCGGACGCGCCGGAACTAACCCTGGAGGCCGTTCAGGAACACTGCCGTAAGATGTTGGCCGGGTACAAGATCCCGCGCACGATTGTGCTGGTCGAGGAAGTCAAGCGCACTCCAGCCGGTAAAGCGGACTACCGCTGGGCGACGACACTGGCATCCACGTAACACCAAGTCGCACCCATTGCGATCCAGCGCAAAAAGTCCAGGCCGCGTCCTCGGTTCCACCGCTTTAGCCGTGTGAAACCGAGGACGCGTCACTACCCACGCCCAGTCATGCCACGCCCGTCGTGATGAAACTCAGGCTGCGTTGTACGCGGCAGCGACGTCGAGCACCCACACGACACCGAAAGCGTCCCTGAGCATTCCGTACGCCGGGGAGAAGAACGACGGTGTCAGGTCCTCGACGATCGTGGAGCCTTCCACCAGCCTGCCCCACAGCTCCTCGATCTGCTCGACCGAGTCGCCGCGAACGGAAACGAAAAGTGACTTCTCGCCCTGGTCGTAAGCGAGACTCGCCGGGACATCGTAGGCCATGATCTGAAAACCGTTCTCGCCCAATACCTGACCGAACTTGACGTGCTGCGCCTCCGCAGGCGCCTCCACGCTGTGAGCGTCTTCATTGGTGAGAACGACGAGCTGACCTCCGAATACAGAGTGATAGAACTCCAACGCCGCACGGGCGTCGCCGCGGAAGTTGAGATGCGGGGTGGTGGTGACAGTCATGCTTGCTCCTGGATACTCGCGTGATTGCAGAGGCTGATCCCCCGGCGACAGCTACCCTCTCAGCAGTAGAGGTCAGATCCTGTCCTCTACTGAAACTAGAGTTGCGACATGAGCTCACCAACGTCGCGTCTGCTGCTGTTGCTGTCACTTCTGCAAACGCGACGCGACTGGCCGGGCCAGATCCTCGCCGACCGACTGGACATCAGCCATCGCACGGTACGTCGAGATATAGACCGGTTGCGCGAGATGGGTTACCGAATCCAGGCAGCGAAGGGACCCGATGGCGGTTACCGCCTCGATGCCGGTACCGAGCTTCCACCGCTTCTTTTCGACGACGATCAAGCCATTGCTCTCACGCTCGCACTTCAGGCAGCCACCGTCTCGGGTGCAGGAATCGAAGAGAGCGCAGTACGCGCCCTCACCACGGTAAGGCAGGTGATGCCGCCCCGACTTCGACACCGCCTTGACGCCATCGAATTCACCGCCATCCCCAGGACTTCCGGATCCGCCACAGAACCGGTCTCCCCCGATGTGCTCGTCGCACTGTCCACGGCAATTCGCGCACACACAATGCTGCGTTTCGACTATCCGAGCCGTCGAACGCACGAACACTCCAGCGCACCGCAGCCACCGAGACAGGTTGAACCGCACCATCTGGTCGCCTCGAACAGCCGATGGTATCTGGTCGCATGGGATCTCGATCGAGGCGACTGGCGCATCTTCCGCGCTGATCGCATTACCCCGCGCACACCGACCGGCCCGCGTTTCACGCCTCGGCAGATCCCGGGCGGCACCGTCCACGACTACGTATCGGCCAGGTTCAAAGGATCAGAACAAACCAATACATGGCCGTGCATCGGTCGAGTCATCCTCAACCTGCCGGCCCGCGGCGTCCTCCCGTTCGCCGGCGACGGAACTGTCGAAGAACTCGACTCCGGCCGGTGCAGCCTCGAGATGGGGTCGTGGTCCTGGATTGCACTCGCTTCTTCCATCGGGCAGTTCGACACTGACATCGAAGTGGTGGGCCCACCCGAACTCGCAGAAGCGTTCACGGCACTCGCATCACGCTACGCCGCAGCCGGTAAGAGAGCTGCAAGCTGACCTCGACGCGTCAATCGCCTCGATACAGCTTGCCCTGAATTCCGAAAATCGTTGCGCCCCTGCGCCGGAACGATCAGTAGCGCGCTTCGAAGCGTGTGCGCAGGCGGCAACAGAGAAGACCTAGAGCGTGTTCATCGACCCGAGGGGCTCCGCCCCAGGAATCTACGTCGTTCCACACCACCGAATCCGGTGTCCCGAACGGGCGGACAAAAACGTGCTGATGAAAATGGGAGACACTGCGGCCTGCGATGGCGGAAAATACGTACTCCGGAACCAACTCCGCTTCGAGCACTCCCGAAATGCACCAGACTGCACGGGAAACAGCCAACGCTTCACGTTCGGTCATCGAAGGCAGCCCGCGCACATGACGTTTGGTCTCGTTGCTCAGGATGCTTCTGCAGCAAGCACTTTTCGGTACCGGCGCGGGCCCGTGCCGTAGTCGTCGATGGCATAGTGCCAAGTGGCCAGATTGTTCCACAGCACGAAATCTCCTGCACTCCAACCAAACCTGATTGTGTACTGCGGGGACGACGCGTGCGCCAAGAGGAAGGCAAGTACCGACCGTCCTTCGGACTCCGGCAATCCCGTCAACCCCAAAGCGCTACTGCTGATGAACAGACCTTTGCGACCATTACGGTCGAGACGAACAAGTGGGTGTTCGATCGTTGTCTCGATCTTTCCCTTCTCTGCACCCTGCGCATAGTGCCGAGAATCGGAATCGTAGACCGCCGATACTCCCTCGAGAAGCTCCTTGTACGGCTCCGACAAATCGTCGTACGCTGCTTGCAGATCTGCCCACAATGTATTGCCGCCGAGTTCCGAAACCTCCTCGAATACCAAGGATTCAATCGAGAAGGGCGGATTTCGCCACAGTCCCCCGATATGCCAGGTACTGGCTTTGCCCGTGGTCTTCACATCGTAGGGATAGACCAGCGGGTTCTCACTGTGACGCACAGCTGTGGGGTGATCGAACGGTTCGTCGAAGATCCTTACCGCATCGACTTGCTGATCAGGACTCAGATGCTGCCCGCGAAAGACAAGCACTTTGTGTTCACGAAAGTCTCGAACCAAAGACTCTCGAATACCCTCGGATACAGGAACTCTCAGATCAATTCCATTGATCTCCGCTCCGAACCGAGTTCCCGTACGGCGCAGCTGATAATCATTCAAAGTGGTTGTCATACTCCACGACTCTAAGTGCTCGAGGTTCGTCGAACGAGAGTTTGAATCAGCGCTTTTCGAAGTCGACGCAATCTGCGTAGTTACCAGTACCTTGACAATCGTTGAACGACAGTCAGATACGAAACAGAATGGGAATACTCATGAAACGAGGATTGTCGATCCTCGCGGTCGTAGTCACCACTGCCGCCATCGCAAGTTGCAAAGCCACCTCCGACGCAACGGGAACCGTCGCGGCGGAACCCCGTTCCGGCGGCCATCTCACAGTCGGGATCATCGCACCTTGCGGATTGGACAAGGCACAGACCTCCGGCTGCAATTTCACCAATGTCGAAGTAGTCGACAATCTCACCGAGCAATTTCCGGACACCGGAGAGGTCGTGCCCTGGCTTGCAGAATCTTGGGACGTCTCGGCGGACGGCACCTCGTACATTTTCCACCTCAAGGACGGAGTGACCTTCAGCAACGGCGAAAAGTTCGATGCCGAAGCCGTCAAGTTGAACTTCGACAACGTCATCGAACTCGGTAAACAAGGCAGAGCGTTCCAGTCCTCGGCCTATCTACTGGGATATCAGGGATCGACCGTCGTCGACCCGCGCACGATCGAGGTAAAGTTCAACCAACCCAAGGCCGGTTTCCTGCAGGCACTTTCAGAGAAGCCGCTGGGAATCATCGCCCCGGAGACCATCACCACAAAGACACCGGAAGAGAGGCTTGCCGGTGGAGTCATCGGCAGTAGCCCCTTCGTGATCAGCGATGTTGTCCAGGACCAGAAGATCGAGGTGAAACGACGCGACGACTACCAGTGGTCCTCGCCGAAGAACGCCCATACCGGCCCGGCCTACCTCGACGGAATCACCTTCCAGATCTTGCCTGAGAACGCAGTCCGCACCGGAGCTCTTCTCAGCGATCAAATTCAAGTCGCGACCACTGTGCCGGCGAACGACTCCGCGAACATCTCGGCCCAGGGATTCGACATCGCCTCACGCTCATCCGCCGGTATCGTCTACAGCTATTTCGCAAACGTGAAAGATCCGGTTCTTTCTGACGAATCGGCGCGCAGGGCGATCCAACTGGGTCTTGATCGAAACGAAATCCACGACACCATCTTCGACGAGTACCAGAAAGTACCCACCAGCATCCTTTCCTCAACTCACCCCAATTACACCGACTTGGGTGCAGATCTCGACTACAATCCCGAAAAAGCGAAGGAAATTCTCGACGCTGCCGGATGGAAACCGAGCGCGGACGGAACACGAGAGAAGGACGGCCGGAAACTTTCCGTCAGTATCCAATTCAGCGCCTCGAGCGACAAGCCACTTCACGAGCTCGCCCAGCAAGAACTGAAAAAGATCGGTGTCGAGCTTCGCATCGACCAGGTAACCGCCGCCGAACTGATCGCCAACCGAACATCCGGAAACTGGCAACTGCAGTACGGCAACCTGACAAGACCTGACCCTGATGTCCTGGTGTCATCCTTCAGCCCCGGATTCAGCCTGTATTTCACCAAGGACTACGACCCCGAACTACAAGGCCTGTTGACGGCGCAGAGCACCGAACTCGACCCAGCAAAACGAAACGCGCAAACCGCCGAAATTCAGCAGATCATCGTCGAAAAAGGATACGCGTTCCCTGCCACCGAAGGCAGCCAGACACAGGCGGCAGGCCCGAAGGTACACGGCCTTTCCTTCCAGGCACCGTGGCGGCCGTCGTATGTCGACGCGTGGATCGAAAACTAGACACCCACGATGAACGACACCCATCCAAACGGAGTCTCCGAAGTTCCCACTGCCGCCCACTTCGGCACATATCTCGCGCGATCCGACGGCAATCACATCTTCGGACTACGCCCCAATCCGATCGACGGCGATCCGTCGTCGATCGGATTGGGGGTCCCATCCACACTCGACGCACCCGCACGTCTGACGACACCACTCGTCCGCCGAGGCTACCTCCGCAACGGACCCGGAGATACGCGGCGCGGTCTCGCCGCACGCGGCGATGATCCATACGTACCAGTCGACTGGGATACCGCTACCGGACTGGTAGCCGACGAAATTGCAAGGGTGCGTGCCGAACACGGAAATGCAGCAATCTTCGGCGGCTCCTACGGATGGGGATCCGCCGGACGATTCCACCACCCACAGTCGCAAATTCATCGATTCCTCAATCTCGCCGGCGGATACACGGCGTCGGTGGAGTCCTACTCGTCCGCCGCGATGCAGGTCATTCTTCGCAGAGTCGCCGGAGGATATGCAGGGGTCCTTGCTTCAAATCCGACGTGGGAAGAAGTAGCGCAGAACCGTAGTCTCGTTGTTGCCTTCGGCGGCATGGCCCCGCGGAACAGCGCCGTGAACGGCGGCGGGATAGGCATCCACCGCAATGTCCGGGACCAACTGGCCGCACGCCGCGCGGGAGCAGAATTCGTATTGATCTCTCCCGCCTCCGGCGACGCGCATCCGGATCTCGAAGCCGATTGGCTGCCGATCGTCCCCGGAACCGACGTTGCGGTCATGATGGCCCTCGCCTACGAACTCGTAGTCTCCGGCAACCACGACCGGGACTTCCTCGATACTCACACCACGGGATGGGACCGGTTCGAGGAATACCTGCTCGGACACAGCGACGGCGTGCCGAAGACCCCGCAGTGGGCGGGGCAAATCTCGGGAATCCCCGCGGAGGTCATCGCCGGCCTCTCGCGGAAGATAGTCGGCCGGAGAACAGTTTTCACCACGTCGTATTCGTTGCAGCGAGCGGATCACGGCGAGCAGGCGCCCTGGATGGCGTTGACCCTGGCCGCACTGACCGGCAATCTCGGTCTGCCAGGCGGCGGTTTCGGATGTGCGCTGGGCGCACTGCACCAGGTCGGAGTGCCACAGAACGGTTTCAAGCCCGCGTCGTTCGATCAGGGCATTCGGCCGATCGACTCGTTCATTCCGGTTGCTCGAATCACCGACATGCTCGAGAACCCGGGCGGCACCTTCGACTACGACGGTGGGCGGTACGCATTCCCCGATACGAGACTGATCTACTGGGCCGGAGGAAATCCATTCCACCACCATCAAGACCTCAATCGACTCGTTCGCGCGTGGCAGTCTCCCGAGACAATCGTCGTTCACGAGCATTTTGCGAATTCACTTGCACGACACGCAGATATCGTCCTTCCGGCAGCGACTTGGCTCGAACGCAACGATTTTGCCGCCGGCGCAGACGACCATATCTCCGCGATCGTGAAGGCCGCAGAACCACCACCCGACGTCCGCACCGACTACGCAATCTTCAGCGGTATAGCCGAGCGACTCGGGTTCGGTGAAAAGTTCACCGAAAACCGCACCGCCGACGAATGGGTACACGAGCTGTATCGAAGAACGCGGCAGCGCTGCGCGGATGCGGGATACCCAATCCCTGATTGGGACGAATTATGTCGCCGCGGAGTAGTTCCCGTGCCACCCATACCCACCTTGCCAGGGCCTCTGCGTCTCCTGCGAGAAAATCCCGAAGCACACCCACTAGCGACACCATCGGGTCTGGTCGAGATCTTTTCGGAGACGATCGATTCTTTCGGCTATGACGATTGCCTCGGTCACCCGGCATGGTTCGAACCTCGCGAATGGCTGGGATCAGCGGTACAACACAGTTATCCATTGCACCTGCTGTCCGGACAACCGGAGCGACGCCTGCACTCCCAGTTCGACAACGGATCCCATTCACGCGCGGGAAAGATCCGCGAACGCGAACCGATCTTGATCAACACCGCGGACGCGATCGAGCGTGGTATCGCCGACGGCGACGTGGTCCGCGTCTACAACGAGCGAGGCCAGGTTCTTGCCGGCGCACAACTGACCGACACACTTCGCCGGTCGGTCGTCCGCTTGTCCACCGGGGCATGGTACGACCCGATCATTCCCGGCGGCCTCGACGTCCACGGCAATCCGAATGTTCTCACTGCCGACCGCGGGACTTCTCGGTTAGCTCAAGGACCGAGTGCTCACAGCGCTCTGGTTCAGATCGAAAGATACGACAAACCACTTCCACCGATACGGGTCTTCGAGACGCTGTGTCACGTCGAGAACGGATCAGGAAATTCTCATGGTCACAACTGACAACCGGAAATCCGACGCCCTCGCGCTCGGTGTGTACGAATCGGTCGCAGATGCAATCGGAAACACCCCGCTCGTCAGGCTCAACAGCGTGACCGAGGGAATAGCCGCGACGGTTTACGTGAAGCTCGAATACCTCAATCCCGGTGGGAGCGTGAAGGATCGTGCCGCGTTGTCGATGATCCGTGCCGCCGAGGCCGCGGGTGATCTTCGTCCCGGCGGAACCGTGGTGGAAGGGACATCAGGAAACACCGGCGTCGGCTTGGCCATGATCGCAGCGTCACGTGGATATCGAACCGTTGTCGTGGTGCCCGACAAGACAAGCGTGGAGAAGGTTGCTCTGTTGCGTGCACATGGCGCAGAAGTGCGGGTGACGCCGGGTGGGCGCCCTTCGTATCATCCCGAATTCGTCCGAAACGTCGCGGCCCGCCTTGCTCAGGAAATTCCGGGTGGCTGGCTGGCGGGGCAGTACGACAATCCCGCCAACCCGGCAGCTCATCGCACCACCACTGGGCCGGAGATCTGGAACCAGACCTCGGGCCAGATAAGTCATTTCGTCGCCGGAATCGGAACAGGTGGAACACTTTCCGGGGCCGGCGGGTATCTGAAGGAGGTGTCCGGTGGGACGGTCTCCGTCATCGGAGCCGACCCGAAGCACTCCGTCTACGGCGGCGGCGACGGGCGCGCCTGGTATGTGGAAGCGGTTGGTCATTTCCTGCATCCACAGACAGAGGAGGACGACTGGCCGGACTCCTATCACCCCGAGATCGTGGACCAGATCGAACAGATCACCGATGTCGAAGCAATTTCCACCCTGCATCGACTGGCCCGTGAGGAAGGACTACTGCTAGGAGGTTCGAGCGGCGTAGCGGTGGCAGCGGCTTTGAGAGCGGCGCGCAACCTCGGCAAAAACGACATAGTCGTCGTGATTGCACCGGATTCCGGGAGGGCGTACCTCTCCAAGTACTTCGATGACGACTGGCTCGGTCCACTCGGATTTCCCTTGTACCGCGAAACTTCCGGCGCAACCGTCAGCGACACATTGCAGAACGGCTACCACCCTTTCGACTATGTCCCGTCATCCGCCTCGGTCGCCGCGGCACGAGAACTGATCGGCAATCGCGATTCACTACCTGTCGTCTTGGAACGATCTGCCGGCGGCGCCGTTCCGGTCGCCGAAATCCTGGGGATCGTGAGTGCTGCAGGGTTGAGTGGGTCGCGCGATACCGAGCCGGTGACCGCACATGTGGAACCCTCTCTGCCCACGATCGGGCTGACCGAACCGACATCAGCAGCTGCACGTCGGCTCTCCGGTCATACCGGCTACGTCGTCGTCGCCGACGCAGGCACAGCCGTCGGACTCGCAAATGTCAGCGACATCACCTGATTCGTTGCCGCCATCCTCACACCACGGACACTCGATCGAAACCCCATGCCAGGAACTCATTCCGGACTCGTCGCGTCTGATGCCCCAGCGATGCAGTTAACTCCGCAGTACCTGAGCCATCTGTTCGCGCACCGTCGGTACCGTTGAGTTCCGCTCTATCGTGACAGGCATGAAGCCTGCACCAGTCCCCTCACGTGCTCTCCGGGTCGGGTTATCCGCCGTCGCGTGGTTCAACTTGCTCTCCGCCCTCGTCGGGATGGTCGGCCTGACCGTCGGAGGCGGGATCGGCCTTCCCCCGGAATGGATCGAAGGATCGATCTTTACATCGTATTTCTGGCCTGGTGTCATCCTCGGCGTGATTGTCGGCGGTGTCCAAGCAATCGCGCTCCTCGCCCAGTACGGTCGGTTCACTCTCGCATGGGGATTACATGCCGCCGCCGGACTGATCATGATGATCTGGATCTTCGTCGAAATCGCCATCATCCTCGTCTGGTCACCTCTGCACGGGATCTACTTCACCACCGGCCTCATCCAGACGATCCTCGCTGTACTCGCGCTTGACGCCTGGCCTCGCCCCTTCCTGCGACAAACCCCAAAGCTCTGATGAGCGCACCCGCAACGCTGTGCTCAGTATCCAGCCACGAGGGCGCAGACGTCCCCAAGTTGCCCGTCCGCGACATGCCCTCGTCGCACTCCTGATTGACGGCATCCTCAGACCCAAATGCATAGGCCCCAGCGTTTTCTTGACTACAGGCCTCACATGTAGCCGAGAACCCGGCAGGACGTAGTTCGGTTGAATGTCGCATCAGCGACGCGCAGTGTCTCGCGAGGTCTTCCGCCTGGTCAGACAACGGTCGGTGAATAGGCGATCAATTAAGCCTGGAAGCGCGGCGACCCACCCCGACTGTGCGGAATAGAGATTCCGGTTAGAGTGCTAGTGTCAGCGAAGCGGAATTTTGGCTCCGCTTCACTGAGGAGTTACTTCATGACCGAGACGGCACCCGCCACGAGTGTGACTGTTCCCTACCGACTCACCTATCTTGTACTCGCACTTGCCATCACGGCCTATTCGTTGCTGCAGTCGCTGGTCGCGCCGGTACTGCCGCTGCTGCAGCAGGATCTGAACACCGATCGAAATACCGTCACCTGGGTCCTCACGGCTTACCTGCTCGCAGCGGCCGTCACTACCCCGATACTCGGTCGCATCGGCGACATGATTGGCAAGAAAAAAGTACTGACCACGGTATTGATCATCGGCTGCGCCGGATCGGTTCTCGGGGCCCTGGCATCGTCGATCACTGTCATGATCGCAGCCCGGGCGATTCAAGGAATCGCCAGCGGCATCATTCCCCTGACGTTCGGAATCATTCGCGACGAATTCCCCCGCAACAAGGTCACCGGAGCGGTGGGTGTCATATCTGCCTTGCTCGGCGTTGGCGGCGGTCTGGGTCTCGTACTGGGAGGACCGATCGTCGAAGCACTCAACCCACACTGGCTGTTCTGGATTCCTGCTATCACCTTCGGTATCACTGCAATCGCAACACACCTGATCGTTCCCGAGTCCCCGAACCGAACACCTGGAAGTGTGAGTTGGATTGCAGCCCTGTTACTTTCATCCTGGTTGATCGCGTTGCTCGTCGCAATCAGTGAGGCTCCCAAGTGGGGTTGGGCGTCAAGTTCGGTCCTCGGCCTGCTCGTGTCGGCTGCCGTCCTTGCAGCGCTCTGGATGAAATGCGAACTACGAAGCAACAGCCCATTGATAGACATGGAAATGATGCGCATTCCCGCGATCTGGACCACCAACCTGGCAGCATTGTTGATCGGCATCGCAATGTACTCGATCTTCGCATTTGTACCGGCCTTCCTTCAAGGAACACCAGAATCCGGGTACGGATTCAATTCGACTATCACCGAATCCGGCTTGATCGTGTTGCCGCTATCGGCAGCGTTCCTACTTGCAGGAATCGGATCCGGTCCCCTGTCGCATCGCTTCGGAGCGAAGTCAGTGTTAGTGAGCGGTTCCGTAGTCGCAAGTGCGTCCCTCCTGATATTGGCGTTCGCACATTCGGCGATCTGGCAGATCATGCTGTCGATGCTGCTGATGGGAATCGGTTTCGGCCTCGCCTTCTCCTCGATGTCAGGCATCATCGTGCATGCCGCTCCTTCACACCAGACGGGTTCAGCCAGCGGCACCAATGCCAACATCCGCACTATCGGTGGCGCACTAGGCTCGGCGATGATGGCAAGCGTCGTAACGGCGCACGTACTGCCGGACGGGCTTCCCGCTGAATCCGGTTACACCACAGGGTTTGCCATGCTGGCAGTCGCGAGCGCACTCGGCGCCGCCGCAGCGTTACTCATCCCGAACAAGCACACACCCGTCGCCGTCCCGGCCGACGCATCACTTGTGGACGAATCAAGTACAGCTACCATGTCGAACTGACATGGCAATACACAAGACAACGAGTGACAAACCGCTCCGCAAGGACGCGGCGGAGAACCGTCGACGAATTCTGGACGCCGCAGCTCAGGTGTTTTTCGCTTCCGGCCTCGACGCCGGTGTCGAAGAAATAGCCCGCGTCGCAGGCGTCGGCGTCGGCACGTTGTATCGACGATTTCCCAGCAAGCAGGCGTTGATCGACGAAATGGTCGGCGAGATGAGGCTGGGGTTGGCTGCGGCGGCCCGGGAGGCGACGGGCCGAGAGGACGGTTCGGGTCTCGAAGCGTTGGTACTCGAAACCGGCAAACTCCAAGTCGTGCAGTGGGCGTGCTTGCCCCAGTTGTGGGATCACTCGAACGCAGAGCCAGAGGCCCTCGCAGAATTTCGCACTCGCATCGCCGAACTTCTCGAGACGGCTCAGCAGTGTGGTCGCATTCGTAGTGACATCACTCCCACTGATATCAGCATGCTGTTCTGGGCATTGCGAGGTATCAGCGAGACATCGCATTCCGTTGCCCCCGATGCCTGGCAACGCCACCTGGAAATCGTGTTCGCCGGGATGCGGCCCGTCACCGACGGACCCTTCGCCGAGCCACTGCACACGAAGGCACTCTCCGCCGCGCAAGTGCGCAAGATCAACAGGTAACGCGACCGCAGTCGACAGCAAAGGCCTGGCTCAGTCATGTCACCCACACGGTGTGTCGTGGGCGACGGCAAAATATTGCCAGATCAGATAACGAAGTTCGCGTCGCCGCATCGGTGAGGCATCGTCAACTGCCCGCCTTCACCAGAATCGCACTCGAAACAACATCGAAGAGATGATCCGCGCGCGACGCCAGCGAGGCTTGATCTCCTAGCCAGGCGAGCGCCGCCACCAGCGCAAAGAGATCTGTGCCGTCAAGGTCGGTTCGCGCTATGCCCACGTCTTGGGCACGGATGAGGAGTCGCGCGCCGGCTGCGCGCATGGTCACGCATGAATCATGGAGTGCGGAGTCGGTGTCCTCGATGGCAGCTGCCATCAGGGTCGTCACACCTCGAAACTCGGTTGCGCACGCGACGCAATCGCGCAGCCACGTGAGGAGCGCGTCTTCGGGTGAGTTCGACATTTCGAGCTCACCGGCTTTTGTTGCCAACTCGTCAAAGCTTGTGCGCAGCAAGGCATCGAGTAGTGCCTCGCGTGTCGGGAAGTGGCGCAGCAGTGTCGTGAGACCAACCTCGGCTTGGCGAGCGATGTCGCGCAGCGACACGTCGGCGCCTTGCTCGGCGATGGCGGTGCCCGCTACTACGAGTAGGTGGTCGCGGTTCTTTTTTGCGTCGGCTCGCATGCGTCTCCTTGACTATCCGGATCAGTGGTCCGTATATTCGGATCAGTGATCCGGTTATGTGGATCACTGATCCGAATGAGTCTATCCCGCAGCGCGGGAAGGAGAAAACTATGACGACACATACGATGCGAGCGATCCGGCTCCACGAGCACGGCGGCCCTGAGGTTCTGCGTTACGACGAGGTGCCGATTCCGGAACCGGGGCCGGGCGAGGTGCTCGTTCGCGTTCACGCCGTCGGCATCAATCCTCCCGACTGGTACCTGCGCGACGGGATGTCCAACCTGCCTCCCGAAACGAGGCCGCAATTCGATCTGCCCGTAATTCCGGGAACAGACCTTTCAGGCGTCGTCGAGGCGGTCGCCGCCGACGTGGACGGCTTCTCCGTCGGTGACGAAGTCTTCGGTCTCCTTCGCTTCCCCAGCTTCGACGGCCATACCTACGCCGAGTACGCAGCCGCGCCTGCCACGGACCTCGCGCTCAAGCCTGCTGGCATCGACCATGTGCACGCCGCCGGGGCGCCCATGGCCGGGCTCACCGCGTGGCAGTTTCTGATCGAGGTCGGACACGATCACCCGTCCCCCTTCCAGGCGGCCAAGCACCGTCCAATACCACTCGACGCCAACGTGACGGTACTCATCAATGGCGCTGCGGGCGGCGTGGGGCACTTCGCGCTGCAGCTGGCGAAGTGGAAGGGAGCACGGGTCATCGCGGTGGCATCAGGCGGGCATGAATCGTTCCTCCGCGAGCTCGGCGCCGATGAGTTCGTCGACTACACCAAGAGCCGCCCAGAAGAACTCCTACACGACATCGACCTCGTTCTCGATACCGTCGGCGGCACCGAAAGCAGACGCTTCCTACGCACGCTCGAGCGCGGTGGCGCCCTGTTCCCCGTGTTCTTCGGCGAGTTCGACGACGACGAGATCGCCAAGCTGGGCGTCACGGTCTCGGGCGCCCAGGTTCGTTCGAATGGAGCCCAGCTCGCCGAGCTGGGACGCCTGCTCGACGCCGGCACGGTCCGCGTGGAGATCGACAGCACGTTTCCGCTCGCGGATGCCCAAGCCGCACACGAACGCGCGGCCCGTGGGCACCTCCGAGGCAAGATCGTGCTCACAGTCGCTTAAGAGCTGCGATCACCAAGGCGTGCGGGTCGCCGGCCGAGTAGCTGCCTTCGGCCTTGTCGCATGAGTTGCATTGCGGCGCAATGCCTTGAGCTTACGGGCCCCTTCATCCGACCATCGAGTACAAGCGAGGCTTGATATGACAACAACGGCACCTTTCAGTTGGGGAAGCAGCTACCTCAACACAACACCGACAGGCGAAGTGGATCTCGATCCCGCTGGGCTTCTCGCCGTTCAACAGGTACTGGCACGCTACGTCTTCGCCTTGGACCACGGAGATCTCGTGGCGTTGGGAAGCATTCTGACCGAAGACACAGTCTGGACAGCCAACATCGCCGACACCGTCGAGCAAGGACCCATCATCGGACGCGCGGCCATGCTCGACTTGGTGCGAGAAACAACGGAAACGCAAACCGATCAGCGAAGGCACAACCTGGTCAACATTGTCTTCCATCGCGCGGACTCCGACATGGCAGTTGTGTGGGCCTACCTGATGTTGACGTCGAACGCGGTTGGGTGCGCGACCGTGATCGCGACAGGCTTCTACAAGTTCACCCTGCGCCACGACGAAAGTGAGTGGCGTATCGCGAAAGTGTTTGTCGGCCTGGACAACGCTGCATGAAGCAACCCTCTGTTCTCCGACGGACTGGGCGTCATCGGACCGGCCTGTAGATGCGGATTCCATCGTGCACCGGATATCGCCGCGCAAAAAGGACGCCGGATTCACGACTGTTCGTTACAACAACGGGCAAGCCCACAGACGCGGGCGAACATAATCGGCGACCGTAGCAACTCCACTGCCTGCACCACTTCGACAGTGGCCCAGAATGATTCACCCCAAGCAAGCCTCGACGTAAGTCTGCCGCGGCAGGAACAGGCCCGCGACCAGAGCGGGCCCAGCTCTTACAGTGTGGGCCCACTCTGTCTCGGCTGGATGCCGAGTGTTGTTCCACAAGCTCACCGCGTGCCGACGTTGTGCATGGTTCCGTCGGTGATGGACTGAAGTTTGTCCGCGCCTGGCGCACCTGCCACCGCCGTCAGTCCACGACGAGCCATCCGGTGACAGCAGTTCCAGGAGAGTGTTGATATCACTACCGGTCGCGGCAGCAAAAAGACTCGGCGACCTCTTGCCGCCGCGAGGCACCTCCCCGGCGCAAACGGCAGCGAAGATCGACGAAACACGTCGCTAATCTGACCGGTAGCCCCACTCGCTGCGATAAGAAGTAACCATGACGCCGCAGGAGCACGCTGCCAGCATCCGCTCGCTAGGACTGCCCGAGGCAGTCGTACGGATAGCCCTCGAAGGGGGCGAGTCCGTGCATCCGGTGTTGAAGAACCATGCCGACTCCGTCTGGGCACCAGCCTGGTCGATCGTCGAGCGGCACCCCGAACTCGTTCCGCTGTGGAGCTCAGGCACCAACGCGATGCTCGCTGCGACGCGTGGCTCGGTGCAATGGTGGAGCGCCGAGCACCCGAACGCGCCGCTCGACACCTACCCCGACTTCGCGGCCGCCATCCGCGAGCTACTCACCGACCTCTGGGAAGTGGACAAGGACGACGACGACCGAAGGACCATCGCCGAACTGCTGCTGCCGACCGAGCAGGTGGAGGCAGCCCTCAAACCGATCGAACGCTAAACGAGGGACCTATCGACGAGTACAACGGACACGCTTACGATCCGTCATAGGACAGCGGCGACTCAGGTCGAATTTCGTTGTACACCGACACCTCGGCGAACTGGCGGACATGCCATCAAGGCAAATCGGAACCTGAGAATGCGCCCACGTGTGCACTGCACACTGGCATGGTCCAGCCCGCTCACGACAAAGCATTCGGTGACGCCGTCTTCGTCGAGACTCGACTGTGGTTCAAAGGAAGCTTTCTCCATCTAGTGGCGTGGCTTTTCTGCTGGCGAGAGCAGCCCACTGAGGATTTCTCCGAATGGTGCGCGAAGGGTCTCAGCGGTTGCCGATGTCAAAGGTTCCAATGCAGTCGTGGAGCGAAGCATGATGATTCCCAACGATGCGGCCAACGCAATCTGCGCTTGCAACAGAATATGTTCATCGTCAGCATTTCCGTGCCAACCGGCAACAGCGGCCAATCTTTCGGCAAAGGAACGCAGCGTATCGCGCCTGATCTGATCAGCGCGATCATCGCCGGAGGATCGCAGAAGCAAAAGCAGCTGGAGGTCATTCTCTCCGCTGGACACATTCGAGACCTGCCCGATCATCGTCTCGATAACCGCGTTGACCGAGACCGGGGTATCCGTGGGTTGATCGAGATCTTCCACCGCCCGACGAAGGCACGCCTCGAAGAGTCCTTCTTTGGACGAAAAATAGCGACTGATCAGCGCAACGTTTACTCCAGCATCCTGGGCAATGTCGCGGACGGTGGTGGCCGCGTAGCCATCGCGAGCAAAGCGTCGGCGCGCAGATTCAAGCAAGAGACGCCGGGTATTGCCGGCGTCGCGCGACTTGCCGGGCCGCGGCGCGGAATCTGCCTCCGCTCCCCCAGCAGCTGTCGGTCTACCCATGTCTTCGCTCTCCCTGTTCGCTGTCAACCATAGTGCAACCCTCTCCGACGTAAACAGACGTTGACTTAAAACTCGGGACGGATCTACGATTGCTAAGTCAACGTCTGTTTACATCTTTTGCGGAGAATTATGTCACTAACCGAAGAATCCACACAGGCCTCACTCCCCCACACCGCCAGCCGTAAAATCAACACCGCGGCGCTGGTCACATACCTGTCACTGGGCGGCTTGGCGTTCGCAGTCCTTCAATCGCTGGTCGCACCGGCGTTGTCCACCATCGGCAAGGACTTGGGCGCCTCAACGGCGGACGCCGCGTGGGTCCTCACCGCTTACCTACTCTCAGCTGCAGTCTTGACCCCCATCTTGGGTCGTCTCGGGGACATGGTCGGCAAACGCAAGATCCTCATCATCGTCCTTTCCTTGCTGCTCGTGGGCACACTGACAGCCGCACTTGCTCCCAACCTGGGAGTTTTGATCGCTGCCCGCGCACTCCAAGGCGCGGCAGGCGCAATCATGCCGCTGTCGATCGGAATCGTCCGTGACGAACTACCCAAGGACAAGATCAGTACGACCATCGGTCTACTGTCAGCGGTCTTCGGTATCGGAGCCGGCGTCGGCATTGTGGCTGCCGGGCCCATTGTCGAGCATCTTTCATGGCACTGGCTGTTCTGGTTGCCTCTGGTACTCGTGGTGATCGCCCTGATCGGCGTCATATTCGGCATGCCGGAATCGCCAGTCAAGACACCCGGACGCCTCGACATTCTCGGCGCGGGCATCCTGACCGTGGCATTGATATCCCTTCTTCTGGCCATCAGCGACGGTCAGAGTTGGGGCTGGGCATCACCGAAGACACTTGGTCTTCTCGCCCTCGGCGTAGTCGCACTTGTGGTGTTCGTCGTCGCCGAGTTGCGCGTCGAAGAACCCCTCATCGACATGCGTTTGACGCGGGTTCGCGGTGTATGGACGGCGCACGTCGTCGCCCTCGTCTTCGGCTTCGCCATGTTCGGCACCTTCGTGCTGGTACCCACTTTGCTCCAACTACCGGTCGCTACGGGCTACGGTTTCGGCTCATCTGTTTCCGAAGCCGGGCTATTCCTACTGCCTACCGTCGTGATGATGGTCGTCCTCGGCCCACTAGCCGGAATCATGGTGCGCAAATGGAATGCGAAGGCTCCCATGCTCCTCGGCGGAATCCTTCTCACCCTGGCGTTCCTTCTTCCCGCGATTTCACACGGCCACACCTGGCAGATAATCGTCTCCGGAATGCTGACCGGCGCGGGAATCGGCCTGGCCCTGGCAGCAGCATCAAACGCCATCGTCGACAACGTCCCAGCGCAACAAACAGGTGAAGCAATCGGCGTCAACACCATCGCCCGCACCATCGGCAGCAGCATCGGCACCGCCGTAATAGCCGCAATCATCTCCTCCAACAGCACACCCGAAGGCCTTCCCACCGACAACGCATTCACCATCGGTTTCGGAATCTGCACCGCCGTAGCAGTTCTCGCCATCCTTGCCGCAGCGCTGTCTCCCTCCACGCGCCGCCACTCCCAACCCGGACCCACGCCAGTCGCGGGCAAACGCGAAGCAGCGAGCAAGTAACGCAGCAACCGAACACCACGAGTCCGTCGCCGCTTGGTCCATACGCACACAGACTCCGGGTCGGTAAAAACCGGATGCCCGTAGGAGGCGAACTCCCAGTTCACCTCTTACGGGCACGCTTCCCATGGCACCGAAGTGCGCTCAGGGCCGCAACAACGCACCCTCGAGAATTTCGCACCGCCGAGAGCAATAGTCCGCGGATATCCTGATGAACTCATGCCCGATTTCGTTGGCCCGGAACGAATCCGTGCAGACGCGCTGAGAACACAACGATGGCAACGACGACGATCATCACCAGCGCGGCGAACGGAAAGAAACCCGGACCGGACGCACTCAGTGCGATTCCGCCAAGCACCCCACCTCCGAAGATCGCCAAGTTGGCCATAGTCGTGAGCATCGAGTTCGCGACATCGGCATCCGGCCCCGACGCGTCAGCGAGCGCAGTCTGCAGCAGGGGTGCAGCACCACCGAAAGACATGCCCCACAAGATAACTGAGACGACAAATATGATGGGGTTGCTGCCGAGAGTCGCCAAAATGGCGGTACTGACCGCAAAAAAGGTCAGGCTCGACAAAACAAGGGGTCGCAACATGCGATCAACCAGAACACCAGTCACACCAAGTCCAGCAAGTGAAGCGACTCCGAAGATCGCCAACGCGACGTCCACCCTGATTCCCACGTCCAAATATTCGATGATCGGGGAAATGTACGTATAGAGCACGTTGTGCGCGAGGAACCAGCCAAGGACCACCGCAAGGATCGACCCCACACCTGGGATGAGTACAACCCTGCGCAGCGGGGTTTGTGCCGTACGGTTCTGTCCCGAGGCGTCCGGGACCGCAGCGACGATCCACACAATGAGCGCGACTGCGGCAACCGACATGACCACAAATGTTGCGCGCCAACCGGTCACTGTGCCGAGGAACGTCGCCAGCGGGGTGCCGATGGCGAAAGCAACAGGAGTCCCTGCCATCGCAACGGTGAGTGCGGTTCCGGCAACAGCTGGAGGCGATATCTTCCGGGCGTAACCCGCGAGCATCCCCCACACCATTCCTGAAAATGCACCGGCCACAAACCTCGCTCCGAGCGCGATAGCAAAGTCAGGTGCCACGGCAGTCAACGTGTTAGCCACGACGAACCCGCTGACCGCGACGATCAAGATCGGCTTACGCCGGTATCCACGAGTGAGAGCGATCGCCGGTATCGCGCACAAGACCGCTCCAAGCGCGTACGCGCTGATCAACTGACCGGCGGCGGCCTCGCTGATCACAAGCCCGTCCGAGATTTCGAGAAGTAACCCGGCAGGCAGCGTCTCGGTCATGATGACGATGAATGCTGTTGCAGCCATTGCCAACAGCGCCGACCACGGTAGCTGGTGACCGGATGAATGCCGGCCGACCGAAGTATCATTTTCAGCGATACGAGGAGTTGTTGTCGTCTCAGATGTCAATTTCGGATCATTCACTCCATAACTCAAACACCCGCAATCGCTCACCCGCAAGCCGTTATGGATCAAACAGTCTGTAATTCGCGACACACCAAACCCCTAGGGAGCGTTGCCAATGCACGAAACAAAACCTGCGCAGGAGGAGTGTGGCCGCAACGTAGATCTGGATATGCCACGGACACTGCTGCTCTTTCACATTCGATCGCCAATAGATCGGCTACTGCCACCGGGGTGGCGGTTTGAGCCATAGACGAGAACACGAGCAGGCACCCAGGATTCGCAGTGCGCTCCCCATCTCACGGGCAGGCGGCTGGATCGTCGAGCGTGACATCTGACCGATCTCGACACAGACGTTCACAGCCTCCACATTCGGAGACTTTGCATGGGGCCGTTGGGAATCCGCTCAAACCACCTTGGCTGACGTAGGCCATATTGCGAGTACAGCGTCCGCCGCGGCGTGGAGGTCTCGGGCGGGTACGTCGTCGCACACTTGCGTGGAAACACCGAGCAGGAAGCTGTGGATCATCGATGTGAAACCGTCCACGTCGGTGTCTTCCGGCAGCTCCCCCACCTCGGTGCCACGAACGACGCAACGCCTGATCCCTGCCCGGTTGGCGGCGCGGCGTGCCGACATCATCTGGCGCACAGCGGCTTCGCCGTCGCCCGGCGCGCGGACGGTGCCGGACAGGGCGACAAGGCAGCCTCGGGGGTGGGAGGTGTCGGTCTGCATGTCGATAGAAGCGTGCAGCAAGCCGGCGACAGCCTCACGCGGACCGAGAGTCTCGTCGGCGAGAACTTCGGTCACGCTGCCCGGCCCGGCGATGTAGTGCTCGGCCACTCGTTCGAACAATCCATGCTTGGAGCCGAAAGCCCCGTACAAGCTTGCCGAGGACAGGCCGGTAGCTTCTCGTAGCTGCGTCACCGAGGTCGCGTCGTAGCCCTGTTCCCAGAACAGCCGCATCGCGGCTTGGAGAACCTTCGGCATGTCGAAGGCGCGGGGACGGCCGAGGGCTGGCACAGCGACCTCCTTATTGGAACGAGTAATCCATTATAGCAGTGCGGTCCGCCGGGGTGTGTCTCCTGCCCCCCCCGGCGGACCGTCCCGAAAATTGCGATACCCGGTTACACAGCCTCGGACAGAGCCGCGAACTCGTTGTCGGACAGTTCAATTCCGGCAGCGTTGATGTTGTCCTCGAGATGTGCCACGGACGATGTTCCCGGAATAGGCAGGATCGCCGGGGAAAGCTTGAGAAGCCATGCCAGCGCGAGTTGCGACGGCGTCGCACCACGTTGTTCGGCCAGCGCAGCCAGCGGGGTGCCTTCCTGCGCGAGTTTTCCGGTGGCTAGCGGGAACCAAGGAATGAAACCGATGCCGTGTTCCGTGGCATAGTCCAGCAGTGGCTCGGCCGTACGATCAGCCAGATTGAACAAGTTCTGGACTGAGACGATCTCGACTATCGCCGACGCAGCCTCGACATCGTCGACGGACACCTCCGAGAGACCGATATGGCGAATCTTCCCTTCCTCTTGTAGCTCTTTCAACACCCCGACCTGCTCCTCGAGGGGGACTTTGGGGTCGATGCGGTGCAACTGGAACAAGTCGATGCGGTCCAGACCGAGGTGCCGCAGGCTCATTTCCGCCTGTTGGCGAAGATACTCAGGTCTGCCCACCGGACGCCACTGGTCGGGGCCCTGACGGGTGAGCCCGGCCTTGGTGGCAATGACCAGACCCTTCGGGTAGGGATACAGCGCCTTCTTGATGAGCGGTTCGGCGACTGCCGGACCGTACGAGTCGGCCGTATCGATGAAGTCGACGCCGAGGTCCACCGCCCGGCTGAGTACCCGTACAGCTTCGTCCGGATTCTTCGGATCTCCCCAGACTCCCGGGCCGGTCAGCTGCATCGATCCGAAGCCGAGACGGGTGACCGTCAGGTCGTTTCCGAGGGTGTGGCTCCCCGCTGCCGAGGCGGGCCGCTGGTCTGTGCTCATAACAAATCTCCTTGGTGTGCTGCCAGTTGGACGCGCCTGTCACTTTGCGCGCGTACATGTCTGTGATTGCGGTGGCGGAGTGGGCGTCAGCGAGCGTCTATCGCGTCGGCCCAGGGGCGCCAGCGCCCGGATTCCACGGTCCCCAATTGCTGATCCGCGAAGTGAACACCGAAGCCGTATACCCCTTCTCGCGTGAGGTAGTCGATGAGCCGGAGCCGTGAGCGTTCGGCCTCGTTTCTGTCGGCGTCGAGGAGCACCTCCCATTCGGGGTGCATCACTTGGACTGGTGAGTGCAGGGCGTCACCGAATGCCACGACTTCCCGGCCGTCACCGGTGTCGAGGATCCAGGCGGTGTGTCCCGGGGTATGTCCGGGGAGGGACCACGCTCGGATACCGTCCGCGATTTCGGTCCCGTCAGTCACGACGACTGTTCGTTCGTTCTGACCGGCTAGTATTGGCGCCGTTCCGTCCGCGATGCTCTCCAATTCTCCTTCGCCGACCATCCAGCGCGCCGTGCTGAACAGGCTCCGGGAGTCCTCGGTGGCGTCGGGTCTGGCCCACCCGGTGTGGTCGCCGTGGAAGTGGGTGAAGGCAACCATCTCCAACCCGGCCGGGTCCACGCCCAGCGCCGCAAGTGATGCAGGAAGGTCCCGAACATGACCGAAGGCGTGCTGAAAATGGTCCACTTCGTCACCGGAGATGTGGCCGTGGCCAGCGTCGATAAGCAACCGGGTGTCGCCCCTCTCGACAAGTAGTGCTCCACATCCCATGGACAGGTGGCCGGCCCCGGTCATATGCGTGCAGTGCTGGCCCCATTCTTCCTCGGTGGACGACGGGTAGAGCCGGTCCGGGATCATCGTCACTCCTGCGTCCGGGAGGTAGCTCAGGGTCAGTGCACCCAGCGTGCGCGTCCAGAGTCCGGGCACCCGGAATCCTGAGTCGTCGCAGCTCGGGCCGTCATGCCGCACACGATCGTCTCCGTCGGCGCTGTCCGTCGCGTTGAGTCGATCGTGCGTTTCTTGCTTGGTCACGAAATCGTGCCTTTCGTCATGGTGTGCATGAGAATGAGAGAGGTGCGGTCTACTCACTGGTCGACCACACGGATCGGTGCACCGGCGCCGTACGCGAGGATGTCCTCGAGCGCGTCGGCGTAGAAGATCTTGTAGGCGCCCTCGGTGACGTACCCGAGATGCGGGGTGAGCACCGTGCGCGGGGAGGTCCGCCACGGCGAGTCTGCTGGGAGCGGCTCGATGGCGTGGACGTCCAGGCCGGCCCCGCCGATCGCCCCGGCGTGGAGGGCTGTGAGTAGCGCCTCCTCGTCGACGACAGCGCTACGAGAAGTGTTGACCAGCAACGCATCCGATCGCATGAGTGCCAGCTCTTCTCGCCCCAGGAGCCCGGCCGTGCGGGCGGAAAGTTTGAGGTGAACCGTCACCACATCCGAGGTCGTCAGCAATTCCTCCTTGCCGACCGGAGTGACACCGACTGCTCGAGCATGCACTTCGTCGAGGTTGCTGCTCCACGCAACGACGTCCATCCCGAAAGCAAGCCCTACCCGCGCCACGCGGGTGCCGACGCCGCCGAGTCCGATAACACCGAGACGGGCGCCGTGCAGGTCGCGCCCGACGGTCCGCTGCCAAGCTCCCGCACGCACACCGCGGTCCTCGGCAGGGACGGAGCGGGCAAGTGCGTGGATCAGCCCCCAGGTCAGCTCGGCTGTCGAGGTCAGCCCTGCCCCGCGCGTGCCCGACACCACGATCCCTCGCTGCCTGGCCGCCGCCACGTCGATAGCCGCATTGGCAGGACCGGTCGTCACCAGCAGTTGCAGATTCGGCAGCCGGCTGATGATCGCGGCAGGAAACGCGGTGCGCTCACGCATGGCAACAATGACGTCGAACGGCCGTAGCGCGGCTATCACGTCATCGGGATCGCCCAGGGGTTCGGTGAACAACGTGATGCGAGCACCGTCCGGCAGAGCATTCCAGTCGGCGTACTCGCGTGCGACTCCCTGGTAGTCGTCGAGGATCGCCACTCGGCGGATTTCAGACACTGTCGACCCCTTGACGGTAGACGGCGATCGGGCTCTGTCGAGTTCCGGTGGTGCCTGCTGTGACCGACGGAGCGGCGAGCGGTTCGGAAGGGCTGGGGTGGAGAATCTCCAATACCCACGTCCCGACACCGACCAGCGCGATGACAATGCCGAGCACGCACATCCCCAGCCACCCTACGACCGGGTACAGCGCCGCGGTCAACGCTGACGCGACGGTGCTGCCGGCGAATGCGGAAACCATAAGGGCTGTCGTCACCCTGCTCCGGGCATGCGGGGCCCGGTGGTAAATCGCGCTCTGGTGGCTGATCAACAAGGACTGCTGAGCCAGGTTGAGCACCACGATGCCGACAACCAGCGCGATCAGGCCACCCAGTCCACCCACTCCGGCAATGGCGAGCACAGGCCAGCTGACGGTCAGCAGGATCAAGCCACCCGTAGTCACCTGACGGCCGCGCCCGCGGTCGGCGAGCCTACCGGCGCCCATCGCAGCAAAGGCTCCGACGACGCCGGCCAAACCGAACAATCCGATGGCCGCGGGCCCGTAGGCATACGGCTCGTCGGCCAGCAGGAACGACGATGCGGTCCACAGAACGGTGAAGCAGCCCATACCGGCCGCAGCCAAAACCATGCGCCTGCGAAGCAGCGATTCGGAACGAACCAGTGTCAGCACAGAACCCAGAAGTTGCGGATAAGTAGTGTGCTCCGAGGGTGGTACGGGGTCCAGGACCAGCCGCAACACAACTGCCAGGACCGCCATCAGGACCGCGGCGAAGACGTACACCAGATGCCAATCACCGATTTCGGCAAGCAGCCCGGCGATTGTCCGCGCAATCATGATTCCGATGAGCAGACCGCTCGTCACCGTGCCTACCACCGCCCCACGCTGGTGGCTCGGCGCCAGCGACGCGGCCAGTGGCACAACGATTTGCGCCACCGCAGAAGTAACCCCGACCACCGCGATCGCGGCGAGCAGCGATCCGAGTGCCGGGGACGCGGCCGCACCGAGGAGAGCGACGGCACTCGCGCCGAGCAGCACAGTCACCAGGCGACGCCGTTCGAGCACATCACCTAGAGGCACCAAGAGCGCCAATGACAGCGCATAGCCGACCTGCGAGACAGTGACCACCAGTCCACTGGCCCCCTGGGACACTCCCAGCGACTGCGCAATCACCGGGAGCAACGGCTGGGCGTAGTAGATGTTCGCCACCGCCGCCCCACAAATCACCGCCAGTAACAATACGGTCGCCTGACGCAAAGCCGCTGGGCTGCTTACTGATTCCTCTGTATCTAGGGCCACTGAGCGAGCTCGGACCGTTTCACTCTCACCTACATCTGGATCAGTCATTCCGTAATAGTTGCCGTCGAACATCCGATGGTCAAGTCCATTACGGATCAATCAATCCATAAGTGAGTAGAGTCACTGTGCGGACCGCCCCGGACGAGACGCGGACATTCACCCCGACGAATATCGCGCGAATCCCCGAGGACGCGCCGCGACCTGGAAAACTCACACTGCCACCACGCGAGATTCTGTACGTCCCATGAGTTTTGAGCCGCGACCGCACACAAAACCGCGTCCGCAATGTGGCCTAGCGCTTGGCCTTCCGGACTAAAGGCCTAGGCCGCGCTCGTTTGCCTCCGCCCGGAGCAGGCGGACAGTAAGTGCGACCCAGCGTGCTCGCTCCGGCCCGGTCAAGGTCACGAAGGTATGCTCCACGTCGCTCTCGAACCGGGAGCTTGCTGCGTCGATCATCGCCCGGCCGGAAGGTTCCAGACGCACGCGGACTGCCCGCCCGTCCTGCTCATACTGCGTGCGGGTTACGAAACCACTGCGCTCGGCGCGGATCACCAGACCGCTCACGCTGGACTTGTCTACACCCAGATTCACCGTGAGCTCGTTGATGGTCGGTTCGCGGTCACGCAGGATGCCCAGTAGGCGCATCTGCTGAATCGACAGTCCCGCCTCTGACGCGCGCGCTTCCATACGCGCGTTCGTCACGAACGAGAGCCGCGCCAGAATTCGTTAGCCAGATCGAACCCTGAACTGGGCATTCTCGACCCCGGCTCGCAACCGCAGAACCAGCGTGATTCTTTCCTCGAATTAACCTGGGGAGGAAAAGAACCGCTCACACTCGCCGACGGATCGGAGTTCACTTCCCTTCGAGACGGTGACGAAATCACCCTCCGTGCCGCGACTCGTGGGATCGATGGATCACTCGTCACGCTGGGCGCCTGCTCCGGAAAAATCGTCCCCTTCGAATCGAACTGATCTGACAACCCTCCGCCGAGTGAACCTGGTGACACTCGGCCGAGGCAGTGCATCACGGCACCAAGTCGACGAAACCCGGGTCGGACCGATCCATCGGAGAAAACGCACGAGCGGCATGCGGAGTCGCGACGGAGCGACGGTCGCAGCAAAGCACTCATCAGTCCAGCCGCCAGCAGTGGCGTTTACTCAAGCCGAGCGGGGGTATGGCGGCTTCATGCGACTTCGTTACGTCGATCCGAACAAGAAGCATGGTCGAAGATACAGACTCATCGAGCGTTTCGGCCGCTCACGCGTGGGGCGGTCTTACGTGCGCCATATTGGTTCTCACATAGATCCGTGGGTCGAACGCGTGACCAGCGGAGCCCTGAATCAAGAGTGGGCAGTCCCCTCAGCGACACTTGAAGCTACCGGCGCCAAATCCGGCTTGCCCCGAGCAGTTCAGATCACCTACTTCCACGACGGCCTCGATACGATCACGGTCGCCTCGAATTACGGTGGACCCAAACACCCCCAGTGGTATTTCAATCTGATTGCACACCCCCAGTGCCAACTTGGCGGAAAGAGGTTCGTGGCGACCGAAGTCACCGACCTTGACGAGTATGAACGCCTATACGCACTAGCCGTCCAAGTTTTTGCCGGCTACCGCGACTACCGAGCCACAGCGGCGGCCAGCGGACGTCAGATCCCGGTCTTCCGACTCGCACCGCGATAGCGCAACGGCCACCGCCGCACGCGGCGACTCCCCGAGGAGAAGCAACAATCGTCCGCATGCGTTCGAAGAGTCACAGAAACGTGCTGGTTCGCCAATTTTGCCGAAGTTGTTTCGGCAGTATCGATATCCCCCCGAGAGACCATCGAAACCACGACTGCCGTCACCCGCATCGAACGACTCGAATTCTCAACGTCCGGATCCCCTCCCCCTCGACAACCCATACGGTCGTTCGACAATTCGGGGCCATCGTCTCATATCCATACATTTCGTTCACTGTTAGTAGACATTAGGGCTAGAATCATCCGATGACTGCTTCGGACTCGATCGACACGCACCGCGACACCGGCGATCCCGCGATGGGGTCGCGAGCTAAACGCCCACTGGTCTGGATCTCGAACGAGTCATCGCCAAACAAGTTCGTGCACTGTGGCGTTCGACAGGTCTGTCGGTAGTCGACATGGCGGCGAAGATCTGTGTTTCGAAGGCAGTACTGTCCGAAATCTGATCCGCAGAGCCGACTCGCCGCGTGCGGCCGTCTATGTCGAGGCAGGCCGCGACGCAGTGATCGTGGGTGTGGAACCCGGGTGGGCCACCACTACGAACCTCTCGGCGCACTCCGCGGACCGCACAAGCGAGTCAAACCCGTGCTGGTCACCATGATCGACACCAGCGAAGTGTTTCCTCCCCTCCGGCATCCGGGTACCGAAATCCTCTATATGCTCGAAGGCGTCATGGTGCATGGCCACGCAGAATCCGAATACACACTGCGCCAAGGTTATTCACTGCTTCTCGACGGCGAGGGCCTGCACGTTCCACACGGTTTGGTCCGACCGCCGATCAAATTCCTGGCAGTAACCGCCTACCCCGATCATCACGAGGACTTAAACCGGCTTCAACATCGAAGTGCCCTCTGCTGCAAGGAGCCTTACAATGCCACTCCCTACCGAACTGATCCGGCGCGGCGACCGCCGACGAGTGCCGTGGAAAAACGGCGCCGGCGTGACCGAGGAGATCGCAGTCGACGCCACGGTGGCACCTCGATGGCGCGTGAGCGTCGCAGATCTCGGCGACGCAGCAACAGAGTTCTCCGCATTCGAAGGCCGCAGCCGCGTGTTCACCGTCATCGGCACATACGGTGTCACGTTCGATTGGAGGGGCGGAACAACCGCGATCGAACCGCTGCGGCCGTTCGGCTTCGACGGCGAGAGAACCCCCAGGTGCATCCCGGATGGCGCGACAGGTGCATTCAACGTCATGGTGGACCGCCGTACGACGACAGCATCCGTGTCCGTGCACGACCTCGTCGACTCTACTGTGAACACGGATATACACGCTGTCACCGTCTTCTACGTGCACAGCGGCCGTGTCGAGGCCGGATCTCGGTCGGCCGACGCAGGAGACTGCATCGTCATTCGCCTCGACTCGGTCGAAATCCGTGGGACCGGAAAGGTTCTCATCGCCGAAATTCGCGATCGGCCAACCCCAGGGTGACACCTACAGCGATACGCCTCCGTTCGCGCACAACCATCGCATGCCCGAATTCGCAGTTCCCCCAGCTACCCGTAAGAAGGCCCTCGACACGCAGGGCATCATCGACGACGTCGGTCTTGGCATTTCGTCGAATCCGCGCGATACCCCTGGCGTTCCGGCGGTCGCCAATCGAAGCAGTCGCGCGAATCGGCCTTACGACGGCCGAAAACCGTACGCAGGCATCGCTATCCAAAAATCTTCGTCACGTCGAGCTGACAAAGACGTAACACGAATGACATAACCGATGTGTTTCATAGTGGATAACAATGATTCATCCGCTGAAACAGTTTCGAACTACCTGGTCCGGCTTACCGGCCCACACCACAGAATTCTCCGCACCGAAAAGGATCGACACGTGAGCGACACGACCAAGTTCTTGATCATCGGCGGCGGCCTGGAAGGACTGGCCATCGCGTATTCCCTCGCAGAACGAGGGGAGACCGACGTTCTGGTTCTCGAGCGGGATACTCTGTGCTCGGGCATGACCGGCAAGTCCAGCGGCGTCGTTCGCTGCCATTACGGCACTCCCTCATTGGCTGCAATGTCCTGGTACGGAATCGATATCTTTACTCGCGCAACCGAAATCTTCGACGACGACATGGCATTTCGACAGTGTGGATACGTCGTCGGAGTTGCCGAGAACAATGTCAAACCACTCGAAGCCAACATCGCCATGATGCAGAGTCTGGGCATTGCCACCGAATTCATCGCTCACGACAAGATGGCAGAGCTGTGGCCGGGTTTGCACCTCGACGACTTCGCGCTGTTCGCCTACGAACCACTCGGCGGGCGCGGCGAGGCATACATGGCGGGCATGGCGTTTGCCGCAACCGCCCGCAAGATGGGCGTCAAGATCCGACAAAGCACCCCCGTCGTGTCACTGTTGCAGAACTCGGCAGGTACGGTCTACGGCGCTACCTTGACCGACGGTTCCGAGGTACATGCCGAGCACGTCATCCTCGCCACCGGCCCATGGGCACCCACCCTCGCCGCCGGCGTCGGTGTCGACATCGACGTCAAAGCTCAACGTGCACAACTGGTTCTGGTCGATCAAGGTGCTCCCACACCGGAAGTTCCGGTACTCTCGGATCTGGCTGGGCTACAGTACATCTGCCGAGAGCCCAACGGCGAACTCCTTGTCGGTAACTCCGATCATCAGGCGCCGGAGTACATCGACCCGGACAAGTACGTCAATCGCGCCGACGACGCTGCGATCGAGAAGAACATCATGAAGCTCGGACATCGGTTGCCAGACATGCCGGACCCACGGATCACCAGTTCGTACGTCGGCGCCTATGACGTGACGCCGGACTACAACCCGATCATCGGGCCCTCTCCTGCCGACGGGCTGTTCCTCGCCACCGGATTCTCCGGCCATGGATTCAAGATCTCTCCCGCAGTCGGCAAGCTTGTCGCCGATCTGCTGATCGACGGCCACACCACACTCCCCAACGTCAACGCGGCGGACTTCCGCTACTCGCGGTTCGCCGAGGACGACTTCCTCTTCAGCCTTCATCCCTATGAAGGTGCAGGCGAAATGCGTTGACACCGAGCTGCATCGGTTCCCACACCCTACTTCCCAGAAGGACCTTCCATCATGGCTGTAGACACTTCTGAAGCCGCACCCTCCACCGCGACGGCACTGGATCCCTTACCGACGCTGTCGGAGGTCGCCCACACGAGCAACACCACCTTCATCCTCGCCCTGTTCGTGACGATGTCCGGCAAACCCTGCGCCAAACTCGTTCCCATCCAAGCTGTCAGGCAACTCGAAGAGGATGGAGTCGGATTCGCCGGTTACGCAGCGGGTCACATGGGTCAGGAACCCAAGGACTCCGATCTTGTCGCGATCCCCGACGTCAGTTCCTTCACCCCGATTCCATTCGTAAAACCCGGACTCGCCCTAGTCCACTGCGATCCATACGTCGACGGCAAGCCGTGGCCGTACGCACCACGCATCATCCTCAAGGAACAACTCCGAAAAGCTGCCGAACTCGGCATGACCGTCAATGTGGGCGCCGAGATCGAGTACTTTCTCGTCAACCGCGTGGACGGAGAACTCGTCACCGCCGACCGCTCGGACACGAGCAACAATCCGTGCTACGACGCCCGCGACGTGACCCGGATGTACGACCACCTCACCGAGGTGTCCGAAGCCATGAACACCCTCGGCTGGGGCAACTACGCAAACGACCACGAAGACGGAAACGGTCAGTTCGAGCAGAATTTCGACTACGCCGACGCTATGACCACAGCCGACCGTGTGATCACCCTGCGCTACCTTCTCTCCGTCATCGCCGAGAAGCGTGGAATGCAAGCGACATTCATGCCGAAGCCGTTTACCACCCGCACCGGAAGCGGGCTGCACATGCACCTGTCGCTGTGGAACGACGCCGGCGCGGTCTTTCCAGACCCCCGCGACGAACTGGGACTCGGACTCTCCCCCACCGCGTACTCCTTTGTCGCCGGCATTCTCGAGCACGCCTGCGCGCTCCAGGGGCTCATCGCTCCAACCGTGAACTCGTACAAGCGAACCGGCGCTACTGCGACCACCAGTGGGGCAACGTGGTCACCTCGCTTCGCCACCTACGGCGGCAACGATCGAACCCACTACCTCCGGGTGCCGGACAAGAACCGCGTCGAGCTGCGCGGCGGCGACGGATCGGCAAATCCGTACCTCGCAGCTGCGGGTGCGATCGCCGCCGGCCTCGACGGTGTACGGCGAAATCTCCACCCCGGCAAGCCCGGCAGCGGAGATTCCCCGAGCGAGATGCTCCCCATGACACTGCTCCACGCGATGGACGCCTTGGAAACCGACTCGGTTCTGACCGACGCGCTCGACGTCGCAGGCACCGGCGTCGCCGAGTATTTCGCGAAGACCAAGCGTGAGGAGTTCTTCGCCTGGCACAACACCGTGTCTTCGTGGGAAGTCGACCACTATCTGACAGCGTTCTAGCTCATTTTCCGATACTTTCGAGGAGGCATTCCATGTGTGGAATCGTCGGGCTTCACCTACGTGACGCCACGCTCTACCCCCAACTCGGTGCATTGCTGACCGACATGCTCGACGCGATGTGTGATCGCGGACCCGACTCGGCCGGGATGGCGATCTACGGCAACCCAACCTGGTCACCGGTCGGCGAGGCAACCGTCTCAGTTCTCGATTCTCCGGTCAGCGCAATCGAACTCGCAGAACAGCTGACTCATCGGCTCGCTGTCGCGGTGACCGGGCACGACCTCGATCCCACCGTAGTGGTGCACGCCCCGGTCGCCGCAGACGCCCTGGCAGACGCGGTCCGCACGATCGCCCCCAGAGCCCGGATCATCGGATTCGGCGAGGAGCTGACGGTACTCAAGGGCATGGGCAACCCCACCGACCTTGCGCACCGGTTCGGTCTCCCCCAGGCCGGCGGATGGCAAGGCGTCGCGCATACCCGGATGGCCACCGAATCCGCTGTCACGGCGGAAGGTTCTCATCCTTTTGCCGTCGGACCGGATCAGTGCCTGGTACACAACGGTTCGTTCTCGAATCACATGAGCATCAAGCACGACCTCGAACGCGTCGGCGTGCACTTCGACAGCGAAAACGACACCGAAGTGGGCGCCCGCTTCGTCGCCAAACAGCTCGCCGAGGGCGTCGACCTCGAGAAGGCACTGCTGATGCTCAACGAGACATTCGACGGCTTCTACACACTGTTGGTATCGAACAGCGACTCGTTTGCCGTCGTTCGTGATCCGATCGCCTGCAAGCCGGCGATCATCGCCGAGACCGATCGTTGGGTGGCCATGGCATCCGAATACCGCGCCCTGGCACATCTGCCAGGCATCGAGAACGCCCGAATCTTCGAACCAGAACCGGAAGAGGTGTACGTATGGCACCGTCAGTGACGACCACACACGAAATCGCAACCAGCGTCATCGATCTGCAGACCTCGAGCACCCGCGCAGTCAACGAACTGCTGAGTTCTCTGGACGCCCCGACCAGTCTGACCATTACCCAACCGCAGGGCGCACACGCCCTTGCGTGCGGGCTGGACAAGGATATCGACGTCACCATCGACGGTCATGTCGGTTACTACTGCGCCGGAATGAATCAACATGCCAGCGTCACGGTTACCGGAAATGCCGGTGTCGGAGTGGCCGAGAACATGATGTCGGGCACCGTCCATGTCAAAGGGGACGCGTCGCAATCCGCCGGCGCCACCGCACACGGCGGACTGCTGATCATCGATGGCAACGCTGCCGCACGATGTGGAATTTCGATGAAGGGCGTCGACATCGTCGTCGGCGGCGACATCGGTCATATGAGTGCTTTCATGGGACAAGCGGGTAGGCTCGTTGTGTGCGGCAATGCCGGTGAAGCACTGGGTGATTCACTGTACGAGGCCAGAATCTACGTGCGTGGCACGGTGGCGTCACTGGGTGCTGACTGCATCAAGAAGGACATGCGTCCCGAGCACCTGAAGGAACTCGGCGAACTACTGGCCGCCGCAGGTCTGCACCACGATCCCACCGAATTCAGTCGCTACGGCTCTGCCCGTCAGCTGTACAACTTCCACGTCGACAACGCCAGCGCGTATTAGGAGAAGTTCGCCATGACAACAGAAGTACCCGGCACCGTATTGCGCGAATCCGCAACCTACGACCGCAGCGTCATCGCCGAGATCCAGCGCGCCGCCGAGACCGGAATCTACGATATTCGCGGTTGGGGTGCCAAGCGTAAGCTCCCCCACTTCGACGACCTACTGTTCCTCGGCGCCTCGATGTCGCGCTACCCGCTCGAGGGTTACCGCGAGAAATGCGATACCGACGTCGTTCTCGGCGACACGCACGCGAAGTTCCCGCTACACCTGGACATCCCGATCACCATCGCTGGTATGAGCTTCGGCGCGCTGTCCGGTCAAGCCAAGGAAGCACTCGGACGCGGAGCCAGTGAGGTCGGAACCTCGACCACCACCGGCGACGGCGGAATGACACCGGAGGAACGCGGTCAATCCAAGAACCTCGTCTACCAGTACCTCCCGTCGCGCTACGGCATGAACCCCGACGACCTGCGTAAAGCCGATGCCATCGAGATCGTTCTCGGACAGGGCGCCAAGCCCGGTGGCGGCGGAATGCTCCTGGGCCAGAAGATCACCGAGCGAGTCGCCGGCATGCGAACACTGCCGATGGGCGTCGACCAGCGCAGCGCCTGCCGCCACCCCGACTGGACCGGGCCCGACGACCTCGCGATCAAGATCATAGAACTACGCGAGATCACCAACTGGGAGAAGCCGATCTACGTCAAGGTCGGCGCAACACGTACCTACTACGACGTCAAGCTAGCCGTGAAGGCCGGCGCCGACGTAGTCGTCGTCGACGGCATGCAGGGTGGAACCGCCGCAACCCAGGACGTGTTCATCGAACATGTCGGTATCCCGACCCTCGCCGCGATTCCCCAAGCGGTACAGGCTTTGCAGGAAATGGGCGTGCATCGCAAGGTCCAGCTCATCATTTCCGGCGGAATCCGCAGCGGAGCCGATGTCGCCAAGGCGATGGCACTCGGCGCCGACGCCGTAGCCATCGGCACCGCAGCTCTGATAGCACTGGGAGACAACAGCCCTCGCTACGCAAAGGAATACGAAGCACTCGGTAGCGCAGCAGGTTTCTACGACGACTTCCAGGCCGGGCGCGACCCTGCGGGTATCACCACCCAAGACCCGGAACTGTCGAAGAACCTCGACCCCGTCGAAGGTGGCCGGCGTCTCGCCAACTACCTCCGAGTCCTCACCATGGAAGCTCAGACCCTGGCACGGGCCTGCGGAAAATCGCACCTGCGCAATCTCGAGCCCGAGGACCTTGTCGCCCTCACCGTCGAAGCATCCGCGATGGCGCGCGTTCCCCTCGCCGGTACCACCTGGATCCCCGGCCGGTACTGAAAACCCACGCTCCACGCCAGGAAAGAGGGGGTACGCCATGACGTCAACCGAGACACCGGGAATCGTGCACGACACCGAACCACGCGAGGTCACACCAGACTCCGCGTCCGACGGCTCGCTTGAAGCCGTGATCGGGGCCCAGGTTCGCAATCTTCGGATCAACGCCGGACTCTCGCTCAGTGACATGGCTACCCGAGTCGGAATCTCCAAAGCCATGCTCTCCAAAATCGAGAATGCTCAGGCATCGTGCAGCCTCGCGACGCTGTCGAGACTCTCGACCGGCCTTGACGTTCCGGTAACCACACTGTTTCGCGGGGCCGGAACGCAGCGTGAATCGGTGTACACGCGGGCTGGAAGCGGCGCGCACATCGTCGGCAGAGGGACGCGCTCAGGTCATCACTACGAGATGCTCGGTGCGCTGCGTGGACAACATCGGCGACTCGAAGCAGTGGTGGTGACACTCGAGCAGGAGTCGACGATCTCGCCGCGTTTCCAGCATCCCGGTACCGAACTGTTGTTCATGCTGCAAGGAGACATGGTCTACACCCACGACGGATCCGACTATCGGCTTCGCGCCGGCGATTCACTTCTCCTCGACGGAGAAGGGCTGCACGGTCCGAAAGATCTGTTCGAACTCCCCATCAAGTTTCTCGCAGTCACTGCGTACCCCGACAACCACGTCGCGTGAGAATTCCGAACACGCTTCTCCCGAGAGGACCTCTACTTCCATGACTTCCTTCGACACTCTGTGGTCGACAATCCTCGATGTCGGCCAGCACCGAAATACCCGAGGATATCGCCGATTCGCCTGGGGTGACGCTGATCTGACCCTGCGCGAGTGGTTTCGCGACAACGCGTCGAAGCGTGGAATGGACGTCGAAGAGGACCGCAACGGCAATCTGTGGGCATGGTGGATGCCGACGGGGTGGGTAGGCGAGCCCACCGGAGCGTTCGTCACCGGCTCGCACCTCGATTCCGTTCCCGACGGTGGTGCGTACGACGGTCCACTCGGGGTCGTGTCCGCCTTCGCCGCCATCGACATCGTCCGCGAACGCGGTATCGAACCGACGATCCCCATCGCGATCACCGCGTTCTCCGACGAAGAAGGCGCTCGGTTCGGAGTTGCCTGCGTCGGAAGCCAATTGACGACGGGCGCACTCAAACCCGAACGCGCATTGGCACTGCGGGACGTCGACGGCATCACGCTGGCAGAAGCCATGTCCAAAGCCGGCCGGTCAACCACGCACATCGGGACCGACGACACCCTCGAGAGCAAGGTCGGTGTCTACGTAGAACTACACGTGGAGCAAGGACGCGCACTCGACCTGGTAGACAAGCCCATTGCCGTCGCCTCGTCCATCTGGCCTCACGGCCGGTGGGAATTCACGTTCAGCGGCGAGGCAAACCACGCCGGAGCAACCCGACTCGTGGACCGGCGTGATCCGATGCTCGCCTTCGCCTCCTCCGTGCACAGCGCACGCGCAGCTGCGACCGCACACGGCGCCGTCGCGACATTCGGCAAAGTACACGTGCTTCCCAACGGCGCAAACGCAATACCGTCGGAGATCAAAGCGTGGCTCGATGCCCGCGCCGCCGACGAAGAGACTCTGACAAAACTCGTCGAACAGATCGAGGCCGACGCACGAGCTCACTCGACCTTCGACCGCATCGCACTCGAGGTATTCGCCGAATCCATCACGCCCATCGTCGAATTCCCGTCGGAGCCCCGCGAAAAGCTCAAACGCGCACTTGCTCACCTCGGAGACGTACCGGTACTTCCCACTGCAGCAGGCCATGATGCCGGAATCCTCTCCGCGAAGGTTCCAACCGCAATGTTGTTCGTGCGCAACCCGACCGGAGTCTCCCATTCCCCGGACGAGTTCGCCGAAGCGGCCGATTGCAACATCGGGGCCGAAGCACTGGCAGACGTCATGGCGGATTGGGTCACCGACTGAATGACGCACCGATAAATTCGGCGACCACCCGGCCGTTGTCGCGTATCTACTATTGGCGATAGACCTGCACGTGGGCATTGGTGACCACGCCGACATTCAACGAGGGAACACCCCAATTCGTGCTGCATCCCCCCGTGCCGCGACCTGTCGGCACAAATGAGGGACTGGATTGGCTATACGGACCGATCGCGTAGAACGGAAAGGCATTGGGGATGCCGTGAATGCCCCAACAGTCGACGATCAGCGCATACTCTCTGCCCGGCGGCGCGTCAGTGTCATGGCAAGTTGCCATCGCGCTGAAGACATTCCGCTCGACGACGCAATCCTGGGGGTCCGCCTGGGCGGTGCCGGAGCCGATTGTCGCAGCTAAGGCCAGCCCCGATACAACCGTCGCCGTAACGCGTGCTGCACCGACAATTCTGCGCCTCATTGAGTTCCTTCCCGTAGCGGATATCAATACTGTCGGCCCCGAACAACAAGGTGTTACCACTGTCCGACTTCCCTGCCGGCCTCACACTCTCAGGCCCAGGGAATTCAAACCGTTGGCCGGACATGACATTCGATGCCAGGAAACTGCATTTCGTTTGGGGCTAGCGCCGGAGCTGGCCTGTTCAGACCCCATGACGGTGGGTTCACAGTTGCAATGCGGAGGCGATCAATCGTCGACCCGAGCAGTCGCACTGCCAACAGGGTTGCCAACACAGCCCTCCTAGTTCTATGGTTCATTACATGACTAATGAACCAGCGAGCCTAATGGGGCGATCCTCGTGATCGACGACGGCCGGCCGCTGTTCCAGCAGATCGCCGAACAGATCGAAAGCTCGATCATCGACGGCTCGCTGCCCGAGGACGGGCAAGTGCCCTCGACCAACGAACTCGCGGCGTTTCACCGGATCAACCCGGCGACGGCAGCCAAGGGCCTCAATCAACTGGTCGCCGAGGGAATCCTCTACAAGAAACGGGGTATCGGGATGTTCGTCACCGTCGGCGCGCGCAATGCGCTCCGGTTCAGGCGCCGAGAAGCGTTCGCGCGCCTGTACATCGAACCGCTCGTCGCAGAAGCCGAACGACTCCAGATCCCCCTCGAGGACCTGAAATCCATGCTCGACGACAGGAAGGTGGCCCGATGAACGGGACCATGACCACAACCGAGTCCACCGCCGCCCGTTTCGCTGGATCCGACACCGCCGCTTCGATGCGCGCTGTGAACAGGAGGTACGGGGATGTCGCGGCGATCTCGGACGTGTCGTTCGAGATCGGCCGCAACAAAATCTACGGCCTACTCGGTCGCAACGGTGCGGGCAAGACGACGATCATGCAGATCCTGACCGGGCAGGACCTGCATACCAGCGGTGACGTCGAGGTGTTCGGCGCCTCCCCGTTCGAGAATTCGGCCGTGTTGGCGAACGTGTGCTTCGTCAAGGAAAGCCAGACGTACCCTGAAGATCTCCGGGTCAAGCATGTACTCGTCGCCGCCGGTCATCTGCTACCGAACTGGGACTCTACGTTCGCGGAGACACTGCTCGACGACTTCCAACTTCCCCTGTCCCGTAAGGTCAAGAAACTCTCACGCGGCATGCGATCGGCACTGGGAGTGATCATCGGGCTCGCATCCCGCGCACCGCTGACACTCTTCGACGAACCGTACCTCGGCCTCGATGCCGTTGCGCGCCAACTGTTCTACGACCGGTTGCTCGCCGACTACGCCGAACATCCACGCACCGTCATACTTTCGACTCACCTCATCGACGAGGTAGCCAATCTGCTCGAGCACGTGATCGTGGTCGAGCGAGGCCGGATCGTGGTCGACGAGGACGCGGACACACTACGCAGCCGCGCAGTTGTCGCAACTGGTCCCTTCGCTGCTGTCGACGCTTTTGCCGCGTCCGGCATCGTCCTGCACCGTGAGACGCTCGGCAGCCACGCCCGCACCATGGTGCAGACCCACGTGACCGATTCCGACCGGAACCGACTCCGGGAGGCGGGGGTCGAACTGGAGCCGGCATCTTTGCAGGAACTTGTCATCGCGACCACCACGCAACCCAAGGAGAGCACCGTATGAGCATCGCCACGACAGCCCCGCGTACGGTCCCGAAGGCGTCTACCGGATCCAGGGTCGGCTCCGTCCTGCGATTGCACACGGTCGCGTGGCCGCTGCTCATCGCCTGGCCGGTCGGCATTCTGCTGGTCTCGTTCCTGATCAGTTTCACCATCTACGCGATCGTCGGGAACGAGCAGGACGAAGGGTTCACCGGCAGTGTGTTCTCCGTCTACGGCTTTGTACTCGCGTTCTACCTGCAGTCGATGGCACAAACGTTCCCGTTCGCGCTCGGACTGAGCGTGACCCGCCGCGAGTTCTTCGCCGCAACCACAGTGATGGCGGTAGCGCAGTCGGCAGTTTTCGCGATCGCACTTTTCCTACTGTCGGTCATCGAATCCGCCACCGACGGCTGGGGTGTGTACATGCGTATGTTCGGCATCGCGCGGTACTTCACCGACAGCGCCGCCGTGCAACTACTTTCGCTGTTCGCGACGCTCTTACTCACCAGCTCGATCGCAATGCTGACCGGAGCGATCTACCAACGATGGCGCACTACCGGCCTGCTCACTGCCTTGACCGGACTATTCGGCGCCCTCGGCCTGTCCGCGATCGTCATCACCTGGGCACACTGGTGGCCCGCAATCGGATCATGGTTCGTCGACGTCCCCCGAGTTGTGCCGATGACGCTACTCCCCTTGGCCTTGGCCACCGCGTGCATCGCCGGATCCTGGACAACGCTGCGGCGCGCGACGCCGTGACCTACGCAACGAGCGAGACAATGCGCAACCGAAATTGAGCTTTCTTCGTCGTCGCATCTTTCCGGGGCGGCAGGCCGTCGACCGGGGAAGGATTTCACTGCCGAGATCGTCTCGCCCAAAAATCGATCAGCAGGTCTGCGAGCTGCTGCGGTTGTTCGAGTGGAACGAGGGTTCGAGACTTCCCGACCACTGCGACTTCGGCGTCACAGCACTTTACTGCGGTGGCACGTGCTTGTTCCGGCGTCAGTTCACCGCGATCGTCGGTAGCAACAATCAGTATCGGAAGCGTTGCGTTCGCGGCGTGTTCGGACAGATCCGACCGTCTCACGATGAACGATCGTGTCGCATGCGCGAGGTTGTTGCCACCGGCACGATGTACAGCCGACTCCATGTACTCCAGCATCTCGGGGTCTTGCCTGGCACCGTCGGTCAGTTGAGCGACCGCGATCTTGCGGCGAAGGGATGCTGTCGGACCGAATAGCCGAAGTACGTAGCTGAGGCCCTCGAGCTTGATGCGATCGAGCCTCGGCAGTGGAAGTGCAGGCGCACTGATGGTCACCAAAGTCCGCAGTCGATCTGGGGACGTTCCAGCGAGGTGATAGCCGACGTGTCCACCCCAGGCGTTACCTACCCAGTCGACCGGATCACTGATGCCTACGCTGTCGAGCAGTTCGATTGCAGCGCAAGCGCATTCTGCTATGGATGATGTTCTGTGGAGTGGGCCACTGTCCCCGTAACCTGGACCGTCGACGATCAGTAACCGACGATCCCGAGGCAGCAACGGAATCACTCGATTCCAGCTGGACGAGTCGACGAACATGCTGTGCCACAGCACCGTCACAGGGCCAGTACGTGCACCGATCTGTCGCAGCGCGAGGGTCCCGACGCACGTCGGAACGAGGGTCGGTGAGGGCAACGAGTTGATAGTCATGTGGGAAAACTATCGCTGTACCCGCAGCTGTCGGGCGGCCTATCAGGGGTTGCAATGTTTCTGCAATCCTTACGAGGAGACGAGAGAACCCAGCATGTTCACCGCTGCTCGCAGGGGCATATTTCGGCCCACGTCCTCTGCACGCAGCCATTCATCGTGCGTGAGGCTCTGCCGGATCTGCGTAAGGTAACGAGCCGAATCCTCCGGTTCGGTGATGAGCGGATCGAAGTTGTATCGCTTTCCCAGCCTGCCGACGACTGCGTGTAGTACAGCCCCTTCGTGGTGCCGCTCGATGAGCGCTGCGGCACCGATCGACTGATGCAGCGTTGCCATCGTCGACGTCGGATCGTGGTCGGCGAACGCTCGAGCCGCGGCAGGTGCCAACCGAGCAATCGCATCTGAACCACGACCCAGGTCGATCAGAATCTTCGAGGAAATTCCCACCGCTGGGATCAGCGCCCACCCATGGCCGCAACTCCGCGCGAGTTGTTCTGCTTCCGACAGGGTATCGAGAGCATGCGCAGGCTGACCGAGCGAACGCTGCACTTGCCCGCAGGTCATCAGGGTTTCGCTGCGCGCCCACGGCTCAACGTCTACTGCGAGCTCGAATGCGTTGTTCATCAGAGACTTTGCTTCGATTACGTCGCCGAAAAGCGCTTCCCAGTAGGCGAGAATCCCGCGAGCAACCGCCATGAGATTACGATCAGCGGCTCGCGTCGCGTAGTCGGCGCAGCTGACCGCACATCTGCGGGCGTTCGGAATGTCCCCCGACATGTACGCCAGAATGCACTCGGCGTGAAGTACTCGCGCTCGTGCACTGTCGATATCGACTCCACGATCGCCGTCGGCAGCGAGCATTGCCTTGTCGAGCCATTCTCGGCCTTCGGTCAACATGCCCCGGCGCACCCAGTGCCATCCCTGCCCACCAGCGAGCCTGAGCGCGGAGTAGCCCTCGCGTGAGGAAATTGCTTCGTTCAGCGCCCGCAACATGTCCGGGCGCATCAGGTCCAGCATCTCGTGGGCGAATGCGGACATGCGCGAAAACAATTGAGGCGCAATGGCATCGACAGTCATTGCGAACCACTCTCGATGCCGAATTCCCCAGCTTTCTGCGTCGTCGACCGGCATCGCCCGCGCGAAGGCCTTGGTTGCTTCGAGCATCTTGAAGACTCGAACTCCCTGTCCCCCGGAGTCGATCGACAACAGCGACTTCCGCGTCAGACTCGCTGTCAGTTCGTGAACCGAGCAGCCTTCCGGCAACCGGCAAATTCCCGAAATTGCCTCGAGAGTGATCGGCCCCTGAAATCGTCCGATCTGGGCGAGAAGGTCACGCTCTGGCTCGGCAAGTAGTTCGACGCTCCACGCAACTGTGCTGTGCATCGAGCTATGGCGGGTGGTTGTGGCCGCCAAAGATCGAGATTCGCCGGGCCGTAAACGAATTGATCGAAGTACGTCGGGCAACGATTGGATGGACAATCGTGCCGCGGCGAGTTCGATACCAAGGGGAATCCCGTCGAGTAGTTCACAGAGCATGCGCACGCTCGCCATATCGGAGTTATCACTGAAACCGGGGTGAGCGTCGTCCGCACGAGAGGAGAAAAGTTCAACCGCATCGTCGAGGGTGGTGCCGAGCATCGGCCCAATCGCGATGACGTGTTCACCGGGGATGCTTAGCGGTTCGCGACTGGTGACCAATATCGCCAACCCCCGGCACCGAGCCAACAATTCTTGGCACAAGCCGGTCACTGCCGGTCGCAGATGCTCTGCATTGTCGAGCACCAGCAGATTGCGCCCCTCCGACAGCCGGCCGCTGATGCCCTCTATCGAGGGGACGGGAACACGGACGACCTCTGCCAGTGCCGAAACCAGTTCCCCTTCGGCAGTAAGCGGTGCCATTTCGAGCATCCATTGGCCATCGTCGACATCGTCACGGATTCGTCGCGTGCTCTCGACGGCCAAGCGCGTCTTGCCGACACCACCACTACCCGTCACTGTGATCAACCGGGCACGTAACCGGGCCTGGTCGATTGCTTCGAGTTCACGCTTTCTACCAATAAAACCAGTCAGCGGGAGTGGAAACCCGTGACGCTCGACATCAATTCGCCCGAGCGGCGCTGCCGCGACCGACGACGAATGCCGAACGATATCGCCACGAAGGACGGCCAGCGCCGGCGACGGATCGAGGCCCAATTCCTCCGCCACCCGACGGCGATGCACATCGATGGTAGCGAGCGCGTCGCTTGTCCTTCCCGCCCGAGCTAGGGCTCGCGCCAACAGCGCCACGGGCAACTCATTGATCCCATTCTCGGAGACAAGGGGCGTCAACGTCGCAATCGCGCCCAGAAAGTCTCCTGCCTCTAACCTCAAGCGCCCCAACAGTTCTGCGGCAGCGCGTCGTTGCCCCTGCAGCTGCGTCGAATAAGCAGAAACGAACGGCAGATCCTTCAGACCTTCGAACGGCTCTGCAGTCCAGATCCTTTCAGCCAGCTCGAGACAAGCCGAAGATTGTTCGCTGAGTCCGCTTTCCACAGCCGAAGCGAAATCGAGCATGTCGACGCGCTCGACATCCATCAGTTCGTACCCACTGCGGCCTCCGACGAGCCGTTCTCCGAGCACACTCCGCAGGCGCGAGATGTGTGCGCGTAACGACGCGTGCGCCGAAGGAGGCGGGCATTCCCAGATATCGTCGATCAGCTCCTCGGCTGAAAATCGGCGCCCGGGGCGTAACGCAAGTCTGGCAACGATCGCTCTGGGAATAGGGCCGCCGAGCGACAGTGCCGCCCCATCAAGTCGCACGACCACCGGGCCGAACAACTCCACGTTCAGAGGCATAGACACAAACCTAGCGCTCTTCGAACCAGCCGGACAGACAGATGACCACAACAGCTGGTAGGCCGAGACCGAATACCGGCGCGTTCTCTGGGTATACGTCAGGCATGACGGTTCCTGTGAATGCACAATCGCAATTACAGGTGCTCGTGGTGAGCACTCTTGTTCTCAGTGCTGTATTCCTCGCCGTCGCCGGAATTCTCGAAGGCGATTTCGGTACGGCCGTCTGGGTCGCGGTGGTTCTGCCACTCCTCTTCGATTGGCGGATCACCGTGCGAGGCAAGCCTTCTGCGATCCGTCCCGACTCGCCTCGGTGGCAGGCAGCAAAACTCACGTACGTCCTCGCTCTCGGGGTGGCGGGCACGGCGCTTCTGGTTTTCGACGACCGCGCCTTCGCCCGCATCTCGGGTCTACTCCTGATTGTCACCACCGTGTGTTATCTCGCGGCGTTCTACGAAGCACGCAGGCTCAGAACTCAGACGGCGTAATCGGTTGATCACGGTCCCCTTTGACAACTTCCCTTCCACAATGAACGGTAAGGGTAGCTGGATGCGAACAAACAGGACACCGACCACCGTGAAATACCGTTGTGAGGAGTAGAAGTTCATGCCAGAGCCGAGAAGAGCCGAACACACCGACTACGTTGCCGCGAATCCCATTTTCTCCAGACCCGGAGAAGATTCGGTTGCCTCGAAATACACCCTCGAACCTGACGGCATGCTTCCCGAGACCGCTTACCAGATCGTCCACGACGAAACGATGTTGGACGGCAATGCGCGGCTGAATCTCGCGACCTTTGTAGGCACGTGGATGGATGACCATGCCACGCGCCTGTATTCGGAGTCGTTCGACAAGAACATGATCGACAAGGATGAATACCCGCAGACGGCGGCGATCGAAACATACTGCTGGCGAATGCTCGCCGACCTGTGGAATGCACCCTCCCCCAAGGACGCGATCGGCACGTCGACCATCGGCTCGTCGGAAGCCTGCATGCTGGGCGGGCTCGCTCTCAAACGCCGCTGGCAGCATGCGAGGCGAGCAGCCGGCAAACCGGTGGATCGGCCGAACATGATTATGAGTTCGGCCGTGCAAGTCTGTTGGGAAAAGTTCTGCAACTACTGGGACATCGAAGCGCGATACGTCCCGATCAGCGAGGAACATCGCACGCTCGACGGGCACGATCTCGAGAAGTACGTCGACGAGAACACCATCGGTGTTGTCGCAATCATGGGTGTCACCTACACCGGGATGTACGAACCCGTCCTCGAGATTTCCAACGCACTCGACGCGATCCAGAAGAAGACCGGACTCGACATCCCGATCCACGTCGACGGGGCGTCGGGCGCCATGATCGCACCGTTCCTCCAACCGGAAATCGAATGGGACTTCCGGCTCCCCCGAGTTCATTCCATCAACACGTCGGCGCACAAATACGGCCTCGTGTATCCGGGCCTGGGCTGGGTGGTGTGGCGCTCGGAGGATCTGCTCCCCGAGGATCTGGTGTTCAAAGTCAGCTACCTCGGCGGCAGTATGCCGACCTTTGCACTCAACTTCTCGCGCCCCGGCGCCCAGGTGATCTTACAGTTCTACATGTTCTTGCGGCTCGGCCACGACGGTTACCGATCAATCCAGCAGTCGTCGCAGGACGTCGCAAAATTCCTCGCCGAAGGAATCGGCAAGCTCGACGCCTTCGAACTCTGGAACGACGGCAGCGACATCCCGGTATTCGCGTGGCGACTGAAGGCCGGGCACACCGAGAACTGGACGCTCTACGATCTGTCGGATCGATTACGCGCCAAAGGCTGGCTCGTGCCGGCGTATCCCATGCCGGACAACCTCACCGACCTCACCGTGCAGCGCATTGTCGTGCGCAACGGCCTGAGTATGGACTTGGCTGCAAACCTGTTGGGTGTCATCGAGGAGGAAACCGCGTTCCTCGACGAACTGTCCAGTCCGATGCCCAAGCCTCGCGTCACCGAGGGATTCCACCACTGAACGCGCCTCAGTGAACGAAAACGGCCGCCGGACCCGTGAGGGACTGGCGGCCGTTTTTGTCAGCTAGGTGAATATCAAGCAGCGCAAGCCGGGGTGGTCAGCTGAGCAAAGCTGACGATCTGGCATGCGGTGGTCTTGGACAGAGCCCAGTCACCGTCGAGGTTCACGAAAACAGCGTTCATGCCACCAGCGAGGGGCTGGCCGTTGAGAACGATGCTCAACGGTGCGGTAGCCGTGCCGCTACCCGAATCGGTGACGGGGTCGACAACCTCGACCTGTGCGCCGGCAGCCTTGGCAGCGGCGGCGACCTGGTTGATCAGCTCGGGATCGGCGTCTGCGCCCTCGACGAACTTGACCTTCTCAGACGACGGAACGCTCTCGTCGAGTGCCGTCACGATCTTGGCATTGAGCTCGGCTGCGGTCGGCAGCGCGATATCGACCTCGACCGTGGTGGTCGTGGCCTTTGCCGAGGTGGTGGGCTTGGCGGGCTCGGCCTCTTCGGAACTGCAGGCAGTCATCGTCAGGGCCGCTGCAATCGCGACGGCTGCGACGGTCATGTTACGAAGCTTCAACTTCTCAGTCCTATCCATTCCGGTTTTCACATACGAGCGTTCTCAGCACTGACGTGCCTCGCCCGCGGTCCGCTACAACATTACCCAACGGTAAGCCGAAAAAGTCTAAGGGTGTCCTTAGAGAAGGCTGTCGAGCGCATCCGCCACCTGAAGCGACGCGTCGTCCTCGGTAAAGGTTTTGGCGATTCCTGTTCCGGTGGAACGGGTTTCGAAACGAACAGTCACTACGCCATGACCGGCGCCCTGCACCCAGCCGTGTCCGAATTCGGGATGGCTCACATCCAGACCGGGGTGCCAATACCGCTCCGGAACTCGCGCGGGCACGGGACTCTCGTCGAGATTCTCCGCGAGAGTGTCGATCGGATACCCGGGAACATTCTGATCCAGCTCCGGGAACAAGGAGCCCTGACGAACAGTCGACAGCCCGGCAAATCCCACCCCCACCAGCCGGATCGGGCCCAATTCCACCGGATCGATCACTTGCTTCTGTGCGGTGGCAATCAGAATCGCTCGATCGAGCGTGGCGTATGGCAAGGTCACCGACCTGGTCAGCACACTCATGTCGGATCTTTTCAGTTTGAGCACTACCGTCCGCGCCGCCCGACCGTCCTTTTCGAGACGGGAGAATGCCGACGCGCCGCTGCTCTCCACCGCCGCGCGCAACTGCCCCAACGTCACGATGTCGCTCGCGAATGTCGATTCCGCACTGATCTGCTTGGAGTCGGCACGCTCGGCCACGGGGCGATCGTCGATGCCCTGCGCCAAGCGATGCAAGCCAGGTCCCACCGTCGCACCCAGGATCGACGCGACCTCCGATATCGGGGTGCGCGCAAAACCACCAATGGTCACGATCCCCAACCGTTTGAGCTTCTCCTCCGCCACCGGGCCGATTCCCCACAGTTTCCGAACCGGCAGTGAATCGAGGAGTTCATGCTGCTGCCCCGGTGGCACGACGGCCACCCCGTTCGGCTTGGCCAGCCCCGACGCGATCTTCGCGACCTGCTTGCCCGCACCCGCCCCGATGGAGGCAACCATCCCGGTCTCCGTCAGCACCAAGGCCCGCAGTTCCTCACAGAATGCCCGTACCTCATCGGCACCGGCTCCGGCCAACTCGACCGGTTCACCAAAGGCCTCGTCCACCGACAACTGCTCGAGCACCGGCATGCGCAGCCGCAACGCGTCGAACGCCCCTTTACTCAGCACCGAATACAGCGACATCCGCGGCGGGAGAACCACTGCACCGCCGCCCACCAGACGCCGCGCCTGATGCATCGGCATGGCCGACCGAGCCCCGAATGCACGGGCTTCGTAGCTGGCACCGGCAACCACACCCCGGCCACCCAGCCCGCCCACCATGACGGGCCGTCCGCGCAATGTCGGACGGGTCAACTGCTCAGCAGAGGCAAAAAACGCATCCATGTCGAGATGAAGCACCCACCGGCGGCTTCGCGTGGGATCACCTTGGTTCATCGGCGGTTACGGTTCTCGATCTCGGCGGGTAGAGGATTACTTCTGGACCTTCGGCTTGACCTTCTTTGAAGACTTCTTCTTGGGCAGTTCAAGCGCGTCAGCTGTTCGCTGGATGAACGCGTGTAGCCGATCCACATCGTGAAACCGCTCTTCCGGAACCCGGTAATACGGCTTTGCACCTGGGTACGGCGGAGCGAGGTCGGCGTCCGATCCGAACTCCGCGCTGACCTCGGTTGGCTTGACGAACAGAACGTCACCGCAGATCAAACCCACAACCTTTTCGTCGCAGTACAGGCCGTACTCGCCGAACATGGCCCGCGCACGGACATCGAGCGGCTCCAGCTGCTCGAGAATGCGTGCGACGGTTTCCTTGCTCGTGCCCATGACAGCAAACTACTCCGGTGCTCCGACATATTTCGGGGCACCGGAGTAGGCGTGCCTGCTAGACCTTCGTGATCGCCGCGCGGATACCGTCGCCGAGATCGACGGCGCTGTCCCCCGCCTCGCCGATCGTGAACGACGTGGCCAGAACCTCACCGGCGATCAGGTCGCGATGGCGGTCAGCCCAGTCCTTGCGATCCTCGGGCACCTCGAGCACGACGTTGATGCGATCCGAGACATCGAGTCCCGCAGCGCGTCGCGCATCCTGGAGTTGACGGATCCTGTCCTTGGCCCAACCCTCAGCCTCGAGCTCTTCCGTCACGACGGAATCGAGCACGACAAGTCCCGCGCCATTGGGCAGTGCTGCCGTCGAATCAGGCTCGGCTGCAACCAGTTTCTGCGTGTACTCCTCGGGCAGGAGCTCGATGCCGGCGGCAACCACCACACCGTCGGCGTTTTCGGTCCAGTCGCCGGCCTTGACGGCCTTGATGACCGTCTGCACGGACTTGCCCAGACGCGGACCCGCGGCACGTGCGTTGACCGCAATCTCGAACCGACCGTGTACGTCGACGTCCTCGGTCAGATCAACCTTCTTGACGTTGACCTCGTCAGCGATCAGTCCGAGGAACGGACGCAGGCGCTCGGCATCCGGCGCCGCTACCGTGACCTCGGGCAGCGGCAGACGAACACGCAGATTCTGCGCCTTACGCAGGCTCAAAACCGTCGAGCAGACCGTGCGCACGTCGTCCATGGCCGAAACGAGTTCCGGATCGGCAGGCAACTCGGACTCCGTCGGCCAATCGGCAAGATGCACCGAACGTTCCCCGGTCAATCCACGCCAGATCACCTCGGACACCAGCGGCAGCAAGGGCGCAGCCAGACGCGTCACAACCTCGAGCACAGTGTGGAGCGTGTCGATGGCATCACGGTCCTCGTCCCAGAAACGTGAACGTGACCGTCGCACATACCAATTGGTGAGCGCATCACAGAACAACCGAAGCTCGTCGCAGGCCCCCGCGATGTCGTTGGCCTCGAGAGCGTCGGTGATGACGTCACGTGTGCCCGCAAGCTTCGCGAGGATGTACTTGTCGAGGATGTTCTCCGAATCCGTGCGCCACACACCACATTCCGGTGCGTACAACTGCAGGAAGCTCCAGGCATTCCACAACGGAAGCAAGGCCTGACGCACACCTTCACGGATGCCCTGTTCCGTCACGACCAGGTTGCCGCCACGCAAGATGGGCGAGGACATGAGGAACCAGCGCATGGCATCACTGCCGTCGCGGTCGAACACCTCCTTGACGTCCGGGTAGTTACCCTTGGACTTGCTCATCTTGAGTCCGTCGTCACCGAGGACGATGCCGTGGGCTGCAACAGTTTTGAACGCCGGCCGATCGAACAGAGCCGTCGCGAGAACGTGCAGGGTGTAGAACCAGCCACGAGTCTGACCGTTGTACTCGACGATGAAGTCACCCGGGTAGTGGCTCTCGAACCAGTCACGGTTCTCGAAGGGGTAATGCACCTGGGCGTACGGCATCGAACCGGATTCGAACCAGCAGTCCAGCACCTCGGGAACTCGACGCATCATCGACTTGCCGGTCGGGTCGTCCGGGTTCGGGCGCACCAGATCGTCGATCATCGGACGGTGCAGGTCGGTCGGGCGCACACCGAAGTCTGCCTCCAACTGATCCAACGAACCGTAGACGTCGGTACGCGGGTACTGCGGATCGTCCGAGACCCACACCGGGATGGGGCTGCCCCAGTAGCGGTTTCGGCTGATGTTCCAGTCGCGGGCACCTTCGAGCCACTTGCCGAACTGACCGTCGCGGATGTGCTCGGGAACCCAGGTGATGTCCTGGTTGAGTTCGACCATCCGGTCACGGAACTTGGTGACAGCCACGAACCACGACGGAACCGCCATGTAGATGAGCGGCTGACCACTGCGCCAACTGTGCGGGTACGAGTGCTCGATCGTCTCGTGCCGCAACAGCTTTCCGGCCGCTTTGAGATCCTTGATGATGACGGGGTTGGCGTCGAACACCATCAGGCCCTCGTACGGCGGCACCATCGACGTGAACTTTCCACCGGGATCGAGAGGCTGGACGACTTCGATGCCGTTTGCAGTGGCGACATCCATATCCTCTTCACCGAAAGCCGGTGCGAGGTGGACGATTCCGGTACCCGAATCGGTGGTGACGTAGTCGGCCGACAGTACGACGTGAGCGTTCGGGTGCCCGACGAAGAAGTCGAACGGCGGCGTGTACGACAGGCCGACCAGTTCGCTTCCCTTGTGCCGGGACACGACCTCAGGCTCGTCCCCCAGTTCACGGGCGTAGTGAGCAACCCGAGCTTCGGCGAGCACGTAACGCTTGCCGTCTTGACCGAGAACCTGGACATAGTCGATGTCGGGGTGAACAGCCAAAGCAAGGTTGGACGGCAGCGTCCACGGCGTAGTGGTCCAGATGATCGCATTCGCGCCGTCGAGCGGGGAGCCGGCAGCCACCAGCGGCATCTCGACCGTGACCGCCGGATCCTGACGCATCTTGTACGCGTCGTCGAGACGGGTTTCCTGGTTGGACAGCGGCGTCTGCTCGTACCAGCTGTACGGAAGAACCCGGAAGCCCTGGTAGATCAGGCCCTTGTCGAAGAGTTCCTTGAACGCCCACATGACCGACTCCATGAAGTCGAGGTCCAGGGTCTTGTAGTCGTTGTCGAAGTCGACCCAACGAGCCTGCCGGGTGACGTACTCACGCCACTCGTCGGTGTACTTGAGAACCGACGCCTTGCAGTACTCGTTGAACTTGGCGAGGCCCATGACATCGATCTCGGATTTGTCCTTGATGCCGAGCTGCTTTTCTGCCTCGAGTTCCGCGGGCAGGCCGTGGCAATCCCAGCCGAATCGGCGCTCCACCTTGCGTCCGCGCATCGTCTGGAAGCGAGGCACCAGGTCCTTGACGTACCCCGTCAGAAGGTGGCCGTAGTGGGGCAAGCCGTTGGCAAACGGAGGACCGTCGTAGAAGACAAACTCCTCGTTGCCGTCGCGATTGCTGACCGATGCCCGGAACGTGTCGTCGTCGGCCCACTCTTTCAGGACCTTCTGCTCCAGAGCCGGAAATTTGACTCCGGCGTCGGCGGGGACGTCGTAATCGACTTTGGGATACCCGTTATTCGCCACTGCGATCTCCTCGTGCCTGTCCTACTCGGCACGGGGACGATATGTGCGCCTCTGCGTACGTACCGCGGTACCACCCCGCTTGCAACCCGTGAATCCCGGCGATGTGTACCGAGCTTTCCGAGTTGCCTCTCTTCGCGAGCTGTGACGGGCTCACCCGTTCGGTTCTACTGAGCGTCTGACAGGCGCTTACCTGTCTGGACACCGTTCTTCCGAAGGCTCCCCGGTGATTGCCGGTTCATCGCCTGTAGTTGCTGACGAACAGTCTAATGCTCGCCGTTTTCGTTTGCCGACTCGCCGTGGTTTTTCGGCAAATCCGTGCTGTCCGGTGAGTCAGCGTCGGCGACTGTATCCGGCTCGCCCAACGGCAGAACCGCCCTCTTACCGGTCAACGCACTGACCAGCAGGAGGACGGCACCCGCCAAACAAATTGCAATACACGCCCACGCCCAGATAATCGACCCGGTGGTCAGCGCGATGATCAGGAAGGCAAACCCTGCCGCCGCGAGTCCTATCGTCACGACCAGCACGTGTCAACCTCTACCCGATGTCGGCACTGACCTGTCGAGAATCCCTCGGTCAGCTGTTTCCCTTTGCGAACGACGGACTGCTGAAGGACTCCTGGCCACCGTCGACCGGCACCGCGGAACCACGCTGTTCGAGCTCTTCGAGCTGCGACTCCAGGTAGGACTTGAGACGCACCCGGTATTCACGCTCGAACGTCTTGAGCTGCTCGATACGGCCTTCGAGGACCGATCGCTGCTGGTTGATGGTCGCCATGATCTCGGTGTGCTTCTTCTCGGCGTCCGCCTTGAGAGCATCGGCCTTCTCCTGAGCCTGGCGAAGCTGAGTCTCGGAGCGAGTCTGCGCGTCGGTGAGCATTGCTTCCGACTTGTTGCGAGCGTCCGCGATCATGCCGTCAGCCTTGCTGCGAGCCTCGCTCATCAGCTGCTCGGAGTTGGTGCGGGCACTGCCGAGCAACTGCTCGGACTCTGCCTTGGCGTCGCCGGTGAGGCGATCGGCCATCTCCTGAGCCAGGCCGAGAACCTTGGCTGCCTGCATGTGGGTGTCGCCGCTCTGCGGAGACTGAGCAGCAGCAGCCACGGGCACCGGCGCCACAACGGGAGCGGGCTTGGGAGCCTCGACCACGCGAGCCGGTTCGGGCTTGGGCTGCGCTACCGGGGCACCTGCATTGGCAGCCGGGGCCGGCGCCTTCTTTGCAGCAGCAAGTTCCTGATCCAGCTCGCTAACTCGCTGTTGCAGATCTGCATTTTCCTCGATGAGCTGCGAGAGCGCCTGCTCGACGAGATCAAGAAATGCGTCGACCTCGTCTTCGTTGTAGCCACGCTTGCCGATAGGCGGCTTGCTGAACGCAACGTTGTGCACGTCAGCTGGAGTCAGTTGCGGCATGGAAGGATCCCTTCACGCGTCATTTGGCGGTCAAGCAAGCATTCAGTTACAGCTCGGTGTGCGTAGCAGCTAACCACTACGCGAGTTATGGGTTCCATTCTGGCACACCCCACTCAATTACCGGGCCGAGCCGACAACCGACATCAGGATGATGACGATGAAAAGCAAGACCATGATGGATAGATCCAAGCGAACCCCACCCAGGTTGATCGGGGGGATCAACCTACGGAGAAGCTTCACCGGCGGATCGGTGATCGTAAAAACGGTTTCGAGAATGATGGCGACCACTCCCGACGGACGCCAGTCTCTGGCGAACGAACGAACGAACTCGACAATCACTCTGCCGATCAGCAAAAGCCAAAACACAACCAGCACGAGGTAGATCACATCGAAAAGCGCGTTCACACCCTCACTCTGCCTGACTTCTGCGTCGCGTCCAAAACAGACACTCGCCATCCGAGGCCGGATAACGAGGCTTCGAACTCACCAAGCCGCGACCGTGAACACCCCTGGCATGCGACCCCTGCACAGGCCCCAGCGCAACAGAATGTCCAGCATTTCGGCTGTTCAACGAACTATCAGCGATCGAGAGCATCATTTCTGACTGTAGAAGCCCGTCTCCGCGATACGACGACGCTCCTCGGCGGAAACGTCGATGTCGGCCGGTGAGAGAAGAAACACTTTGGTGGCTACCTTGTCGAACGAGCCGCGCAGCGCGAATGCGAGACCGGCGGCGAAGTCGACCAGGCGCTTCGCGTCGGCGTTACTCATGTCGACCAAATCCATGATGACCGGCGTGCCGTCGCGGAAGCGCTCACCGATCGTGCGGGCTTCCGCGTAGCTCTGCGGACGCAAGGTCGTGATCTTGGCCAGCGGGCCGCCGTCGTCGACTGCGGGCGCGCGGCGAGCCTCGGGGCGCTCTGCGCGGGCGTCAACTGCAAGATTGCCCCGGCTCGTGGGACGAGGTGCCATCGACGGACGAGGTGCGCGGGAGGCGACTGTGTCCATTCTCGGACGCGACTCGTAGCGATCGAACTCGGCTTCTTCCTCATCCCGACGGCTGGGCGCGTAGCCGGCCTTCGAGAAAGCCGGCTCGGCAAACTCGCGGTCATCGCGTTCGGCGTAGCCGTCATGGCTACGACGAGGTGCGCGACGAGCCTGATCGGGTTCTTCTACGTACTCGTCCTCGTAGTCGTCGAGGGGAACCATGCCGAAATAAGCCTTGAACTTGTGCAGGTTGCTCATTGATCGACCTTCCTTGGCGCGGCGGATTGTCTCCGACTGCGACCGGTCGCGGTGTGGACGGGTTGGGCGATCACCAGAGCGATCATTTCGAGATTACTGGTCGTGAGCCGAGCAGTGCGGTTCCGACACGCACGCAAGTCGATCCGTGGCGAACCGCAGCCTCGAGATCTCCGGTCATTCCGGCGGACAACTCGACCGCCCGCGGATGTGACTCGAGGACTCTCTGATGGACCTCGTGCAGGCGAGCAAACTGCTCGTCGGCGTCCGAACCCAGCGGCGGAACGGCCATCAATCCGGCCAATTCCAGACCGTCGGCGGTCTCGATCCCTTCTGCGAGAGCGGGCAACTCGTCGAGCGCGATACCACCACGCGTCGGGTCGGCGTCGAGGCTCACCTGAATGAGAACTCGCAACGGTGCAGTGCGATCACCACTGGACAGGGCGTCCTGCGCGGCGCGATCGAGAGCGTCGGCGAGCCGGGCACTGTCGACCGAGTGGATGGCATATGCCCATTTCGCAACCGAACGTGCCTTGTTTCGCTGCAACTGACCGATCATGTGCCACCGAACCGGATCGGCCCCGTCGATGCCGCCGCCGACAGCCGCGGCCGTGAATTCCGCAACCTTGCCTATCGCTTCCTGCTCGCGCGACTCACCGAACTCCCGGCAACCCAGGTCGTACAGAATCCGCGCATCCGACGCTGGGAAGAACTTGGTCACCGGGAGAAGTGTCACCTCGGACACCGGCCGCCCGGCCGCAACACACGCCGCGGCCAGGCGGAACCGAACCGAATCCAGTGCAGCCGAGATCTCGGCCACTCGTGCAGAATTGTCGCCGTTCATGCGAGTGGCCTAGTTGTCTTCCGCAGCGACGATCGGATCCATCCAGATCACCGCAGCCTGACGCCCGGTGAGGGAATCCCGGCGGTGACTGAACAGTGCGCGGTCCTCGATCGTGCAACGAGGATCCTCGGCGACACCCGAAACACCGGCATCGAGAAGTTGCTTGCGGATTCCGGCCCGCAGATCCAGACCGGGCGTGCCCTTTGCAGTGCGAGTTGCACTGCCAGGCAGATGCTTTTCGACATCGGCGCGCATGTCGGCAGGAACCTCGTACTGCCGGCCACTCGCTGCCGGGCCGAGGAAAGCTCCGATCCGAGACACGTCGGCGCCCTGGCGAACCATCTCGGCCAGAACCCGCGGCACGATACCGATACGCGCACCGATCCGGCCGGCATGCACAGCGGCAATGACGCCGGCCTGCTCGTCGGACAGGAGAACCGGTACACAGTCTGCGCTGAGTGTCGCGAGCGCCAAACCGGGGACGGTGGTGACCAAGGCGTCTGTCACCTCGATGACGTCGTCGGTCGGCTCGGTGACCACGGTGACGTTTCTGGAGTGGATTTGTTCCATCCAGACAAGGTGATTCGGCTCGACACCGATCTCACGGGCGAGGCGTCGACGGTTTGCGTCGACGGCTTCGGCGTTGTCGCCGACGTGATCACCGAGATTGAACGAATCGTACGGCGCTTCCGAAACACCGCCGGCGCGACTGGTCACGACACGGCGGACTCGGAAATTGGCGGTCGAGTTCTCGGTACTCAAAATTTTGTGCTCACAAACGTCGAATGTTCACTGCTGCACGGGACATGATCCCGAGGCAGCTTCCGGACAGAGTTAAGGGATCAATCAAGAACAGGGTACCCAGAAAAACTGGATACCCTGCTCTCGAAACCCTGCGCGACGCTCTACTCAGCGACGCATGAAGACGGGAACGTCGACATCGTCATCGCCGTCGTCTTCCTGGGGTGCAACATGGCGCGGTGGAGCAATCGGCGGCAGCGATGCCGACCCGATGGGCTCGCGCGCAACCGGAACCTGCTGCTCCACAGGCGGTTCCGCAGCTACCGGTGAACGTCCGACCTCGCCGGCGCGCCCTGCTCCGATAGCTCCACGGCCGGGCGCCGTGGACTCGACGGGACGACGCGCGGGCGCTCCCCCATCGAAACCGGCAGCGATGACCGTCACACGAACTTCGTCGCCGAGTGAATCGTCGATCACCGTTCCGAAGATGATGTTGGCGTCGATGTGCGCGGCTTCCTGCACGAGCGATGCCGCTTCGTTGATCTCGAAGAGACCAAGGTCACTGCCACCGGCGATGGACAGCAGAACGCCGCGGGCACCTTCCATCGACGCTTCGAGAAGCGGTGAGTTGATAGCGGACTCAGCAGCTTTGATCGCACGACCTTCGCCTCGCGAGGAGCCGATGCCCATCAGTGCACTGCCGGCTCCGGACATGACACCCTTCACGTCCGCGAAGTCGACGTTGATCAGTCCGGGAGTGGTGATCAGGTCGGTGATGCCCTGAACGCCGTTGAGCAGAACCTCGTCAGCGCTGCGGAATGCGTCCATCAAACTGACAGCCGCGTCCCCGAGCTGAAGGAGTCGGTCATTGGGGATGACGATGAGCGTGTCACACGACTCACGCAACGCCTGGATGCCCGTATCTGCCTGGCCACCACGACGCTTACCTTCGAAGGAGAACGGTCGGGTCACGACGCCGACGGTGAGGGCACCCAACTTCCGGGCGATGCTTGCGACGACCGGGGCGCCACCGGTTCCGGTGCCACCACCTTCGCCTGCGGTCACGAACACCATGTCGGCGCCCTTGATGACCTCTTCGATTTCGTCCTTGTGATCCTCGGCGGCCTTGCGGCCGACCTCGGGATCTGCACCGGCGCCGAGGCCTCGGGTCAGTTCACGACCGACGTCGAGCTTGACGTCGGCATCGCTCATCAGGAGGGCTTGCGCGTCCGTGTTGACCGCGATGAACTCGACTCCCTTGAGTCCCTGTTCGATCATGCGGTTGACTGCGTTCACGCCGCCGCCGCCGATGCCGACGACCTTGATTACGGCGAGGTAGTTGTGCGGGGGCGTCATCGGCTCTCGCCTTCCGTGTCGTATTACGCGCTGTTGTCTATTGCTGGGTAAAGCGGGTGAATCTCAACTCTCAACCTCAACCACAGGGTTAGAGTTATGTCAAGTATTCGATCTGAAACCAAACGCTATGCATCGTCGTCACGATCCGCCATTAGGCGCGCCGAAACTTCGGGAAGTATTTGACGTGAGTTCGCACATTCTGCTTCTGAACTAACGCACCGCCTGAACTAACGCACCGCCAGAACTAACGCACCGTCGGAAGGTCGGGACTCGACACGTCGTACGTCTGGCCCGGCTGTGTCAGCAGCGGCAGCGTTACGACCGCTTTGCGATCCGACTTCTCGACACCACCCCAGTTGACGACGCGTCCGTCCACCAATGTCATGGAGACATCCGAAATGGACCGGGCAGCAACCTCTCCCACCTGCATCCGCAACTCCGGCGGCAACGTCCCCAATACCTCGAGCGCTGCCAATGTCGGCGGGTCGTTCCATCCGGGTGTTGCCGTCACCAGCCGGGGCACGCCGGGCGGCGGAACGCCGATCTCGAAGTCGACGCCCTTCTCGTCCAGCAGATGGGTACCTTCCGGCGAATCCACGAACACCAAGGGAACTCGCTCGGTCACCGTCACCCGAATGGTCGACGGATACATCCGCTGAACCCGCGCGGACGCAACCTTCGGAATCGCGGCGACACGTGCCGCCGCTGAACCTGCGTCGACGCGCATCAACGGGGTGCCGGCAGGGATCGCCAATAGTTCCAGGATCTGCTCCTCGGAGACGGTGGTCGCGCCCCTGATTTCGGTGCCGCGGACCGAGAGAACAGGCGACAACCATGCCGTCAGAAAGAGCCCCACCACAACGACAGCCGTCAACGGCACCATCACTACCGGCCGTTTGTACCACGGCGATTTCGGTGTCGGCGCCGGCTTCGGCGTCGTGGTGCGGGACGAGTAGCGCGATTCCGTGCGGGTACTCCGCCGCCGAGTGTTGGTAGCACGCCGGGCTGCCGGATCACGACGACCGCGGCGGCTCCGTGCATCCGAACTCATCGCGACTGCGTGCGCGAAGCCTGATGAGGAACTGCGCGCAACGCGTCGAGGATCTGCTTGCCCAGCATGGTCACGTCGCCGGCGCCCATCGTGATGACGATGTCACCGGGACCGGCGAGACCAGCTACCTGACGCGGCGCGAGCGACAGATCAGGCTGGTAGTGAACGGGTTTGGTGACAGCCTGCGCTACCAATGCCCCGCTGACACCGGGCAGTGGTTCTTCGCGCGCACCGTAGACGTCAAGAACAACGACCTCGTCGGCGAGGTCCAACGCTGCCGCGAACTCGTCGGCAAACGTCGCCGTGCGCGAATACAGGTGCGGCTGGAAAACCACGATCACGCGGCCGGCAGCGGAGTTCGCCACCGACGAATCATCTTGTGGTCGAACAAGATCCGCGGCCGCGCCGAGAACCGCTCGCACCTCGGTGGGATGGTGGGCATAGTCGTCGAACACACGCACACCACGCTCACGACCGGTGAACTGGAACCGCCGGTGTACTCCCCCGAATCCGGCGAGTCCTTCGACGATCTCGTCGATCTCCGCACCGGCATCACGCGCAGCGAGCAGCGCTGCCAGTGCGTTCAACGCCATGTGACGACCAGGGACAGCCATCCGAACAGTTCGCGCGGCTTTTTCGCCGGCCAGTTGGAACTGCAGAACGCCGCCTACGTCATGCGCCCGGAAATCGAGTAGTCGCACACCCACCTCGACCCCGTCTACCGGTTCGAACGCGGCATCGGCAGTATCCGCGGCATCGGCACTGCCGTACCCGATGACTCGAATATCGTCGCGGCCGGCGGCAACGATCCGCTTGGCCAGATCCGCCGAACCCGCATCGTCGAGGCACGCGATCAGCAGGCCACCGGGAGCCAGTCTGTCGACGAAATCGTCGAATACCTGCACGTACTTCTCGACGCTTCCGAAGTAGTCCAGGTGATCGGCTTCGATGTTGGTGACGACAATGACGTCGGGGTCGTATTGCAGCAGCGAGCCGTCACTCTCGTCGGCTTCCGCCACGAAGACGTCGCCGCTGCCGTGATGCGCGTTGGTTCCGGCCTCGTTGAGTTCGCCTCCCACCGCAAACGACGGATCGAATCCACAATGCTGCAGGGCGACAACCAACATCGACGTGGTCGACGTCTTACCATGCGTACCCGACACCAGGAACGTGCGGTTTCCCTCCATCAACGACGCGAGAACCGCCGGCCGGAGAATCACCGGGATCCCACGACGCGCTGCTTCGACCAGTTCCGGGTTGTCCTTGGGGATGGCGGCGTGCGTGGTGACGACCACCGTGGGGCCGCCGGGAAGGAGATCAAGAGCGTCGGCGTCATGGCCGATCCGGACCTGCGCTCCGCGCGCCCGCAGAGCCAACACGCCGCGGCTCTCCTTGGCATCGGATCCTGATACAAGTCCGCCGCGGGACAACAGAATTCGTGCGATGCCGGACATGCCGGCACCACCTATACCCACCATGTGTACTCGCTCGAGGTGGGCGGGCAGCGCGGTCATCGGTTTCCCCTATTTGTGTTGCGTACTGCGGTGTTGTTGCGTGCTTCCGTGTTGCTGATCCGGGCTGTGTCCAGAACGATCCGCGCGATCTCGGTCGCCGCCGTTCGGTGTCCGACACCGGCGGCGGCCTCGCTCATCGCCTGCAACCGCGGCGCATCGGTGAGCAGCGGCACCACGGTGTCGGCGACAAATGTCGGAGTCAGGTCGGCGTCACTGACGATCACCGCGCCACCTGCTGCGACGACGGGCTTTGCGTTCAATTCCTGCTCACCGTTTCCATGTGGCAACGGAACGTACACGGCCGGCAGTCCGACGGAGGACACCTCAGCCACCGTCATCGCGCCGGAGCGGCAGATCGCGGCATCGGCTGCGGCATACGCAAGATCCATGCGCGAGAGATACGGCACGGCAACGTACGGCGCAGCCTCCGAGAACTGCGGGGCGTCGAGAGTGTTCTTGGGTCCGTGCGCGTGCAGCACGGAAATCCCCGCGTCTGCCAATTCCCGGGCAGCGCCGGACACCGCGTCGTTGAGCGACTTCGCTCCTTGCGAACCGCCGAAGACGAGAAGAACCGGACCGCCTTGCGGAAGTCCGAAATACTCACGTGCCTGAGCCCGCAGACCGGCCCGGTCGAAATTCGCGATGGATGCCCGCACCGGAATTCCCACGACGTCCGCATCACTTGCGCCGCGATTCTTCACTCCGGACCCGGGGACCGCAGCCAGAACACGTGTCGCCAGCCGCGCACCGATCTTGTTCGCGATACCGGCACTGGCATTGGCCTCGTGAATGACGATGGGGATGGTGCGACGGCGGCGCAACACCCCACCGCGAGCGGCGAGGTACGCGGGAAGAGCCACATACCCACCGAAACCCACGATGACGTCGGCGTCGACCGCGTCGAGCACCTCACGTGTCTTACGCACCGATGCTCGAATGCGCAGGGGAAGTTTCACCAGGTCCATCGTCGGCTTACGCGGCAACGGGACCGGTGGAATCAGTTCGAGCGTGTATCCCCGGGCAGGAACCAGTGTTGTCTCGAGCCCACGGGCGGTTCCCAACGCGGTAACTGTGGTGTCGGGTGCCAGTGCCTTCACGGCGTCCGCAACTGCCAGAGCAGGCTCGATATGACCAGCGGTTCCTCCACCTGCCACCACTACCGACAGAGCTGAATTATTACCGCTCACCTACGAATTCCTCGCTCTCGAACTTCATGTGCATTGTGTGTCTTGCGCGTCGGCGCCTGCCGACGTCGTCCATTCTGCCCTGCTGGGGCCCTGCGCTTCGATTCCGCGCTGCCGCGGGAGCGGTTCGATTCCGCACTGCCGCGAGGCCGGCTCGGCCTGACCGACTGAAACGGCACCGGCATCGGTAGCCGCAGCAGCTTGGAAATCCTACCGTCCTGACCGGAGTGCAGGGCAGCGATCGCTTCCGGCTCGTGACGCGCAGCGTTGGCGACGACACCGAACATGAACAGCGTGGTCGCCGTCGACGTTCCGCCCGCAGACACCAGAGGCAGCTGCAGACCCGTGACGGGCAGAAGCCCGACGACGTATCCGATGTTGATGAACGCCTGCCCGGTGATCCAAGTCGTCACCGTCGCGGTCAGGATTCGCAGGAACGGATCCGACGACCGCGACGCGATCCGCAGACCGGTGTAGACGAACAGAGCAAACAGGCCGATGACGGCAGCGCCACCGACAAATCCGAGTTCCTCACCGATGATCGCGAAGATGAAGTCGTTGTGCGAGTTGGGCAGGTAATTCCACTTGGCCACACTCTGGCCGAGTCCACGTCCGAACAGGCCGCCGTCGGCCAGCGAGTACATAGCCTGACGGGCTTGATATCCGGAACCCTGCGGATCTGCATCCGAATCGAAGAACGCGCGGACTCGGTCGGAGCGGTAACCCGCGGTCAGCGCAAGAATTGCCACCGACACCACGCCGGTTCCGAGAATCGCGAGGAATAGTTTGACTGGCAATCCGCCGTACCAGAGCAGTGCAAAAAGAATGATGATGAGCGAGACGGTTGTACCGAGGTCGGGCTGCAGGATGATCAACACGAAGACCACCAGCGCTGCCGGAACCAACGGGACGAGGAGTTCCTTGATGGTGGTGATCTCGCCGCGACGCGACGCCAACACATGTGCGCCCCAGATCGCGAACGCGATTTTTGCCAACTCCGACGGTTGCACCGACAGCGGACCGACGACAAACCACCCGCGGGTGCCCTGCGACTCGGTCCCGATTCCCGGAACGAGAACAAGGACAAGCAGCACGACGGTGGTCACGAACACCGGGAACGACATCGCCCGCATGGAACGAATCGGCAACCGCAACGCGACGTAGAACAACACAAAACCCAAGGCGGCAAACATCGCCTGCTTCAAGAACATCGAGTACGCCGACTTGTTTGCGGCATAGGCCTCGACGCTCGACGCCGAGAGAACCATGACCAGTCCCAAGACCGTCAGCATCACTGCGACGGTTACCACCAGGTGGAATGACGCCAACGGCCGCGCCAGCCAGGCACCGATTCGGGTCTTGGGACCCTTGGTCATTCCGCGATCCCAGCCTTGTTCGCGCTTCCCGGCGGACCCGACAACGCGCCGACCGCGGCGGCAAAACTGTCCCCGCGATGACCGTAACTGTCGAACATGTCCAACGACGCCGCGGCGGGAGCAAGAACCACCGCACTACCCGGCGATGCCATTGTGGCGGCTTCTCTCACCACCGCAGTCATCACGGCATCGGCATCCGATCCGGACGGCAGCCGAATCACCCGCGTCGACGAGCTGTGATTTTCACTCACCTTTGCATCGTCCCCCGTCACCACACGAACGACGGGAACCTCGGGCGCGTGTCGCGACAATGCCTGCTCGATGTCGCCGGCGTCGCGTCCGAGGAGCACCACACCGGCAAGTCGGCTGCGGACCTCGGTCACCAAAGCGTCGACACTGGCCCCTTTGAGCAGACCACCCGCCACCCACACGACTCGATCGTGGGCGAGGATCGACGGGCGGGCGGCGTGCGGGTTGGTTGCCTTCGAATCGTCGACGTAGCGCACCGACCCGACATCGCCGACAACTGCGCCGCGGTGCGGCCCGACCTTGTGGGCTGTCAATCCGGCCCGCACAGCGTCGGCGCCGAGTCCCACAGCCCGTGCGAGAGCGGCTGCGGCAAGCGCATCCATGACGCCGGCCGGGCCAGGCGGATCGATATCTGCGGCCTCCGCCAACTGCACGGCGTCGCCGAAGGCGTTGTCGACCAGATTTCCCTCCGCCACCCCCAGCTCACCGCGGGCCGGAACTCCTAACCGGAATCCCGCCACGATGTCGGCCTCAGCGGCAGCACCGAGTTCCGCGGCAATCGCGTCGTCGAGTCCGACTACTGCGACCTTTCCACTGAGAGCCCGGGCCTTGGCTTCTGCGTACGCAGCCATCCCGCCGTGCCAGTCGAGATGATCTTCGGCCACATTGAGGACAACACCGGCGTCCGGGCGAACCGACGGCGCCCAGTGCAACTGGAACGACGACAGCTCGACAGCCAGGTACTCGACCCGCGGGGACGTCTCCGTCAGCGCCGCCAGCACTGGAAGTCCGATATTGCCGCATGCGCGCCCGGCGAGACCCGCAGCCTCCAGGATGGACGCAAGCATCGATGTGGTGGTCGTCTTGCCGTTGGTACCGGTGACCACAAGCCACTTTCGCGGTGGACCGTAGAGACCGGAGTGGTCAACGCGCCACGAGAGTTCGACGTCGCCCCAGATCGGGATCCCGTGTCCGGCCGCCGCTGCCAGAATCGGGGCGTCCGGCCGGAACCCTGGACTCGTGACTACCAGCGCGAACCGCGTGATCGAATCACGATCTTCCTCGATCGAACTGGTCGTGACGGTGGTGTCTGCACCGAGTTCGGCGCAACGATCGGCAAAATCGAGGGTGGAGTCGGCGACCGTCACCGAAGCACCCAGTGCAACCAGAGGTTCGATGGTGGCCTGCCCGGATACCCGGCCACCGGCCACCAGAACACGTTGTCCGCGTAGCCAACTCAGGTCGTTCGCTTCAGCTGCGGTCACGGTCAGCCTCCGATAGCTGCGAGGAATTCGCTGTAGAAGAGTGCAAGACCGATCGCCGACGCAATCGCGGCGAGCAGCCAGAACCTGATGATGACCGTGGTTTCCGCCCACCCGGCAAGTTCGAAGTGATGGTGGAACGGTGCCATCCGGAATACCCGTCGACGGCTGGACTTGAACACTGCTACCTGGATCACCACCGACGCTGCCTCAGCGACGAACAGCGCGCCGATGACAACCATCAAGAGTTCCGTGTTGGTGGTGATCGAGAGTCCGGCAAGCATGCCGCCGAGGGCCAGCGAACCGGTATCGCCCATGAAGATCTTTGCGGGAGCGGCGTTCCACCACAGGAATCCGATACACGCACCGGCACCGGCCGCGCAGATCAAAGCCAGATCGAGCGGGTCACGAACGTCGTAGCAGCCCTTGACCGGACTGGTCTCGCACGAGTTCCGGAACTGCCAGAACGTGATGATGACGTAGGCCCCGAGAACGAAGCTCATTGCGCCGGCCGCGAGTCCGTCGAGGCCGTCGGTGAGGTTGACGGCGTTCGACCACGCGCTGACCAGCAAGTAGCAGAAGGCGATGAAGACAACCGAGCCGAGCGAGACCGTGGCGATGTCACGCACGTAGGACAGGTGGACACTGCCCGGAGTGAGGCCGTCTGCGCCGCGGAACTGCAACGCGAGGATTCCGAAGATCACGGCCGCGACAAACTGCCCGACGAGCTTGGCTGTCTTGTTCAGCCCGAGGTTGCGCTGCTTGCGGATCTTGATGAAGTCGTCGAGGAAGCCGACGCCGCCGAGTGCTGTCGTCAGACCGAGAACCAGCAACCCGGACGCGGTCGGACCCTCGGCCCCGTCGATTCCCATTCCGACGAGGTGAGTTCCGAAGTAGCCCGCCCAGATTCCCGCAAGAATGGCGACGCCACCCATCGTGGGTGTGCCGCGCTTCGCCTGATGACTGGCCGGGCCCTCGGTCCGAATCTCCTGGCCGAATCCCTGCTTTGCAAACGCCTTGATCAGAATCGGCGTGAGCATGATCGAGACCGCAAGCGCAATGCCGGCGGCAAGCAGAATCTGGATCACTCCGACACCTGCTTCTGCGCCAGGACCGCCTCGGCGACCGTCCAGAGACCGATCGACTGCGAAGCCTTGACCAGCACCAGGTCACCTGGCTCCAGTTCCGCTTCGAGAACCTGCAGAGCCGCGGCGGCATCCGGGACAACCATCGACTCGTCTCCCCACGAGCCCTCCATCACTGCGCCCTGGTGCATCGCGCGGGCCGGGCGACCGGTGCCGACGACAATCAGTTTCGTGACGTCGAGTCGCACGGCCAGTCGGCCGATCGCGTCGTGCTCGACTACCGACTCGGGGCCCAGTTCGGCCATCTCACCGAGTACAGCCCAACTGCGACGGCCGAAATGACGGTCCGATCTGGCCATCGAGACCAATGCCTTGAGCGCTGCGCGCATCGAATCCGGATTAGCGTTGTAGCTGTCGTTGATCACGGTAACGCCGTCGCTGCGTTCGCTCACGTCCATACGCCGAGCCGACGCGGCCCTCGTGTCTTCGAGGATGCGGGCGATCTCGGCGACGCTCACACCGTTCTCGAGCGCAACTGCCGCAGCGGCAAGCGCATTCCCGACCTGATGTTCACCGTGAACCGCGAGACGGATTCGCGCAGAACCCTTCTCCGAGTTCAGTGTGAAACTCGCACGGGCCTGATCGTCCACAGTCACATCCGTGGCGCGCACGTGCGCACCGTCGGACTGTCCGACCAGAACCACCCGCGCTGCAGTCCGCGACGCCATGGCCGCAACCATGCGATCATCGGCGTTGAGGATGGCGACGCCGCCCTCTGCCGCCGGCGGAAGTGCTTCGACCAGTTCACCTTTGGTGGTCGCAATCGCCTCACGTGAGCCGAACTCACCGAGGTGCGCCGTACCCACGTTCAAGACGACGCCGATCCTGGGCGGAGCGATCTTCGCCAACTCCGCGATGTGACCGACGCCGCGGGCCGACATTTCCAGCACCAGGAACTTGGTCTGCTCGTCAGCGCGAAGCGCGGTCCACGGGTGACCCAACTCGTTGTTGAACGAACCGGGCGGAGCGACAACCTCACCGGAATCACGCAGTACCGCAGCAACAAGATCTTTGGTGGACGTCTTTCCGGCCGATCCGGTAATCCCCACAACAGTGAGACCGTTCTTCGCCGACAACGTGTCGACCACCGCACGAGCCAGCAAGCCCAACGCGTTCAATACCGCCGCACCGGAGCCATCCGAGTCGTGCTCGAGTGCCATGACCGAACTCGGGCCGGACGTCTGCGTAGGCGTCACAACGATGGCGGGTACACCCACCGGCCGCGCGGCGAGCACAGCTACCGCGCCGGCTGCCACCGCAGCTTCGGCGTGCTCGTGACCGTCGACGCGGGCGCCTGGCAGCGCCAGGAACAGTCCACCCGGACCTATTCTGCGAGAATCGAATTCGACGGTCCCTGTCACTGTTGCCGACGGGTCGTCGACGTCGTGCAGAGTTCCTCCGACGATCTCGGCAATCCGAGAGAGCGTCATCGGGATCATTTCGTGCCTCCATGCGCTGTGTTGATCGCGATCCGGTCGATCGCGTCTCCCAGCACCTCGCGGTCGTCGAACGGGTGCTTGACCCCGTCGATTTCCTGACCTGTTTCGTGGCCCTTGCCGGCCACCAGTACTACGTCGCCGGGCTGTGCCCAACGAACGGCTTGTTCGATAGCTTCCGCGCGATCCCCCACCTCGAGCACAACCCCACGCTCAGATTCCGGGACCGCGAGAGCGCCGGCCATCACCGCTGCGCGAATCGTGGCAGGCACTTCGGTCCGGGGGTTGTCGTCGGTGACGATCAGAAGATCGCTGCCTCGTGCGCCGGCCTCACCCATCAGCGCGCGTTTACCCGCATCACGGTCACCGCCGGCCCCGACAACGACCCCGACGCGTCCGGAAATCTGATTGCGCAGCGTCGCGATGACAGCCTCGAGCGCGGCAGGCTTATGCGCGTAGTCGACCACGGCAAGGAATCCTTGACCACGGTCGATGCGCTGCACGCGACCTGGAACATCTACCGTTCCCACGGCCGCCACTGCCGAGGCCACATCGATACCCGCCTGCGAGCTCACCGTCAGGGCCAGCGCGGCGTTTGCGACGTTGTACCGGCCCGGCAGTCGCAAGGACACCGGCCACGACTGCCCGTTCGGTCCCGAAAGGTCGAACAACTGGGAACCGTCGGCTGCGACATCGACCGATCCGACCTTCCAGTCGCACTCGGCTTCCGTCGTCGCCACCGTCGTCACGTCTGCAGCTGACGCCAGTTCTGCCATCCGGCGTCCCCACACGTCGTCGACGCAGATAACAGAGCTTTCGGCGTGAACCGTCGACTCCGGATCGAACAGACGGGCCTTCGCCGCAAAGTACTCTTCGAAATTCCGGTGAAAGTCCAGGTGATCCTGCGAAAGATTGGTAAACGCTCCGATATCGAATCGGATGCCGTCGACGCGGCCGAGAGAGAGCGCGTGACTCGACACTTCCATCACAACGGTATCGATACCCTGCTCTGCCATCACGGCAAACAAGGCATGGAGATGTGGAGCCTCCGGTGTGGTGAGGGCGCTCGGAACCCGACGTCCATGGATTCTGGTCTCGATGGTGCCGACGAGACCGGGGTTTCGTCCCGCACCCGCCAGTGCCGCTTCCAGAAGATAGGATGTGGTGGTCTTACCCGACGTACCGGTGATGCCGATGACCTGCATCTTTTCCGAGGGTCGGCCGTAAATCTCAGCCGAGATCTCACCGAGGACATCCCGCGGCTTGGGGTGAACGAGAACCATCACCGGCCGGTCGACGCTCGGGTTCAACTGACGCAACAGCGCCAATCCGTCGTCGTCGGTCAAGATCGCGGCAGCTCCGCTGGCCAAGGCGTCACCGGCGAACTGCGCGCCGTGCGCACGGGCACCCGGCAGTGCGGCGAACAAATCGCCGGAGACGATATCTTGCGCACGCAGGTCGACACCGGATACGACAGTGACGGCCTTCCCGGTCCCCGACCACTCGACAGCCAGCCAGTCGAGTCGCGCTCCGGACAACTCCGCCAAGGCCGTGATCGCCGTCTCAATCGGGTTCACCGGTCGTGCGTTCACCACTACACCCGGCTCTGACGATTGCGAACGATTCGGCACTGTCACTCGACTCCTGGCGATTGTCGTTGGTCATGGCAGTCGCAGATTCGAACAACCGAAAACTGCGACGTATGAGATTACCGCGTACAGGAACACCCCGATGACCGCGTGGATCGTGATCCGTGACAAAACCGTGAATCGCGATCCGCTCGATCAGTCTGCCTGCAGCACCAACTTACGACCCGGATCCGGCGACATCGGCACGCTGTCACGCTGCAACATCCACGACGCAATGTTGTGGAACAACGGAGCGGCCGATTGCCCGCCGCCACCATCGACACCGCGAACAGGTGCATCCAGCATGATTCCGATCACGAACCGAGGGTTGTCGGCCGGTGCGATACCCGCAAACGTGATCCAGTAGTTGGAGTTGGAATAGCACTTGCAAACCGGATCGATCTGCTGCGCCGTACCGGTCTTGCCACTGACCTGATAGCCCTCGACCCCCGCGGCCACACCGGTGCCGCGCTGATTTCCGGTGTCGTCCTGCGTGACCGAACGGAACATGTCCCGCACCGTCGCCGCCGTTTCCGGGCTCACCACTTCGATGCCGTCAGGCTGCGAGGCCTCCGTTTGCTCCCCCGACGAGTTCACGGTGGATTTGACGATCCGCGGCGGGATGCGCACACCGTCGTTGGCAATCGCCTGGTACATGCCCGTCATTTGCAGCAAAGTCATGGACAAGCCCTGACCGATCGGCAAGTTGGCGAACGTGCCGCCAGACCACTGGTCACGGCTGGGCACGATGCCTGCGCTCTCGTCGGGAAGTCCGACCTCGGTGCGCTGGCCCAAACCGAACTTGTCGAGCATCTCCGCAAAGCGATCCTCGCCGACCCGCTCCGCGAGCATCAGAGTCCCGACATTGGACGACTTACCGAACACGCCGGTGGAGGTATAAGGAACTACGCCGTGATCCCACGCGTCCTTGACCGTCGCCCCCGACATCGTGATGCTGCCAGGAACCTGCAGAACCTCGTCCGCTGTGGTCAGGCCGTCCTCGATGGCGGCCGCCGCCGTGATGATCTTGTTCACGGAGCCGGGCTCGAACGGGCTCGTGACCGACAGATTGCCGGTCTCGACCGACCGCAGATTGTTTTCGAGGCCGATTCCGGGGTTGAACGTGTTGTCGTTGGCCATGGCCAGAATCTGACCGGTCGCAACGTCCTGGACGACTACCGACGCGTTCTTCGCACCCGACTTGTCCTTGGCGATCTGTACCTGCTGCTGCACGAAGAACTGGAGATCGGAATCAATAGTGAGCTGAACTCCCGAGCCGTTGACGGCAGGCTGCTTGTCGCGCCAACTACCCGGAATCACCGCGCCGTCGCTGCCTCGGTCGTAAGTCTGGGAACCGTCGATACCGGCAAGGGTCGAGTCCATCGAATCCTCGAGACCGAGAAGTCCGTGCCCGTCCCACCCGGTTGCACCGACCATATTTGCCGCGAGAGACCCACCCGGATACTCACGAATATCCTGGCGTTCGAGGCCGACCTCACGGAAGCTGTCCGAAATCTCAGCTGCCACAGCCGGATCGACGCTCCGCGCCAGATAGACAAAGGTCTCCTCGCTGTTCAACTTCGCAAGAATGTCTTTTTCCGGAGCGGCATCACCCAGCTTGGAGTGGACCCCGGCCGCGATCTCGGCGAGCCGCGTCGACACCTCGGGTGGCTGCTGATCTGGTTCCACACCCGCTTCGATGCTCTTGGTCCGGGCTTCTTCCAGCTCTTTGCGAACGGCTTTCGGCTGGAATGTCAGCGCCTTCGCTTCCATCGTGAATGCGAGCGTGGTGCCGTTCCGATCCGTGATCGATCCCCGAACCGCCGGGTCGATCTGAGTAGTCGTACGCTGATTAGCCGACTCCGCAGCCAGACTCGGAGCGTCAACGCCTTGAATCCACAACAACTGCAGCGCCGCAACGGCAAGCGCCCCACACATCGTCCACCGACCTACACGCTGACGAAACGGGAAGGTCGCGGACTTCGATCCGCGAGAACCCTTCTTCCCCCTCGCCGCGGCGGGTTTACGACGTGGATCTCGCCGAGGCGCGTCGTACTGAGGATCTCGGCGCCGCGCGTCGTAGTGCGGATCGCGATTCACCGACGGTCCTCAGTCGGGGACGGCACCACCGTCGTGGTCGGGGACGGCGGAGCGGACGTGACGGGAATCAATTGCTCACTCCGAGCGAGGTTTTGCGGGTTGAGTGGAGCCGGCGTTGTAGTCCCGGCCACCGGGGGCGCCGTAGGCGTGGTTGTTGTCACTCTGGGCGGCGATACCACGACCGGTGCGTCGAGCGGCGGCAACGGTTCGGCACTCGCGGGCGCGGGTGTACCCACGACCTCGACACTGCCGTCCGGGTGTACTACAAGGCGAGCCGGATCCTTCGCCGGAACCATGCCGAGCGCACTCGCCTGATTGGCAAGCTCGGGTGCGGAATTACGCGACTGGAAATCTCGCTCCAGGGCAGCCTTCTGCTCCACCAACGACTGATTGAAAGCGCGGGCATCGCTGAGTTGATAGGAGTCCTCGGCAGACCGGGTCGTCAGGAGCAACGTCACGGCCAAACCGATCGAGAACAACCCGATGATGGAGACCACAAACGGAATTCGTGCCTTGAACTCGCCGCTACGGGAGAGAGCTGTGCCACCGGAAACCGTCGAACCGTGCCCGAGCGCCCGGGCAGTGCGCTTTTCGTAGGCACGCTGCGCCGCACCTGAACGGCGCTTCAGCGAGGATTCGTCCCCCGTGGTGCTCTGCTTCGTCATGCCCGCCTCCTGGCAATGCGTTCAGCGGCACGCAAGCGCACCGGAGCTGCTCGTGGGTTTTCCTCGATTTCCTGCTCCGAAGCTCGCTCTGCGCCACGGGTGAGGATCTTGAACTCCGGCCCCATGCCGGGTAGCTCGACGGGAAGCCCCTCGGGACTGGTCGACTTGGAGCGAGGGACCAACTCCGCCTTGACAACTCGATCCTCAAGCGATTGGTACGACATGAAGACGACGCGGCCGCCAACTGCGAGTGCGTCCAATCCTGCGGGCACCGCGGCACGCAAGGAATCCAATTCGGCGTTGACCTCGATCCGCAGAGCCTGGAACGTGCGCTTGGCCGGATGCCCGCCGGTGCGACGGGTGGCCGCAGGAATGGTCCGATACAACAGTTCGACCAGAGCAGCGCTGGTGGTGAACGGCTCCCTCTCGCGTTGCCGAAGTATCTCGGACGCAATCTTGCCTGCAAAACGCTCTTCGCCGTACGTGCTCAGGATTCGAGCGAGATCGCCGTGACTGTATGTATTGAGAACCTCGGCGGCGGTAAGCCCGACGGTCTGATCCATCCGCATGTCCAACGGTGCGTCGATCGAATACGCAAAACCGCGATCGGCTTCATCCAACTGCATGGAAGAAACACCGAGGTCGAAGAGAATGGCGTGAACCGACTCCGTCGTCGGTAGGCCAGCCTGTTCGAGGGCATCTTCGATGCCGTCATAGGTGGTGTGCACGAAAGTCGTTCGATCAGCGAACGGCGCAAGACGCTCCGACGCGATCGTCAGCGCATTGGTGTCGCGATCGAGACCGATGAGGTGCAGTCCCGGGTACTTCCCGAGGAAGAACTCGGAATGCCCACCCAGGCCGAGGGTCGCGTCGATCATGACAGCGCCGTCGCCGCCGTCACCGACCGCGGTGATAGCGGGACCGAGGAGATCATCTGCGCGATGCAGAAGAACAGGAACGTGCGCGAAGCCGTCGGTGTCCGAGGGTTCGTTCACCTCGCGATCAACCATGTGTGCTCCGGCTCCTACTTTCATGATTCCGATGAAGAATGACTGCTCGAACGGGCGAATGCTCCGAGGTCCCTGCCCGAAGGAGAACCTGGCGCTGGGGAAGTGCGTCAGGGTCTTTCCGGGCAGAGGCCTCGTGGCATTCGCCACAAACTATCCGCCTAGACGATCTCGCTGAGAGATTCGCCAATTGCTTGGGAATAGTCCTCTTCGTTGTCTCCGAGATACCTCTCCCAGGCTTCTAGATCCCAGATTTCGAGGTAGTCGACAGACCCGGTCACTACGCATTCCTTGGAAAGGTTTGCGTAACGCCGATGATCAGCCGAGAGGGTGATTCGCCCCTGGGCATCGGCGTGCTGTTCATCCGTGCCGGCTGCGAGAGCGCGAACATACGCTCGTGCGGCCGGATCATTACGTGGAGCTGCCGCTGCTTTACGAGCCAGCTTGACGAACTCGTCCCGCGGGTAGACAGCAAGGCTGTGATCCTGACTCTTGGTGATCATCAACCCTCCTGACAACTCTTCTCGGAACTTGGCCGGCAAGGTGAGCCGGCCTTTATCGTCGAGCTTCGGCGTGAAGGTTCCGAGAAACACTCGACACCTCCTGCGAGCTTTTGCCGAAACCCTCCCAATTGGGCGAAATACGGCTTCAAGCTCTCCGCCCGCACCCACAGTACCCCACTTTCCCCCACACACAAGGAGCTATCGGGCACTAACCGGGCTGATTTGCTGAGTATTAGCAGCTCAAAGCAGGTGGGGAAAGATGGGGAATTTTCGTCAGGGGTGTCCCGACACCCAGGGTCGGCAGGGTCCGTTCCGCGCCACATACGCCCACATTCGACCTAAAAGTCCAGCTCAACGAACTGGTTCGACTGCCTCAGCCCTACAGCACCCGTCGCGATACCAGAACTGCCTATAGCAGGGGAGGAAAGTGGGGAGGACCATCGTCCCCCTCTTACGCGACAGACGGCCGGCAACCTGTGGTTGCCGACCGTCATGTTTTCGCAAATTAAGTGGCTTGCGGAGGCGCACGACCAGTCCCCCGCAGGCGGAATCACATCAGGTGAAATTGACCACCATGACCCACTCGCCAGCCTGGGCCGACGAGGTCATCGACTTGCGACAGAGCTAGTCCTGCTCGAACCGGCGACGGAAACGATCTTCCATACGGGAAGAGAATCCTCCACCTGACCGCCGACCGCGTGAATGCCCTCGGCCGCTCGACCCACCCTCGCCCGGGGGCCCGGACTGGTGTTCACCGCCCTGAGCGCCGTCCGCAGTTGGTGTCCCTGTCCGTCGGCCGCCGCCCCACAAGAGCATGACGCCGGCGCCGAACATACACAGGAACCCGACCAAGCTGAGAATCGGAAACGAGCCCAGTTTGAGGACTTGAAGGCCTGCAATCAACAGGATCAAGCCCACGACAAAGAGCGCCGCAGCTTGAAAACGCCGTCTACTCGACGGCGCCCTCATACGGCCGCCCCTCACATTAGAGGCGAACTTGGGGTCTTCGGCATAGAGAGCGCTCTCGATCTGATCGAGCATGCGCTGCTCGTGCTCGGAGAGTGGCACGGTACCTCCCCCGGCACTGGAAGTTAGGCAACCACCCCACGGTGTGAGGTGGCGGGTAGTCAACCTGAACGACTACCTGCTTTTTATACTACGAGGAGTTTAGGTCGCGGACCACCACTCTGGGTACGAGTTCTGCCACAAGCGTACGTATTTGCCCGGCCGAACCGTAAATCAGCTCCCATCAGGCCGTAAGAACCTGCAATTTCAGTGAAATCGGTCATCCGCGACACCAGAAAAATTCAGGAAGCTCTCAGATCGATTCGATGAGCCTGGCCGACAAAATCTTCGACCGCGGTCAGAAATCTGCCTACCTCGACGGAAAATCCATCGGCATCAGCGTCGCTGAGGTCCACCTGTATGCCGGTCTCGACCGCCGCCCGGGTATTCGACCAGCCGGCAAAGTAACTCGACCAGGCTCCGAAGGTGGGTGCGTCGGCATCCAAACGGATCCATGCGTTCCCACTCTTCTTCCGGCGGCCACTTCCCGTCGCTCCTACTGCCAGAACTGCGCCGGCCCCACGCAACGCTGCCAGATAGGCGCACCGAAAGCGTTCAGACGCATCGCCGGCTCCGACCGACTCCGCCAACAAAGAATCGGCTTTCCCCAACAGATTCCAGGCGAGTCCGCCTGCGGACCCAGTTCCGGCACACGCAGCGGTAGACGACCGCACTACTCGCTCCGGCATTTTCGCTGATTCCGGGAGCCGCGACAGCGCCGACCGCGAGGGGCACGCCAGTTCCGCCGGCAGCAGCCTTTCGGACTTCGGTGTTCTTTCGGACTTCGCTCGGTCGGACATCCGGGGCACCTCCCGCGCCAAAGGGGATTGCATTCACAAGGATAGAAATCTGGTGCGGTGGGGATGCCCGCTTCCCTTCGGGCATCCCCACCTCGAGTGTCATTTCCAGATCACCCTTATCGAACATCCGTTCGACCTATTCAATATAACTGCACCCACCGACAAGTAGTCAAGAGAAGAGGTGAGACCGGTCGACCCGCAGATCGCCTGGACTCCGCACACGGTCGACCTCGACCGCGAGGAATTCGCGAAACGACTACACGAGGCTTTGTCCGTGTATGTCACCGCGATGGACTATCCACGTGGCACCGAGTTCCACCGCGCGCCCATGTGGACGGAGCATTCGACCAGACCGGGATGGAAAGCCGTCGGCGCATACGCAGGGCAGGCAGACACCGCTTCGCCCCTGATCGGAATCGCCTACGGCTATCGCGGAAGTTCGGATCAGTGGTGGCACCAGCAGGTCTTGCACGGGTTGCGCCGCAGCGGCAGACCGCACTCCGAGATCTCCGCCATTCTCGACGACTACTTCGAACTGACCGAGTTGCACGTCCATCCGAACGGCCAGGGCCATCGACTGGGTGAATCCCTGCTTTGTCACCTCTTGCGTGATCGGACGGAGCGCTCCGTTCTCCTGTCCACACCCGAGGTGTACGACGAGGACAACCGCGCGTGGCGGCTGTACCGGCGACTGGGATTCCAGGACGTACTCAGGCGATTCCGCTTCGCGGGAGACAACAGACCGTTTGCGGTACTCGGGCGGGGATTGCCGTTATGACACCCGTTCTCGACGCAGTGGTAGTCGGCGCAGGACACAACGCATTGGTTTCAGCTGCCTACCTCGCGCGCGAAGGCTGGTCGGTGCAGGTCCTCGAGAAGGACACCGTCCCCGGCGGTGCCGTCTCGACCGTCGAGCGATTTCCTGGACACAAAGTCGACCGCGGTTCGTCGGCGCACATCATGATTCGGCATACCGGAATCATCGAGGAACTCGGGCTTGCGGCCCACGGACTTCGGTACATCGATTGCGATCCCTGGGCGTACGCGCCACCGCCGGCTGGTTCCGATCACCCGGGAATCGTTTTTCACCGCGACCTCGACGCCACCTGCCGATCGATCGAACACGCCTGTGGCGCACGCGATGCCGACGCCTATCGCAGGTTCGTGAACATCTGGTCGGAGCGCAGCGCTCGGGTGATGCGCGCGTTTTCCGCCCCGCCCACCGGACCTAATCTGCTGTCGTCGTTCTGGGGCCTCGACACGGGGAGCGGCGGTAGCGATCTTGCGCGCCAGTTCCTCGCAACCGGCGACGCGCTCCTGGACGAATACTTCGACGGCGAACCGCTCAAAGCCGCGCTGGCGTGGTTCGGAGCGCAATCGGGGCCGCCGATGTCTGAGCCGGGCACCGCGCCGATGGTCGGCTTTGCCGCACTCATGCACATTCTTCCGCCGGGACGCGCCGTCGGTGGCAGCGGCGCACTCAGCGCCGCGCTCATCTCGAGGCTGACGACGGACGGAGCGACCGTGAGCCTCGGCGACGCGGTCACGTCGCTGACTCGCGACGGCGATCACTGGACTGTGAGAACGGCCGGTGGACAACGGGTTCAGGCCCGCACCGTCATCGCCGGCTGCCACATCCTGACAACGCTGGACCTGCTCGGCAACGGCGGCTTCGACGCAGCCGTCCTGGATCGGTGGCGCCGGAGAATCCGCGTCGGTCCGGGAATCGGCATGGTCCTGCGATTGGCAACGTCGTCGCTTCCGCGGTACCCGTCGGCGTCGATGACCGAGAGCACATCGGGTCTGCAACTACTGGTGTCCGATCGCGCGCACCTACGGACTGCTCACGGAGCAGCGCTCGGCGGCGAGCTTCCCCCGCGGCCCGCGGTTCTCGGTATGAGTTTCAGCGGGATCGATCCGAGTATCGCTCCGCCGGACGAGCATCAAGTGACGTTGTGGTCGCAGTGGCAGCCGTATCGGTTGAGCGGAGATCGTGACTGGGCATCGCTCGCGGAGTCCGAAGCCGATCGCGTTGTCGCCGAGATGGAGGCGTCTGCCCCCGGTTTCACCGACAGCATCCGCCACCGGCACATCCAGACTCCGCGCGACATCGAGTCCGAGATGGGGTTGATCGGGGGCAACGTCATGCACGTCGAGATGTCCCTCGATCAGATGATGATGTGGCGCCCCCTGCCCGAGTTGTCTGCACATCGTGTGCCCGGCGCGGAGAGCCTCTACCTCACCGGTGCGTCGACGCACCCCGGTGGTGGTGTGTCCGGAGCGAGTGGTCGGAGCGCGGCGCGTATCGCACTCTCCGACCGCCGCGGAAATTCGATCATCAGCCGGATACGTCGAAAGAAGTGAGACCTCAACGTGTTCCGCTGCTTCTTGCGTTGGCGGCGCTCGGCGCTCAGATTGTGTATCCGTTGGTGGACGGCGGCTCTCGCGATGCCGTCACCGTCGCCGTCGTGGGGTTACTGGCCGCCGCGTCGATCAGCCACGCGGCGATCAACCGCGGCGCGGCCTGGACCGTCAGCCTGATCGCGGTCACCGCGGGAGTCGGGCTGGCGTCGGAGATTGTGGGCACGGCCACAGGAATGCCGTACGGCTGTTACGGGTACAGCGTCGATCGACTCGGGCCCGCGTTGTCCGGTGTCCCGCTGATCGTGCCCTTCGCCTGGACTGCCGGCTTCTATCCGATCTGGTGTGTCGCCACTCGCCTGGTTCGACGATTCACGCCGGCCTCGCGACGAGTGGGTCGCGTCGTGCTCACGGTCACCGGGTTGCTCGGCTGGGATCTCTATCTCGATCCGCAGATGGTGGCCGATCGTCAGTGGACGTGGTGCGTCGACGACGCCGGACTTGCCGGCATCGCACACATTCCGTTGACCAACTACGCGGGGTGGATCGTGGTCGGTCTGATCATGGCCACGATCATGGAGGTGATCGCGAGTCGATACGAAAAGCCGACGCTTTCCGACGCCGTTCCCTACGGGCTGTTTCTGTGGACGTGGCTCGGTTCTGCCCTCGCGCATGCGGTCTTCCTCAGTGCACCAGAGCTGCGCTACTCGGCGATGTACGGGTTTGTCGTGATGGGCATTCTCGGTGTCTGGCTACTGGCCACCTTCGCCCGTCGCACTCGCCCGGTATCGGACTTCCCACGCCGACACACCCCCTCGTAGCTGACTACCGATGCAGCGGCTGGCACGATGACGACTGTGCAACAGTCCACGGATGACACCACGCGGCCGCGACGTCGGAAGCAACTCCTTGCCACGACAGCGCTCGCGCTGATGCTGGTGCCGCTGCTCGCTGGCTGCCTACGGGTCCAGGTCTCGATGGGCGTCTCGGCCGATGATCGGGTGTCAGGACAGATCGTCGCGGCCGTGATTCCGGAGAACGAAGCCGATCCCGGGCCGCAACTGGTACCGCCTACATCGCTCGCGGAGAACATCCGGGTTCAGGAATACAAGAAGGACGGCTACGTCGGTTCACAGGTGTTCTTCTGGGATCTCAGCTTCGGCGACGTCTCGCAACTGGCCGCGATGACGGACGAAGGCGCCGGTTCCTTCCAACTCACACTTCAGCGCAGCGGTGACACCGTCGCGCTGGACGGAAAGGCCGACCTCAAATCCCTGCCTGCCCAGGGATCCGACATCCAATTCAGCATTGCCTTCCCGGCACGCATCTCCACGACAAACGGCAACCGCGACGGCGACTCGCGGGTCTCGTGGACGCTGCCCGCCGGCGAGGTATCCACTGTTCGCGCAGAAGTGAACTACGCCGATCCGAGCACCCGCAGTTTCGCAGGCTGGGCCGGGATCATGGCCGGCCTCACGCTCGGTGTCGCGATAATCGTCGGCGCGATGGCCTGGATGGTGCGCAATCGCGCACCCGTCTCGCCGGCACCGACGAGTCCACAACCGACAAAGGCCGACACGCACTCACCGTAAGTTCCGCGCGTGCGGTCGGTGGCGCTAGACGCTGGCCTGCGTATCGGTCGACACATCCGACGTCAGTCCCAGACGTTCCAGAACCTCGCTGGTGGCTCGGGCGAAATTCAGCGTGATGAAGTGCAGGCACGGAGCGCCTTCGGCGATCAGACGCTCACCCATTTCGGTAGCGAGGTCGATCCCGAGTTCACGCACTGCTGCTCGGTTCTCCTGTGAGCCCGAACCAGCGGCGGCGTCGAACCGGCGCTCGAGAGCGGGCGGCAACGAAGATCCGGACAGTTCGAGCATGCGCCGCACTGATCGCAGTGACGTGACCGGCATGATCTCCGGGATGATCGGCTTGGCGCCCTGCTCGGGGTCGAACGCGCTCACCCGATCGCGTAGACGCAGGTAGTCGTCGACGTCGAAGAACATCTGCGTGATGGAGTACTCGGCTCCCGCGCGCAGCTTCGAGACGAGGTACTTCGTGTCGTGGGCCAGGTCAGGCGCTCGGTAGTGCCCTTCCGGGAACGACGCGACGCCGACGTGGAAGTCACCGAGATCGCGGACCATCCGGACGAGTTCCTCGGCGTACTCGACGCCGTCCGGATGTTTCTTCCATTCACCGAGAGGATCACCTGGAGGGTCACCGCGCAGAACGAGGATGTTGCTGATCCCACGATCGGCGTAAGCGCCGACCATGGATCGGAGTTCGTCGATGCTGTGCGACACCGCGGTGAGGTGTGCAACGGGCAGCAACGTGGTCTCTTCGGCCAGTTCTCCGGTTACGCGCACCGTGCGGTCGCGAGTAGAACCTCCGGCGCCGTAGGTCATCGACACAAATGCCGGACCGAGCCTCTCGAAGGTGCGAACGGCACGCCACAGACGCGCCTCGGCTTCAGCGTCGCGCGGCGGTGAGAACTCGACCGAGAACGGAATCCGACTCCCTGTGGAAGATGTGATCCGATCGACGATCGATGGTGTTCGGCTGGCCCAGCCATCGCTGGAGCGTCCCCTGACTGCATCGAATGTCACGAGGTAAGCATATGTTTTGTCGCAGCAGAACGGAGCATCGCGTCCGTGAACACGTCCCGGATACCAGGATCGTGCAGTTCACGGCCCACACCGGACATCGGTAGGTACCCCACTAAGCTGGACTCTACGCTCACTGCCTGGCCCTGTTCGCCGGTATGAGAAGTTACCGACCTTGGAGGCCATCCTGTCCACGCGAACCGACGCCGCCTATCCGTCCTCGCTCGAGTTGCCGGCGTTGTTCGAACAGAACTTGCGTGACTTCTTTGCCTCGAGGCGCGAAGCAGTGGAGACCATCGGCGGCGGATACGAAAACGCCGTCGACACTCTCGAGAACTTTGTCCTTCGCGGCGGCAAGCGGGTGCGCCCGGCGTTTGCGTGGACGGGTTGGCTCGGCGCCGGCGGCGACCCCCACGGCGACGACGCCGCCGGAGTCATGCGCGCCTGCACAGCGCTCGAACTGGTCCAGGCGTGCGCACTGGTGCATGACGACATCATCGACGCTTCCACGACGCGCCGCGGATTCCCCACCGTGCACGTCGAGTTCGAGAACGTGCACCGCGCCGACAACTGGAACGGCGACGGTGCTCACTTCGGCGAGGCGGTCGCAATTCTGCTCGGCGATCTGGCACTCGCGTGGGCCGACGACATGATCCGTGAATCCGGCATCGGCGCTGACGCCGCTATCCGGATCAGCCCCGTGTGGTCGGCGATGCGCACCGAAGTACTCGGTGGTCAGTTCCTCGACATCAGCAACGAAGCTCGCGGTGACGAGAGCGTCGAGGCAGCGATGCGCGTGAACCGGTTCAAGACCGCGGCGTACACGATCGAGCGCCCGCTGCACTTGGGTGCTGCCCTCTTCGGAGCCGACACGGCACTGATCGACGCGTACCGGAAATTCGGCACAGACATCGGTATTGCATTCCAACTCCGGGACGACCTGCTCGGAGTGTTCGGCGATCCGTCGGTGACCGGCAAGCCGTCCGGCGACGACCTCCGCACCGGTAAGCGGACAACATTGTTCGCCGCCGCGCTGGCTCGCGCCGATGAGACCGATCCTGCTGCGGCGCAACAACTCCGATCCGGTATCGGCGCGGAGTTGACCGACTCCGACGTCGATACGCTGCGCGCCCTGATCACTGATCTCGGCGCGGTGGACGACGCCGAAGCGCGCATCGTCGCACTGGTCGAATCTGCGGCGGCCGCACTGGAATCGAGCAGTGCAACCCTGGAGGCCAAGACACGGCTCAGCGAGATGGCCCTCGCAGCCACGTCGCGAACGTACTGACAGCATCGACGATTGATGAGTGATCCGTCACTGTTGGACGCCGAATCGGCCGTCATCAACCCCGGATGCCGGAGTTCCGACCGTATTTCCGCCGATGCAACCAACCTCCGAACGCGTCACCGGCGCGCGCAAACGAGTCGACGGCAGGGTTCGGCCCCGGGAGCAACTAAACTATCCCCTCGTAACCGACTATTCGCCAGCAATTCACCACGTACGCGCCACCGCATCCGAACACCTCGGGGGAGGAAACTGCACTCATGACGCCCTCTGCCGCAGCCACCACACCAGCGTGGCATCGAAGGGCCGCTGATTTCCTTCGCACACCCGAAGGGCACAGCGCTCTACTCGGATTCCTCGGTGCCGCCATGATCATGTTCGGCGGCTTCGGCGCAGGTAGCGTCCGGCGTGAGGACCCGTTGCTCGAGTCGATGCATCTGTCGTGGCTCCGATTCGGGCACGGTTCGATTCTGTCGGCAGCGATCGTCTGGATCGGCGTGTTGTGCATGATCGGCGCCTGGGCACGACTGGGTCGCTCGGCACTACGAGGTGACGTCGGGTTGCGCGGGTTGCGATTCATCGTGCCGCTGTGGACGTTCCCGCTGCTCTTCGCCGTTCCGATGTTCAGTCGTGACGCTTTCTCGTACCTCGCGCAGGGCGCTCTGCTGCGTGACGGCTTCGACCCGTACGAAGTAGGACCGGTGGTCAATCCCGGCATCCTGCTCGACAACGTCTCCAACGTCTGGACGACCACCACAACCCCGTACGGTCCGGTTCATCTGCTGCTGACTGATGCCATTGTTCGCCTGACCGGTGACAACGTCATCGCCGGCACGATGTTGCTACGCATCACCATGCTGCCCGGCCTGGCGTTGATGATGTGGGGTGTCCCCCATCTCGCGCGCAAACTCGGCGGAAACCCCGCAATTGCCCTGTGGCTCGCCGTCCTCAATCCACTCGTCCTGATCCACCTGATCGGCGGCGTGCACAACGAGATGTTGATGGTCGGCCTGATGGTCGCCGGAATCGCACTCGCCCTCGAACGCAAGCACATGTTCGGAATCGGCATGATCGCCTTTGCCGTAGCCATCAAGGCAACGGCCGGGGTCGCTCTGCCGTTCGTGGTCTGGATCTGGATGATTCACGAACGCGAGGACGCCGCGGCGAGAGGAACGGAAGCACCGAACCCGATCCGATCATTCATCCGCACCGCCGGTAGCGGATTTGCGATGTTTGTTGTCGTGCTCGGTTCCACGTCGTTGATTGCCGGCGTCGGACTCGGGTGGACGACGGCGCTCTCCGGCTCCAACAAGATCATCAACTGGCTGTCGTTGCCGACCCTCGTCGCGCACCTGTCCACCGTCGCGACGTCGTGGTTCGCGGGCAATCACTTCAACGACATACTCGAGGTCACCCGAGCCGTCAGTGCAGTCGTTCTCATCGGAATCATCGCAGTTGTCTGGTGGCGATTCCGCACCACCGAACGCGACGCCGTGATGGGCATCGTGATCGTCATGGTTGCCATCGTGATCCTGTCCCCGGCGGCGCTCCCCTGGTACTACTCGTGGCCGCTGGCTGTTGCTGCCGGCTTTGCGCTCTCCCCGACGACTCTGGCAATTCTGGTGGGTCTGTCCAGTTGGCTCATGCTGATCTTCCAGCCGGACGGATCGATCGGCATGTACTCGTTTCCGCACGTCGCATTGGCAACGCTCGCCTCCGTCATCGCGGCAATGTCGCTCCGGACGGAAGACCCACTGCGCCTGCGCGGACACAGCCCGGAGAAAGTCAAGGCAGAAGCGACCTCGACGGCATCGTGAATTCGGTTGTTCTCACGAGCTGTCGGCCTCACGCTGTAATTCACTTCCGGTAATTCACTTCCGGTAATTCACTTCCGGTAATTAACACCCGGTAAGTCACACCCGCACGCGCCTGTGTATCGCCGAACCGGCACCGGTCCGGTCGGCGACCTTACACACCAGGCTCTGGACCAGACTCAGAAAGCCATTGCCTGTGCGCGGCGGATAACCTCGCGGGCGAGATGACCGTGCAGAGCGTCAACGGGGCGTCCCGGGAGGGAATCGTCAGCCTGGAATAGCCAGCGCAGCGACGCTACGTCGGAATATCCACCGTCATGCAGAACTGCCAGCAAACCGGGAAGCCACTTCACGATCTGGCCGTCTTCGTCGAAGAATTCCTCGGGAACCCCGAGAACCCCGTTGCGCTTGACTGCAATGATCTTGCGATCGCGGAGCAACTGGTGCACTTTCGCGACCGGCAATCTGACGCTCTTCGCTACATCGGCCAACTGAAAAAGGGATACCGAGGAATCCAGGACATCATCACAATAAGGAATCGCGCTCACCACGGAAGTTTATCGGGTCGGCCTGTCGCCCGGCACGTGGGTGGAACTTTCAGTCGGCAGCGCTGGCTACGATGGACGAGGCGGATGCGACCACAGATTTTTACTGCATCACAGATTTTCACAACGGAGGTCAAGGGTTGATCGGCGAAATGCTCGAACGCCGCTATCGCGTGGATGCGCCCATCGCACGCGGCGGAATGTCGACCGTGTATCGAGGTCTCGATACACGGTTGGATCGGCCTGTCGCTATCAAGGTCATGGATCCGCAGTTTGCCGCCGATCCCGCTTTTCTCACACGTTTCGAGTTCGAGGCACGCGCCGTCGCACGCCTCAAGCACCCGGCCCTGGTTGCCGTGTACGACCAGGGCAGCGATCGCGGGCATGCCTTCCTCGTCATGGAATTGGTCGACGGCGGCACCTTGCGCGAGTTGCTGCGCGAGCGTGGCCCGATGCCGCCGCACGCGGTTGCCGCCGTAGTCGGACCGGTCCTCGACGCATTGGCAGTTGCACACCGGGCCGGGTTGGTGCACCGCGACGTCAAACCGGAGAACATCCTGATCTCCGATACGGGCGAAGTGAAGATCGCCGATTTCGGCCTGGTGCGCGCCGCTGCTGCCGCGACCACAACGTCCAACAGCGTCATTCTCGGCACCGCCGCCTACCTCTCCCCCGAGCAGGTCACCTCCGGAGTGGCCGATCCTCGCAGCGACGTTTACTCCACCGGCGTTCTCATGTTCGAACTCCTCACCGGTACAACACCTTTCACCGGAGACACCTCCCTCTCGATCGCGTACCAGCGAATTCACGACGACGTCCCGCCACCGGGTTCGCGGATCGCCGGCGTACCGGCGCAGTTCGACCGCCTTGTCACGCAGGCCACCAATCGTGAACCTGCACATCGGTTTACCGATGCAGGTGAAATGGCAGCCGCCCTGCGCATCGTGTGCGAACAACTCGAACTGCCTGCGTATCGCGTGCCCGCACCGCGGCGATCGGCACAGCATCACAGTGCCGCCGCAGCGCCGGCGCCCCAGCCGCGGCCCGCAACACCCCGCCCCGCAGCCCCGGGTTCGCCGGCCACCACCGTTATCGGTGGCGCCGGTGCACCAATGGGCGCCTCCACCACGGCCTTTGCGGCCGGCGCACAAGCTCCACCGACTACTGCCCTCACTCCCGCGACAACAGCTCTGTCGCCGCACGCGCCGCCGGACGGAATTCAGCACACGCGCGCAGTCACCGCTCAAACCGTCCGTCCGCCCGTCGCTGACGCGGACGACGACTCGGCCGAGATCGACGACGATCCACTCGACCACTTTTCGCAGGACCGACGACGCTCTCGCCGAACCACTCTCATCTGGCTTCTTGTCGTCGCGTTGCTTGCGCTTGCCCTGGGGTTCGGCGGATGGTGGATGGGCTCGGGCAGATTCACTGCGGTCCCGCAGATCGGTGGGCTGAACAAGGATGCGGCAGTCACAGCACTTCAGGATGCCGGACTGTCGTCAGAAGTGCGTGGAACATACTCGGACACCGAAGTTCTCGACACTGTGACCGGTACCGATCCCGAGGCCGGCTCGCGGATTTCGCGCGGTTCGAGTGTTGTGCTCTTCACCTCTCTCGGGCGTCCGACTGTACCGCCGATACCAGCGGGCGGCGCCGTCGACGCCACCCGAGATCAGCTCACCGCGCGCACCCTCGTTGCCGTCGACGGTGGTGAGACGTTCAGTTCCAAGATCCCCATCGGTGGTGTCGCGGCTCTCGACCCGGCCCCGGGAACCACAGTGCCGGTCGGTTCTTCGGTCAAAGTTGTCACCTCCAAAGGATCACCGCCCGTTGACGTTCCCGACGTGAAAGGCATGTCGGAGAACGCCGCCCGCGCTGCTCTCGACAAACTGGGGATCACCGTCAGCGAAACCCGATCTTCCTTCGACGACGGCGTCGACGGCGGCAAGGTCATCGGCACCGACCCCGCTGCTGGTTCGTCGGTCAACGCCGGAACTTCCGTTGCACTTCTCGTGTCCGACTCCGTGAAGGTTCCCAACCTGCTGGGCCGTAGCGTCGCGTCGGCCCGCGAGGAACTGACCCGCCTCGGTCTCACCCTCACCGTTCGCCAACTGACTCAGAACGACAGCTCACTGATTGTCAGTCAGAGCGACAAGAACGATCGTGTGGAGAAGGGCTCCAACGTCACCGTTGTAGCGATTCCGTAAAACGCCCCCACCCGCGCACGGCGAGTGAGGGCGTTCGATACAACCGGTAAGCGTCAGCCACGCAGCATTTCAGCAACGAGGAACGCAAGCTCCAGCGACTGCTGAGTGTTCAGGCGGGGATCGCAGGCCGTCTCGTAACGACCCGACAGGTCACCGTCCGAAATATCCTGCGCACCACCGAGGCACTCGGTGACGTTCTCGCCGGTCAACTCGACGTGAATTCCGCCCGGGTGGGTGCCGAGACCATTGTGGACCTCGAAGAATCCCTGCACCTCGTCGACGATGCGATCGAAGTGACGCGTCTTGTAACCGGTGGAAGCCTCGTGCGTGTTGCCGTGCATGGGATCGCACTGCCAGATGACCTGATGGCCGGTGGCCTGGACCTTCTCGATGATCGCTGGCAGGAGGTCACGGACCTTGCCGTTGCCCATCCGCGAGATCAGCGTCAGGCGACCGGGCTTGTTGGTCGGGTCGAGGCGCTCGACGTATTCGACAGCCATCTCGGGAGTTGTCGTGGGACCGATCTTCAAGCCGATCGGGTTGGACACCAATTCCGCAAAGGCGATGTGGGCGCCGTCCAGCTGACGCGTGCGGTCGCCGATCCACAGGAAGTGAGCGGAGAGGTCGTAGAGCTTGGGATGATCACTGTCGTTGTCGAGACGCAGCATCGCACGCTCGTAGTCGAGGACCAATGCTTCGTGGCTCGCGAAGATCTGAGCCTGGTGCAAGCTCGGATCGGTGACGCCGCAGGCATTCATGAACTGCAGACCACGATCGATTTCCGACGCGAGCTGCTCGTAGCGGGCTCCTGCGGGAGACGCTGCGACGAACTCGCGGTTCCAGTCGTGGACCTTGTGCAGATCGGCCATACCGGCACCGGTGAGCGCACGAACGAGGTTCATCGCGGCACTGGCATTTGCGTACGCCCGTACCAAACGTGACGGATCGTGTGCGCGAACGGTCTCGTCGGCGACAATCGAGTTGACCATGTCACCGCGGTAGGACTTGAGGCCCAGCGAGTCGATATCGGCAGACCGGGGCTTGGCGTACTGACCTGCAATACGTGCAACCTTGACCACCGGCATGGACGACCCGTACGTCAAGACGACAGCCATCTGCAGCAGAGTGCGGATGTTGCCCTTGATGTGCGGCTCGGTGTTGTCGGCAAACGTCTCGGCGCAGTCGCCGCCCTGCAGCAGGAAGGCTTCGCCGCGCGCTACCTGCGCAAGGCGATCCGACAATGCCTCGACTTCGCTTGCCACAGTGATCGGCGGCACGCTTTCGAGGACAGTGCGCATCGCGGCCGCCTGATCAGCGGGCCACGAAGGCTGCTGCGCGGCAGGTTTCGCAAGGGCCTCGTCGAGCTGCTGACGCAGTCCGGCGGGCAGCGGCGGAAGTTCGGGCAAGCGGTCGATCGGCACGTCGACAGTCCAGTTCACTAGTACAGGATATTCGCTTACCTACCCGCGCGTCACACAGGCTCTCGTTAGCGCACGATCTTGTCTAGCCGACTTCAGCGTCATAGCAGGTCAACGAAGTGATCGGACACGGGCAATCGCGTCGAACTTCACGAGGTTGTGCCTCGCATCCGCAAGTGCGTCGTGTGCGTCAGCAGGTGCCGGCGGCAACGCCGGACTGCCGTTGTCCTCCCAGAACTGGCGCAACTCCCGTGTGTATCGCGGCAACGACTGCGGCAGCTCGGTCATGTCTCCCCACAACTGACACAGCGCGACGTGGTCGTACGCCGCGACCCACGCCCACAGCTCCGGAACCACCATCGGCCGCGGAACGAAGAATTTCAGAAGATCGTCACGAATCTTCTCGCGTGACTTCCAGAGCGGAGACGACGGCGCGGGAAGTTTCGGCAGAACGTTCTTGCGCACCCAACTTCCGGCCCGCGCCGGATCGAATTCCGTCGAGACGGCGTAGTACTCACGGCCGTCCTCGCAGACGACGCCGATGGACACGAGGTCGATGGTTCGACCGTCTTCGATGAATTCACAGTCGTAGAAGTAGCGCACAGATCGAAACTATGCCGCACAGCCCGGCCCGAGAGCCAATGTGAGGGCAGCGGTTGTGGGAAATCTCTAACTGGCGCGTGTGTCCGGGACGTGCGGCCCATCCGTCTGCTCGGTATCGGGGTCGGCAACGGCAGCAAGCGGGGCGGCGGGCTCGTCGGACTCGACAGTCTGCGGATCCTCCGCCTTGGCCGGCTTCGGGTTCTTCAGACTGGCCGCATAGATATCGACGTATTCCTGGCCTGACAGCTTCATCAGCTTGTACATGACCTCGTCGGTAACAGCCCGCTCCACGAAGCGGTTGCCCCCCATACCCTCGAAACGCGAGAAGTCGATCGGTTCCCCGACGATGACGGTGACCTTGGCCGGACGCCACATCTTCGAACCGATGGGGTTCATCTTGTCGGTGCCGACCATCGCCACCGGGATCACCTTGACACCGGATTCGAGTGCAAGACGAGCCATTCCGGTCTTGCCTTTGTACAGTCGACCATCCGGCGAGCGAGTGCCCTCGGGGTAGATACCGAGCAGCTTGCCGCCGTCGAGAACCCGCAGACCGGCGTTAAGCGCGTCCTGGGCTGCGTCGGCACCGGTGCGGTCGATCGGCACCTGGCCAACAGCTGTGAAGAACCACCGTTGGAACGCACCCTTGAGTCCGCTCCCGGTGAAGTACTCACTCTTCGCGAGGAACGTGATTCGACGGTTCGAGCGCAGTGGAAGATAGAACGAGTCCAGAACCGCTTGATGGTTACTCGCGAGAATCGCCGCACCGTCAGTGGGAATGTTCTCGTGCCCCTTGATCGTCGGACGCCCGAGCAGCAGGAGAATCGGCCCCAACAACACATACTTGAAGAGCCAATACCACACGGCGTCCCTCCCATTCACAACCCGAATTGCCTTGTGCACGACCTTACTGCGCGCCGGTTACCCTCGCTACACATGCCCCGACCGGACATGGTGACCACACGTGTGGCTCAACGCCGGACAGGCGAAATGATGCCTGGAACCACCGAACGGGCCAATGCTGCCGCCCCCACCATTCCCGCAGCCTCTCCCAACTGGGCGGTGCGAATTCGGGCGAGGGGTCGATACTTCGCACCGGTCAACAACGTTGCGTACTGCTCGCGGGCGTCATCGAGAAACAGCGGCGCCGAACTCGCCACGCCACCGGCGATCACCACGACATCGGGGTCGTACGCGTCGGCGACCATCGCCAGACCGACCGCCAGCCAATGCGTGAACTCCGCCATCGTCGCCAGCGCGAGCGGGTCACCGTCGTACGCGGCGTTGGCGATTCGACGCCCGGTCAACCCGCCCGGGTCGACGGCAACTTCTCGCGCCAGAACAGTGGATGCTGCCGGGTCTTCGGCCAGGAGTTCAATTGCGGTGTCCACCAATGCAGTTCCGCTGCAATACCGCTCCCAGCAGCCGCGTTTGCCACACGCACACGGCCGGCCGTCCGGCACGACCTGGACATGACCGAACTCCGGCGCAACACCGTAACTCCCCCGGTACAACTCACCTCCGATCAGCAACGCCCCACCGATGCCTGTCCCGATCGCCACCGTGACGACGTTCCGGCCACCGGCCGCGGCACCGAATCGATACTCCGCGTACGCCGCCGCATTGGCATCGTGTTCCAGAACAACCGGTAACCCCAGCCGTGCGCTCAGGTCCTTACCGACCGGCGCATTCACCCACGGCAGGTGCGGAGCAAAAAGCACGACCCCGTGGTCCGAGGTGACAAATCCGGCGACGGCCAAACCCACTGCGGCTACGTCGTGTCGGCTCACCAGTTCACGGACCACCCGATCCAGCGCATCCTCGAGCGACCGCGCGGATTGGGGCGTCGGAGCCTGCATGGTATCGAGCACCTGGCCGTCGACGTCGACCACCGACGCTCGGATACTGGTGCCGCCCACATCTATTCCGACGGTCAGGATGTCGGCATTTGCGCTGCGCTTGGTGATCATCCGGTCCACACTCCACACTCGGTACGCCTTCTTGACGATTGTGCCCACGAACGGCACCGAAGTTCCAGCTTTACCGTTTGACGGTCACGGTGATCGGAACGAAGGACGACGAACGGGACTTTGCCTGTGCGGTACCGTCCGGCGCCGGCACGCCGCCGTCAGGACCACCGTCCGGATGGCCGCCCGGTTTACCCTGCCCGCCGAAAAACTCGTCCAACAGCTCACGCAGCACTGCCAGGAGAACGGCCACATGCCCCGCCAGGACTGCCAGTAATTCGTGATGCTCGCCCCGCATCAAGGCAGCAAGAGCGCACACCGGACACCAACTGCAGCCACTGAATGCAGGCAATTCTTCCGAGGACTCGAGATCGGTGGATGTGTTCGTGCGTCCCTCCGCCATCTGTGCCACGATCGGCTCGACTCGGGAAAGGACGGTTTCGGCCAACACCCGAAACTCGGCGAGGAGCTTGGTGTGATCGTCGTTCATGCAGGCCACACCGCGGGATCCGGTGAGAAACGAACGATCAGATGGGCGCCGTCGAGTTCGGCACCGGTCACGACGCATCGCCGCAACACCGACGCAAGTCTCACTCTCCGTCGCACCCCGTCCGCTCCCACCAGCACATCGTCCTCCACCCGGCCCAACGTCAACGACGACGGATCGACGAGCGGCAGATACATCCGCATCGCATAGACCGACTCCAATCCCGTCCCCGATTCCAGCGTCACCGCTATCGGATCGAGATGGCGGATCGGCTGCGCGGCGGCCCCGTCGCCCCGTGCAACGGTAATATCGCCCAGTGCATCGGCAGGGTCGCCCAGCGCAACTGCAATGTCGCCCAGGGCCGCCAACCCTACCGGTTCGGTGCCGACATGTTCGACAACCGTGACGGCAATCCCATCGGCCGCGTCGCGAATTGCTTCGAGCACCGACAACTGTGCGACACGCATCTTCGACAACCAGCGCGAACCCTCATCTGCGAGTTCCTGCGAAACAAATTGCGGAACAACACTATTGACAAGTACCCGCGCAACCGGGAGGGCAGAGAGTGCCAGACCGGACAGTGTGCGCCGAGTCGCCAGCGCCGCGGATTCCTGCGCCGAGGTCACAAGATGAACCTCGGTGTGCGAAGAGTCGGCGAGGAACGCCGAGATCTCGTCGACCGAGGAGACAATGCGTTCGATCACCGACACCAGGAGCATCAACCGCACGTCGGTCGCCGCCACCGCCGCAAGCCGTCGGTGCCGCGGCCACAGCCGCTCGAGGTACTCGGACACCATCGCGGGAGCGCCGAAAATCCGCAACGCCTCCGGCGACGACGGACAATCCACGACCACGACGTCGTAGCCGCCGCTCGACGCCATTCGCACTACCTCGGCAAGCGCCAGAATGTCCGCGATGCCGAGCGAACCCGTCAGTTCCTCAGGCTCCAAGGTCTGGAGCGACGAACCGTGCTCGTGGGAACCGGCGGCATCGAGTAGCGCTGACACGCCACGGAATTTGTCCTCGACAAGCGCCAACGTGTCGAGCTGCCAGACATCCACCTGTTCGACCAGTGGAGTCACTACGTGCGGAACCGGTATCGCCAGCACATCCGCGAGCGAATGAAGCCGATCGATCGACATCAGCAGAACCTTGGAACCGGAAGTCGCCGCCGACAGCGCCGCGGCCGACGCCAGCGTCGTCGTTCCACTGCCACCCTTCCCGATGAAGAGTTGAAGACGGGCCCGCGCGGCGTTCAGCCCTCGACTCGCTTCTTCAGTTCCTTCAATGCCGTATCCGTGATGATCTTCTCGGCCTTGCGTTTGAACAACCCGATCATCGGGATGGTCAGGTCGACCGTCAGCTCGTAGGTAACCGACGTGCTTCCACCCGGCTCGGAACGCAAAGTGTACGAACCGGATTGGGACTTCTGAATTTCCCCGCTCACCAGTTTCCAGCTCACCGACATGCCGTCGGGCGCCCACGTGTACGACAGCTCGTACTTGTCCTTCACAACTCCGGCATCGAGAACGAACCGCACCCGGTTCGCGCGACCATTGCTGCCCACGTCCAGAACCTCGACGGACTTGGCCGCCGCAACCCACGCGGGGTACTCCTCGAAATCGGCGATCACGGCCATGACAGCGTCAGGCTGAGCGTCGATGCTGATCAACCCCTTGGTTTTCTCGGCCATCCGACTACTCTTCCTTCCCTCGAGACTTCGTCGTCCCCGCAATTCTCCCCGAATGCGGGCGTAAAACTGTTACCGCGTCACACAGATTCCGGAGCGACACCTGCGGGGCGCCCCGCTTCCAGCTCACGCTTGAGTTCGAAAGACATCACCTTGCCGTCGACGCGCCGCGCGCGGTTCATCGCGGCCAGGTCGAGATCGGCCAGCCCGGACGGCGACACACCCACCGGTTCCGCGTGCAGGAAATAGTGAACGATGGCGCCGTCCATGACTGGTTCGAGCCACACCTCCATGGTGCCGACAAGGCTGCCGGACACACCCCACCGGAAGCCTGCGGGACCGCGGTCCTCACGCACCTCGAGCTGGAGATCTCGCCACCACCGGCGCCACTGCGCGCGCGAAGACAACAGTTCGGCGACACGCTCGGGCGGTGCCGCGATGAAAGTCTGGTCTGCGACCTGAATGCTGCTCACGACAGTTAGCTTCACATATCGCGTCGACGAGCGAGCGCACGGTGTCACACCACTGCAAAACGGACAGACTGTAAGCCGGGCCACAACTATGCCGGACGTGCGACTACAGTGAATAGAGTCAAACCCTACTCGTCAGTATTTCGCAGTGTCGGAGGTATTTCGTGCCTGAATACAGCGCACCCCAGACGTTCACGATTCCCGAGGATGCCTCTGCGGTCGACTCGGTGTTCGCATTTGCGAAGACGAAGCCTGCGGCCGTCGTCTACAAGCGCAAAGTCGGCTCCGCGTGGGTCGACGTCACTGCCGGTGAGTTCGCCGCCCAGGTAACCGCAGTTGCCAAAGGCTTGATCGCGATCGGCGTCAAGCAGGGCGATCGCGTCGCGCTGATGTCCGCGACCCGCTACGAGTGGCCACTGATCGACTACGCGATCTGGGCTGCAGGCGGTGTGACGGTTCCGATCTACGAAACATCCGCCGCCGAGCAGGTTCGCTGGATCCTCGAAGATTCCGACGCCATCGACCTCGTTGTCGAGAACGACGCCCACGCAGCCACCGTCAAGGACGTCGCAGAAGCCTCGCCGGCGCTGCGCACCGTGTACCAGATCGAGGCCTCCGCCGGTGGACGCGGCGCAGTCGAGGAGCTGTCGGCCCTGGGCGCCGACATCTCCGACGACGAGGTCCAGACGCGCATCGACGCTCTGAAGGCCTCCGATCCCGCAACCCTGATCTACACCTCCGGCACTACCGGCCGCCCCAAGGGTTGCCAGCTGACGCACTCCAACCTCATTGCAGAGTCGAAGGGAATCCTCGACTCCAACCTCGGCGATCTGCTCAAGACGCCGGGGGTCCGCACCCTGATGTTCCTGCCCCTGGCCCACGTCCTGGCGCGTGCGGTCAGCATCGCCTCGTTCGACGCCGGTGCCACCCTCGGACACACCAGCGACATCCCGAACCTCGTCCCCACCTTCGGCGAATTCAAGCCCGACTTCATCCTGTCGGTACCGCGCGTGTTCGAGAAGGTCTACAACAGCGCCCGCGCAAAGGCCCACGGCGAGGGCAAGGGCAAGATCTTCGACGCGGCCGCGGAAACCGCGATCGCGTGGAGCGAGGCCCAGGACAAGGGCGGCGCCGGCATCGTCCTCAAGGCCAAGCACGCACTGTTCGACAAACTCGTCTACTCCAAGCTGCGGGCAGCACTCGGCGGACAGTGCCAACTCGCCATTTCCGGCGGCGCTCCGCTCGGTGCCCGCCTCGGCCACTTCTTCCGCGGTATCGGCGTCACGATCTACGAGGGATACGGTCTCACCGAAACCACCGCAGCATTTGCCGTGAACACCATCGGCTCCCAGAAAGTCGGATCCGTCGGAAAACCGTTGGCCGGCAACTCTGTTCGCATCGCCGACGACGGCGAGATCCTCCTCTCCGGCCCTGTGGTCTTCACCGGATACTGGCGCAACGAGAAGGCAACCGCAGAGTCGATCGAGAATGGCTGGTTCCACACCGGCGACCTCGGAACAGTCGATGCGGACGGGTTCATCACGATCACCGGACGCAAGAAGGAAATCATCGTCACGGCAGGTGGAAAGAACGTCTCCCCCGCCCAACTCGAAGACTCACTGCGTGCGCATCCGCTCATCAGCCAGGCAATCGTGGTGGGTGATCAGAAGCCGTTCATCGGCGCACTGATCACCATCGACGCCGAAGCTCTGCCGGCCTGGAACGAGCGCAACAACAAGGCAGCCGGCACCACCGCGGCCGATCTGGTCAGCGACGGCGAACTGGTCGGCGAGATCCAGGACGCGATCGACGAGGCCAACAAGCTGGTCTCGCATGCCGAGGCAATCAAGAAATTCAAGATCCTGCCGGTCGACTTCTCCGAGGACACAGGCGAACTCACCCCGACGATGAAGCTCAAGCGCAACGTCGTGCACACCAGCTTCGCCGCGGAGATCGAGATGATCTACGCGAAGTAACACCCTGCACAATGCGCTGTGGCCGCCACACTCTTCCGAGGTGTGGCGGCCACAGCGTTGTGGTGATACCGAGCTTCGAGTGCTTCGGTTCGAGTCTCAGCCGAGCAGAGCCTGCAACTTCGACGCGAGGGTGTCCCACTTCCAGTCGCTTGCCACCCAGTCCCGACCGGCGGCGCCCATTGCGGCAGCTCTGTCACGGTCTGACAGGATCTCGATCACCGATGCAGCAATGTCGGCAACCGACGTACCGTCGACGACCAGCCCGGTCTTGTTCTGCTGCACCGTTTCCGGGGCACCGCCACTGCGACCCGCAATGACGGGAACACCCGTCGCCGACGCTTCCAGATAGACAATCCCAAGTCCTTCGACGTCGAGTCCTGCACCGCGCGTACGGCAGGGCATCGCAAAAACATCCGCGATGGTGTGGTGGGCTGCCAATTCTGCTGCGGGCACGGTGCCGGTGAACACGACGTGATCGTCCATCCCCGTCTTGCGGGCGAGTTCACGTAGCTTCTCGTCGTACGGCCCACCTCCGACTATGACAAGTACCGCGCCGTCGATGCTCGCTCGAATAGTCGGCAGCGCCTTGATCAACATGTCCTGTCCCTTGCGCGGCACCAGTCGCGACAGGCAGAGAATCGTCGGGCGCTCCCCCAGGCCGTACCGCGTCCGCAGTTCTGCGCGAGCGGCCGAATCAGGGTGGAAGACAGACGTATCCACTCCTGACGGCAGATGCTCCAGCGCTGCCTGCGGCCCGAAGGCCGCCGCGAAACGTCCTCGCGTGTATTTGCTGACAAAAGTAACCGTGTCGGTGTTTTCACCGATTGTCCGCAACGACTGCCGCGCGCCCGGAATCATCGACCACCCCACTTCGTGACCGTGAGTACTCGCGATCACTCGCGACGCACCGGCCCGGCGGACCACAGGCGCCAACAGTGCAAGGGGCGCCGCCGCCCCGAACCACACGGACTCGCAATCATGTTTCTTGACCAGTTTCGCGGCACGTCTGGCGACAAACGGCGTCGGAAGCATCAATGTCGTGGGATGCCTTACCACCTCGAAAGGTTGAGCGGCATCGAACTTCTTGTGCGAATCACCGCGCCACCGCGGCGCGTAGACAACCAACTTGTCGGCTGGAAGGTGCTTCGCGAACGTATGTAGATACGACTGGATCCCGCCCGGTCGGGGCGGAAAATCATTGGTCACCAAAAGGGTCCGGCGCATTGGTCCACCGTAAGGCACGGGCGAGTTGGCGCCCGCTGCGGCCTTTCAGCCCAGTGTGCGGTGCAGCCAATCGGCCCAGCCGTCGCGCAGGTCGTCAATGCTCACGCCGAGTACGTCGACGATGTGCTGGTTGATCTCTTCCGATGTCGACGGACCCACGGACAGCGAGCGGAACAGTTCCGTCAGCTTGGGTTCGCCGAAACGATCAGCCACATAGGCGTTGATCGACCACGCCGATTCGTACGCAAGGGAACTCACGACCGGCACGCCCCCGAACTGTGAATCCTCGGGAAACCCGGAGGGCACGTCACCGGAACGGACCGCGGCCGCAAGGGTCGGCGCGATCTCCCGCGCCGCCCGCCCGGAACTGCGGTTGCCGGCGTACTCCGCATACCCTTCGAGAACCCACATGGGCGATCCGTCCCGGGTCTGGGATCGCGCCGCGATATGCATCATCTCGTGGCGAAGTACCGCCTGTCGCGTCGTCGGAGTCAGGCGCGATGCGGCGGCCGGCGAGAATATGATGCGCTGGCCACTCACCTCACTGGCCCCGTCACGCACCGTATCCGCCACCGACACAGCCGCAATGGACGATCCGTCGTGTTGCGAACCGACCATCGCCGTGAACTCCTCGGGCGAACCGGCGACCATCACAACGGCACGCTCGGACCAGCCATCACCCCACAATTGCGTCGTATTCTTCACAGCCCCGTCGAGATCCGCAGCCAACGCATCGACAAATGCCTGCTGGCCGGGATGCCCGACGACTATCGAATCTTCCGCCGCGTTGGCCGCAACCGCGAGTGGACCGAAATCCCATGGACCGTGCCACGAGTCGACGCTCAATTCCGAACCGGTCGAGGCAGAACCCAGGACGTCGACAATCGAGCCGTCCGCGAACACGAACCACGCGCCGTCACGCTCCGCAAACGTCATCAACACGGACTTACGCGTCGGCGCGGCGTCCACACCGTCGAGTGCATAGCGCAAGATCACCTGAGCGCCCCACAACGTGACGCCCTCGGGCGACCCGGTGCGGGAAGCCTCGACAAGAGTTCCCGGCGAGACCTCGTATGCCCAATCCGAAAAACTCAGTGCACCAGCGGCTGTGGCGCGTCGTATCTCTGCGTCGAGCAACCCTGGGGTCGCAGCAGCGTCTACGAACTGTGCCAATGACGTCGGATCGTCGGACATCTGGGCGCGTGCCCACGAATCGAGAAGAGCCTGAACCTCGTTGACTCGCGCGACATCGGCTTCTGCAGCAGAGCGCTCGGACGATCCTGGGGTGTCGGTCAGAACAACGGTCAGTCCGAGAATCACCACGACGGCACACCCGAGCGCGATGAGAGCTGGATACTCCCAACGGCGCTTGCGGTTCGTCCCGGCTCCGGGGGACGTCATGGGGTCACTCGACACGATGCCGAGTGTAGGAGACGGAGTGAACCCCCAGTCGCAGCGGCCGAGCCACTTGCGAGGATGCGCTGGTCAGTAACGGCGAGCAGTCGAGAACGGCATACCTGCCATCGACTCCACCTTCACCGGTACGCCGAACGTCGACGCGTGGAGGATGTTGCCGTCGCCGGCGTAGATACCGACATGCGAATTGTCGCTGTAGAAGGTGACGATGTCGCCGGGCTGCAACTGGTCACGCGATATCGGTGTACCCCCGGCTGCCTGCGCTTGGCTGGACCGCGGCAAAGTTTTGCCGATCTGCTTGTACGACCACACGACAAGACCGGAACAATCGAACTCGTTGGGGCCGGTAGCTCCCCAGACGTACGGATCACCGATGCGGGTCAAACCGGCCTGCAATGCCGCGGTGCCAGACCCCGGAGTCAAGTTAGCTAGAATTTTGCCGGCGTCGACGCCGTCCGGAAAGGTCGACCCGCTCAACTGCACACGTTCGGCGTCGGTCAGATCGTCGAACGCCTTGGTCACCTCGGCAACCTGAGCCTGAAGTTCACTCTGTTTGCGCTGCAAATCGTCACTGAGCGCCTTCGCCTGATCGGCCGCAACTCGTGCCGCATCCGCGGACTGCTGCGAAGCATCCGCCGCCTGTCGAGCGTCGAGCGTCGCTTCGTTGAACTGGCGGACCTGCACCGCCGCGTCGTTGGAGATGACATCGAGTGCGGACATCTGATCGAGCAGCTGCTGCGGCGAATCGCTGACCATCAAGGCAAAGAGCCGATTAGTCCGCGCGCCCTGGTAATTTGCCGTCGCAATACGGTTCACAGCGGGCGCGACCTCGGCAACCTTGGCCTTTGCCACGTCGTACCGTCCCTGATCCTCGGCAAGTCGAGCTTCCGCGTCGAGCTGCACGGACGTCTTCGCGTCGAGATCGATCTGGGCGTTGTGCAAAGCCTCGTTGGTCTGCTCGGACACTCGGGCGAGTTCACCGAGCTTCTCGAGCGCCTCGGTGGGATTCGTGATCGCCGGGTCTGCAGTGGCGGGCATCGAGGGCAATGCGACAAGCCCGATGGCCAGCGCACCGACCGTCAGTGCGATGCGAACTCGGCTGTACTTACTCGATGAAACCACGGAACGCGACTCTCCGTCTCATGTCTTGTGATGCCTGCTGGTGATACCTGCGGGAGCGGGTCGGAATCTGTTAGCCAGATGTCAACTACACACACTACCCGTCCGCGGCGCCTAATGTCTCGATCAGGTTACGGAATGGCATACGTTTGTGTCTACTCGCCAGTAGCGATAACGGTGTGAAGAACCCGTCGGCTTCCGACCCCAGAACCGAAAAACAGATGTGGGCCTCGAATCAGCTGATTCGAGGCCCACATCTGCGCAGAGTGGAACTGCCCCTTTTCAAGTGGATCAGGTCGACCTTCACAGGTACCCGATCAGTGACACCGGATCAGAAGCGGCGAGCACCGTCGTACGGCATGGACGACACGGGTGCAAGCTTCACGGGCTGACCCGCGGTCGAAGCGTGGATGACATTACCGTTGCCCGCGTAGATGCCCGAGTGCGATCCGCCGTAGAAGGAGATGACGTCACCGACACGGAGATCGGACTGTGCGACTGCGACACCGGCAGCAGCCTGGTCGTAGCTCGTGCGGGGGATGTTCAGGCCGGCCTGCTTGTAAGCCCACTGGATCAGACCGGAGCAGTCGAACGCGTCCGGGCCTGCCGCGCCGTACACGTACGGGGCGCCCAGCTTGCTCTCTGCGGCGCGAACAGCCTGCTCACCAAGGGTGGAGATGGGAGCGACGGGTGCGGCCTGTGCGATCGGTGCAAACGCGGGGTTGTCCGTGACACCGGGGATCACGGGAAGTTCGGGGATCGAGACGCCCGGGATGTCGAACGTACCGACACCGGGGATGGTGATGGGGTCTGCCGAGGCAGGCGCAGCGGTGGTAGCGAAGGCTCCGGCTGCAAGTGCGCCGGCGACAACCAGTGTTGCCGAACGCTTCAAACTTTGTGACGCCACTTTAAGGGGTGCTCCATTTCTTCCATTCGTCCGCCGACCGAGTTAGCTGACGGGTTCGGGCTGGGAAGATCAGCCCTACCCGCGTGGTCCGTAGCGATAACGCTTGCTACGCCCCAGGCGGGATTCACCCCAGTGAAACTTGGGTTCCCGGTTCGGGTTCCTCGCGGAGATCCCGATTAGGCGGTTCCTGACGATGCCGGTCCTGTGTGGCCCGGCAAGACTTCGTTAGGTCTCAGGAAGATTACGAAATGATCGCGGCGATGTCGACCGCATCGCCGAATTCGCGCGCGATTCATCCGAATTTGCGCGCAGTCGCGCTCGATACGCCAAAACGGTCACAACGGGATAACGATACGTCCGGTTTCCGTGACGCCATCCCTCACTTCTTACGAATCGCACCAATTCGATCAGGGTCGGCAATCCGGGGTTTGTCCCAGATCAGCACTACTTACGTACCGGTAGGCCCCTTTTCGTCCGACGCGGATTACACGTCGGCACACGGCAGGCAACACCGGCAGATCCACCTCACCCGAAGGCGGGACCGAAGGCACTGGCGAACGTCGAAAATCGCCCAACTGTGACGCTCGTCTCTTTTGTGTCACGGGCGACCAAATGCCGGAGTGTGTCCGACGCCCGATAGTCCCGAATTCAACTTTCGGAGGTCCTTCCAGCCACGGTGGCCGATTCGTGTCGGACCATCCCTCTACTGTCCTGCGCTGTGAGTCATGCCGACGCTGTCACCGCCGCCGCCGCTGACGCCGATCCGGCTATCGGCCGTCAACTGTCGTTCGACGAACTGGACACTCCGCTCAGCGAGACGACGTTTGTGGTCGTCGACCTCGAGACCACCGGTGGAAGCGCTGACACCGATTCGATCACCGAAATCGGTGCCGTCAAGATTCGCGGCGGCCAGATACTCGGCGAGATGGCAACCCTGGTCGATCCCGGGCGGTCGATCCCGCCCTACATCGTGGAACTGACCGGCATCACCGACGCAATGCTGATCGATGCTCCGCGCATCGATCGCGTCCTTCCCGCCTTCCTCGAGTTCGCGAAGGGTTCTGTTCTCGTTGCCCACAACGCTCCCTTCGATATCGGGTTCCTCAAGGCGGCTGCCTCCCGCACGGCCCGGCCGTGGCCGCCGTTCCAAGTCCTCTGCACCGTCAAACTCGCCAGACGTGTCCTGACCCGCGACGAAGCCCCCTCCGTGAAGCTCTCGGCGCTCGCGCATCTGTTCCGCGTCTCCACCCAACCGACGCACCGAGCGCTCGACGACGCCAGAGCCACTGTCGACGTGCTCCACGGCTTGATAGATCGGGTCGGCAATCAAGGCGTACACAGTTACAGCGAGCTGATCGACTATCTCCCCAACATCTCGGCTCACCAACGCGCCAAACGTTCCTTCGCCGCAGACCTCCCACGAAGGCCCGGCGTCTACCTCTTTCGTGGCCCGTCCGACGAAGCTCTGTACATCGGGACGGCAGTGGACCTCCGCCGCCGCGTCCGGGGCTATTTCACCGGTTCCGAGACGCGTGGCCGGATGAAGGAGATGGTGGCCTTGGCCACCCGGGTCGACCATGTGGAGTGTGCTCACGCTCTCGAAGCCGGCGTACGGGAACTCCGACTCCTCGTTGCGCACACCCCGCCCTACAACCGACGCTCCAAGTTCCCCAAACGCGGATGGTGGATCGTCCTCACGGACGAGGCCTTTCCCCGCCTGTCCGTGGTGCGTACCCCCGCCCCACACTCGATCGGACCGTTCACCTCGCGCGCGAGCGCACAGGAGATCGCCGAGACAGTGTGCGAGTTCACCGGCCTGCGAACCTGCACCAAGCGGATCCCCCACGGCGCGGTTCACGGGCCTGCCTGCCCCGCACGCGAACTCAGCTCGTGCCCGGCACCTCGAGACGACACCGCGGACCGATACGCAGTCACAGTCGCAGAAGTTCGAGAGTTCTTCGCCGGCGTACACGACACACCTCTTCAGCGAATGAAGGAGCGCATCGAGCAACTCTCGGACACCGCGCTGTTCGAGAACGCGGCAAGACTGCGCGACCGGACGGCCGCAGTTGCCGCAGCAGTGCGACGCACCCAAAAGCTTGCCGCCGTCGCTGCACTGGATCAGTTGGTACTGGCGCGACCCGCGCCGGAAGGCGGCTGGGAATTGGCCGTCATCCGCGCCGGCAGGCTCGCCTCCGCCGGCCTCGCCCGTGCCGGCACCCATCCCATGCCAGTTGTCGACGCTCTCGTCGCGTCGGCCGAGACCGCACTTCCCGACAACTCACCACTTCGCGGAGCGCCACCGGAGGAACTGGCGCTCGTGGTGCGCTGGCTCGGATCGGACGGCGTCAGAATCGTCTCCGCCTCGTCGGGCTACACCGAGCCCGCATTCGGCGCGGGGAGTTGGGAGGACTGGTGCCGACTCGCCAAGGCCGGAACCGAATCCGAGCCGACAGACAACCGTCGTGATGCCTGGCACGGACGCACCGACACGAGGACATAAGCTCGACCGCAGCACTGCCCAGCGCGACTAGAGGAGCGACATGATCAACGCGATCGTCATGATCCACGCCGAATCGGCCCGGATCCCGGAGACGGCTCAGGCCGTCGCCGACATCCCCGGTGTCAGCGAGGTGTACTCCTGCGCAGGCGACGTCGACCTCATCGCAGTGGTCAGGGTCCGCGACCACGCCCAGATCGCAGAGGTCATCACCGGCCGCATCAACAAGGTTCCCGGAGTGACGCGAACCGCCACCCATATTGCGTTCCAGTCCTTCTCCAGCGCCGACGTCGAGGCTGGGTTCTCACTCGGTGAGTGACGGCTCAGGCGCCTTCTGTCAACGCCGTGGTGAGCGATGCCCACCTACGCAACAGTTCCGCGGCCGCGCCGCTGTCGATAGCGAGCGCGGCCGAGGCCATTCCAGCAGCAATCGCCGCTTCCAGGTCGTCACCGACACCGTTGAAGGCCGCAATGGCCGCACCCGCGTTGAGTAGTACCGCATCCCGGACCGGGCCGGGCTGGCCGGACAGGAACGTGCGCGCGATCTGAGCGTTGACGTCAGCGTCGCCGCCTCGCAATTCGTCCAGCGGCACCCGCTCGATGCCGAGGTCTCGCGGATCCAACGTGACGGTACGCACGGCTCCGTCGGCAACGACGTACACCGTCGACGTCGTGGATGTCGTCAGTTCGTCGAGGCCGTCGTCGCCGCGAACCACCAATGCCGAATTACCGCGCTGCGCAAGAACTCCAGCGACAACGGAGATCAGCTTCGGGAAGGCACAACCGATCAATCCGGCACGGGGCCGGGCGGGATTGGTCAGGGGTCCGAGCACGTTGAAGGCCGTCGGGATACCGATTTCCTTACGTGGCACCGCCGCAAAACGAAGTGCCGGGTGGAAAACCGGCGCAAAACAGAAACCGATGCCAACCTCGTCGACACATCGCGCCACGTCTTCCGGACCCAGGTTGATCCGAACACCGAGAGCCTCGAGCACGTCGGCGCCGCCACTCTTCGACGACGCTGCCCGGTTGCCGTGTTTGACCACTCGAATTCCCGAGGCGGCCACCACGATCGAAGCCATAGTCGAGATGTTCACGGTGTTGGAGCGGTCGCCGCCGGTTCCGACGATGTCGACCACATCGGAATCGACCGGCACCGCTTTGGCATGTTCGAGCATCGCGTCGGCGAGGCCCTGCAACTCGGCCGGTGTCTCGCCCTTCATCTTCAACCCGACACCAAATGCGGCTATCTGCGCCGAACTTGCGTTGTCGGACATGATCTCGCCCATCGCCCAACGGGAATCGTCGCTCGACAGATCGCGCCCGTCGGTGAGCTGACCGAGAATCATCGGCCAGGACCGCACTACACCGCTCGAATCGGAGTTCACAGCGTTGGTTGCGTCGGTGCCGGCCATCTACTTCGGTCCCCTAGGTTCAGTCGAATCAAGTCGTGGTGTATCTGACCCATGCAGCCTAGTCAGTCACCGTGCGGCGGTCGCGAATTGGTCCACTCACACTGTGCGTCGGCCCTTCCCGGAACCTGACTGCGCGGCGCCCCTCGGCTGCAGCGCATCCCAACCCGCGACGGACCCACCCAGCCGCTGAGCCAAACCAGCCATCCGCGATCGCTCCTGCGAGCAGTGCAACGCGTCCAGAACCTGTACACGTTCGAAGACCACGCGAACCGTGCCGTCGTCATCGCTTGCCCCGTCGCCTGCAGCTGACGACGCGCGCCGATATCCGTCTTGTGCAACGATCGACTCCGCATCCTCGAGCGCGACCGCCGGAAGATCGAGATGGTGGCGCAGCACCGCTTCCGAATCCGGTTGCCAACGCGGCTCGACGGACGCACCCCGCTCCAACGCCGTCGAGCACGATTCAACGTCGTCGAAACCTTCGGCGACGATCTCGAGATCATGCCTCGACGGATCGAGCGGGGGCGAAACTTTTCTGTTGAAAATTCTCAGGTACCAACGTCTACTCTGGTGTGTAGCTGCCATCGCGTCAGCATATTCACAGTGCCGCCACCTGCGCGTACGCCGACCGAAATCGCGATCTCGAGCCTTACGACGCGCCGATGGCAGACCCGAGTGGCCGTCTCTTACGACGAAGCGTCATACTTCTGTCTGTGACGAGCGCAGTAGGGACTTCAGGATCGGCAATCACCCAACGCGTGCACTCGCTGAACCGGCCGAATATGGTCAGCGTTGGCACCATCGTGTGGTTGTCCAGTGAGCTCATGTTTTTCGCAGGGCTCTTCGCCATGTACTTCGTGGCACGGGCGCAGGCACCGGAGGGCCATTGGCCGCCGGAGCCGACCGAATTGAACCTGTATTTGGCTGTACCGGTGACGTTGGTGCTGATCGCATCGTCGTTCACCTGCCAGATGGGTGTATTCGCGGCCGAGCGCGGCGACGTCTTCGGACTTCGTCGGTGGTACACGATCACCTTGGCAATGGGAACGTTCTTCGTCGCCGGACAGGCGTACGAGTACATCCACCTCGTCGATCACGGCACCACCATCTCCAGCAGTGTGTACGGCTCGGTGTTCTACATGACCACCGGTTTCCACGGCATGCACGTCATCGGCGGTCTTATCGCCTTCGTTTTCTTGATCGCACGCACCCGAGTCAGCAAGTTCACGCCGGCTCAGGCAACCGCAGCGATCGTCGTTTCGTATTACTGGCACTTCGTTGACATCGTGTGGATCGCGCTGTTCGCAACGATTTATTTCATCCGTTAATCAGCTGAACGCCACAGGCAGCCCCTGACGTCCAGTCCGTCCCGACATACCAAAGGGATACAGATGAGTTCATCCCCCCCTCCCACATCCGATACAACAGCGATCGCCGCGAAGACGCGTCGCCAGCGGAAGATCCGCCGGCGTGTCACCGGAGCGCTCGTACTGATGATGGGATTGATCAGCGCAGGTTTCCTCGCCTCGGCACTGACACCCGCTCCGCAGGTCGCTACTGCTAGCGACGATTCAGCCGCGCTTATCCGCGAAGGCAAGCAGTTGTACGACACGTCGTGCATCACGTGCCACGGCGCCAACCTTCAGGGCGTCGCGGACCGCGGTCCCAGCCTTATCGGTGTCGGCGAGGCGGCGGTGTACTTCCAGGTTTCGACCGGTCGTATGCCTGCAGCACGCAACGAGGCACAGGCTCAGCGCAAGGACCCCAAGTTCGACGCTGCACAGACCGATGCCCTGGGTGCATTCATCCAGGCCAACGGCGGTGGCCCGACGCTCATTCGTGACGAGAACGGCGAAATCGCTCAGTCCTCGCTTCGCGGTGGCGACATCGGTCGAGGCAGCGAACTGTTCCGCCTCAACTGCGCGTCCTGCCACAACTTCACCGGTCGCGGTGGCGCACTGTCCTCGGGCAAGTACGCACCAGTCCTGGATCCGGCCAACGAGCAGCAGATCTACGCCGCTATGGTCACCGGCCCCCAGAACATGCCGAAGTTCTCCGATCGTCAGCTGACGCTCGAGGAAAAGAAAGACATCATCGCTTACGTGAAGTCGTCCGGAGAGGCCAAGAACCCCGGTGGTTACGGTCTCGGCGGCATCGGTCCGGCCTCTGAAGGTCTCTTCATGTGGGCCGCCGGAATCGTCGCTGTCGTTGGTGCAGCATTGTGGATCGGAGCAAGGTCATGAGCGACGCTGGCCAGCAGGGCGGCGATACGCCAAAGAAGTACACGGATGAGGAACTCGACGCGATGACTCGCGACGAGTTGGTCACCCTTGGCACCAATCTCGACGGCGTCGACGTTGTCTACCGTCGTGACCGTTGGGCCGTCGAAGGCACCAAGGCCGAGAAGCGCGCCGAGCGGAATGTTGCATTCTGGTTCGGCCTCGCCGGTGTCTCCGCGATCGCATTCATCGCGATCTACCTGTTCTGGCCCTGGCAGTACGCCGGCGCCGGTGACGAGAACTACGGCAAGTACAGCCTGTACACACCGTTGATCGGTCTGACCATGGGTCTTGCGATCCTCGGTGTCGGAATCGGCGCGGTGCAGTTCACCAAGAAGTTCATCCCCGAAGAGGTGTCCATTCAGGACCGCCACGACGGTGGATCGGCTGAGGTGGATCGCCGCACGATCGTCGCCGAACTCGGTGACACGTTGGAGACGTCCACCTTCCCCCGCCGCAAGGCCATCAAGCGCAGCTTGATGTTCGGTGGTGGCGCGCTCGGCGTCATGCTGATCATGCCTCTCGGCGGACTCATCAAGAACCCGTGGGCCAAGGGTGACGATTCTCCGCTCTGGGTGTCCGGCTGGACCCCGAACTACCCGGGCGAGACCATCTACCTTCGTCGTGACACCGGACGCCCCGAGGACATCGTTCTCGTACGCCCGGAGGATCTCGACGCCGGTTCCATGGAAACGGTCTTCCCCTTCCGTGAATCCGATCGTGGCGACGAGCACGCACTGCTCGCAGCTCTGCGCGGTATCCGCAACTCGGTCATGCTCATCCGTCTCCGCACGGAAGACACCCAGCGGGTCACGAAGCGCAAGGGCCAGGAGAGCTTCAACTACGGCGATTACTTCGCGTACTCGAAGATCTGCACGCACCTGGGTTGCCCCACCTCGCTCTACGAACAGCAGAGCAACCGTATTCTGTGCCCCTGCCACCAGTCGCAGTTCGATGCACTGCAGTACGGCAAGCCGATTTTCGGTCCCGCTGCTCGCGCACTTCCGCAGTTGCCTATTACAGTGAACGAAGAGGGCTTCCTGGTCGCCGATGGTGACTTCATCGAAGCACTCGGCCCGGCATTTTGGGAGCGTCGACCGTGACCACAACCACCACAAAACCGACAAAGATCGCCGCTGCTGCAGCAGGTCAAGCGGAGGCAATGGACTCGCGCTACCACCTCGCTGCAGGTATGCGCCGTCAGATCAACAAGGTCTTCCCGACCCACTGGTCCTTCATGCTCGGCGAGATCGCGCTGTACAGCTTCCTGATCCTGCTCATCTCGGGTGTGTTCCTGACGCTGTTCTTCGATCCGTCGATGGCACACGTCACTTACCAGGGCGCATACCAGCCGCTCCGTGGTGTGACCATGTCACGCGCATACGAGACCACCCTGAACATCTCGTTCGAGGTTCGCGGCGGTCTGTTCGTTCGCCAGATTCACCACTGGGCTGCACTGATGTTCGCCGCGTCGATCATCGTGCACCTCGCCCGTATCTTCTTCACCGGCGCGTTCCGACGCCCGCGTGAGGCCAACTGGGTCATCGGCTGCTTGCTGCTGGTCCTGGCGATGTTCGAAGGCTTCTTCGGCTACACCATCCCTGACGACCTGCTTTCCGGCACCGGCCTCCGCGCCGCATTCGGTGGTATCACGATGAGTGTTCCGATCGTGGGCACCTGGCTGCACTGGATGATCTTCGACGGCGACTTCCCCGGCGATCTCATCATCCCGCGTCTCTACGTTGCTCACGTGCTGCTCTTCCCCGGCATCATCCTTGCGCTGATCGCCGGCCACCTCGCACTGGTCTGGTACCAGAAGCACACGCAGTTCCCCGGCCCCGGCCGTACCGAAGAGAACGTCGTCGGCGTTCGTATTCTTCCGGTCTTCGCCATGAAGGGTGGCGCATTCTTCGCCATCACGTTCGGTGTGCTCGCACTGCTCGGTGGTCTGTTCCAGATCAACCCGGTGTGGAATATCGGTCCGTACAACCCATCTCAGGTCTCCGCTGGTTCTCAGCCTGACATTTACATGATGTGGACGGACGGACTTGCACGACTGTGGCCCGCCTGGGAGATCTATCTGTTCGACCGGTACACGATCCCCGCAGTGTTTGCCGTCGCCTTGATCATGGGCCTCGTCTTCGGCCTGCTGTTCGCGTACCCGTGGATCGAGAAGCGTCTCACCGGGGACGACGCTCACCACAACATCCTGCAGCGTCCCCGCGACGTTCCGGTTCGTACCGCAATCGGCGCAATGGCTATCGCGTTCTACGCAGTGCTGACGATCTCCTGCATCAACGACATCATCGCGTACCACCTGCATATCTCGTTGAACGCAATGACGTGGATCGGCCGCATCGGCATGATCGTTCTTCCGCCGCTCGCGTACTTCATCACGTACCGCTTCTGCATCGGTCTGCAGCGCAGTGACCGTGCAGTGCTCGAGCACGGCATCGAAACCGGCATCATCAAGCGGATGCCGAACGGTCAGTACATCGAAATCCATCAGCCGCTCGGACCCGTCGACGATCACGGTCACCCGATCCCCCTCGAGTACCAGGGTGCAGCTGTTCCGAAGAAGATGAACAAGCTCGGCCTCGCCGGCAAGCCCGGCTCAGGCAGCCTCACCAAGGCAGACCCGGTGGAGGAGAGCGCAGCTCTCGAAGCCGCACAGCACGCCGGTGAGCATGAGCAGCTTCAGATTCTGCTCGACTACCAGAACCGTATTCACGGCAACGGCAAGTCGGACGATTCCACTGGAGAACTCCACTAGATCGTCGCAAGAAAACGAATAACGACAAGGTCGCCGCAACACTCTCGTTGAGAGGTTGCGGCGACCTTGTTCTATGCCTAGTGGCGGTCGCGTGCGGCGTTCCAGGCGGCGCCGAGCGAGAATTGGCTGGACACACCGTAGTGGCGCATGGCGTCGGCGACCCGACGCCTCCCTGTCCTCGGAGTTAATCCCAGGGTGATCGACGCGGACTCCATGGTCAAACCGGCATTCATCAGTTTCAATATCGGATCCCACGGGTTTTCCCACGAGTGGCCGTGCCCGAGCACCGGAACTGATTCCTCCCACACTCGGTGGTAGATCCAGGTCATGATGGATGCGAACGTCGGGGACTGAACGGCCATCACGCTACTGGGCCACGCCTCTCCCCAGTTGAAAGGCATTCCCACGGTCTTGTGATCGAGAATCCAGAAGAAGCTCGGTGGATTCGGATGCATCCGAACCTGAGATCCGGCATCGATTTCATCCGCGAGCTGATTGCGACACAGATCGGTGTTCGCGTCGGCAGTGCTGACGATAAGGCGGATGTCGTGGTTGGGTCCGCCGTTCTCCTTCCAGTACGACCCTGGCTTCTTCTCGGCCAGCACCGTATACAGCGGCACCGTGTCAGGCATACACGCGTATGAGGCTATGGGCTTCGCACGTGACGCCTGTATTTTGTACATGTCCGGGGCGGCAAACGGCCCGTGCATCACGTCGACGGGCAAACCGTGGACATCGGCGTCACCGTGCTCCCAGGCCTGTATCAGTTTGGGTAGCAATTCGAGTACCCCTTGGGTCCTCGCAATACCGGACTCGAGATCGTGCGTCACGCCGGCCAGGATGCGCTGCGTGACATCGGCGATGGTGGCGTCAGGGCGTCGGTAGGTGATGACTCCGTCTGCGAGAGAGAGGAATCCGAACTCTTCGAGTCGCGCTACAGTCTTTTCCGTCGTATCCATCGACCCGCCGGTCACTTCGGCAAGGTCGGAGACGCTCTCGATCCGACCGCGTAACGCGATATCGAGGAACTCAGCCAGTTCGGTGGTCCGGTTCATGTCCCGGCCCCTTCCTCGAACACCGTCTCGTAGTGCTCGACAGTCGGAAAGGGGTCGTAGAAGCGATGGAGAAGCTCGCGCCACCGCTGGTAGCCCTCGGACTGCCGGAAGACCACCGTGTGCGCTTCAAGGCTCTCCCACTCCACGAGCAGTAGGTATTGCTGCGGCGATTCCATGCAGTGCGACAGACGCAGACGGATAAAGCCCGGCACTGCAGAGATGATGGCTTTTGCCGTAGCGAACGCATTCTCGAATTCTTCGGAGAGGGCCGGATCAACTTGAAGCAGTGCATGTTCGAGGATCATGTGTCGAGTGTCGCAGAGATCAGCGGCACCTCTCGTACTCCCCCACCGAAACACAAGAGGCGCCGAACCCCGCGAGGGATTCGGCGCCTCTTGTAGAGAGCGTTTGTGTCAGTGCTTCTCAGGTCCGACGTGGTACTCGAACACGAGACCGGCGGCGGTCGCGATGATGAGGACAACTCCAACCACGATCATCCAGGGCTGGAAGTAAGCCAGTGACACCGCGGCGATGGCAGCAGAAGCAGCCAGCAGCATGGGCCAGAAGCTACCGGGGCTGAAGAAGCCCAACTCGCCTGAACCATCCGAGATTTCAGCGTCGTCGTAATCTTCGGGACGAGTGTCCAGACGACGGGCGACGAAGCGGAAGTAGGTTCCGACGATGAGGGTCAGGCCCGCGGACAGAACGATGGCCGTGAGTCCGGCCCACTCGATTCCCGTGCGGGACAGAGCAGTGAACACACCGTAGATGATCGCGACGAGGATGAAAAACAGCGTCAGGATCTCGAAGAGCTTGGCTTCGATCTTCATATCAGCACTTGTCCTTGTTCAGTGAGGAGGCTGGCCGGCTCAGTTGCCTGCGGTGGCGACTGTTGCCTGACGGTACTCGCGGTCGGTGTTGAACGGCGTGGTCGACGTAGCCACCGGCGACTGACCGATTGCCGACAATGCCTCAGCGGTGCTCAGACCGCCGTTGCCCTGATCGTCACCCTTGCGCAGTTCGATGTACTTGGCAAAGTCCTCGGGAGAAACCGCACGAACCTCGAAGTTCATCATCGCGTGGAACGTGCCACACATTTCTGCACAACGCCCGACAAATGCGCCTTCCTTCTCGATCTCACTGATCTGGAAGATGTTGTCGGAGTGGTTTTCCTTGGGGTTCGGCATGACGTCGCGCTTGAACAGGAACTCGGGAACCCAGAATGCGTGAATCACGTCGGAGGAAGCCAGTTCGAACTGGATGCGCTTGCCCGTCGGGAGAACGAGAATCGGGATTTCGGAGCTGGTTCCGACCGTCTCGATCTTGTCGTAGTGCAGGTAGCTCAGGTCCTGGACGCTGTTGCCGTGAATCGGTCCGGGGACCTCCTCGCCGTGGGCGTCGACCGTGGTGCTCTCGGCCTTTGCTGCCTCTTCGGCTTCGAGATCGATGCCGTTGTACTTGGCTGTTCCGTCACCGAACTCGATGGAGCGGTAACCGAACTTCCAGTTCCACTGGAATGCGGTGACGTCGACAACGACGTCGGGGTTCTCCGTGCGCTCGAGAACATGGTTCTGGACCACAACGGTGAAGTAGAACAGAACCGCGATGATGACGAACGGAACTGCCGTGTAACCGAGTTCGAGAGGCACGTTGTATGCCGTCTGACGCGGGAACTCCGGCGAGTCCTTCTTCTTACGGTGGAAGATTACGGCCCAGAAGACCAGTCCCCACACCAGCACACCCATGAAGAGGGCGGCGACAACCGACCACGTCCACAGTTCTCGCATGCGCGTCGCTTCAGGAGTGATGCCCGAGGGCCACCCGAAACGAAGCACTTCATTGTCGATGGAGCAACCCGACAGCAGCAAGGCAGCAATGCCCAAAGATACTGCCAGCCCAGCTCGCCGAAGGATCCGACCTTGCGCCACGTTCACGCCTTCCTGATCGCCGCAAAATTCAACTAGGGCACCTCGAATGGAAGGCCCAATTACTACGCAGCGTAGACCAAAGGTGGCCGGTATCCATCCCCGGGTCCTACACCGTGTCGCGTCGGACGTCACACAAATCTCTCAGGCGCAGCTCAGGAACAGGTCAGGCATCGTCAGCGACCTACATCACTGCAATTCGCTCGCCGCTGATCGGCGCACGGACGGATCTGCGGCATACTTTCCAGGAAGAGTTCGTTGACCTCTCCCCGATGCATACGTCCGGGAGCCTTCTGCAATAAAAAATTCTGAATCGAGGAACCGGACGCTGTGTGTGGACTGCTCGGGCTACTGACATCTGGCGGAACCAGCGACGACGCCGTCGCGCAGGTCGACCAGGCACTGCACTGCCTGCGTCACCGCGGACCCGACGAACAGGGGACGTGGCATGACGACCACCTTGTGTTCGGTTTCAATCGACTGTCGATCATCGACATCGCGCACTCGCATCAGCCGCTGCGCTGGGGGCCGCCGGAGAATCCGGAGCGTTATGCACTGACGTTCAACGGTGAGATCTACAACTACCTCGAGATCCGCGCGGAACTCGCGAAGGATCACGACGCCAAGTTCTTCACCGAGGGCGACTCCGAAGCCATCGTCGCCGCGTTTCACTACTGGGGCGAGGACGCGGTACGACGCCTCCGCGGAATGTTTGCGTTCGCGATCTGGGACACCGATACGCGCGAGCTGTTCATCGCTCGCGACCCCTTCGGCATCAAGCCACTGTTCATCGCGACGGGCACCGGCGGCACCGCATTCGGCAGTGAGAAGAAGAGCCTGCTCGAGCTGACCGATCTGATCGGAATCGGCACCGAGCTGGATCCGCGGGCGATCGAGCACTACACGGTTCTGCAGTACGTTCCGGAGCCGGAAACTCTGCACAAGGAGATTCGCCGGCTCGAATCGGGCAGTTTCGCGCGGGTGCGTCCGGGTGAGCAGCCACAGATCACGCGATACTTCACGCCCAAGTTCCCAGCCAAGCCGTTTGCGCCTGGCACAGAGAAGGCGCGGTACCAGGAGATCGCAGAAGCGCTCGAGGATTCCGTCGCAAAGCACATGCGTGCCGATGTGACGGTCGGTTCGTTCCTGTCCGGCGGTATCGACTCGACCGCGATCGCCGCACTGGCCATGCGCCACAACCCGAACCTCATCACCTTCACGACCGGTTTCGAGCGCGAGGGTTACTCCGAGGTCGACGTGGCAGCCGAGTCGGCCGCCGCAATCGGCGCGAAGCACATCGTCAAGGTGGTCTCCCCTGCCGAGTTCGCTGCGGCGATCCCCGAGATCGTGTGGTATCTCGACGATCCCGTCGCAGACCCCGCGCTGATCCCCCTGTGGTTCATCGCGAAGGAAGCACGCAAGCACGTCAAGGTCGTCCTGTCCGGCGAAGGTGCGGACGAGCTGTTCGGCGGCTACACGATCTACCGTGAACCGTTGTCCCTGAAGCCGTTCGAGTATCTCCCCAAGGGACTGCGCCGAGCGGCCGGCAAGTTGTCGGAGCGAATCCCGGACGGTACACGCGGCAAGAGCCTGCTCAACCGCGGTTCACTGACACTCGAAGAGCGGTACTACGGCAACGCGCGCAGCTTCAACGACGCCCAGTTGCGGGCCGTTCTGCGCGACTTCCGTCCGGAGTGGACGCATCAGGACGTCACGGCGCCGATCTACGCGCAGTCTCGCGATTGGGATCCGGTTGCGCGCATGCAGCACCTGGACCTGTTCACCTGGCTGCGCGGCGATATCCTCGTCAAGGCCGACAAGGTCACGATGGCGAACTCACTCGAACTACGAGTGCCTTTCCTCGACAACGAGGTATTCGACGTCGCCTCTCGGGTGCCGCTGGATCAGAAGATCACCAAGGACACTACGAAGTACGCGTTGCGCCAGGCCCTCGAAGGCATTGTGCCGCACCATGTTCTGCATCGCGCGAAGCTCGGATTCCCCGTGCCGCTACGCCACTGGCTGCGCGGAACCGAACTCTTCGATTGGGCGCATCTGCAGATTGCCGAGTCCGGCACCGATCACATCTTCGACAAGGCAGCGGTCGTGAAGATGCTCAACGACCACCGTGACGGCGTCTCCGATCACAGTCGTCGCCTGTGGACCGTGCTGACCTTCATGGTGTGGCACGGAATATTCGTGGAGAAGCGGATCGTTCCGCAGATCCAGGAACCGATGTACCCGGTCAACCTCTAGGTCGTTCGGCATCAGGGGTGGCGTTTACGGGATTTGTCACAAACAGGAAAATGCCCCCAAATGGGATACCCCAACGCCCGGGAGA
>NZ_JBHTZI010000009.1:0-17321 GCF_042790355.1 Rhodococcus sp. NPDC056743 | reverse complement strand
CTGACCCACCCAAACAACCACCACCGTCGCACCGCTCACCAGATAGGGTTGTACGTGATGGTGGTGTGTTTTTTCCGCTCTCACCACCCCCCCAACCCCCCACCCCTGATGCTTGCCCCTAAGGCAGGATCGTCGCGATCTCGTCTGCCGCGGCGCTTCCGTAGGCATCGGTGAGACGCTTGAGCGCCTCGTCGCGATTGAACACCCACTCCTGCGTTCCGATGGTCTCGAGGACCAGCACGGCCACGAGTGAGCCCAACTGTGCGGCGCGCTCGAAGCTCAGTCCGGCGCCGTGGGCAAGCAGGAAACCGGCACGGAAAGCGTCGCCGACACCCGTCGGATCAACCTTGCCGGTTTCGGGCACAACGTCGACGCGTACCCAATTGCCCTCGCCGTCAACGATTTCGACGCCCTTCGAGCCGAGCGTCGTGACGCGGATACCAACCTGCGCGCGAATCTCTTCCTCGCTCAGGTCCGTCTTCTGCTGGAGCAGTCCCCACTCGTATTCGTTGGTGAAGAGGTACTTGGCGCCGTGGATCAGTGCCTTGGCTTCCTCTCCCGACAGGCGTGCAAGCTGCTGGGACGGATCGGCGGCAAACGGAATTCCGAGCTCACGGCATTCCTCGGTGTGGCGGACCATGGCCTCGGGATCGTTGGCACCGATCAAGACCAGATCGAGTGCACCGGCCGTCTTGGCTACGGCCGCGAGTTCGATGTCACGCGCTTCGCTCATCGCTCCGGGGTAGAACGACGCGATCTGCGCCATGTCCTCGTCCGTGGTGCACACAAAACGCGCCGTATGCGCTGTGTCGGAGATCCGGACCGCACTGCAATCGACACCGTTGTCCTCGAGCCACGTGCGGTATTCCGCGAAGTCGGCGCCGACAGCACCGACCAGCAGCGGCGATCCACCGAGAACACCCATCGCGTACGCGATGTTTCCACCGACTCCGCCGCGACGAATGACGAGGTCGTCCACCAGGAAGCTCAGCGAGATGTGCGCAAGCTGGTCGGCGAGCAGCTGATCTGCGAAGCGGCCGGGGAAACGCATCAGATGGTCGGTGGCAATGGAACCGGTTACCGCAATAGTCACGGATCGAGGCCTTTCAGCGAAAGTGAGTGGAATGTGTTTTCGAAGAATTCATACAACTGACGCGGAACCGATTTCCGGTTCCGCGTCAGTTGTTGTGTCTGAAATTGTGATCGACTCGACTCAGTTGAACGAGTCGCCGCAGGCGCAAGAGCCCGTGGCGTTGGGGTTGTCGATCGAGAAGCCCTGCTGCTCGATGGTGTCGAGGAAATCGATGGATGCACCTTCGACGTACGGTGCACTCATCCGGTCGACAACCAGGTTGACGCCGTTGAAGTTGACGGTGAGGTCGCCGTCGAGGGTCCGGTCGTCGAAGAACAGCTGGTACTTCAGTCCGGCACAGCCGCCCGGCTGCACTGCAATACGCAGTGCGAGGTCGTCGCGACCTTCCTGATCGAAGAGTGCCTTCGCCTTGGCGGACGCGGACTCGGTCATCGTGACGCCGTGGGTGGCGGTCTCGTTCTGCACAGTCATGGGCTCTCCCTAATGTTCATACCAACCCGTGAACGCTTCAACGGTACGCCTCTGCCGACTTATTCCCGCCAGTTCCTACCGTGTGCGATTCGTCTTCATCCTAACCTTTCCGCGCCCGTCGGCAACGACGCCTTCGCTGCGTTCACCGGTGTCGCCAGATGCTCCACTCACGCGCGGTATCGACGGCCAGTCCGCGCAGGTGGGTCGATGCGTCGCGCATGGCGTCCTCGACCGATCCGGCGAAGTCGGTGACGGATTCAGCGCCGACTATCCCGAAGCCCTCGTACTCGGACGCTGAAAGTTCGACCTGACCGGCCAGAACAAGCGTCGGCACGCCGTACGACGCACTAGCGGCCGCGATAGCCGTCACCAGTTTTCCGCGCAGCGATTGGCTGTCGAATTTTCCTTCGCCGGTGATGACCAGATCGGCTGTCTGTAGAAGTTCCACCTGGTCGGTCCGCTCCGCCACCACTTCCGCTCCGGAGCGGCGGTCGGCGCCCATGGCAAAGAGCGCGGCGCCGATTCCCCCTGCCGCACCCGCGCCCGGCAACTCAGCGACGGATCGGCAGACTCCGTTTTCCAGGGTCGAGGCCCACTCCCGGTTTTGTTGTTCCAGGATCTCGATAGCGCTGCCGTCTGCTCCCTTTTGCGGCCCGAACACCGCGGCCGCGCCGATCTCGCCCAATAGTGGGTTCTCGACATCGGTGGCGGCGATCAGGTCGATGCCTCTCAGGGCATCGCGGGCAGACTGCACCCCACCCAATGCGTCGACAAGTCCGCGCCCACCGTCGGTGCAGCAACTTCCACCGAGTCCGATGACGATCTTCGTTGCGCCTGCGTCCAGAGCTGCGACGATCAAGTCCCCGACGCCGCGACTGTGCGCCGCGAGTGCGCTCTCACGGGTTGGCGGGCCGCCGAGTAGCGCAAGTCCACAGGCCTGGGCGGATTCGATGTAGGCAGTCTCCGAATCGAGGAGCCACCAAGCGTCGACCGAGGTCGTCAGCGGGCCTGCGACGTGCGCTGTCTGCATCTCTCCGCCTGAAACGGCCAGGGCATCGACAAATCCGGGGCCACCGTCCGACTGTGGTGCGCAGATGATCTCGTCGCCGGATCGCGCCTGTCCCCAACCGTCTGAAATGGCGCGTGCGGCGGCGCCCGCCGTCAAGGTGTCACCAAAGGAGTCAGGAGCAACTATTACCCGCATGGGCGAAGTGTAGGGGCGGTCGATGTCGCAGATGTTTCACAATCAGCAGAAATACCGAGGTCGGTTTCCCAGAGGACGCACTTATCCAATAGCCTGGAGGGGTGAAATTGCTACGCCGCGGTGACTCAGACAACTCCGACAAAAATGACGTCGAGGTCACTGAGGCGTCCTCAGCCTCTGACGAGGCGTCCACCGAGCAGGTGGGCAAGGGTCGCCCCACACCCAAGCGTCGCGACGCCGAAGCCAAGAAGCGTGGACCGGTTGCGCCGGCTCCGCTGACGTCCAAAGAAGCCCGCGCTCGCCGAAAAGCGACACGCGGCTCCAAGGAAGAGCGCAAGGTCGAAGCTGCCGAGCGCCGCGCCTCGTCGGCAGACCGTCGCGCGCGCATGCTCGCCGGTGAGGACAAGTACCTCCTCCCCCGCGACAAGGGACCCGTCCGCGCGTACGTTCGCGACTTCATCGACGCCCGCCGCAACCTCGTCGGCTTGTTCATGCCACTTGCGCTCATCCTGATCATGACGATGTTCGTGACGCCGCAGCTGCAGGCAATCGTCACCCTTGCCATGCTCGTGATGATGGTCTTCATGGTCATCGAAGGAATTTGGCTGGGACGCACGATCAACAACCGCGTCGCGGAGCGCTTCCCCGACAGCACCGACGGTGGATTCAAGCTCGGTTGGTACGCGTTCGTTCGCGCATCGCAGATCCGCAAGCTTCGCGCGCCGAAGCCTCGCGTGGGACCCGGCGACGCAATCTGAGCGTGTCGAACCCTGTCAGAACTCTGGTCCTCGGCGGCGCGCGGTCAGGTAAGTCCGCGCACGCCGAGGCTTTGTTTTCTCCCGGATCACCGGTTCGCTACGTCGCCACGGCTCGGCGCGACCCCGCCGACACCGACTGGGAAAGCCGCATCGACCAGCACCGAGTCCGGCGGCCGACGCACTGGTCGACCGTCGAGACTGCGGCTGATGGTGGTCTCGACCGCACGCTCCGTGAAGACAATTCGACGGACACCCTGGTCGATGATCTTGGTACCTGGCTGACCGGCGAATTCGATCGACGCGATGCCTGGGAAGCACCGCGCGGCACCATCACACCCGCCGTGGATGCACTGATCGAGAGCGTGCGCGATTACCGCGGATCACTGGTCCTGGTCAGCCCGGAAGTCGGCCTGGCCGTCATTCCGGAAACCCGATCCGGTCGATTGTTCCGCGACGAAATCGGCTCACTCAATGCCCGCGTCGCTGCAGTATGCGATCGTGTCGTGCTGGTTGTCGCAGGACTTCCACTCGTCTTGAAAGAGCCCTCAGCGTGAAAATTACTGTTGCACAACCGGAAGGCACGAAGTGAGCACCGAAGCGAACTCCACCAGCAGCGCGGCTGTCAGTAGCGGGGCTGTCAGTAGCGCGGAGTTCGAGCCGGTTACTCCGCCGGATCGCGACGTTCGGGCCCTCGCGGATGCCCGCCAACTCGACCTCACCAAGCCGGCCGGATCGCTGGGCCGGTTGGAGGCACTCGCGGGCTGGGCTTCCGCATGCCAAGGCGTTTGTCCCCCACATGCTTTCGCCCGACCCCGCGTGGTTGTATTCGCAGGCGACCACGGCATCGCCCGCAACGGCGTCTCGGCATACCCGCCTGAGGTGACTGCGCAAATGGTCGCCAACTTCCTCGGCGGCGGCGCAGCGGTGAACGTACTCGCCGAGGTTGCCGGCGCGAGTGTCCGCGTTGTCGACATCGCGGTGGAAGTGGATACCGATCCCGCGGTCTCGAACTACAAGGTGCGCCGCTCCTCCGGTTCCATCGATCGCGAAGACGCCATGACCCACGAGGAAACTCTGCAGGCCATCGCAGCGGGCCGGGCTATCGCGGACGAGGAAATCGACGGGGGCGCAGACCTTCTCATTGCCGGCGACATGGGCATCGGCAACACGACGCCTGCCACGGTACTGATCGCGGCCCTGACCGACACCGAGCCTGTCGCAGCAGTGGGCCGCGGCACCGGCATCGACGACGCCGGCTGGATCCGCAAGACCGCAGCCATCCGTGACGCGCTCCGCCGCGCCCGGCCACACGTCCGCGATACCGTCGCGCTGCTGCGAACGGTTTCCGGCGCAGATCTTGCTGCGATGGCCGGTTTCCTCGCCCAGGCTGCGTCGCGTCGTACCCCCGTCATCCTCGACGGCGTTGTAGTGACCGCTGCCGCTATGGCTGCCGACGAGTTGGCGTTCGGCGCCCGGGAATGGTGGGTGGCCGGACACCGCTCCACCGAACCCGCCCACACCATTGCCTTGACCCGCATGGGACTGACGCCGATCGTCGAATTCGACATGCGACTCGGCGAAGGCTCAGGCGCAGTGACAGCTCTACCGATCCTGCAGGGCGCGGTGGCCGTTCTCGCGAAGATGGCAACGTTCAGCGAAGCCGGCGTCAGCACCGAGGGCAGCAAGCAGGCCGATGAGCCCGAGGCGATCGATCTCACCAAGACAGACACGGCGGACTGACCGTGGCCGGCGCGCTTTCCGGTGTGCCACTGGCGTTTTCCTGGCTGACTGTACTGCCGGTACGTGGTCCGTCCGACATCGACCGCACCGCTGGTCGGCGCGCTATCGCAGCTGCACCTCTGACCGGGATTGCACTCGGGGCCTTTGCCGTCGCAGTCTTGTGGGGCGCGACCAGCATCGGCCTCAACCCCTACCTTGCGGGCTTACTGACAGTGGGCGCGCTCGCGCTGGGAACACGCGGTATGCATGTCGACGGTCTCGCGGATACCGTCGACGGTTTGGGATGCTACGGCCCACCCGAGCGAGCGCGCGAGGTCATGCACAGCGGCGGCGCCGGGCCGTTCGGAGTTGCCGCGCTGTTCATAGTCCTTGGGCTGCAAGCAGCATCCTTCGGGGTTTTGGCCGGCGCAGACTCCCCGCCGCACTGGGCCGGCGTGGTCGTCGCCGTTGCTGCGGGACGCGTTGCCGTCGTCTTCGCCTGCCGCCGAGGGATTCCCGCGTCGAGCGCCACCGGATTCGGTGCGCTGGTTGCAGATTCGCAGCCGTGGTGGGCCGCTGCCGTCTGGACCGCTCCCCTGCTTGCCGCGTCGATTCTGGTGACGGACCGATGGTGGCTCGGCCCTCTCGTGACCGCGGTGGCGCTGCTGATCAGTATTGCGTGCGTGCGTCACTGCGTCCGCCGGTTCGGTGGCCTCAACGGCGATGTCCTCGGATTTGCACTGGAGTCGACCGTGACGATCACTGCCGTCGGCCTTACTCTCGGACTGTGATCTGACATCGTGCGAGTCGGAGTCCTTGCGTACGAGAGTTGCCTGGCGGCCGAGATCTTCGTTTTCACCGACCTACTCCTGATCGCGAATCGCGTCGCCACTGGAGTCGCTGATAGAGCGTCCACCGACCCCTTCCAGGTATCGGTCATCGCAGTGTCCGGCACACCCGTCGTTGCGGCAGGCGGATTTTCGATCGGCACACGGGAGTGCCATCGCGACATCGACCACCTGGTGGTGCCGGGGTTCGAACTCGTACCGTCCGAAGACCCGGCATCGCGCTTGTCGCTGTGGAACCGAGAAATCGACTTCATCCGTACCTGCGAGGCTCGTGGTGTTCGGGTGTCGTCAGTCTGCGTCGGCGCGTATCTGCTCGGCGAGGCGGGACTTCTCGACGGACGCCGCTGTACGACGTCGTGGCTGTACGGCACCGACCTCGCAGGTCGCTATCCCACTGCGACGGTTCGAACCGACTCGCTGGTCGTCCATGACGACGGCGTGACCACCACTGCGGCGTTCACGGCAGCGCTCGATCTCGCAACAGCACTCGTACGCGAGCATCTCGGCGACAAGGTTGCGCGAACGACGGCAAGAATTGCTCTGGCGCCGGAGAACCGAACCAGTCAATCTCCCTACGTTGTCGACTCGATGCTGCCCGTGAAACACACACAGTTTGCCGAGGACGTCGGAAGCTGGTTGGTCGAACGGATAGCGGAGCCCTACGACTTGGATCTGCTCTCCGATGCTTTTCGCGTGAGCACACGAACAATGCTTCGGAAATTCCGTGACGAGACCGGGGAGTCGCCGCGCGCCTACCTACAGCGCGCACGGGTGCGAAAGGCTAAACGGCTCTTGGAATCGACCGACTGGCCGCTTGGAAAGATCTTGGGGCACATCGGTTATCAGGATCCTGGAACCTTCCGTCGACTGTTCGCCGACCGTGTCGGAATCAGTCCGGCTGACTATCGAAAGCGATTCCGCAACGGCGCATGAGTCGCACGCGTGGCGAGCCCGCCCGAAAACGTGGCGAACCACCCTCTTTCGCAGTTGATCCCGCACCGAAAGACTGTGCAGAGGAAAAACTTCGACCGACTGGGAGGGCTCACCGTGCCGAACCGGAGCATGACACAAGACGATCCGCTCGAAGACTTCGACAGTCGAACGATCACGATCGGCGGAGTGTCGAAATGCGTGTACGTCGCGGGCAGCGGTCCCGCAGTAATCGTCATGCCGGAAATGCCGGGCATCAGCCCGCAGGTTGCACGATTCTCCCGCTGGGTACGCGACGCCGGTTTCACGGTCTTCGTTCCGTCGCTGTTCGGCCGTGACGGCGCAGTTCCCACCGTGGACGAGGGGATCGCCGTTTTCAAGAAAGCTTGTGTCAGCGCAGAGTTCCGCGCGCTCGCCGCCGACGAACCGAGTCCAGCGGTCCGGTGGCTGCGTTCACTCGCCGCTTCGGCCCACGAGGAGTGCGGTGGACCGGGAGTCGGCGTGATCGGAATGTGCTTCACCGGCAACTTCGCGCTGTCGATGACGCTCGAACCATCGGTGATTGCGCCGGTTCTCGCCCAGCCGTCGCTACCGCTCGATCGACTAGGCGAAACCGACAGTGGGCCCGAAGAACTCGAAGCCGTGCGCACGAGGCTCGACACGGAAGACCTCACAGTGCTTGCCTACCGCTTTCACGGCGACCCGTTCTGCCGCGCGCAGCGATTCGCGGCCTACTCGAAGGCGTTGGGCGAGCGCTTCGTCGGGAAGGTACTGCCCGACGAAGCGGCCAACGCGGCAACGTCACCGTTCTTCGAACACGTCATTGCCCATCCGCACAGCGTGGTGACGGCTCATCTCGTCGACGAGGCCGGATCGCCCACCACCATCGCACGAGACGAGATTCTGCAGTTCTTCCGTGAGCGATTGCTCGAGGAAGCCAGAGATCAGTGAAGCTTGGTCATCCAGCCGTGCGTGTCGGCGAAGGTGCCACGCTGAATGCCGGTGAGGGTGTCACGCAGCGCCATGGTGACCTCGCCGGGTTCGCCGTCAGCGATGGTGAACTCACCCTCGGCGGACTTGACGCGTCCGACGGGGGTGATGACTGCCGCTGTGCCGCAAGCAAATACCTCGGTGATTTCACCGCTCTTGCACTTGGTGCGCCACTCGTCGGTGCTGATCTTGCGCTCTTCGACGGCAAAGCCCGAGTCGGCAGCCAGGGTCAGCAGTGAATTGCGGGTGATACCGGGCAGCAACGAACCCGAGAGCGACGGCGTGACAAGGCGAGCATCGGGGCCGGAACCGAAGACGAAGAACAGGTTCATGCCTCCCATTTCCTCGACGTAGGTGCGCTCGATCGCGTCGAGCCACACCACCTGGTCGCAGCCTTCGTCAGCAGCCTGAGCCTGGGCAAGCAGTGATGCCGCGTAGTTACCCGCGAACTTGGCCGCGCCCGTTCCACCTGGAGCGGCGCGCACGTATTCGGTGGACAGCCACACACTGACCGGCTTGACCCCGCGCGGGAAGTACGCGCCGGCCGGTGACGCGATCAGCAGGTAGCGGTATTCCTTGGCGGGACGCACACCGAGACCGGCTTCGGTCGAGAACATGAACGGACGCAGGTACAGGGCGTCTTCGCCGCCCGCCGCCGGAACCCACTCGATGTCGACGTCGACCAACTCGGTGATGGAGTCCACGAACATCTCGGTCGGCAACTCGGGCATCGCGAGCCGACGGGCCGAAGCCGCGAACCGCTCGGCATTGGCCTCGACGCGGAACGAGCTGATGTCGCCGCTCGGCTGGCGGTAGGCCTTGAGCCCTTCGAAGATGGCCTGACCGTAGTGCAGGACCATGGCCGCGGGGTCGAGTTCGATGTTTCCGTACGGCAACACCTGAGCGTTATACCAGCCCTTGCCCTCGGCGTAGTCGATGGAGACCATGTGATCGGTGAAGTACTTCCCGAAACCGGGCGCCGCCAAGATGTCACGGCGCTCGGCGTCGGACTTCGGGGTCGAGCTCTGGACACGAACGAAATTGGCGGCACCAGTCATGGCCGCAATCCTATCGAACGCGCACAATCCCCTTACTTGGTGCTGGTCTCCACAAACGGAGGCGACACGACAACACACCGAAGCGCGCGCCCACGGACGTCGACCTCGATCTCGTCACCGGCCGCGATTCCCACACCGGAATCGAGAAGCGCCAACGCAATTCCGACCTTGAGCGTCGGCGAGAACGTTCCGGACGTGGTCTCCCCCACCGGTTCGCCGTCACGCAGAACACTCAGTCCCGCACGCAGCACACCACGGTCGAGTGCCTTGATTCCCCACAACTTGCGTGCGGGGCCGGCAGCCTTCTCGTCGACCAGGGTTTCCTTGCCCCAGAACGTGGGCTTCTTCCAGCCGACAGCCCAGCCGCAGCGAGCTTCGAGGGGTGAAATCTCGAGCGAAAGCTCATGTCCGTGCAGCGGATACCCCATCTCGGTACGCAGCGTGTCGCGCGCTCCTAGACCGGCGGCCTGCCCACCCTGAGCCTCGACAACCTCGAGGAGCGCGCGGAAGAGCGGCTCACTGTCGGCCCATCGCGGCAGAAGTTCGTAGCCGATCTCGCCCGTGTAGCCACTGCGACACACGCGAACCGGTACACCCTTCCACTCGGCATCCTCGAATGCCATGTACTCGATGTCGGTGGGCAAACCCAGCGCTGTCAGGACGTCAACCGACTTCGGCCCCTGCACGGCCAGCACGCCGTACTCACGATGCTGATCTTCGATGGTGATTCCCTCCGGCGCGAGCGCCACCATCGCTGCGACAACGTCTGCCGTGTTTGCCGCATTCGGCACGAGGAAGATCTCCTCGTCGTTGACGTAGTAGACGATCAGATCGTCGATGACGCCACCGGACTCGTTGCAGCACAACGTGTATTGCGCCTTACCCGGACCGATCTTGCCCAAATCGTTGGTCAGCGCCGCATTCACGAACTCTGCGGCACCGGTGCCGCGCACCACGGCCTTGCCGAGGTGACTGACGTCGAACAAGCCGACATTCTCACGGACAGAAGTGTGTTCGGCCACGACGCCGGCGTACGACACCGGCATCTGCCAGCCACCGAACGGGGCAAACGTCGCACCCAATTCGACGTGCACAGCGTGGATCGGACCCTGCAAGAGTTGTTCGTCGGTCATGGCCCACAACCTATCGGACTTCCGTCGACGAAACATGTTCGCCGCAGACGCGCACCGGGGACGTGTGGGCCTACCATCAACTCAGGCGTCCGCCCGAACCGGACGCATCGCACACTCACCACGCAGGAGACATCTTGAGCACTCGTACAGCCCGATCATTGGGACCCGACCTGGTTCTCGCCGGAAAGCTCGGCAAGCGCGCCGACGTATTGGTGGTCGGTCTCACATCGGGTCCCGACGGCCCCGAACTCGCACTCAGCGAAGGCATCGTCGACGAGGACATTCTGGCCGAGGTACTCGACAGCCTCATCGCCGTCGGCGCCACCGGAAAGCCGGAGCAGCTCACTCGCATCCCCGCGCCGAGCGACCTCCCCGTGGTCAGTGTCCTCGCCGTCGGACTCGGCTCGGCTGAGAAGCTGGGCAGCGAACAAATCCGTAAGTCGGCCGGCGCCGCAGCACGCTCACTGTCGGGAATCGACACCGCAGCAACGACGCTGTCCGTCCTCGACCTCGCCGCCACAGTCGAAGGATTTGCGCTCGGCGCCTACACCTTCACCGAATTCAAGTCGTCGAAGTCCGCTCCGGGCCCCGACGCTCAGCCGCTCGCTCGCGTCGAACTCCTTGTTCCGTCGCCGCGCACCAAGGAAACCAAAGCGACTTTGACGCGGTCGGCCGCTATCGCCGAGGCAGTCGCCACGGCACGCGAATTCGTCAACACTCCCCCCAGCCACCTCTACCCGGCTGAGTTCGCGAACCGCGCCAAAGCACTGGGCATCGAAGCAGGGCTGACCGTTCAGATCCTGGATGAGAAAGCACTCGCGAAGGGCGGGTACGGCGGAATCCTCGGCGTCGGCAAGGGATCGTCACGCCAGCCTCGACTCGTCCGGATGGAATACGCGTCGAAGAAGCGCGGCGCATCCAAGGTTGCGCTCGTCGGCAAGGGCATCACATTCGACACCGGCGGAATCTCCATCAAGCCGGCCGCCGGCATGGAGAACATGACCTCCGACATGGGCGGCGCAGCAGCTGTCATCGCCACCGTGGTTCTTGCTGCCAAGCTCGGCCTGCCGGTCAATGTCGTCGCCTACATCCCGATGGCGGAGAACATGCCGTCAGCCACCGCGCAGCGTCCCGGCGACGTACTGACGCAGTACGGCGGAATCACCGTCGAGGTCATCAACACCGATGCCGAGGGCCGTTTGGTCCTCGCCGACGCCATGGTCCGCGCCGGCGAAGACAACCCCGACTACATGATCGACACCGCAACCTTGACCGGTGCGCAGATGGTCGCCCTCGGCAACCGCACTCCCGGCGTCATGGGAACCGACGAATTCCGTGACCGCGTTGCATCCATCTCCCAGAGCATCGGCGAGAACGCCTGGGCGATGCCGCTGCCGGAAGAACTGCGCGGCGACCTCGATTCCAAGGTTGCCGACATGGCAAACGTCACTCCCCACCGTTGGGGCGGCATGCTCGCGGCAGCTCACTACCTGAAGGAATTTGTTCCCGAGGGTGTGCAGTGGGCGCACATCGACGTTGCCGGGCCGGCCTACAACACCGCCGGTCCGTGGGGTTACACGGGCAAGGGCGGCACGGGCGTTCCGGTTCGCACGATGATTTCGGTCCTCGAGGACATTTCGGTTAACGGCTAGCCTTTTGCTGTGCGCCTTTGTTAACCGCCCGCGGTTAACAAAGGCGCACAGCACATTCAGCTCCCGTCCCTCAATTCTTCCGTGCGAGCACGCTTGCGTTCGATGCGCTGACGCTCGTCGTGATCGCGCATACGCTGCGGATATCCAGTTTTACGTACGTCGTAGACGGGAATCTTCAGATCCTGACCTAATTTGCGGGCACCACGCTCACCACCCACCCGGCGACGCGTCCATTCCCCGTACTTGTCGACGAGCACGACTGTGACCTCGGTGACGGTTGTTTCCGGCTCCACGAAGGCCTCGACGCCTTCGTGCGCGTGAGCCCAGTTGGCCAGGTGCTCTGCATCGCCCTGGGCTGCCAGATGCGCTGCACTGGGTCGGCGTTTGAATCGATCGAACAATCCCACGCGTGGATCCTCCTCGGTGCCGGGACCGCGGTAGAACCCCGGCCGTATGTCAAGTTTGCCAGCGTTCAACCGCAGCGACCGGCAAGAGACATACCGTTTGGTCCCATTCACGCGTTACACCTGCTACCTACTGACCGGTAGCGACACACCGAACACCGGCGGCATCCCCCTCAGCGGACGCGCCCGGCGTATCAATGGAAAGATGAACGACGGTGACGCCGCGCCTGCGCGTCGACATCGGCAAAATAGCTACAAGTAGCCGCACGTCGCGCGCAACTCGAGCACAACGCATTAACGACCACAAGTCGACAAATTAAACAACCCGAACACAACTGTCGAGGAGTCAAAAGACATGGCCTTCTCCGTCCAGATGCCAGCCCTAGGTGAGAGCGTCACCGAGGGAACTGTCACACGGTGGCTCAAGCAGGAAGGAGACACGGTCGAAGTCGACGAACCCTTGCTCGAAGTCTCCACGGACAAGGTCGACACCGAGATCCCGTCTCCAGTCGCCGGCGTCCTGACAAAGATTGTCGCGCAGGAAGACGACACCGTGGATATCGGTGGCGAACTCGCCGTCATCGGCGAAGCCGGTGAAGCGCCTGCCGCAGCGGCGCCCGCGCCCGCCGCCGAAGCACCGGCAGAAGAAGCAGCTCCCGCACCGGCTGCAGAAGCAGCTCCCGCACCGGCTGCAGAAGCACCGGCAGCTGCTCCCAGCAGCGGAGCCGAAGGCACCCCCGTGACGATGCCCGCCCTCGGCGAGTCCGTCACCGAAGGAACCGTCACCCGTTGGCTCAAGGCCGTGGGCGATGAAGTTGCCGTCGACGAACCGCTTCTCGAGGTTTCCACCGACAAGGTCGACACGGAGATCCCGTCGCCTGTTGCCGGAATTCTTCTCGAGATCAGTGCGCAGGAAGACGACACCGTAGACATCGGCGGCCAGTTGGCTGTCATCGGCTCCGGCACCCCCGCGGCTGCAGCACCGGCGGCACCCGCTCCGTCCGCACCGGCTCCGGCAGCGGCTCCCGCGCCCAAGGCACAAGCCCCCGCACCTACACCGGCTCCCGCAGCCCCCGCACCTGCACAGGCTCCGGCAACCCCGGCTCCCGCGCCTGCTGCTCCCGCAGCACCCGCTGCACCTGCGGCATCGGGTGACAGCAGCCCGTACGTCACCCCGTTGGTGCGCAAGCTTGCCAATGACAATGGCGTCGACCTCGCCACCGTCACCGGCACCGGCGTCGGTGGACGCATCCGTAAGCAGGACGTCCTTGCCGCCGCGGAAGCCAAGAAGGCTCCGGCCGCCGCTGCCCCGGCAGCACCCGCCGCTGCTGCAGCCGCTCCGGCAGCGAAGGCAGCCGCCGGCGTCCGCCCCGAGCTGGCTCATCTGCGCGGAACAACGCAGAAGGCCAACCGGATCCGCCAGATCACGGCCACCAAGACCCGTGAATCGCTGCAGACCACGGCGCAGCTCACACAGACCTTCGAGGTGGATGTCACCAAGATCGTCGCGCTGCGTGCCCGTGCCAAGGCCGGCTTCATCGAGCGCGAAGGCGTCAACTTGACGTTCCTCCCGTTCTTCGCCAAGGCAGTTGTCGAGGCATTGAAGTCGCACCCCAACATCAATGCCAGCTACGACGAGACGGCAAAGCAGATCACGTACTACGACTCCGAGCACCTCGGAATCGCAGTCGACACCGATCAGGGCCTGCTGTCTCCCGTCATCCACAATGCCGGTGACCTCGGCTTGGCCGGCATCGCTCGCGCTATCGCGGACATCGCGAAGCGTGCGCGTTCGGGTGGACTGAAGCCGGACGAGTTGTCCGGTGGAACGTTCACGATCACCAACATCGGCAGCCAGGGCGCGCTGTTCGACACCCCGATCCTGGTCCCGCCGCAGGCAGCCATGCTCGGAACCGGCGCGATCGTGAAGCGTCCGATGGTGGTCACCGACGAAAACGGCAACGAGTCCATCGGTGTTCGTTCGATGATCTACTTGCCGCTGACCTACGACCACCGTCTGGTGGACGGCGCCGACGCCGGCCGATTCCTCACCACTGTCAAGCAGCGGTTGGAAGAAGCCTCGTTCGAAGCTGATCTGGGCCTGTAAGCACGCTGTGTTTCGGCCGGGGCGCCATCTCCATCAGGAGGTGGCGCCCCGGCTTTTTCAGTACGGTCGTAAAGAGAAGCCCACTGGATCGAAGGAGGCATTTTCCGAATGCGAGTAGTCGTAGCCGGTTCGTCCGGTCTGATCGGAACGGCCTTGGTGTCGTCGTTGCGCTCGGACAACCACGATGTGGTGCGCCTGGTGCGTCGCCCGACCACCGGTCCCGACGAGTCCCGGTGGGACCCCAATCGTGACCGCCTGGACACATCGGTGCTGCACGGTGTTGATGCCGTGGTCAATCTCTGTGGCGTCGGCATCGGCGACAAACGGTGGTCCGGTTCCTACAAGCAAGAGATTCGTGACAGTCGCATCAGTGCGACGGACGTACTCGCGGACGCCGTTGTCAGTGCAAAGATTCCGGTTCTCGCCAATGCCAGCGCAGTGGGCTACTACGGCGATACCGGCGACCGCATCGTCGACGAGGACTCGCCCGCCGGCACCGATTTCCTGGCGACGACGTGTCGTGACTGGGAACTGGCCACCGAACCGGCCCGCAAAGGCGGCGCTCGGGTGGTCAATCTGCGCTCGGGCGTTGTGCTCTCACCGCATGGCGGAATGCTCGGGCGTCTGCGGCGGATCTATTCACTGGGCCTCGGCGGACGGTTGGGCAACGGTCGCCAGTACTTTCCGTGGATATCACTCGAAGACGAGTGCAACGCAATCAAATTCGCCCTCACCAATTCCGCACTCTCCGGACCGGTCAATCTCACCGGGCCGGCACCGGTCACCAATGCTCAGTTCAACGACGCGATGTCGCGGATCATGCATCGCCCGGCGCCCTGGATCGTTCCGGGTTTCGCTCTCGAAGCGCTGATCGGCGAGTTCGCGAAAAGTGGCATCCTCGGCGGCCAACGGGCTATACCGTCGGCGCTCGAAAATGCTGGATTCACGTTCCGCCACAACACAATCGGTGAAGCACTGGCGGCCGCACTGAATTGACTTCGCATTCGGGCGTAATCTCTAGTGCCATGAGTAGCGCTGCCGGATCCGCACGATTGTCACAACTGCCGATCGTCGTCGACAACCTCGGATTGATCGACTACACAGCGGCGTGGGATCGCCAGCGTGAACTGGCCGCGGAGCGTGCGGACAACGTCGGACAAGACAGGCTGCTCTTGCTCGAGCATCCTCCGGTGTACACGGCGGGACGACGCACGGAACCCGCGGATCGCCCCGTCGACGGCACTCCCGTCATCGATGTCGATCGCGGCGGAAAAATCACGTGGCACGGGCCGGGTCAGCTGGTCGGGTACCCGATCGTGAAGCTCGCCGAACCCGTCGACGTGGTGCGCTATGTCCGGCTCATCGAAGAAGCACTGATCACGGTCTGCACCGACATGGGTTTGACGTGCGGCAGAATCGACGGCCGCTCCGGTGTCTGGCTGCCCGCTGAACTGTCCGGCGGCCAGTGGAAGCCCGAACGCAAGGTTTCCGCCATCGGCGTTCGCGTCCAACGTGGCGTCGCGCTGCACGGTTTTGCACTGAACTGCAACTCGGTCCTGACCGGATTCGACAACATCATTCCGTGTGGCATCCGCGACGCCGGAGTGACGACGCTGTCGCAGGAGCTCGGTCGAGACGTCACCGTTTCCGAGGTCACCCCGGCGGTCACCGAAGCGATCATCGCTGCGCTGGACGGCAACCTGCCGGTCACGGTGCGGGACATCGAACGCGTCACCTTCGAGAAGGCCTCACCTACGCCGACTTTTACTACCGTTCAGTACAGCTGACGCGCTCGCCCGAACCCCGTTGCAGTAATCACCGGGCGTAGGATCATCTCCGTGACTATCGCCCCAGAAGGACGTAAGCTGCTCCGTCTCGAGATCCGAAACGCGGAGACGCCCATCGAACGCAAACCCAACTGGATCAAGACCAGAGCAAAGATGGGCCCCGAGTACTCGGAACTCAAGGGCCTGGTCAAGCGTGAAGGGTTGCACACCGTCTGCGAAGAAGCAGGCTGCCCCAACATCTACGAATGCTGGGAAGACCGCGAAGCCACCTTCCTCATCGGCGGCGAACAGTGCACACGCCGCTGCGACTTCTGCCAGATCGACACCGGCAAACCCGAAGCCCTCGACCGCGACGAACCGCGTCGCGTCGCCGAAAGCGTTCAGGCCATGGGACTTCGGTACTCCACCATCACCGGCGTCGCCCGCGACGACCTCCCCGACGGCGGCGCCTGGCTCTACGCCGAAACCGTCCGCAAGATCCACGAACTCAACCCGGGCACCGGCGTCGAGAACCTGGTGCCGGACTTCAACGGCAAACCCGAACTTCTCGACGAGGTCTTCGCCTCCCGCCCCGAAGTACTCGCACACAACCTCGAGACCGTCCCCCGCATCTTCAAGCGAATCCGTCCCGCGTTCCGCTACCAGCGCAGCCTCGACGTCATCACCGCAGCCCGCGAATACGGACTGGTCACCAAGTCCAACCTCATCCTCGGCATGGGCGAGACCCCCGAAGAGGTCACCGAGGCGATGGCCGACCTGCACGCCGCCGGTTGCGACATCCTCACCATCACCCAGTACCTGCGCCCCTCACCGCGGCACCACCCGGTCGAGCGGTGGGTCAAGCCCGAAGAGTTCGTCGAGCACTCCAAGGCAGCCGAAGAAATGGGATTCGCCGGCGTCATGGCCGGACCGCTCGTCCGCTCGTCGTACCGCGCCGGACGCCTGTATGCGCAGGCCATGGCCCATCACGGCCGCGAACTCCCCGAAGCGCAGCGCCATCTCACCGAGGGCGGAGACGCTTCCCAGGAAGCCAGCTCGCTCATGGCACGCCTGAATCGCTGATCCACTTTTTGCTGTGCGCCTTTATTAACGTCGGGCTCACGTGGTTGACGCAACGAGCGATGTGCGAAACCTTTCCAACGGAGTATCCCATTCAAGGGTTTTGCG
>NZ_JBHTZI010000008.1:226964-433834 GCF_042790355.1 Rhodococcus sp. NPDC056743 | reverse complement strand
GTGGTGGGGGAGTTGTATCTCTCGGGTGGGGGTTTGGCGTGGGGGTATGTGAATCGGGTGGGGTTGACGGCGTCGCGGTTTGTGGCTGATCCGTTCGGGGGTTCTGGGCGGCGGATGTATCGGACGGGGGATGTGGTTCGGTGGCGGCGGCTTGCGGATGAAAGTTTGTCGTTGGAGTTTGTGGGTCGTGGGGATTTGCAGGTGAAGGTGCGTGGGGTTCGGGTGGAGTTGGGGGAGGTGGAGTCGGCGTTGTCGGGGTGTGTGGGGGTGGCTCGGGCTGCGGTTGTGGTGCGGGGGGATCGGTTGGTGGGGTTTGTGGTGGCGGAGTCTGGTGTGGTTCTGGATGTTTCGGTGGTTGTTGCTTCGGTGGCAGAGCGGGTGCCGTCGCAGATGGTGCCGGCTGTGGTGGTGGTGGTTGACGGGTTGCCGGTGACGCCGAATGGGAAGTTGGACCGCGACGCCTTACCCACCCCCAACTTCGATACCCAGCGCGCAGAATATCGGCCCCCTCAGGAGGGCGCGGAATCCGCCGTCGCCGCGGCGTTTGAAGGTGCACTCGGTGTATCGCGAGTGGGTGCCGACGACAATTTCTTTGCGCTCGGGGGTGATTCGTTGACTGCCACCACAGTGGCCGCGAGATTGCACGAATCGATTGAGACCGAAGTGCCGGTTCACTGGATTTTCACCGACTCGACTCCCGCGACTTTGGCGCACAGAATTTCGACGTGCCCAGCGGAGACGAACGACGCGGTGGGGGTTCTGCTTCCCCTGCGGGCCACGGGAAATCGTGATCCACTGTTCTGTGTCCACCCAGCGATCGGGCTGGCGTGGTGTTTCAGCGGCTTGGTGCAGTACGTGGACAGTGACCGCCCGATCTACGGAATCCAATCGCCCGCCCTGACAGATTCATCCGTACATTTCGATTCGCTTGACGATCTTGCGGCCCGCTACGTTCGAGAGATTCGATCGGTACAGCCACACGGGCCTTACCATCTGCTCGGATACTCGGTGGGAGGCCAGATTGCACATGCAATGGCGGCCCAGCTTCGTCGTGACGGTGACGACGTTGCAACGCTCGCGATGATGGACAGTCGTCTGATGTCCGAGCGTCTGATGTCCGAGGCCGATGCCCCGATGCCGTCCGTCTCACGACTCGTCACCGAGTTCGCCGAGGTGGATCTATCCGACGAGCCCACGGAGGAACCCACGTTCGATCAGGTTGCGGAGTTGTTGCGCCGCAAGGGCGGATTCTTTGCGATGCTGACGGCAGACCATCTCGAGACTTTGTATCGGCAGTACAACAATCTTGTCGATGATGCTGTGGCGCACCATCCGTCAAACCTCGATGTGTCGGATCTTCTCTACTTCAGCACCACGCTGGAATCCAGCGAAGCCGATAGAAACGGAAAACCCGAAAACTCGACGGGAGCTGCGGACTGGACGGACTACATCAGGGGCGACATTCACGAGTACATGATCCCCACGACGCATGAGCAGATGACGGGCCCTCCCGGTCTGGCGGTCATCGGTCCGATCCTGAATCGCTACCTGGCCTGGGGTGAACTAGTGACCGGCGCCGAGTTCGATGAGGACAACACCGCCGGCAATCAGCGCAATACCCAGCATCATGAGCTTCGTCAGGGCCTCGCGAAACAGGATTCGAGACGCGAGGGCAGTTAACGCCACCCCACAGGCCGTCCAGATTCCGTACGCCACTCCGAGGGCAAGGCCGGCGTCGAGTGCGAGTGTCAGGAGCGCGAAAGAAGCCAAATAGCCCGCACCCACCACGACAAACCACTTCTTGTTGCTTCCATTTTGCGATGCCATACGCAGCGCTAGGGTGGCGGAGACTTCGGAAAGGATCGCCGAGATCAGAAATATCCAGGTCACGCGGGGTCACCCGATTCGCTGGTGGCTGCTGCTTGCGAGCCGAGTTCGACACACAAAACTCCACCGATGACCAAGGCAATGCCCAGTCCCATCGTCGCGGTCAGGGGATCGCCGAAGAGAATCGTCGCGAGTATTGCCGTCAGGACAACTCCAGTTGCTCCCCAGATCCCGTATGCAACACCAAGTCCCATACCTTCGCGGAGAACGAAGGACAGCGCGGTGAAGGCCGCTAGGTATCCCACGACGACTACGACGTACCAGGCAGGGTGATCGAGAGCGGCGCGCAAAGAGAGTGTGGCGGAGACCTCGGTTACGATTGCGGCAATCAGTAGTAGCCATTTCTTCACGAGCGATGATTCTGTCAGAGCTGGTCGGTGGCATTCGCGAGGGCGGTGCACTACACAGGGGCGGTAGCCGCTGCTCCGACGGTGAGGCTGTGCTGTGTACGGACTCGACGACACGCAACCGGCTTCAACTACTCTCCGGCGCGGACGCGGATCGTGCAGCCAACGACTTGCGGTGCTGGAGGCGCTGGCCCGCAGACGCGGGATTGCGACGCGGGTGGAGGGGTTGATTTTGCGCGGCGAGTTCTGGTAGCCGCGTTTCCCGCGGTTGCGTGCACTGATTCCCGTACAGGTTCTGTTGGCATGGCCGGAGTTCCTTGTCGACGGCCGATGGTCCACGCTGTCTGAGGCTCTGGTCGGGCCGTCTACTACTGCTACTACTGCGCAGATCGCGCCGTTCACCAACTCTGGAACCGAGACGCTCTTCGACGCCGTCGCTCGGGCACCGATCACGTGGACAGGGGCGATGACGTGCGATTGTCTGGACTTGTCCGAGTTCGTCGAGCTGAGTCTGGGAACTTTCGATTCTCGCGACGCGCTTTTCGAGGATTTCGGCCAGACGATGTGTTGGCCGACCAGAACGGTCGTCGATCCGCTGTTCCGGAACTGGAGTGCGTCAGGCTAGCGCCACGATCGGGGGCTAGGCTGTTCGGCATGTCTGTGCGTACACCGTTGGTCCCCGGAACCGTCTCACCCGTCCTTGCCGTGCCCTCGAAGATCGAGCGGCCCGAGTACGCGTGGAAGCCGACAGCCAAGGAAGGCAACGAGCCTTGGGTCCAGACGCCGGAGACCATTGAAGCGATGCGCGTCGCAAGCAAGATCGCCGCTCGGGCGTTGCAGGAAGCGGGCAAGGCTGTTGCTCCCGGTGTCACGACTGACGAGCTGGATCGCATTGCTCACGAGTACATGATCGATCACGGCGCATACCCGTCGACGTTGGGTTACAAGAGCTTTCCCAAGTCCTGCTGCACCTCCCTCAACGAGGTGATCTGCCATGGAATCCCCGATTCCACGGTCATCCAGGACGGTGACATCGTCAATATCGACGTCACCGCCTACATCGGTGGGGTGCACGGCGACACCAACGCCACCTTCCTCGCCGGTGATGTCTCCGAGGAGCATCGGCTTCTCGTCGAGCGCACCCACGAAGCCACGATGCGGGCGATCAAGGCCGTCAAGCCGGGCCGCGCGCTCAACGTGATCGGTCGTGTCATCGAGTCTTATGCCCACCGATTCGGCTACGGCGTCGTGCGTGATTTCACGGGCCACGGCATCGGCGAGACGTTCCACAACGGCCTCGTGATCCTGCACTACGACGAGCCCGGTGTCGAAACGATCATCGAACCCGGAATGGTCTTCACTATCGAACCGATGATCAACCTCGGTGGCATCGATTACGAAATCTGGGAAGACGACTGGACCGTTGTCACCAAGGACCGTAAGTGGACCGCTCAGTTCGAGCACACCTTGGTTGTCACCGACACCGGTGCCGAGATCCTGACTCTGCCTTGACCCTGCGTGGTGCCCTGCTCGTAGCGGGTACGACCTCCGACGCGGGCAAAAGTGTCCTCGTCGCCGGGTTGTGCCGGATGCTGGCACGTCGCGGTGTACGCGTCGCGCCCTTCAAGGCGCAGAACATGTCCAACAACTCCGTCGTCACCCTTGACGGTGGGGAGATCGGCCGCGCTCAGGCACTTCAAGCCCGCGCCTGCGGGTTGGAACCGAGTGTGCGTTTCAACCCGGTCCTGCTCAAGCCGGGAAGTGATCGGACCTCGCAACTGGTCGTTCGCGGCAAGGCGATGACAACAGTCGGTGCGCGGGACTACATGCAGCACCGTGCGTGGTTGCGCGGCGTCGTCGCCGAGGATCTGGCGTCGCTGCGAGACGATTTCGATGTCGTGATTTGTGAGGGTGCCGGTTCGCCGGCCGAAATCAATTTGCGGGCAACGGATCTCGCAAACATGGGGTTGGCGGAAGCCGCTTCTATTCCGGTGATCGTGGTCGGTGACATCGACCGTGGTGGCGTGCTGGCTCATCTGTTCGGAACGGTCGCGGTTCTCTCGCCGAGTGATCAGGCCTTGATCGCCGGCTTTGTGATCAACAAATTCCGTGGTGACGTCGGATTGCTCGAGCCAGGCCTCGAGCAACTCCGCGAACTGACCGGACGCCGGACTTTGGGGGTCATCCCGTTTGCCGACGATCTGTGGCTCGACGCCGAGGACTCGCTGGGAGTCACCGGTAACGCACCGGTGGGTCGCCCCGGACAGCCCGTCGGTTCGGCGTGGTTGACGGTGGCGGCAGTTCGGCTACCGCGCATTTCGAACTCGACGGACGTCGAAGCCCTCGCTTGCGAACCGGGTGTTGCGGTTTCGTGGGTCTCCGACCCGGCACGGATTCGCGACGCGGACCTCGTGGTGATTCCGGGCAGCAAGTCCACGGTGAGTGATCTCGAGTGGTTGCGCAGCACTGGCCTGGCTGACGAGATCATCGCCCGGGCGGGTCGTGGGCAGGCCGTCCTGGGAATCTGCGGTGGCTATCAGATGCTGGGTAAGTCCATCGTCGACGATGTCGAATCAGGATCGGGCACTGTTCCGGGACTCGGATTGCTCGATCTCGACATCGAATTCGCGTCGGACAAGGTTCTGGCTCAGGTCGACGGTCACTGCGACGGTATTCCTGTGTCCGGGTACGAGATTCATCACGGCCGGGTGGCGCGCAACAATGATCTCCCGTTGCTGAGAGCTGCGGACGGTTCGCCGGAGGGAAGTGTTCGAGGTTCCGTTCGCGGCACCCATTGGCATGGACTTCTGGAGAGTGACGCGTATCGACGCACCTTGCTGACGGACATTGCCGGTGCTGGATTTGTGGTGGCGCCCGATACATCCGTGGCTGCTGTCCGTGAACAGCAACTCGACCTCCTGGCAGACCTCGTCGAGAAATTCCTCGATCAGGATGCGCTCGAGGAACTGATCGGTGGGGGAGTCCCGACTGGATTGCCCGTCATCACCTCGCTCGTGGGTGGGGCCGGCACTCCCTGAATTCCTACGCGGTGATGGGGACAGCCGTTCCCGTCACGGCGATGCCTCCGTGCGTCGGAATATCGACGAGTAGAAGGCTCGGACGGCCGACATGTCTGCCCTGGTGGATCGTTATGCGCCGGGGAGTGTTGGCGGGATCAAGTGCCCGGAGGTATCCGCCGGTGGAAGCCGCCGCCGATCCTGTTGCCGGATCTTCGGTGATGGTGCCCGCGGGAAAGAGGTTTCGGGCTTCGAAAGTGTTGGCGTCCACTTGATGTAGGAAGGTCACCGTCCCTGCCCAGCCTTGTGCGTCCATGAGTGCGCGCATTGCCGCGGGTTCGAAGGTGAACTGGTTGAAGGTCGACTTGTCTCCGAGTACCACAATGGGGTGGGTGTTGCCGGCATAAGCCAGTTGCGGCGGAAAGTTGGTATCGATTGCCGAGGAGTCGACGCCCACGAGTCCGAGTAGCGCCGTGAGCACAGCGTGGTCGATGGGTGAGATTGAAGGTTCCACACTGGTGAAGGTTGCGAGAATGCCGGATCTGTCGGTTCGGGTCGTGATCGATACCGGTCCGACTGATGTTTCGAACGTGAAGGTTCCGGCGCCGTCACGTTCGGTGAGCGCCACCGCAGTGGCAATGGTGGCGTGGCCGCAGAACGGAATCTCCGCAATGGGGGAGAAATATCGAATAACGTTGCGCTGCTTGTTGTCCGCTGATCCTGGCTCGGTGACAAAAGCTGTCTCCGCGTATCCGATGTCGGTGGCGATGGCTTGCAACTCCGCGTCGCTGATACCGCGGGCATCGAGCAACACTCCTGCGGGGTTGCCGCCGGTGGGATCGGAACTGAATGCGGTGTAGCGACGGATATCGGGTGTGATGGCCATGGATCCATCGTCCCTGGTGGACGTGACAGTACAAAAGGGCCGGAAGGTCGGAACTGGACTTCGCGGTTCGCTCAGCCCGCATAGCGGCCGCTGTAGGCGCACAGCACACCCCAGGCGGCAGCGAATCCAGCGACCTTGAGCCTCGTTGCGGCGCCCGGAAGCGTCAAGCCGAAGACAGTGGCATCGCCGAAATCGGCTGCTGCTCGAAGCGCGACAGCGCCACGACGCGCCGGCCCGTACGGTGCCGTGGCCAGCAGAAGTCCACTGGCGACATCGCGTGCTCCGACTGCCCGAATCACGGTCGCGACTTCCGGTGCGACGCTGCCGTCAGCCCGGGTGAGTTTGCACGGTTTCGCAAGAATTCGGGGTGAGAGGACGACGGCAGAGCTGTACACGGCGGTCAGGACACCCAGGGCTTGAGGGAGTAGGCGCGCAGTGGGGATTGTCGTCATGATGTGCGGGTACCCCAGAATCTGTTGCCCGACACCCGACGTGCCGGCCGCCTGACAGACAGGTGTGCTGGTTGATGCGCAGCATTTGTAGCCAGAAGTGAACTCCCGCAGCCGTTCCCGACGCTAACGGTGCGTGGCATCGAGTGTCATGTCCAGCGTAACGGTGACAGTCCAGATCTCGGTGGGGCCTGTCACTGCGGACGGACACTGCTCGAGAGCAACACCGTCGACCAGATTCTGCAGAACGAACCAGCTGAAGGACGTGATGCTGGTATCGACCATTGCCGACGTGGTCCCCGTGAGGATCACCGACAGATTTCTCGTATCGACTCCGACGGTGCACGTGAGAGTGCTGCAGGCGACGGTGAGGTGCAGGAGTGTGCTCGCTGCTTCATCGACGGCAAGAACGAGATCCGCCGCGGCATCGGGAGCTAGATCGTGGTGCGCGCACCGCGACTGTACAAGTGCTCGCAGTGTATGGAGCTGATCAGCGGTGGCGGTCACGGACAGTGACGGGGAAGAGAAAGACTCGTCGACAACCATGCGTGCTCCTAGGATGCGGTTGTGAGTGTCAGGTCAGGAAGCAACGGCGGCGGACCGTCCTGATGACTACCAGTGCGCGCATCAAAGGTGCTCGTTCGAGTGGCCTCCAGCCGAAACGATTCGGCAGGTGCAGGCCAGATGCCGTCTGAAATGCATTCGTAGCCGGATCGACCGCGGATGGGTGGGATTGGAAAAATGTCAGGTATCGAATTCGGTAGCGAGATCCCTGGCGTGCTCCAGCTCAGCCGCCGCGATCCGGGCGGCTTCCTCGGCAGTGCGTCGAGCGGACTCGGCAAACCGGCACTCCTGTTCGGCTCTTGACAGTGCCTCGCGGAGTTCGGACACTTTCTGCGTCGCCTGGCTCGCCATCTCCGTCGCCGCTTCCAGTTCCGAAATAGCGTGATGTGCAGCGGTTTCGGCGTCACTGATGCGAGTCTCTGCCTCTGTTCGTGCGGCCGTAGTCGGCTGTACTTTCGGCTCGGTGTCGGAAGGTGGGGGTGCTGCGGGCTCGGCTACCGACGCGAGCGTTGCGGGACCGAAGCCGCTGTACGAGACTGAACCGAGCATCCGGCCGCGTCGTAGATCGGCGCCGATGTCGGGTTCGGCCAGCGCCGCCGATAGTGACTGACCGATCTCGCGCAACACGGTCTCCGGTAGTGGGCGACCGCGGTCTTGTGCCGCGGACGCGACGCGGTCGGTCAGCGCCGAAAGTGCGGCCGCTCGCCGGGTTGCGAGAGACCGCAACTCGTCGCCGTGCAGCGCCTGCTGCGCCGCACGCAGCGCGGCCCCGAGTTCGAGCAGACGATTGACGCTGTCGGGTTCGACGCGAACAAGCAGGTTGAGTGCCCATCCCGTTGTAGTCGGCTTACGCAACGCGCCGAGATTCTTCGCCAGCGTCGTATCGCCCAACTCTTTGGCGCGCGCGACTGCGGCGCGTCGCGCGGCGATGAATTCGGACGGGCCGACCGCGTACAGTTCGTCTGCTGTGCGCTCGAAGTCCACACATCATTGTGGCACCGAGATCGCCATGGCACCGAGTTGCCGTGGCACCGAGATCGCCGACGCGAATCGTGTACGGACTTACGGGGCATACATCAGGTATGGGTCGGGGTATGAAGTTCGTCGTCGTTGTCAGCGCCGTGGTCGCGATCGTCGGATCGTTCATCGGTTCGGGAGCCTGGATTGGCACGCCCATCGCGGAGGCAGCGGGAGGCGCACTGAGTGCTACGTCAACACTGGTCGCGCCTGCCAGGACTGCATTCTCGATCTGGTCAGTCGTCTACGGCGGATTTCTCGCGTACGCGATCTGGCAGTTCCTACCAGGCAGGACCGTGCGTCATGAGCCCTTGCGTCCTGCTATAGCCGTGTCGATGCTCCTCAATGCAGCGTGGATTCTGTCTGTGCAAGTCGGATTGTTGTGGTTGAGCGTCGTGATTATCGCGTGTTTGCTGGCCGTCCTTGCGAGAGTGTTCGTTCTACTTCAGCGACAGCGCCCGGAGAATTGGATCGACGCGGTAATCACGGACGGCACGATGGGGCTGTATCTCGGCTGGGTATGCGTCGCGACCATCGCCAACATCACTGCCTGGCTCGTCGACCTGGGTATCACTAGCGCTGCAACGGCGTGGGCGGTCGTCGTTCTCGCCGTCGCTGCCGCGGTCGGAGTCGGCCTGGCCACCGGTTCGCGCGGCGCGATTGCGCCGTCGATCGGCATTGTGTGGGGACTGGCGTGGGTGGCGCAGGGCCGACTAGGCGGCGAAGTGCCGAACACGGTGGTCGGCGTTTCGGCAGTGGTCGCAGCCATGATGGTCGGTGTCTTTACCGCAGGCGTCAGGCTCGACCTGACGGGCGCGCACCGGGCGAACTGAATTTTTGATCCCGGTCGGTGAGAGAAGTGATTCTCAAATGGTCCGGTTTACCTAGATTGATGAATCGAAGTAATTCTCTACCTAGAAGTAATTCTCTACATAAAGAAGAGGCATTCTGTGAAGATCCTGATCGTTGGCGGAACTGGCATGATCGGTGCCCACACGGCACTTCACCTTCGTGAGATGGGAAACGACGTAACCGTCGCGGCACGCAATCCGCTCGCCGATGACTCACCTGTGCGAGATTTCCCCGTCCTGCTCGGTGACTACACGGAACAAACATTCACGGCAGATCAACTGGCCCCGTTCGACGCCATCGTCTTTGCTGCCGGGCAGGATGTCCGACACATGGGTCGCGGCGTCGACGAGGCCGAGTTCTGGGAGAAGACGCAGTCCGGTGGGGTGCCCCGGTTCGCGGCGCTGGCAAAGGAGGCCGGTGTCGCCCGGTTCGTCCAGGTGGGAAGCTACTACCACCATCTGCGTCCCGAGATGGCAGAGACGATGCCGTACATCGCTGCGCGTAAGGCCGCAGACGAGGGAGCGCGGGCGCTGGCCGACGAGACCTTCAATGTCTCGACGCTGAACCCGCCTTCCATTCTCGGTGTCATCAGCGGAGGCTCTGCCAAGCGTTACCGCAAGATGTTCTCGTGGGCCGGCGGTAACGAGGCGCAGATTCCTGACTTCGCTCCGGCTGGTGGCACGAACTTCATGTCGGTGCGGTCGCTTGCAGAAGCGATCTGGGGCGCGCTGCAACACGCGGAATCCGGCAAGGCATATCTGATCGGCGACCAGAATCTCACGTACCAGCAGTACTTTCAGTTGCTTGTCGCTGCTGCCGGCGGCGATCGGGTCATCGACGAGCGTAACGAGGAGCACCCGATCCTTCCGGACAGTTTCATCGTCCAGGGACGCGGCAACGTCATCGCCTACGAGCCCGCTGTCGAGGACACTGCACTGCTCGGATACACCCAGAACGACTGTGCACGTGCACTGACGGAGATGTACCAGACGGTGAAGGAATCTGTTGCCACACACTGACGCTCCGATGCCCCGGTAATCGAGCATCATGAGGCTCCGGCCCACTGTCCTTCGCTGATCGTGTTCTGGTGTGTCCGGAGATGATCGGGGCAGTGGGCCGGTTGGTCGTCTCGCCTGCTTCTGTTTGTAATGGTCGAGTGGTGACGGTCGAATGGGTCAGGACAGGTGCGCACGTCGGTGAAGGGACGCCCAGTACGTCGCCAGAATCGCTGCACTGGTTCCGAAGACGAGCCACGTGACTCCAGCGGCGACAACTCCCGTGACGAAGAACCCGAGAACCAATCCCACGACCACATTCACGATGATCAACACAGTAGCCCCGGCCAATCCGAGGAAGGTCCGAATCGGAGCGAACGTGACAGTTCGGGTGACTGCCCTCAACGGTCCGGCGGCGACCGCCGACAACACCGGCAGGGAAATCAAGGCAACGAGTAGCGGCAGAATCGGATTCAGTATGCCCGCGACGATTCCACAGAGCACGGCGACAGTCACCGCTAGCAACAACCGCGGAGAGAACCGGGCGTCCGTGTGCGCAGCGAAGTCCATAGTCAGCCAGAGCACGAGGATCAACGCCGACGCCGAAGCCAGTACTCGGACTGAGAACCACCACGACATTGTCGGGATCGGATCGCCGAGAACCAACAGAGCTTGAATCACCGCGCCCACCACGATGATCGGCGCGTAGGTGAGAAGACCACGGGTCAGGCTCTTCACGATGCACCGACCGTTCCGTTGCGATCGAGGACGGTTTGCACGTCTCCCGAGTAGAGGGTGTCGGTGCCGACAACCAACTCGAACGTGCTCTCGTCCTCGGATGTCGATGTAGCCGTAATGGTCTCGCTGGTCATGGTTTCACCGGTGCATCGCAGGTCGAGACCTTCGCCGGAACATACCGGTGCCACGAGGATATCGATGTCTTTCTCGAGGAGCACTTCGTTGGTCGCGTAGCGCAGGTCGGCGATTCCAGCCCCACCCACCGGAGCGAGGGCGTCGATCTGGGAGCATCCGCCGAGTGCCGACATCAGAGCGAGTCCCGCGACGAGCCGCCTCACCGTGGTGACCGTTGCTGGTAGGAGAGCAGGCGGGCATGCTCGTCGAGGTGCTGTTGTTCGAGTGATGCGTCGGTGATGATTTCCATGTCGAATGGTGTGGGCAGGAGGAGTTCGGTGTTGCGGTCCAAGGCAGATCCTCTTCTCATCAAAGGGTTCTCAGCCCAGTCGTTGGCTGCCAGTTCGCGGCTCTGCGACGCAAGATCGAGGTAGCCCCCGGAGGTGCCGGGAGTGATCGGAGACGCGTGGTCGAGAACGGTGGTGAACAGCGACAACGTTCCGTCGCGATTGTCGACGATCTCGACGGTTTGCTGTTGCTGCGGGAAATCGATGCACGACGCGGTGGTGATCTCCCAGAATCCATGGTTGTCGCCTCGGTGCGCCAGGATCTGGTTTTGATGGGTGTGCCCGTTCAACCAGCCGATCACTACCGGATACTTCAACAGTAGATCAACGAATTCCTCAGCCCCGTAAAGCTTCTTGTTCATCCCGGGACGCTGAGCGCGATTCTCCAGGGTCAGGCTGTTGTGGTGCGTGAGGATCAGGACGAGCTTCTTCTGTGCCTGAGCCAGTTCCAATTGTTCTCGGAGCCAGTCGAACTGATCCTCGGGAACTGCGCCGTCGGCACCGGCGACCGCATTGCAGGTGTCGAGTCCGAATGCCCGAACATGTGGCGTCATATCCGTAGACCACCAGGTTTCGCCAGAATCCAGATTGTGCTGGGTGAATCCGTGTCCGATCGGGCCTGGCGCGTCGGTCGTATTGAAGTGTTCGGCCATGAACTCACGCTGCTCGAAGAGGTAGCGCTGCGGATCCGCGGTGACACGTCGGAAGCCTGGCCGATTTCCGGCTTGAACGCCTAGCGCATCAATCATCCGTTGCAGTGGACTCGCCGTCGCGGCATAACCGGCGAGCGCGGACGTCGCGGTCGCTTGTAGCGTGTACGACTTCTCGGATCCGACAGCAAGCGACCGTAGTTGTGAGGACACGTCGAACGTGCCGAGGAGAAGCGTGTCGTGGTTGCCGTACACCGCGTACCAGGGAACCGGCAGACCTACTGATTCGACGGGCTCGGCGATCGAGTCGCTCAACAGTCGGGGCAGCGTCGGAAATCCGTACTCTCCGAACGAGCCTCCCGACGGGTCATCCGGTCGATATGCCCAGTGCGCGTCCGGCCAGGCCTGGACGCCTTCGAATGTTGTCGGTGATCCGCTGTTGGGCGTCACCGGAACACCGTCGAGAACATCGATGTACCAACGTAGTTCGAGGTGTGAATGCATGTCTGCACTGTCGCCGGTAACCGTTGCCGCACCGAGTGGCGCACCGGTGACCGGGCTGATGGTGTTGTCGGCGAACGACTTGACCATCGCAGCGGTCACGTGGACGGTCAGCGGATCCTGCGGGTGGAATGCAGAACCCCACGCCGCATGATCTTGGATGATCATCGGTTCGATGCGCGCCGGTGACTGCGCGTCGATGACGTGCATATCCGACAGGTGGCCGAGGTACAGAATCGACCGCCGGGCTTGCGCCCTGGCCGCGGCCGGCGCTCTGCGCAGAATGTCCAAGCGCGGCAGATGCTCCTCACCGGGGCCTGCTCTCAACGTCCGATACGAATGCGCGTCTCCCGCAGCGCGAAGAATCGTTCCGGTCAGCGTCGAAGGCACAGCTTCGGTCGGGGTCTGTGCAAACGCCACGCGGCTCCCCAGTAGAGCAGGAGCGACTCCCCACAGAGCGGCCAACGCGGCCGTCCGACTCACGAACTGACGACGAGACAATCCGGGCATTGCGCTCCTCGATCTTGGCTAGCGGAAGAATATAACCACGTGTCGACGACAGGCCGGACATGATCCGTATCGACGGGTTGGAATTGTACGGACTCCGGACAAATCCGACAGACCGTCGGAGGGTTCGCCGCGGGATCGGTGTTCGGTGTCCCAGCGCCCTGTGCTCATGGATGTATTTGGCGGCGGTTGCAACCTTTGTGCTGAGCGGACAAATGTCCGGCCTAACTCTGACCTCAGGGCATATGGCGTGGGTCACAATTGCTCTCTAATGTTGTCGCTCGAGCGGTGATCCGATCGCAGCCTGGGGTGTATCAGCCTTCTAACGAGTGCTCGGTACATGTCGCCGGTGAATGCACTTGTTGCCCAAGCAGTCCGAAATCTAGTTGAACAGGAAACCTCACACCATGAGCACAGCGATTCTCGTCGCGCACGTACATCCCGCTGATCTTTCTTCCGAGGCAGAGTTCAATCGCTGGTACGACGAAGTGCATATTCCGCAGGTCGTCGAACGGGTGCCGGGGGTTGTCTCCGCCTCCCGGTTTGTCCTCGCGGATACGCAGTTGCTGCCCGAGGATGCATTGCCCGCCCGCCGCTACCTGAGCATTTATCAACTCGACACGGAGGACCTCGCGGGCACCGCTCAGACGTTGGGGAGTGCCTTGGGTGACGGAACTCTCGACATGTCCGAGGCTATCGCGACCACCGGAGACACTGGGCCTGAATTGCTCTTCTACGTCCCGACCGAGAACTGAAGGAATCTGTCTACATGTCCGATCTACTCGAGAACAAAGTTGCGATAGTCACCGGAGCCGGCGCTGGAATCGGCGCGGCCATCGCCCGAGCCTTCGGGGCGGAAGGTGCTCGCGTCGTAGTCTCCGACGTCAACGGTGACGCAGCACAGGCCGTGGCCGACTCGATCGAGGGCGCCATCGCGGTTACCGCGGACGTCACCGACGAACAGCAGGTGAAGGATCTTGTCGCTCAAGCGGTGGACGAGTTCGGCGGACTGAACGTCGTAGTACCCAACGCCGGCATCGCCACCACGACTCCACTGATCGAGACCTCGTTCGAGGACTGGCGGAAAGTCATGTCGGTCAACCTCGACGGAGTATTTTTGACCATTCGTCATTCGTTGCCCGCGCTCGTTGCGTCAGGTGGCGGCTCGATCGTCAACATCTCTTCGATCTCGTCGACGACCGGTTCGCCGCTGATCGGCAGTTATGCAGCGGCCAAGGCTGCGGTCCGCAACCTCACCGAAACCCTGTCGGCTGAACTTCGCTTCCACGGTGTGAGGGCAAACGCTCTGCTCCCCGGATTCATCGACACCGACCTGGTCAAGAGTCACCAGCTGGATTTCGAGAATGCGCTCGGCCTCGAATCCGGAGGCTTCGACGACCTGATGGTCACGAAGCAGACGCGTTACGGGCGCACCGAGGAAGTGGCCGCCGCAGCAGTGTTCTTCGCGAGTGATCAGTCGTCGTGGTGCAACGGCAGCAGCCTGGTTCTCGACGGAGGGTTTACCGCGTCGCTCCTGTGAACTGCCGTAATTCCTGTTCGTCACCAGACCTCACTATCCATGCGAGGATCCACACCATGACCAACCGTGCCGTGTACGTGCTGCCACCTGGTGGACTGGGCAACCTCGAATCGAGGGTGGTCGACACCCCAGTGCCGGGTGTGGGTGAGGTGACGATCGCGATCCACGCGAATTCTCTCAATCATCACGACTACCTCGTGGCGACCGGCGAAATACCGACCGACGGCCCTCGTATCCTGTTGTCCGATGCGGCTGGTGAGGTTGTCACAGTCGGAGACGGCGTAACGCAGTTCGGTGTCGGGGATCGAATCATGAGTACCTATTTGCCGCATTGGCACGGTGGCGCACCGGATTTCGACGGTTTCGGAAACTCGCCCGGTGACGGCGTCGACGGGTTCGCCCGCGCCGCCGCAACGGTGTCGGCGTCGGCAGTAACAGCGATGCCGCGAAACTACACCTATGCGGAGGCGGCTACGTTGCCTACCGCCGGCCTGTCCGCGTGGCGTGCGCTATTCGGCGCTGTTCCGATCACTCCGGGTTCGTCGGTGCTGATCCCCGGAACCAGCACGGTCGCGTTGTTCGCAGTCCAGTTGGCGAAAGCCGTTGGAGCTCAAGTGATCGCAACATCGTCGTCCCCCGACAAGATGGCCCGATTGCGCGATCTCGGTGTCGATCACGTCATCAACTACCGTGAGCACCCAAGTTGGGGCGAGGAGGTGATGCGGCTCAGCGGTGGGATCGATCTCGTCCTCGACGTCGGCGGGCCGTCGACGCTCGGTCAATCTCTGGCCGCTGCCCGGCCGGGTGGGCGGATTTGCGCGCTGGGCATCATGAACGGCGCCTCGGCGTCGACAGACCTGACTTCGCTACTGACCAAACAGGTCACAATCGAAGGCGTCCTGGTGGGTAGTCGTGCCCATCAGGAGGACATGGTTGCCGGCTTGGAGAACCTCACGTTGCGTCCCGTCATCGATTCGACCTTCAGCCTCGATCGTCTCGCCGACGCATTCGAGCAACAGAAGTCTGGGCAGGCTTACGGGAAAATCGTCATCACCAACCGATGACGCTTGCCGGCAAGGGTCCGTGGTCTTCGTCTCTGCCCTGGCGTGCAATGACGTTGACCCGCGGCGACCTTTGCTTGAATCGCCACGGCCTCAAAGACAGTCGCGGTGAGGCCTCGATGACCTTGTCGGATTGGCGGTTCGTCGACTGTCGTCAACCGGCGCGCACACCTCCACTACGCGGTGAACGAGGTTGGTGAGGAAAAGTGTTGGTAGGTAACGTGTTTTACGAGTATTACTGTTGTCATTGCCGAGATCGACCGAGGTCTGGCTACTCTGGCTTATCGCGGGTCCGTGGCTTACCGCGACTGCTTCGGGTTGGTGTATCGATGCGACTCGATGAAGCCGAGCGAGTTGTGGCGGGAACGGTTCGATCTGCTCTCGATGTTGGAACTCTGTCGGCTTCATCTTGAGAGTTGTTGTTGTGGATGCGGATCGTCCGTTCGTCGAGCACTCCTCGGAGCCACAGGTCGAGGCTGTCTGCGGCACTGTTTTCCCCGCCGAGTGAAGTGGCCAACTTCGAAGTCAGGTGAAGACTCGGCATCTGAGGTCCGGTAAGTGCTCTGTATACGGCCTGGTGCGAGTATCCGATCCGATCGGCCAACCGAGTAGTCGGGAGGTCTCCGTTCGCCTTCACCAGATCCTGCATGTATGTGAAAAAGTCGTGACGAGGACCGGGTGGCACGTCGGGTTGCTTCAAGGATCTCTTCGACATGTCTCTCCTATCCGAGTGCGGCGTCCGGTCGCGCGTCATCGACGTCGAATGGGCTGTGGTTCGCGATCGCACCGCCTAGAGGAACCTGTCCCTGCCACCGGCATCTTGTGCTGGTTGACGGGATGCGGGGGTGTCCCGGTGATGATTCCGCCGACGAGTCGACTAGCGAGAGGTTTTCCATGGCCGGTATTCGGAGCAGAGACCGCTGTGGCTTGGTTAGATTGGAAGGTCGTGACGAAAAGCACTGACTGCTGCGCGGTCGGCAGTGATAACAGTTCGGCGAGGGTCTTGTGCGCGTTCGTTCCAGGCCAAGCGTGGTCTGTCCGACAGAGCCTGAAGTACACGGGTATCAGGCGAGTGACGGGAAGGCGATATCGAACTTTAGATCATCGAACTATCTGTTACGGAAAGTTTTCGTGATATCTACCTTTGGTGGCTGAATCGGAATCCCCTGCGCCCCAAGCTAAAGTGAAATGACTGAGCTTGGGAAGAAGATCGCCGTCAGTGTGGCTTCGCTCGTTGTCATCATCGTGTCGAGCGCAACATGTGGGGAGCCTCCGGGTCGGATAACTGCGACGACACCCACCGCCACAGTTGTCGAGCCGGAGATTCAAGCGGCACTTGACAATCTCCATCCTGGCTGCCGAGAGGTCGATGCCGAGCTGCAATCGGCAACAGCCCATGCGCTGAAACTGCTACAGCGAAATGGAATTGATGATGAAACTCAATTGACGTTGTTGCAACACCTCAGGCAGTCGACGCCTGCGGACTTCGGATCTCTCGACGTGAGTTGTGCTCAGCAACTTGGCACCCTTGTAGCGCTTCGGATGCTGCGGGAAGGCAAATAGCGGTGGCCGCTAATTTCATCCAGGCAGAACAGTCGGGCCGTAGTGGGCGATTCTGGGCGTGTTTCCCCGACCCACCATGCCCCGCGCAATGATTGTCGCCGCTGCAGCCATCACGCTGATTCCCGGTGCGCCGAGTGGCTTGATCACGACCGCCGTGCAAGCGCTTGCGGGACTGCTTCTTCCGAGTGCGAGGGTGTTCCTGCTGTTGCACTGCAACGACAGGCATGTGCTCCGACCGTGGGTCAATCCTCGATGGGGTGGGTCTGACTTAGCTGTCGTCGTGTTCGTCGTAGTGACCCTCGTGCTCGGCATGTCGGTGTCCGTCGTGGAGGTAGTCCACATGATCACCGTGCTGGACGGCCTCATGACCACAGTCGGGGCCGTGCACGTGCGGGTGATCGGCCGAATCATGTTGGCGGTGTTCTTCGGAAGTTGTCATTTCGCGCCTTTCTTCTTCGGTGCCTCGCTATGGATGGCGACGCCGGTGGATTGGGCGGGCCGTACTCGACGTCGATCGAGATTGCCGTTCATCTCAACCGTAGTAGCGATTCCGGTACTGAGCCAGGGCTGGGCGGTGCGCACGTGTAAGTGCGAAGGTAAGGAGGCGATGCGGATCCGCGGTGGCAGATCCTGGCTAGCGCAATTGACACTCTAGGATCGGACCGAGCGGGCTAGGAGTTTCCCCTATTCAGCGTCCTCGAGGCTCTGATCGGTAGCGATCAACGGAACCTGCAACGAATGGAGTCGCAATGTTCGGACGAGGGCGGAAAGAACGGGAGAACGCCGAAGCGACCACCGTGCTCGTCAGGATCAAGAAGGTCTCGAGTGCAAGAAGGTCTCGAGTGACAGACTCACGCCGACAAGGGAATGGGCAGCCGATGTCCGCCGTGCGGACGCGCTTCGATGTGAAGAACGACCCGCAACTGAGTGTGAAAGGCCAAGAGAAGCTCAAATCCGATGCCTTCGAGGCCACGCTGAGACAACCGCCGACGCCGTAGCTCCCGATTAGCAGATGAAATCCTTACTCGCGGTTGATGTGGGCCTCGGTGCGCATGCGCTCGACCATGTGGGGGTAGTGCAGTTCGAAGGCGGGGCGTTCGGATCGAATTCGGGGTAACTCGGTGAAATTGTGCCTCGGTGGGGGACACGTTGTGGCCCACTCGAGAGAGTTTCCGAACCCCCACGGATCGTCAACGGTGACGACTTCGCCGTATCGGTAGCTCTTGAAGACGTTCCACACGAACGGCAACGTTGATGCACCCAAGACGAACGCGAAAATCGTGGATATGGAATTCAGCATTGTGAACCCGTCGGACGGTAAGTAGTCGGCGTATCGGCGAGGCATACCTTCGGCGCCGAGCCAGTGCTGAACAAGGAATGTGCCGTGGAATCCGACGAACGTGGTCCAGAAATGCCACACCCCGAGGCGTTCGTCCAGCATCCTGCCGGTCATCTTCGGGAACCAGAAATAGATGCCCGCAAATGTCGCGAACACGATCGTGCCGAACAGAACGTAATGGAAGTGCGCAACGACGAAGTAGCTGTCCGTGACGTGGAAGTCGAGTGGGGGGCTCGCGAGGATGATGCCCGTCAATCCGCCGAACAGAAACGTCACCAGGAAGCCGATGGAGAACAGCATGGGTGACTCGAAGGTCAACTGTCCCTTCCACATTGTGCCGATCCAGTTGAAGAATTTGACTCCGGTGGGCACCGCGATCAAGAAGGTCATGAAGGAGAAGAAGGGCAACAATACGACGCCGGTAGCGAACATGTGGTGCGCCCACACTGCAATGGAGAGTGCCGCAATGGCGAGTGTGGCGTAGACCAGTCCGTTGTAACCGAAGATCGGTTTGCGGCTGAAGACCGGCAATATCTCCGTAATGATGCCGAAGAAGGGGAGCGCCACGATATAGACCTCAGGGTGCCCGAAGAACCAGAACAGATGCTGCCACAGGATTGCGCCGCCGTGGCTCGGGTCGTAGATGTGCGCGCCGAGATTTCGATCGGCAAGGAGCGCCATCAAGGCCGCTGTGAGGATCGGGAAGGCGATCAGGATCAGAATCGACGTGATGAAGATGTTCCAGGTAAAGATCGGCATGCGAAACATCGTCATTCCCGGCGCGCGCAGGCAGATCACGGTGGTGATCATGTTGACGGCTCCGAGAATGGTTCCGACTCCGGCCAAAGCCAGTCCGGTAATCCAGAGGTTGGCTCCGGCGCCGGGTGAGAACGTGTCGGTGGACAACGGCGCGTACCCGGTCCACCCGAAATCGGCCGCGCCTCCGGGGGTGACGAACCCACTGATCGTGATGAGCGCACCGAACAGATAGAGCCAGTAACTGAGAGCGTTCAAACGGGGAAACGCAACGTCAGGCGCTCCGATCTGCAGCGGCAGGATGTAGTTCGCGAAGCCGAAGACGATTGGTGTCGCATACAGCAGAAGCATGATGGTGCCGTGCAGAGTGAACAGTTGGTTGTATTGCTCGTTGGACAAGAACTGCATTCCTGGAACAGCTAGCTCCGCACGCATCATCAACGCCATCACGCCGCCGATCATGAAGTAGGCGAACGACGTGAACAGATACATCAATCCGAGTTTCTTCGGATCTGTGGTTGTCAGCGTGTCGAGAAGTGCCTGGCCCTTCCGGAGCCGGCGTGGGGGATACGGTCGTCGGCCTACCAGGGGGCGGACAGGTGTTGCAGTCATCAGGGTTCTCCCATCGCACGTATGTAAGCGCGACTGCATGAGTTGTTACCCGTACTTGTAACCAGCGAAACAGCGCCGGTTGAAGGGGTGGGCTCATTCTGATGGCGGGGAACTGCCCCTGGACGACGCCTTGTTTGATTCGGATTTCGAAAGCCGTTGGACCGCAGCGACGTCCGAAGCAATGGAAATGGCACGAGATCCGAATGGCGGAACAATATTCATTCCTGTGTCGTTAACCGGGCTATGAGCGACGATACGAAAGTCCGGGACACACTCTTCGAGCTTGTTGCCAATGGGAAACAGGGTGTTTTGGTAACCATCAAACGCGACGGCAGGCCGCAGCTGTCCAACATCATCTACCGCTGGGACTCCGAGTCGCGAACGGCATCGATCTCGATTACGGCGGACCGGGTCAAGAGTAAGAATGCCGCGCGGGACCCCCGGGTGTCGTTGCACGTGAGTGCTCCCGATTTCTGGAGTTATGCAGTGATTGAAGGTAGCGCGGAGTTGACTCCACCCGCCGCAGACCCGCATGACGAGGTAGTCGATGCGCTGGTGGATCTCTATCGAGACATCAGCGGCAAGGAGCATCCAGACTGGGAAGACTATCGGCAAGCAATGGTGGCTGAGCGGCGCCAAATTCTGAGCGTGCAAGCGGATCACGTGTACGGCATGTCGGGGATTGTCGAATAGTTACGAACTATCATGTAATAGTGAATTCGGAAACTCCCGCACGTGCCGGCCGGCCCCGTGACCTGGGTAAGGACCAAGCTGTGCTCGTTGCAGCACGCCGTCTCCTCGCGGAAGTTGGCTACCAGCAGACGACGATTGCTGCTATCGCCCGGTTGGCCGAAGTGAATTCGCCGGCTATCTACCGCCGGTGGCCGACCCGTGAAGCGTTGATCGAAGAAGCTGTGCACGGGACGGGAGGTCATCCGCTGCCCGAGGCGTCCGGCGACCTCCGAACCGACCTTGCGACGTGGGTGCGAATCTTCCTGGTTCGAGCCGCGCGGCCTGCAGCCAGGGCCGGTGTCCCCGGGTTGCTCGCGGACTCTCAGAGTGAAGAAGCCCGGCAGCGGTTGCTCGCCATCGGCGCTCCGGTTCGCAAGGCCTTTCAAGAGATGTTGGACGACGCTGCGGCTCGGGGTGAAATCCCGGTCGAGGTGGACGCGATGTTCTTGTTCGACCTACTTTCCGGCACCACCACGATGCGTGGTCTCACGCGCGGAACCGAGGACGAGGATCACTTCGTCGAATCGCTTGCAGGTTCTCTGTACGTGCTTGCTGTCCATGCAGGTGGCGCTGCCTGAAAGCCGCCTGAAAACGGTGTCGACCTCCCTCCGACATGTCGGTACCGGTCGGAACATCCATCCGCAGTGAGGGGTTCACCGCGGGAGGCACCGGGAGTTCGGCCAGGTGCCAAATCTCCCTACGGCCAACGAGTGAAACGGGATCCGCTCTCGCGTCTGCGAATCGTCGAGGTGTCCGAGATCGGTAGTGCACGATAACGGTCACCGAGACATTTGTGGCAACAATTCGGGATCATTTTGCGCTCGAATCGCTTCATTTCGCGTCAATTCCAACTATTTTCGCGAAAGTCTTGGATCAGTCCAGTTATCCGCGTCATAGTAGTGGGGTGTCCTCGACGCCGGACTTTCCAGCACAACTGCGTGACGCAGCGCTCCGTGTGACCCGACCACGGGTTGCGGTGCTCGAAGTTCTGCATGCGCGTCCCCACGCCGGTACGGACGTAATTTTTGATGCTGTTCGGACGGTTCTACCGGGAGTGTCTCGGCAAGCTGTGTACGACGTACTGCATGCGCTGACAGCAGTGGGGATCGTGCGGCGGATTCAGCCTTCCGGTTCAGTTGCTCTCTACGAGTTGAGGGTTGGTGACAACCATCATCACGTCGTGTGTCGATCGTGCCGGACGGTATCGGACGTCGACTGCGCAGTCGGCGAGGCGCCTTGTCTGACGCCGCCGGATTACGACGGCTTCGAGTTCGTCGAAGTCGAAGTTGTCTTCTGGGGGATGTGCCCCGATTGTGCGACACAACAGAGTTCGCGATCACGCCCGTGATCGGAGTCGGATCTATTTGCTCATGGAGGGATTAACGTGTCCGATAGTTGCCCGATGGCCCCTGAAGGAAAGTCACAGGGGGGAAGCGAAAGTGAAAATCCCGCAATCTCGTCTCCGACGCCCACGGCGCATCGCCCGATGACGAACCAGGACTGGTGGCCGAACCAGCCGAATCTTTCGGTGTTGCGCGTTCACTCGCCTAAATCCAACCCGCTGGGCACGGACTTCGACTACGCGGCAGAGTTCGCAAAACTCGACGTCGACGCGCTCAAGCGAGATGTCATCGACTTGATGACGACCTCACAGGATTGGTGGCCCGCCGACTACGGGCATTACGGCGGCTTGTTCATCCGGATGAGCTGGCACGCCGCTGGTACCTACCGCATCGCAGACGGTCGCGGTGGCGGAGGCCAAGGCGCACAACGATTTGCGCCGCTGAACAGTTGGCCCGACAATGCGAGCCTGGACAAGGCGCGCCGCTTGTTGTGGCCGGTCAAACAGAAGTACGGCAAGCAGATCTCGTGGGCGGATCTCTTGGTATTCGCGGGCAACTGCGCCCTGGATTCCATGGGGTTCAAGACCTTCGGCTTCGGCTTCGGTCGCGAGGACATCTGGGAGCCGGAGGAGATGTACTGGGGTCCGGAGGACACGTGGCTCGGCGACGAGCGCTACAGCGGTGATCGCCAGCTGTCCGGTCCACTTGGTGCCGTGCAGATGGGCCTGATCTACGTGAACCCGGAGGGACCGAACGGCCAACCCGATCCGGTGGCTGCTGCCCACGACATCCGCGAGACGTTTGCTCGTATGGCGATGAACGACGTCGAGACCGCGGCGCTGATCGCGGGTGGCCACACCTTCGGAAAGACTCACGGAGCCGGCCCGGCCGACTTGGTCGGTCCCGAGCCGGAAGGTGCTCCGATCGAGCAGCAGGGCTTGGGCTGGAAGAGTTCCTTCGGAACGGGGGTGGGAAAGGACGCGATCACCAGCGGTCTCGAAGTCGTGTGGACGAATACGCCGACGGAGTGGGACAACTCGTTCTTGGAAATTCTCTACGGCTACGAATGGGAACTGACCAAGAGTCCCGCCGATGCGTGGCAGTGGACGCCCAAGGACGGCGCCGGCGCCGGCACGATTCCCGACCCGTTCGACGATTCGGTGAAACGCTCCCCGACCATGCTGACCACGGACCTTTCGCTGCGGCTCGACCCCGCATACGAGAAGATCACCCGTCGTTGGCTCGATCACCCGGATGAATTTGCCGAGGAGTTCGCCAAGGCCTGGTACAAGCTGCTGCACCGCGACATGGGACCGGTGACCCGCTATCTGGGCCCGTGGATTCCGGAACCGCAGTTGTGGCAGGATCCTGTTCCCGAGGCCGCCACCCCGTTGATCGGTGAAGCCGAGATCGCAGCGCTCAAGGGCAAGGTTCTCGATTCCGGACTGTCGATCTCGCAGCTGGTGTCCACAGCCTGGGCGTCTGCGGCGAGCTTCCGTGGTACCGATATGCGAGGCGGCGCCAATGGAGCCCGAATTCGTCTTGCACCGCAAAAGGATTGGGAGGTGAACAACCCAGCTGATTTGTCGACGGTTCTGAACACTCTCGAGCAGATCCAGCAGGACTTCAATTCTCAGTCCGGCGGAGCGAAGGTCTCGCTTGCCGATCTGATCGTTCTGGCCGGAACTGCGGCGATCGAAAAGGCTGCCAAGGACGCTGGACACGACGTGTCGGTCTCGTTCACACCCGGACGAGCGGACGCATCGCAGGACCAGACCGATGTGGAATCGTTTGCCGTACTCGAACCCCGGGCAGACGGCTTCCGGAATTACCTCCGGCCGGGCGAGAAGGTTCCTGCCGAGACACTCCTGGTCGACCGGGCGTACATGTTGACCCTGACTCCGCCGGAAATGACGGTTCTCGTCGGCGGTCTCCGCGGGCTCAATGCGAACTTCGGGCAGACGGCCCACGGCGTGTTCACCGACCGGCCACAGACGTTGACCAACGATTTCTTCGTCAACCTTCTCGACATGGGCACGGAGTGGAAGCCCTCCACATCGTCCGAGAACGTCTACGAAGGTCGAGATCGCGGCACCGGTGCGGTCAAGTACACCGCCACAGCGGTCGATCTTGTCTTCGGATCGAACTCGGAATTGCGGGCTCTTGCAGAGGTATACGCGAGCGCGGACGCGCAACAGAAGTTCGCGGATGACTTCGCGAGAGCCTGGACCAAGGTGATGGAGCTCGATCGGTTCGATCTCGACTGATCCCTGCGTAGTCGACCACGTCGCGTGGCCCGCCCGGCAGATTGTTGCCGAGCGGGCCATCGGCGTCTCCGGGCTACCAAAGATCGTTGTAGTGGATCAGCGCGTCAACGACCAGTATCAAACCTATGGTCACAAAGAGGACCCGCACAGAAGCGGGACCGTAGCGGGCGAGCACTCGAACGATCCGCCGGTATGCGCGCCGGGCTCTGACTGTTCGCCTCAGAGACAGGCCCAGGATGAGAAGCGGCGGTAGAAGCGCGAGCACGCAATAGATCACGACAATCAACGGCCACGCTGTCAGCGGGGGATCGTGAGCCGAGAGCATCGCCAATGCGGCAAGGTAAGGAATCGCCGTCGGTGCTTGGACAAGGCCTATTGCCAGTCCGATGAAGCCGAGTATCCACGGGCGGCGACGGATCGGTTCTGCCCATCGCGTCGAGGTCGTCGACGTGGTTGCGGGCATACATGCGAGGGCAATCAGCACCAAGCCGAGCACCATCCCGCCCCAATATCGAACGGCGGGTGTCAGTTCGAAGTCGACAAGTTCGGCTATGAAGTTGATTCCGATGACGGTGCAGATGCCGAAAGCTGTTGTTGCTGCGAAAACACCGCCGAGGAAACTCAACCCACCGGGTAATGGGGAACGTCTTTTCAGTCGGCTGTCATAGATCACTGCGGTTGTGATTCCGACTAGCAGGACGTCGAGTGAATCGAGGAATGCCAGACCTGCGAGTGCTGAAAGAAGTAGTGGCTGCATGACGCGGTCAGCCTACCGATGAAGCAGGTTTCGATGGAGCCAGTACCGACCCCAACATAGCCCGATATACCTGTGCTAGTGGAAGGCTGCGGCAAGGCCTCGTTTGCTCGAGAGGAATTCGGTGTACCGATGGATCCACGCGATGCCTTGTCGTAGTCGCAGATTCAGTCTCGACGCCTCACCGCGTACCACATTCCACCTGCAAGTGTCGCCAGACCTGCGACGGCGACGAGGAGGCCGATTACGGTCGAAATCTGCGCCCACACCAGCGATAGACCGCCGACGACGCAAAGTGCGCCGGCTCCGATCCAGACGCCTGGGCCGGGTGTGGGCTCATGTTCGTAATTCATGATGACTGCCTAATTCGGGGTGACGATGAATGAGTAGTGGCGACGCTTCACCAACTTACGGCGGCGGCGAGTCCAGCATCTGGACTGCTTGGCCGTCCCATTGGAATCGGACGGATGTTGTCACTCCGTCATCGCAGGCTGTGCAGCTTTGCCCGGTCCGATACGTGAGCACCACCATGTCTTCTGTGGATGCTGGGTAGTCGATGCTGGTGAAGCCGCGAGCATCCAATGTTCCTGTCCCCAAATACTCTCCGCGATGGAACATCAATGCTTGCATGGGTGAGCTCCCGGTTGCTCCCTCGATCGTCACGAGGATGGTGGAGAGGTCTGCGCAGGGATCGAAGTTGCTGCCGATGGAGCGCGGTGACCAGCTTCGGTTGGTGGTCGACTCGTCAGGAAGTTGAGACAGAGCCTCTGTCAATGCTTCCGATTCAGTAGGACCGCACGCGTTATCGACAGGTTCGGTTGAGCTGGATGCAATCGAACTCGGGGTAGCTGTGCTGCGTGGGGCAAGCGGAACCACCGCTGTCGACGATGTCGGCACGCTGGTTGCGGCCGAAGTCGACGTGGTTGCCATCCATTGGTCTTCATCACTCGTCGAACGATTGACGTAGATCGCGGCTCCTGCGACTGCGAGCACCGCCACACCAGTGGCTGCGGCGGCGATCGCCTTCACCGGAGCCTTCCGTTTCCTCGGACTTGGTGGATCTGAGGCGGGTGAAATGGGTTGTGTTGCGTCAGTCCATTTCTGCCCGTCCCAGTAGCGCAACACGCCAGCGGCTTCGTCTGCATACCAACCAGCTGGGGTACTGTGTGGGCCGCCTGGATTTGTCATGAAGGAAGAGTAACCGGGCGATCATCGGGTCCGTGGAGGGTTTGAATTCGCCGATATCGGAAAGGCCGGCGTGTCTCCTCGCTCCATCACTGCGAGATCTTTGACGGACAGCTGAATTGCCCAATCGCAGTACTGTCCGTGCCGTTCTGCGCATCAGGGCGATCACGATAATGGAAGCCGGAACGTAACATTCACTCTTGGCCGCCACGATGAACGTGGTCAGTCAGCGGGGATATCCTCGGCGTACGGTGCGAGCGAGGATGCCGAGGGTCGATTTCAACGATCCCTCGGCGATGACCGGAAAGATCCCGGACTCACGCCAGGCTGGGGCGATCTCAGACCAGTCGTAATACGAGGTGACGAGGGATCCGCTGTCGGTGGGTTCTATCCGATAGCCGTAGACGTGCCCGATCGGCGGTCGAATTGTTCCCAAGATGGTCCAGGCGATTTCGCGTTCAGGCACCAACGTCTTGATTGTCACTGTCACGTCGTACTCGCCCATCGGAAGGTCACCGAGAGCTTCACGATCCATGTGTACGACAAAACTGTCACCCGCAGCTGTTACGACATCTCCGTCCGCATCCATCAACATTCCTGAACCATCGATGGCGACGTGTCCCTGTGGGTCGCAGAGCACCGCGAAAATCGATGCTGGGTCGGCGCGGATGGTGCGTTGAACTTCAATTCGCTCAGCAGTCATGTATGCGATGCTCCCAGATATCCCGCAATTAAGTGACGACCCGCTGATCTAGGCGGCCGCACGGCCGGCTAGATCAGCGTTGGTGGACGCGACGAAGTCGCAGCAATTGCGTTGTGTGCGAGACCAGTAAGCATTCTTCTCGCACGGCGCAACGAAGGCGGCTTTTACGGGCGAACTCCCTCGAATGCTCGGTCAGGGAGTCACAATTGCAAAGGCTGGATCAGGTTTGTCGAGGAGTCCGAGGAGGCGCTCAAGCGTCGCAGGATCACCGGAATGTTCGACTCCGTCCAGCCCACTCCCGGCAAGTAACCCGAGTAGTTGCGCTTTGGTGAGTGTGAGGGTCAGATCGGCGGTTGCCTTGGTGCGGGGGTTGGGTGTTTGGATCAGTGCTCCGTTGGACAGGGTCATCCGGACCTTCGTGTCGAGGTCGGTGAAAACCCATTCGATGCATAGCTTTTCACCCCCGGCCCGGGGTCCGTTGACGCGAATGGCAAGGGTGTCGAAGAGCTGTTCCACTGTCAGTGCCGCGGCCATACCGGTACCGAGATCGATAGGCGGCGGGGTGATTTCGCCGCGGAGTTCCTTGGCGCCGGTGAGATAGAAGCCGCGCCAGGTCGGATTCTCTGCACCGTAGGCGAGAGTGGTGTAGAGATCCGCGAGAGCGTTTCTTGCTTCGGTGTTGTCGGGTTCGGCAAATACCGCGTGCTTGAGCAGTTCGGCCGCGAACCGGGTGTCACCTGCGTCGCTGTAGCCGCGTGCCTTGTCGAGAACTGCAGGAACACCGCCGATTACGTCGACGTAGCGAGCGGCCAATTGCTCCGGCGGGTGCTGCCAGAGTGAACTGGGATGACCGTCGAACCAGCCCATGTAGCGCTGGTAGATCGCCTTGACGTTATGGCTGACCGATCCGTAGTACCCGCGGATATGCCAGGCATCGTCGAGCGATGGGGGGAGCGTGAACTCCTCGGCGATCTCACCTCCGGTGAGTCCGATGTTGACCATTCGCAAAGTCTGATCGTGCAGATACGCGTACATGTCCCGTTGCTCGGTCAGGAACTGCACGATGTTCTCCGAACCCCACGTGGGCCAATGGTGTGACGCGAACACCACATCGGAATCCGGTGCGAACAATTCGACAGCCTCGTCGAGGTAGTGGGACCAGATGCGTGGATCTCTGACCAATGCGCCTCGAAGCGTGAGGATGTTGTGCAGGTTGTGCGTGGCGTTCTCGGCGACACACAATGCGCGGCTGTCGGGAAAGTGGAAGTTCATCTCGGACGGTGCCTCGGTACCTGGAGTGATCTGGAAGACGATCCGCACTCCGTCGACGGTTTCTTCCTGCCCGGTATGCGTGACGTCGACGGTCGGGGGGATCAGGCCTACCGATCCGCCGGATGTCTGGATACCCAGCCCGAGACTGGCCTGGCCCTCAGGCCCGACACCCAATGTGTTGCCGTATTGGTAGTTCGCGCGACGGTTCATTGCGGTTCCCGCATAGACGTTCTCGGATACCGCATGTTCGAGGAATCCCTCGGGCGCGATGATCGGCACATCGCCGGCACCATCGGGGAGAACTCCCATCACGCCGCCGAAATGATCTGCGTGCGAATGGGTATAGATCAAACCGGTGACCGGCCGATCGCCACGATGTTCGCGGTAGAGTGCAAGACCGGCGGCGGCGCACTCGGCGGAGATCATCGGGTCGATCACGATGACACCGTTGTCGCTCTCGACGAGGGTCATGTTGGAAATATCGAATCCGCGGATCTGATAGATCCCGTCCGTGACCTCGAAGAGTCCGTTCTTGACACAGAGCTGAGCCTGACGGAACAGGCTCGGATGAACCGTTTCCGGGCACGGCTCGTCGAGATAGCTGTAGCCGGACAGGTCGAAAATGATCCGTCCGTCGGCGTTCTTGATGGTGAGCGGTTCGAGCGTGGCGATGAAGCCCCGCTCGGCATTGTCGAAATCCGTGCGATCGGAATAATCCAGCGCCATATCGGTTTCAGCTCCCTCGGAAAAGTCAACGACTCGGTCGTCCCATCGTGGAAGCCCGCACGGCTCGGCGCATCATCCGTGTCGGGTGAACTCGGTGGCTTCTCGGGGAGATCGGCCCGCACTCACCTCCGTCCGACGTGCTAGTTCTGCGCCGCAATCGGTTTCGCATGGGTGCGCACATGCGCCTTTTCGCCTTGCGGGCCGAACAGATGCAGGATCTCCACCACGTAGTCATCGGCAGGCCCGAACCAATGGGGCTCGGCAGTGTCGAACTCCGCGACTTCACCGGGGCGCAGGACAACCTCGTTCGCACCCAGAATGAGACGCAGATTCCCGGCGAGCACGTAGAGCCACTCGTACCCGGCGTGGGTGACGAGTTTCGGTGGACGCGGTCCGATCACCTGCTTGAACACCTGTACGCGCCCGGGATAGCGCGTCAGCGGAACGACAGCACTACCGTTCTTGCGTCGGCTCGGGGTGAGGTGGACCCGGGGATCGCCGGTGGCGGGAGCGCCGACGAGTTGGTCCAGCGCGACCCGATGAGCTCGGGCGAGCGGCAACAGCAGATCGAGGGTGGGACGACGCTTACCCGCCTCGAGGCGTGAGAGTGCGCTGACGGAGATACCGGTGGCCTCGGACAGCTCCTCGAGCGTCAATCCGCGATCGCGTCGAAGCGTGCGCAGCCTTGGCCCGATATCGGTGATCAACTGCTCGAATTCAGCATCCATGTCGCCCATCTTTGCAGTTTCTGCAAGTTTTCTATCGAGTTCGGACGCCGGCGGGCGACGATCCTTCCGACAGCCGAGCACGGCTGAGCACTTCGAGAGATGGAGTCCGACCATGAAACCTTCGAGCGGAATCGACGAACCGCACGTCATCGGACTTGATGCCGGGCGGCGATGGGGAGTCCTGGCGATCTGCTGCACGAGCCTGTTCGTCGTCGGTTTGGACACGACCATCGTCAACGTGGCTCTTCCGACGATCGGGGAGGGATTTAGCGTCGGAACCCGCGGTCTCGAATGGGTCGTCAACGCGTACACCCTCGTTCTGGCGAGTTTGCTGATCTCGTCGGGAGCGGTGGCCGACCGATTCGGCAGGAGACGGGTCTTTCAGATCGGGCTCGTCGTTTTCGGGGTGGCGTCGATTGCCTGCGCACTCGCTCCGTCCGTGGGGGTGCTGATCGCGGCACGGATTGCCCAAGGCGTCGGCGGGTCGATGCTCAGCCCGGTCGCCCTGGCGATCGTGGTCAACGTGATGACCGACCCGAAGGAGCGCGCCAAGGCGATCGGGGTGTGGGCCGCGGTCTTCGGCCTGAGCATGGCGGTGGGGCCGATCGTCGGCGGGGTGCTCATCGAAAGTTTCGGCTGGCGATCGGTTTTCTGGATCAACGTGCCGGTGATCCTGGCCGTGCTGGTCTTGACTGCTGTTTTTGTACCGGAGTCCCGCGCGCAACAGTCGCGACGTCTCGATCTTCCCGGTCAGTTGCTGCTGGTGGTACTGGTCGGCGGTGCGGTTGCCCTACTGATCGAGGGCCCACGCATCGGATGGTTCTCCGCCGCAGCGACGGTGGGATACGTCATCGTCGCGATGGCGCTAGCCGCATTCATCAGAGTCGAATCACGAAGGCGCGAGCCACTGATGGATCTCGCACTGTTTCGCCGCAAACCGTTCTCGTCGGCCGTGATCGGAGCTGTCGTGGTGTTCGTAGCATTGAACGCAACGCTGCTGCTCGGCACGTTCTACCTCCAACACTCCCGCGGTATGAGTCCGGCCCTGGCCGGCGCGATCACTCTTCCGATGGCTGTCGCGGCAACTGTCTGCGCACCGCTGTCCGGAATACTCGTCGGCCGCTTCGGCCCGCGGCGGCCGCTGTTGATCGCCGGTAGCTTCACGACGCTCGGCGGGCTGTGCCTGGTCCCGCTCGACAACAACACGGGCATTCCGATGCTGTTGGTCGCTTACCTGTTCCTCGGTATCGGATTCGGATTCTCGAACGCCCCCATCACCAACACCGCCGTCAACGGACTGCCACGATCGCAGGCCGGGCTTGCCGGTGGAATCACCTCCAGCGCACGCCAATTCGGCGCCGCTCTCGGTGTGGCCCTCGCCGGCGGCATAATCGGCGGAAGTGCGTCGGCAGATGTCGCACAGGCGTCGAGGCCGGGATGGATTCTGGTTGTCGGATGTGGGCTCGCGGTCCTGGTAATCGCCTTGGCGTCTCGGAATTCCGAGGAAATCGAGCGATAACCGCGTCGAGTCGTCGTACGAGCTTCACCCTGCGCGGGTGATTCCAAGTGTGTGCCCACCCGATACAGATGATGGTGTATCTGATCGACGTAGCCGAGCGGGGAGTGCCATGTGCCAGACACCTAAGGACGCAACACCGATCACTGCGACGGTGAATCGTGAGGCCGTCGAGCGGTATGCCATGGATGACCGGCAGGATTTTGCGGACGTGGACCGTGGCTTGATCGCCCCGTTACCGGGCAAGGTGGTCGCCGATGACGGACACACGGTCTTCGATCCCGAGGCAATGGCATACCTCGGTGATGACGTTCCGGCGCCGGAAACAGTCAATCCGAGCCTGTGGCGACAAGGCCAGTTGATGCGCCGCGGCGGGCTCTACCAGATCACGGATCGCCTCTATCAGGTGCGAAACAACGACCTCGCCAACTTGACGGTCGTCGAAGGTGACGAAGGCCTGATCGTCATCGACTGCATGGCCGGGGTCGAATCGGCACGCCAAGGCATGAAGATGATTCGCGAGCACGTCAGCGACAAGCCGGTTGCCGCAATCATTTACACGCACACCCATATCGACCACTACGGCGGCGTCAAAGGGATCGTCGACCTCGACGACGTGACGTCGGGAAAGGTTCCGATCATCGCGCCGGGCACGATCGCGTCGTTCGACAAGTTTGCAATCGGTGAAAATGTGGTCGCGGGAAATGCCATGGCCAGACGGTCCTTCTACGCATTCGGTGGATTGCTGGACCTGAATGCCAAAGGGATGGTCACGTGCGGCATCGGCACCATCAGCACAAAAGGTCCACTGGTCTCGTATATTTCGCCTACGGACAGCATTACCGAGACCGGAACGAAACGTGAGATCGCCGGCCTGGAATTCGAGTTCCTCTATGCCCCCGATACCGAGGCTCCGGAGGAAATGCATATCTGGATTCCGGAACTCGCGGCACTGACGTGTGCCGAGAACGCCAACCACTCGCTCCACAACATTCAGACGTTGCGTGGTGCGCGTACGCGCGATGCTCGGAACTTTGCTCGCTATCTGGACGAGACCCTCGAACGGTGGGGAGACGCAGCGACTGTCCACTACGGTCCGCACACCTGGCCGGTGTGGGGCAACGAGAATCTGGTGCCGTTCATCGAATCTCAAAGGGACACTTACAAGTACATTCACGATCAGGCGCTTCGGCTGGCGAACAAGGGGTACACGCCGCTCGAAGCTGCCGAGGTGATCGAACTGCCGGACGAACTCGGACGCAAGTGGTACAACCGCGGATACCACGGAACTCTGCACCACGACGTGCGCGCCGTGTACACCAAGGAACTGGGAATGTGGGACGGCGATCCGGTGTCGCTGCATCCGCATCCACCGGTGGAGTCAGCCAGGCGGTTCGTCGATCTCCTTGGCGCACAGAAGATTCTGGACGAGGGCAAGCGGGCTTTCGGTGCGGGGGACTACCGCTGGGCTGCTGAGATCCTGCACAAGTTGGTGTTCGCGCAACCGGAGAACACCGAGGCGAAGAATCTCCAGGCCGACGTGTACGAGCAGATGGGGTATCAAGCGGAAGGGCCGCAGTGGCGCGGAATCTACCTCTCGGCAGCCCTGGAATTGCGTGAAGGTTCGCAACCCCCGCCGTACATCACCGCGAGCCAGGACAGTGTCCTCGCGATGCCCATCGACATTCTCTTCGACTTCGTCGCAATACATCTCATCGGAGACAAGGCGGCTGACGTCGATCTCCGCATCGATTTTGTCTTCACCGATCACGACAACGAAACCTGGACGGTCTGGGTCAAGCGTGGCGTGCTCAATGCCAGGCGGGGAGCGGCGCCGAATACGCAGCTGACGGTGACCGGTCCGAAAGCTGCGCTGATCGGTGCACTTCTGCAACCAGGTGCTGCGCCGGAGTTGGCGAGGGCAGGAAAGATCTCGCTGGACGGCGACGATTCGGCCTTGAAGACGCTGGGAGGGTTGATGGATACCTTCGATCCCAGCTTCAATATCGTCACGCCGTAGTCCGAATACGAAGGGATAGCTTTTCGATGTGCACACGATTGGTTTACCTGGGCCCCAACGACACTGTGATCACTGCCCGGTCGATGGATTGGAAAGTCGACCTCGGAACAAACCTCTGGGCATTCCCGCGTGGCATGACCCGTGCGGGATGTGCAGGTCCGAACTCGATTCAATGGACGTCGACGTACGGCAGTGTTGTCGCCACCGCCTACGACATGTGCACGACCGACGGGGTCAACGAGGCGGGACTCTCTGCCAATCTCTTGTGGTTGGTCGAATCCGAGTACCCGGCATACGACGGATCTACCCCCGGATTGTCCATCGCGGCGTGGGCGCAGTACGTGCTGGATCGCTGCGCGACTGTTCAGGAAGCAATCGATGTGTTGGCGACGGAACCCTTCACCATTGTGACCGCAGCTGTTCCCGGCGAAGACCGCCTGGCAACACTGCACATGTCCCTCTCGGACGCGAGCGGTGACAGTGCGATCATCGAGTACATCGGTGGCCGAGCGACAATTCACCACAGTCGTGAGTACCAGGTGATGACCAATTCTCCGGTCTTCGACAAACAGCTCGCCGTCAACGAGTACTGGAAGCAGATCAACGGCACCGTCATGTTGCCCGGTACCAATCGCGCTGCGGATCGCTTCGCCCGCGCCTCGTTCTACGTCGACGCAGTCCCGAAGACAGACGACCCGCGCACCGCGTTGGCCGCGACGTTCAGCGTCATCCGGAACGTGTCTGTGCCCCTGGGTATTTCGACTCCCGACGAGCCGAACATCTCGTCGACCCGGTGGCGCACGGTGGTCGATCACAAGCGCGGACTCTACTTCTTCGAGTCGGCGATGACACCGAACACCTTCTGGGTGAATGTGGCGTCGATCGATCTGAGCGAGGGATCAACGGTCCGCAAGCTCGACCTCGGGCCGAACGAGAGCGTCGTCTACTCGGGTGATTGCTCGGATCAGTTCAAACCGGCCGAAGCATTCACTTTTGCGGGTTTGTAAGGGATGGACACGTCGCCACAACCACGTGCGAGTTGTCGTATTCGGTCCGCTGCACGCCAACGCGCTGATCGGATCGCGTACCGTTTCCTTTCATGGAACTGACTCGAGTAGCGGTGGGCAAGGGGTCGTGCACCGTTCGGATCGACGGACCGGTCAGTAAGCACGCGGTCCTCCTTCTTCCGGGCAAGGGCGACCCCGTCGACGTGTACGACAAAGTGTGTGAACGACTGCACAATTCGGATTTGCGTACGGTGGCCGTCGAATCGATCGAGAATCTCGACGAGAAGACGGCAGTGGTTCTGCTGGACGAGCTGAACATCGCCTGGGTGAACCTGGTGGGGCATCGGGAAGGTGCTGACCTGGCGTGGCTGTTGGCTGCGCGTCAGTTCGGGCGCTTCGCGAGCTTGATTTCGGTGGATCGTGGTCATCCGTCTGCCGCCGATATTGCCGGGGTTCCGCCGGTGGAGGTGCCGACAACCATCGTGGTCGGCAGTGCCGGCCGGGCGATTGCCGATGCCAGCGGACGGTTTGTGTACTCCGACTTCCGGGTGGCTGAAGTGCCAGGAGTCGACGACATCGTGAAGTCGGCTCCGGCCGAACTCGCTACCGAGATCGTGCTCCGTACCAGTCCCTGGTGAACATCTGACATAAGAAGAAGGCGGGCACTCCACAGTGGGAGTGCCCGCCTTCGTGCGTTGACCAGATTCTCAGATGTCGAGCATGACTAGATGTCGAGTCCGAGCAACGCGTTCTCGACTACCTCGGCCAGTGCCGGGTGGATCCAGTACTGTCCGCGGGCCATGTCCTGAGCGGACAACCCGAAACTCATGGCCTGGATGAGTGGCTGGATGACAGTCGGGGCCTGGGTTCCCATGACGTGAGCGCCCAGAAGACGACCGGTGCCGCGCTCCGCGATGACCTTGCACAGACCTTCCTGATCCTCCATCGCCCAGCCGTAGGCGACGTCGCCGTAAGCCTGGACCTTGACAGTGATGTCGAGTCCGGCATCCCGCGCCTGCTTCTCCGTCATTCCGACATCGGCGATCTGCGGATCGGTGAACACTGCAGCCGGGACGAACCGGTGATCGGTGGCTCGCAGCCCCGAAGTGTCGTTCCACGCGTCCTGGAGCAGGTTGTGCTGAACGACGCGCGCTTCGTGGTTGGCCACGTGCTTGAGCTGATAGGGGGAGGAGACGTCGCCGAGCGCGAAGACGCCCTCCGCTGTGGTGCGCTGGTACTCGTCGACGACGACGGAACCGTTGTCGTCGAGTTCGATGCCGGCGTTGTCGAGGTCGAGGAGATCTCCGTTGGGCTTGCGGCCCACGGCGACCAACAGAACGTCACCGGAAACAACTGTGCCGTTTGCCAGTTCGACGGCGACGTTCTCGTCTTCGTTGCGCACGGAGCGCACGGGTGACCCGAGGTGCACGTCCCACTTCTTGACTGCGAGTTCGGTGAAGCGCTCCGAGATCTCGTCGTCGAGGTGACGAAGCAGGCGGCCGCTGCGGCCGATGATCGAGACGCGAGAACCCAACGCGGAGAACACATGTGCAAACTCGGTGGCGATGAACCCGGATCCGAGGATGACCAGGTGCTCGGGGAGTTCCGGCAGACGCATGATGTCTTCGTTGGTGTAGTACTTCACACCGCTCGCGGCGACTTCCGCGGGAATGATCGGGCGTGAACCGGCGGCAATCACAACCTGGTCGGCCGTGATGGTCTCGCCGGTTCCGGTGTCGATGGTCTTCGGGCCGGTGAAGGTGGCGTGGCCGCGGTAGACGGTGGTGTTGGGGCTGTCCTCGCTGCGGTAGCGTTCGCCGCCCGCGGAGATGGGATCGATTCGGCCGAAGACGCGCTTGACGATGTCGGACCAGCGAACGCCGTCCAGGGTGGCGTCGACGCCGAATTTCTCGGCATGCGAGATCGTGTTGGCGACCTCAGCCGCGTAGACGAACATCTTGGTCGGGATGCATCCGACGTTGAGGCACGTGCCGCCGAATATGCCTTCCTCGAGGATGGCGATTTTCTTGCCGTCGAACCGCTCGTCGGGCAACGAATTCCCGGAGCCGCTTCCGATGATGGCAAGGTCGTAATGCGTCACTGCGCGTTCTCCTGTGTGGTGGTGTCTGCGTCTTCGGTCAGGTGGCGTTCGAGCCACTCCAACCACTGATCGAGTTCGGAAAAGGCTGTGGCCAACGGCTTCTGGGTCGAGAGGAAGACGTCGTGGCGCGCGCCGTCGATGGGAACGATGGTAGTCCGGTCACCGAGGCAACCGGCCCATCGTGCGATCTGCTTCACATCCAGGACGGAATCTGCCAGGTCGACGCCGGGGTGATACGCCTTGGCGAACTCCGATTTCTTCGAACGCAGGATCAGTGCGGGGACGCCGATGTCCAGGCCACGGTGCAGTTGCGCGTGCCCACCGCGCACGGCACGCATCCACCCGAACGTGACCGGGCACCCTTCGAGCGGCTTCCAATCGAGGTTGTAGTCCCACTCGCCGTTGGCGGAGACATGGAGACTCGAGCCGTAGGTCGGCAGGCCCGTGCCAGGAATGACGGTCTTCGCGGACACCCGTCCCAACGCGTCGATGGCCGCGGTGCCGACACTGCGAACCACCGACGGACCCTGCAAGTCGAACCACGGGCTGTTGAGCACCAGGCCGGCGATGCCGTGCCCGGAGCTGCCGCCCGGCTTGCGCTGGAGTCGGTCCAGCCACAGGGGAACGATGAGTCCGCCGGTCGAATGCGCCATCAGGAGGAGCTCGCTGCCGTCGGTTTCGGAGTTCACGATGCGCAGGGCCTCGTTGAGCTCGGCGTCGTACAGTGCGAGATCCGACACATAGTGCGCGGTGTGGCCCGGTTTCAGCGAACGCCCGCACTTGCGCAGATCCAGCGCGAAGAAGGCGTAACCCTGCTCGGCAAAGTGCTCGGCAAGATGTTTCTGGAAGAAGTAATCGGTGAACCCATGTACGTACAGAACTGCGCGGTTCGCCCGGACGGCCTCGCCAGGCGGCTGATAGCGGACGAGTGTGGCGTCTACCTCACCCTCACCGTCCGGATCGGTTCCGAGAGGAATGGTCAGCTGCTGATATCCGTCTCCGAGGACGTCTGGAACCCATGTAGTCACAGATCACAATCTAATCGTCGTTTCCGGACGGCGTTGTAGAGCACAATTGGGGGTGGTAAACGGCGCACTTACGCCCAGGTAACCTATTCGGCGTAACACAGCAGGCGGATGCGCGCACGGCTAATGACAAGGAAGTCGATTCTCCAGTGTCGAATCAGAACGCGGTAGAGACGAAGACGGATGTAGTGCTCGTGGGTGCGGGCATCATGAGTGCCACGCTTGGTGCGTTGTTGCGCCAGTTGCAGCCCGACTGGTCGATTTCGACCTTCGAGAGGCTCGACGCCGTCGCAGCCGAGAGCAGCGACCCGTGGAATAACGCGGGAACCGGTCACTCCGCGCTCTGTGAGCTCAATTACACCCCCGAGAACTCGGACGGCACGGTCGACATCAAGAAGGCCGTCAACGTCAACGAGCAGTTCCAGGTGTCCCGTCAGTTCTGGGCACACGCTGTCGAGCAGGGTGTGTTGACGCAGCCCAAGGAATTCATCAACCCCATCGCGCACGTGAGCTTCGTTCACGGCGAGGCCAACGCCAAGTACTTGCGTGCTCGCTACGACGCACTTGCCGGCCACCCGCTCTTCCGCGGCATGGAGTACATCGACGATCCGGCCGAGTTCACCAAGCGCCTGCCGCTGATGGCAAAGGGCCGCGACTTCTCGGATCCCATCGCCCTCAACTGGAGCCAGGACGGCACCGACGTCGACTTCGGAGCGCTCACCAAGCAGCTCGTCGGCTACATCGGCAAGACCGGCGGCAACATGTACTTCGGTCACGAGGTCACCAACCTCACCCAGAACTCCGACAAGACGTGGACCGTGAAGGTCACCAACCGTCGCACCGGTGAAAAGCGCGTCGTGCGTTCACGATTCGTCTTCGTCGGTGCCGGTGGTGGCGCTCTGCATCTGCTGCAGAAGTCGGGTATCAAGGAAGCCAAGGGCTTCGGCGGATTCCCCGTCAGCGGCGCGTTCCTGCGGTGCACCAACCCCGACCTGATCGACCAGCACAGCGCCAAGGTCTACGGCAAAGCCGCCGTCGGCGCTCCTCCCATGTCGGTTCCGCACCTCGACACGCGTGTCATCGGCAACAAGCCGGGCCTGCTGTTCGGACCGTACGCCGGCTGGTCACCGAAGTTCCTCAAGCAGGGTCGCGTCACGGACCTGCCCGGTTCGGTCAAGCCCAACAACATCCTCTCGATGCTCGGCGTCGGCGTCAGCGAACTCGGCCTGGTCAAGTACCTGGTCAGCGAGCTCACCAAGAGTGAAACCGGGCGTATCTGGGATTTGCGTGAATTTGCGCCCAAGGCCGAGACCAAAGACTGGGAGCTCATCACCGCAGGTCAGCGCGTCCAGGTGATTCGCCGGGCCAAGGGCAAGGGCGGCGTCCTCGAATTCGGTACCGCTGTCGTGGCTGCCGAGGACGGATCGATCGCCGGACTGCTCGGTGCCTCTCCCGGCGCGTCGACGGCTGTTCCCGCGATGCTCGACGTCCTCGAGCGCTGCTTCCCGACCGAATTCCAGGGCTGGAAGGGCAAGCTGCGCGAGATGGTTCCGTCCATCGGCGTCAAGCTCACCGACAACGAGGGACTTTTCAACCAGGTCTGGGATTGGTCCTCGAAGGTGCTCGAGCTCGATTCCGCGTCATCAACTGTTTCCCTTCCGGTCGCGGAAACCGCTGCAACTGTGTGATAGTCGCACCCATGACGGCAACAGCAGCATTGAAGCGTTCATGGGCACTCGACCTCGACAACAAGACTTTCTACGAGTTGTTGAAGCTTCGGGTAGAAGTATTTGTCGTCGAGCAGGCCTGCCCGTACCCCGAGTTGGACGGGCGGGACCTGCTGACGGAAACCCGCCATTTCTGGCTGGAGCAGGACGGCGAAGTGGTGTGCACACTCCGCCTCCTCGAAGAGCACGACGACGGCAAGAAGAGCTTCCGCATCGGTCGACTCTGCACGTCCCATGCAGCACGCGGACAGGGTCATACGACGCGATTGCTGCAAGCTGCACTGGCAGAAGTGGGCGAGGCGCCGTGCCGCATCAATGCCCAGACCTATCTGGTCGACATGTACAGCAAGCACGGATTCAAGGCTGACGGCGAAGAGTTTGTCGAGGACGGTATTCCGCACACCCCGATGCGCCGCGGTGGCGGCGAGCCGTTCGTGCTGGCCAGCTGAATCGTTCGATGCGCGACCCAGTCGGCTCACGCAATTGTGGGCCGACTAGGGTTTTTTCGATACCGAATGCTCGCGGGGAAGTCCTGTTCGATTCAGGTGCGGTCCCGCCACTGTAAAGATCTCTCGAGATCTCAGCCAGATTGCCGCGACATTCGGATGAAGCCAAGTTCTCGGCGAGGAAACCGAGAGGTGGAGGGATGTCGACGTGCGGGTAGAAGACGATCAGGCGGCGGTGGCGGGGTTCCCGTTCAGCGCGGTGGTGGGCCAGGACCAACTGCGGTTGGCGTTGTTCCTCTGCGCGGTACACCCCGGAATCGGTGGCGTGCTGGTTCGCGGCGAAAAGGGCACGGCAAAATCGACCGTCGTGCGCGCCTTGACGGCTTTGCTACCGGCCGTCGACGACGCCGGTGCGACACGTCCCGCCAGACTGGTCGAACTGCCCGTCGGGGCAACGGAAGACCGTGTCATCGGCTCGATCGACCTCGAAAAGGTATTGCGCGACGGTGAGCGCGCCTTCCAGCCCGGACTGCTGGCCGCAGCGCATCAGGGTGTTCTGTACGTCGACGAGGTGAACCTTCTCCACGATCATCTGGTGGACGTTCTTCTCGACGCAGCTGCGATGGGTCGAGTGCATGTCGAGCGGGACGGGATTTCGCACTCACATGCCGCGAAGTTCGTCCTCGTCGGAACGATGAATCCCGAAGAGGGAGAACTGCGTCCACAGCTTCTGGATCGTTTTGGTCTTGCGGTGGACGTGTCCGCATCTCGCGACGTGGATGTGCGGATGGAGGTAGTGCGCCGACGCCTCGACTACGAACGCGATCCGCAGGCGTTTGCCGACCGCTACGCCCCCGCCGATCAGGAATTGGCCGCCGAAATCCTTTCTGCGCGTACCCGACTGGATGACGTGGAGCTGAGCAACCGAGAACTGCGACGGATTGCGTCGTTGTGCGCGTCCTTCGACGTCGACGGTATGCGCGCCGATCTTGTTCTCGCCCGTACGGCTACCGCTCATGCTGCGTGGCGTGGTGGGACCGAGGTCACCGAGGAAGACGTACGAGTCGCGGCGGAATTGACTCTGCCACATCGCCGTCGACGCGATCCCTTCGACGAGCCGGGCCTCGATCAGCAGCAACTCGACGACGCGATGGACCGGGCCGACGAGGATGCTCGGGCCGGCGAGCCGGAACCGCCCGAGAATCCTGAGCCCGAATCAGGCAGCGGTGAACCCGAGGGCGGCGAACCCGAAGACGGGGGCCCGGATGACGGGGGCCCGGATGACGGGGGCCCGGATGATGAAGGGCCTCAGGATGATCCGGACGGTCCGGGTGGGGGAGTGCGCGCCACCGATCGGCCGTCCGCCCCGCCGAGCAGCCAGTTCAAGGCCAAACTTCTCGAAGTTCCCGGCGTCGGAGAAGGTGCGCCCGGCCGGCGGTCACGATCCACGTCGTCACGTGGACGCGTCGTGCGGTCGACCACCGATCGCGGGCACGGTCTGCACCTGACGAGCACAGTGTTTGCCGCTGCGGAATCGCAGGTTGCGCGTGGCCGCACGGCGGGCCGTCTGCGATTGGCGCCGGACGATCTGCGCGGCGCCATTCGTGAAGGGCGCGAAGGAAACTTGATCGTGTTCGTGGTGGACGCGTCGGGGTCCATGGCTGCGCGCGACCGACTGTCCGCGGTGACCGGCGCCGTGGTCTCGCTGCTCCGCGACGCCTATCAGCGCCGCGACAAGGTAGCCGTCATCACCGTCCGGGGCCGCGAAGCCGAACTGGTTCTGCCGCCGACGTCATCCGTGGACATCGCGGTTCGCCGGTTGCAATCCATGCGAACCGGTGGCAAATCGCCACTCGCAGAAGGGTTCTTGCGTGCCCGTGAGGTGATTCTGCGCGAACGGCTCCGGGATCCGCAGCGCCGCGCACTCATGGTTGCGTTGACCGACGGCCGTGCCACCGGCGGCAAGGACGCGCTGCACCGCGCGCGTGTCGCCGCGCACCTGCTTGCCGACGCATCGGTTGCCTCGATCGTGGTGGACTGCGAAACCGGGCTTGTCCGTTTGGGATTGGCCGCAGAATTGGCCCGAGAACTACGAGGCGGATGCGTCCGTCTTGCCGAATTGTCAGCGCAGCAGGTCGCGGGTGTCGTCCGCGCCGCAGCCTAACGTTTTCATGTCAGGAGATCACCATGCCTAAAGGCGTTCCCGATACTGTTCCCGACGACGGCTTGACCACACGCCAGCGTCGTAACGCACCGGTGCTTGCCGTCCACACCGGACCGGGCAAGGGCAAGTCCACCGCCGCGTTCGGGATGGCACTTCGCGCCTGGAACCAGGGATTCGACATCGGCGTCTTCCAGTTCGTGAAGAGCGCAAAGTGGAAGGTCGGCGAAGAAGCCGCGTTCCGCGCACTCGGAAACCTGCACGACGAGAGTGGTGTCGGCGGCCCGGTGCAGTGGCACAAGATGGGAGAGGGCTGGTCCTGGACTCGTAAGGCCGGCAGCGAAGAAGATCACGCCGCTGCAGCAGCGGAGGGATGGCAGGAAATCGCCAGACGCCTCGCCGACGAAACGCACCGCTTCTACGTCCTCGACGAGTTCACCTACCCGCTCAAGTGGGGATGGGTCGACGTCGACGAGGTTGTGCAGACCTTGCGCGATCGACCGGGAAATCAGCATGTGGTGATCACCGGGCGTGACGCGCCGCAGGCGTTGATCGACGCAGCCGACCTGGTGACCGAGATGACCAAGATCAAGCACCCGATGGACGCCGGCCGAAAGGGCCAGCGAGGCATCGAATGGTGAGTTCGTCCACGCCGGCCGTAGTTATCGCCGCACCCGCATCGGGTAGCGGAAAGACCACGGTGGCAACGGGACTGATCGGTGCGCTCCGGCGCTCCGGTAGCAGTGTGGCACCGTTCAAGGTGGGCCCGGATTACATCGACCCCGGCTATCACGGACTCGCGGCGGGAAGGCCAGGACGCAATCTCGACACGGTCCTAGTCGGCGAAGAACGCATCGCCCCGCTCTATCAGCACGGCACCGCCGACTGCGATATCGCCGTGGTCGAAGGCGTCATGGGTCTGTTCGACGGCAAGATCGACGAAGCCAACGCGCAAGCATCGGCGGAAGGGTCGACGGCGCAGGTGGCCGCGGTTCTGGGCGCACCGGTCGTCCTGGTGATCGACGCCCGCGGCCACAGCCAGAGCCTGGCCGCTGTGTTGCACGGATTTGCCACCTACGACTCGAGCGTGCGGATCGGCGGCGTCATCCTCAACCGCGTCGGCAGTGCCCGGCACGAGCAGGTTCTGCGCCACGCGTGCGACAAGGTCGGGATACCGGTACTCGGAGTTGTGCCGCGCCTGGCCGAGTTGGAGGTGCCGTCACGTCACCTGGGGTTGATCCCGGCCGCCGAGCACGGCACCTCGGCAGTCGCCGCGGTGGACGCGATGTCGGAGTTGATCGCAACTCACGTCGACCTCAGCTCCGTGCGCGCTCTAGCCACATCGAATGTTGTTGCACCTGCGTGGAATCCGGTGCAGGAAGTGGGGGAGCGTCCCGGCTCGCGGCCTGTGGTGGCGATGGCGGGCGGACCGGCCTTCACTTTCGGCTACGCCGAACATCGTGAGCTTCTCGCCGCCGCCGGCGCGGACGTTCAGGTGTTCGATCCGCTGCGCGACGAATTGCCCTCCGGTACAGCCGCTTTGGTACTTCCCGGCGGATTTCCGGAGGAGCACGCTGTCGACCTGGCGTCGAACACTGCTCTGCTGGCGCAAGTACGAGAATTGGCTGACGGCGGTGCGCCCATCCACGCCGAGTGCGCCGGACTGCTCTACCTCGCCCGCAGCCTCGACGGTCATGCGATGGCCGGAGTTGTCGGCGTCGACGCGGTTTTCGGTAAACGACTCACACTCGGCTATCGCGAAGCGGTGGCGTTGACTGACTCGAGCCTTTTCGAGGCGGGTTCGCGTGTCGCCGGACACGAATTTCACCGCACCTCTCTCGTCAGTGCCGACGCCGACGGATGCGCGAGCGCGTGGGGTTGGCGACCGTGGGACGGCGGCGCAGTGCGCGAGGGATTTGTTCGCGGCGGAGTTCACGCGTCGTATCTCCACACGCATCCGGCCGGCCGGCCGAGTTCGATTGCCACCTTTGTCGAGGCTGCTCGTGCCTGAGGTATATGTCGGCGTCGGGTTCACGACGTCGACCACCACTGCCGAGATCGTCGACGCCGTGCGAGGCGCCGCGCCGCAGAACTCGACCGTCGTTGGTCTTGCTACTTCCGCCCGGAAAGCCTGCGCCCCGGCGCTGATCGATGCCGCGAAGATCCTGGCAGTCCACGTCACGACGTACACCTCGGAAGAGCTTGCAGCCGTGCCCGTGCCGTCACCGTCATCGCGCGTCCAAAAGGCTGTGGGTACCGCCAGCGTTGCCGAGGCGGCAGCGATCCTGGCATCCGGTCATGGACCTCTGGCGGTGGGTAAGACCTCGACCGGTGCGGTGACCGTCGCCGTGGCCAGTAAAGTTCCCCCAGCGAGCACAGAGATCGACGATGAAATGGAGTGCGAGTGAGCGAGCCCACCGCAGACGAGACCAACTACCTGGTCGGACTCAACCTGACCGATCGACGCGTTGTCGTATTCGGCGGCGGGACGGTCGCTCAGCGCCGCCTCGGCCTGCTGGTCGCGTCGGGCGCAGCAGTTCACGTGATCAGTCGTGAGGTCACGCCGGCAGTCGAGGGCATGGCAACGGCGGGGCAGATCACAGTCGAGCTGCGTCCGTACCAGGACGGTGACCTCGAGGGCGCCTGGTACGCCATCGCGTCGACCGACGAGCCGGAGACCAACGCGGCAATCGTCGCGGAGGCCGAGCATCGTCGCATCTTCTGTGTGCGCGCCGACAACGCCAAGTACGGCACCGCCGTCACACCCGCCAGCGCCGAGTACGACGGTATGAGCATCGGCATCCTGGCCGGCGGCGATCATCGTCGTTCGGCAGCCGTCCGTACCGCCGTGGTCGAAGGACTGCAGTCCGGTGTCCTCGCGGATACAGCCGAACCGGCAGCGCCCGGCGTGGCACTGGTCGGCGGTGGCCCCGGCGACCCGGATCTGATCACCGTGCGCGGTCGACGATTGCTGGCCCGCGCCGACGTTGTTGTTGCCGATCGCCTGGCGCCGCCGGAGTTGCTGGCCGAGCTCGGACCCGACGTCGAGGTCATCGACGCCGCGAAGATTCCGTACGGCCGGGCGATGGCACAGGAAGCCATCAACGCCGCGCTGATCGACAACGCGAAGGCCGGAAAGTTTGTCGTGCGGCTCAAGGGCGGCGACCCCTACGTCTTCGGCCGCGGCTACGAAGAACTCGAGGCATGTGCCGCAGCGGGTGTGCCGGTGACGGTAGTGCCCGGAATCACGAGCGCGATTTCCGTGCCGTCGGCGGCCGGTATTCCCGTCACGCACCGCGGCGTCACCCACGAGTTTGTCGTCGTGAGTGGGCACGTTGCTCCCGATCATCCGGATTCGCTGGTCGACTGGTCGGCTTTGGCGAAGCTGCGCGGCACGATCGTGCTGCTCATGGCGGTCGAACGCATTGATCAGTTCGCGGCTGCACTCATCGAAGGTGGGCGCGCCGCGAGCACTCCGGTCACTGTGATCCAGGAAGGCACACTGCGTACGCAACGTGAGGTGCGGGCGGATCTGGCGACAGTTGCTCAGCGCGTCAAGGACGAAGAGATCAAGCCTCCGGCGATCATCGTGATCGGACCGGTGGCGGGCTTTTCCGTCAACGCTGGGTAACGTGAAGTCTTGTGTCTGATTCCCCAAAATCTGAAACCGCTCAGTCCGCGGCCCCAGCGGTCAATGCTCCGGTAGCGACCCGAGTCATCGGACTCGCCATTATCGTCCTGAGCGGTTTGCAGATGATGGTGGTGCTCGACGGCACCGTCGCCAACCTTGCGCTCGCGCCACTGCAAGCTGATCTCGGGCTCAGTGACAGCGGCCGAAACTGGGTGCTGACGTCGTATGCCCTGGCGTTCGGCGGGCTCATGTTGCTCGGTGGCCGACTCGGTGACGCGTACGGCCGCAAGAAGATGTTCATCGCGGGCGTTTCGCTGTTCACCGTCGCGTCGCTGCTGTGCGGTCTGGCGCTCAACGAGGGCATGCTGATCGCGGCGCGGGCGCTGCAAGGAGTTGGTGCGGCCGTCGCATCGCCGACGGCCTTTGCCCTCGTTGCCACGACGTTTGCGGCCGGACCGGCGAGGAATCAGGCCATCGCAATTTTTGCCGCGATGACGGGCGTCGGATCGATCGCCGGACTGATCATCGGTGGTGCGCTCACCGAGGTGTCCTGGCGATTGATCTTCCTCATCAACGTTCCGATCGGAATCGTGCTCGTCGGTATGGCATTTCGAGCATTGCGCGAAACAACGCAGACTCGACTCGCTCTGGATGTGCCCGGCGCGATTCTTGCCACGCTCGGCTGCACCGGAATTGTTTTTGCATTGACCGAAGGCCCGGAAATGGGATGGGGGAGCGTCGCCGTTATCGGTGCGTTGGTTGCCGGACTGATCGCTCTCGGAGCGTTTCTGTTCGTGGAACGCACCGCCCGGAATCCGTTGCTCCCGTTCTCGTTGTTCGCCGACCGGAACCGCGTTGCGACCTTCCTGGCGATCTTCTTCGTCGGTGGCGCGATGTTCAGCATGACTGCGTTTGTTGCGCTCTTCGTGCAGGACATCATGGAGTACTCGCCGCTGCGCGCAGGTTTGGCGTTCATCCCGTTTGCCATCGGTTTGGGCGCGGCAGCAACGGTCGCGTCGAAGCTGGCGGTGCGTGTTCAACCCCGGTGGCTCGTGCTGACCGGTGTGCTGATCATGATCGTCGGACTTCTCTACGGCTCCACCCTCGACTCCAGTTCCACGTACCTTGCCAATCTTTTTGTCCCCGTCATCGGCATCGGATTCGGTATCGGACTGGCGATGGTGCCGCTGCCGCTGTGCGCGATCGCCGGCGTTCCCGAGACGGAGATCGGCCCGTTGACGGCCATCTCCCAAGTTGCGCAGACGCTCGGCGGCCCGCTCGCGCTGTCGGTCATCGGCGCGATGGCGACGTCGAAAACTCTCTCGCTCGGCGGCATTTCGGGTAAGGCAGCCGATATGAATCCGACCCAGTTGATCGCCCTCGGCGAGGGATACACCTTTGCTCTTGTCGGCTGCGCGATCTGCGCGGTTCTCGCCGGCATTGCGGCCGTGTGCATCAGATTCACCCCCGCCCAGGTTGCCCAGGCGCAGGCTGCGGAGAAGGCAGCTCAGGGAATCAGCTGATCAGCCCTGTTTTTGTGCGTCGCGTCTGGATACGATCTAACTGAGGGCCGAGCTTCCCGACGGATCGGAGTGCCGTGATGCGGATCGCGGATATCTTGCGCAACAAGGGCAACAGCATCGTCACCATCAACGCTCATACCACCGTCAACGCGTTGCTGTGCGATCTTGCCCGTCACAACATCGGCGCCATGGTCGTCCTCGACGGTGACGCTGTTGTCGGAATCATCTCCGAGCGCGATGTCGTGCGGCGCTTGCACGAGCGGGGTCCTGAACTGCTGGCGATCGAAGTGTCCGAGGTAATGACAGCGCTGATGTACACGTGCGTGCCGGCTGATTCCGTGGACAGCATTGCCGCGATCATGACCGAGCGCCGCATCCGACACTTACCGGTCATCGAAGACGGCGAGCTGCTCGGGATCGTCAGCATCGGCGACGTGGTCAAGAGCCGGATCGACGAGTTGCAGAGCGAGCGCGATCACCTCGAGTCGTACATCGACCAGGGCTGATCGAGGGGTTGTCTCACGGTGACTACTCTCGTGTGATGGCTGCAATCCAGGATTCCACAGCAGGCGCGGACGCTCCCGTGGCCGGCCTCGAGAGCACTTTCGCTGACGAGCTTGGCGCTTTGACGGTGCCGTGGCAAGGTGCCGCTGCGCCTGATCCGCAGTTGCTCGTCGTGAACGAGCCGCTGGCTGCGTCGTTGCAGTTGGACGTAGAAGCTCTGCGAAGTGTGGACGGGGTTGGCGTCCTGTCCGGGTCGACGGTGCCGGTCGGGGCCACACCGGTGGCGATGGCGTATGCGGGTCATCAGTTCGGTGGATACGCACCGATTCTCGGGGACGGTCGGGCATTGTTGCTCGGTGAACTCCTGACCAGCGACGGTCGGCGAGTAGATCTGCATCTCAAGGGCTCGGGGCGCACGCCGTTCTCGCGGGGCGGTGACGGGTATGCGGTTGTCGGGCCGATGCTGCGCGAATACCTGGTCAGTGAGGCGATGTATGCGCTCGGTATCCCCACTACGCGCGCGCTGTCGGTGGTGGCGACGGGTCGGCCCGTTCGCCGCAGCGGCGCCGAACCCGGCGCCGTGCTCGCACGGGTCGCATCCAGTCACCTTCGAGTGGGGACCTTCGAGTTCGCGGCGAGGCAAGGCGAGATCTTGCAGCCGCTCGCCGACTACGCGATCGCCCGCCACTACCCGGAGTTGACCGAACTGCCCGCAACGGGGGCGATCAATCGCTACCGGAGGTTCTTCGAGGCGGTGGTCGAGGCGCAGGCGTCACTGGTGGCGAGGTGGATGCTCACCGGATTTGTGCACGGGGTGATGAACACCGACAACACGACCATCTCGGGGGAGACCATCGATTACGGTCCCTGCGCCTTCCTCGACGCATTCGATCCGTCGGCAGTGTTCAGCTCGATCGACGGCGGCGGCCGCTATGCGTTCGGCAATCAGCCCACTGCCGCGAAGTGGAATCTGGCGCGCTTCGCGGAAACACTGTTGACGCTGATCGATTCCACACCCGACGATGCGATTTCCGTGGCGTCGGCAATTCTCGACACCTTCGATGAGCACTACGAGGGCCACTATGCGGCCGGTATGGCGGCAAAGCTCGGTTTGGTCCATCCGATCGTCGATCGAGGGCTTGTCGACGATCTGCTGACGTTGTTGGCGGAACACGGTGCCGATTGGACGGGCAGCTTCCGTGCTCTCGCGGACGAACTGCGCGGAAATTCGGCGCCCCTCGACGACCTCGTGCCACGGGAGCACATTGCGCCTTGGTTGCAGCGGTGGCACGGCTCTCTGACGGAACAGGGACGCGAGGCCGTGGAGACCGCGAGCGCGATGGACCGCGTCAACCCGCTCTACATTCCGCGTAATCATCAGCTCGATGCCGCCCTGCGTGCCGCGACTGACGGTGACCTCGTTCCCTTCGAGAAGCTGTTGGAGGTAGTCACGCATCCGTTCGACCGACGCGAGGAGTGGTCCGACTACACCGAGGCGGCCCCGGAGTCTTTCAGTGAAACATTCCAAACCTTCTGTGGCACTTGATCGCGGGAGCTGTCAATCCGTCAGGATGATCAATTCGCGCTCCGACGCGATTTCCACGCGCAGGCCCGCCTTCGACGCCACTCGGGCGACTCCCTTGATGTCGCTCGGTTCGGCGCGTGAGACCACGAGCGCCCGCGCCAGCAGACCCTTGTGGTGTTTGTTGAAGTGACTGACCACCGTGCGGGTTCCGTCGGGCTTCTCGGTGAGGACCGTTGCGATCAGCGCGTCCGGAACGGGTCCGAGGTCTTGGTAGGTTCCGGATCGCAAGTCGATGACAAGTCCGTCGGCCTCGGCGGCCAACGCCTTCGGCAGTTCCGGCTTCCACAGTGAGCGCAGCGTCCCCATCCCGGGCAGCTTGGACCCGCCGGAGAGGCGGTAGGCGGGAATCAGATCACCGGCGCGGACCGCACCGAAGAGAGCGGAACCGATCGCGATCCGATCCAGTGCCTTGGCCTTCTGAGCACGCGTGAACGACTTCGCGTCAAGGGCGTCGAACAGCACGCCGGTGTATCGCTGAAGCGCGGGGCGGGTTGCCGAGACCCACAGTTTGGCGTTGCGTTCCACCTCGTCCGCCTGGGTTGGTCCGAGCCCCAGAGCCTGGCACGAGGCGTCGACGTCGGCGGCCAGATCGACAAGCGTCTGCACCAGCAATTCGCGCGTTTCGGTCAACTGGGGCATCGACAGTTCAGCCAGATCGAGGGGCGCATCCTTGCCGCCGTCGGACTTGGTTTCTGAGGGAGGCAGCAATACAAGCACCCCGATACCGTACCGACGCCCGTCCGAGGTACAGCGCCGACTATCCTTGTACCTCGTGATTACCCGTCTGTCCCACCTGTTCCTGCGTACCCTGCGTGACGATCCCTCGGACGCCGAAGTTGCCAGCCACAAACTGCTGGTTCGCGCCGGCTACGTGCGCCGTATCGCTCCAGGCGTCTACTCGTGGTTGCCGCTGGGATTGCGGGTGCTGCGCGAGGTAGAGCGCGTTGTCCGTGAAGAAATGAATGCCATTGGCGGACAGGAAATCCTGCTGCCTGCTCTGCTGCCGCGCGACCCCTACGAAGCGTCGAACCGTTGGACCGAGTACGGTCCCAACTTGTTCCGTCTCAAGGACCGCAAGGGCAACGACTACATGCTCGGCCCGACCCACGAGGAGCTCTTTGCTCTGACCGTCAAGGGTGAGTACAACTCGTACAAGGACTTCCCGGTCACCCTCTACCAGGTGCAGACCAAGTACCGCGACGAAGAGCGTCCGCGTGCCGGCATTCTGCGCGGCCGCGAGTTCCTCATGAAGGATTCGTACTCCTTCGACCTCACCGACGAGGGACTGACGGCGTCGTACCAGGCGCACCGCGACGCGTACGAGAAGATCTTCACGCGTTTGGGCGTCAAGTACGTCATCGTCTCGGCCACCTCTGGCGCAATGGGCGGCAGTGCATCCGAAGAGTTCCTCGCCGAGAGCGAGATCGGCGAAGACACCTACGTCCGCTGCCTCGAATCCGGCTACGCAGCCAATGTCGAGGCCGTCAAGACGGTCGTTCCCGACGCGATTCCGTTCGACGGCCTGCCCGAGGCCAAGGTCTACGACACCGCGAACACGCCCACCATCGACACCCTGGTGGACTGGGCGAACGGTGCCGACCTGGGTCGCACGATCAGCGCTGCCGACACCCTCAAGAACATCATGGTCAAGACCCGTCTGCCCGGTGGTGAATGGGAACTCCTCGGCATCGGCATCCCCGGCGACCGTGAGGTCGACGAGAAGCGGCTCGAAGCTTCACTCGAGCCTGCCGAGTTCGTCATGATCACGGAGACCGACTTCGCGAACAACCCGTTCCTGGCCAAGGGCTACATCGGACCGAAGGCTCTGCAGGCCAACGGTGTTCGCTACCTCGTCGATCCGCGCGTCGTCGACGGCACCAGCTGGATTACCGGCGCCGACGAAGACGGCAAGCACGTTGTCGGCCTCGTTGCCGGTCGCGATTTCACGCCAGACGGAACCATCGAAGCTGCCGAGGTTCGCGACGGCGACGCGTCCCCGGACGGAGCCGGCACGCTGGTCTCCGCCCGCGGTATCGAAATCGGTCACGTCTTCCAGCTCGGACGCAAGTACACCGACGTGTTCGACGTGAACGTCCTCGCCGAGAACGGCAAGCCGGTTCGCCCGACCATGGGTTCGTACGGCGTCGGCGTCTCGCGCCTCGTTGCCGTCATCGCCGAGCAGCATCACGACGAGAAGGGTCTGCGCTGGCCCGCCGAGGTCTCACCGGCCGACGTCTACCTCGTCATTGCAAACAAGGACGAGACCGCTCGCGAAGGCGCCGAAGGCCTCGCAGCGCAGCTCGACCGCGCCGGACTCGAAGTCATCCTCGACGACCGCAAGGCATCGCCGGGAGTGAAGTTCAAGGACTCCGAGCTGATCGGTGTTCCGTTGATCGTTGTGGTCGGCCGTGGTTGGGCTGACGGCAAGGTCGAAATCCGCGACCGTTTCACCGGCGAAAGCCGCGAAATCGACGCCGATTCGGCAATCGAGGAGATCATCGCCGCAGTTCGCGGCTGATCCGAAAGATGTGCGGGCCGCCGCAGACACCATTCGAGGTGTCTGCGGCGGCCCTTCTTTTCTGCCACAATCGTGGCTATGGAACGCGAACCGGATTGGGCAGAAGTCGACGGTTACCTTGTCTCCACGTTGGTAGGTGAAGATCCGGTCCTCGACGCGGCACTCGCCGCCAATACTGCGGCCGGTTTGCCGCCTATCGACGTAGCGCCGAACCAAGGCAAACTCCTGCATCTTTATGCTCGAATGTGCTTGGCGCGCAACGTTCTCGAAATCGGAACTCTGGGCGGCTACAGCACCATCTGGCTGGCCCGCGCGGTCGGACCGTCCGGCCGCGTCATCAGTCTGGAATTCGAGCCGGCACACGCCGAGGTCGCGCGCGCCAACATCGAACGCGCCGGACTTGCCGATCGGGTCGACATCCGCGTCGGCGCTGCCCTCGACAGCTTGCCGCTGATCGCGAAGGAAGAACTCGGGCCGTTCGACCTGGTGTTCATCGACGCTGACAAGGAAAACAACAGCGAATACGTGCGATGGGCGTTAGCGCTGTCTCACCCGGGCACTGTCATCGTCGTCGACAACGTCGTCCGTGGAGGACACGTCTCGAATCCTGACATCGACGACGAGCGGGTCAAGGCCAGTCGTGCCGTTCTCGAGATGATCGCGGCTGAACCGCGACTCGACGGCACCGCGATCCAGACCGTCGGATCGAAGGGGTGGGACGGGTTCGCCGTTGCAGTAGTCAACGAGTGAGCGCACACTCGAAGCGGTGAGGATGCTGGGGGCAGCGAAGACGGTATGGCTGTGGGTGCGGAGCGCGCCGGGCACGTATATCTGGCTGTTGGCCCTTCTCTTCACCACGTTGTTCCTGCGGCACCTCCCGGACAATGTTCAGGAACACTTTCTCGGCAGACGTTCGACTAACTTGCATCATCTTTCCGAAGATCCGATCCGCGTTCTGTTTTCCAGCGCGTTCTGGCTCGAAGGTGGTGGCTGGCTGGGATATCTCGTTCTGTTCACGATTTTTCATGCCACCGCAGAGCGGTGGCTCGGGACGTGGCGGTGGTTGTGCGTTGTGGTCATCGCTCACGTCGGCGCCACCTACATCAGTGAAGGTGTTCTCTACGAAGGTATTCGGCACGGATATGTTGCGCAGTCGGCCGTCAACACCCTCGATGTCGGTGTCAGCTACGGGTTGGCTGGTGTTGTCGGCGTTCTGGTCTATCTGATTGCCAAGCCGTGGCGATACGTCTACATCACGGGGGCGCTGGTTTTCTATGCTGTGCCCTTGATCTTTGCCACCACGTTCACGGCGGTCGGGCATATGTCCGCACTGCTGCTCGGTGTGGCGTGTTATCCGCTGACGCGTGCTCGGGCCGGGGTGTGGAATCCCGCGGATCTATGGCAGTCGCGCAGAACCGCACCGGCTTCGTGAACCCTTCCCAACCTAAGTTACTCGCTGGTAGGTTTACGGTATCGACGAAAGGTATGACGTGTCTGACACCGACGGATTGCTGTTCAACCCCCACACCGAAGATTTTGCCCGATTCGATCCCGAGACCCGCAGGCTGCTGCTGGCAACAGTCGAGTGGTTCGAAAACCGCGGCAAGAAGCAGCTCCTGCAGGACGACCTCGACGCTGTCTGGGTGTCGGACTTCCTCGACTTCGTCAAGAAGGAGAAGTTGTTCTCGACATTCCAGACTCCGGCTGCTTTTGCCGACGGCGACGAGAACCGTCGCTGGGACGGTTCCCGCAACGCCGCACTGAGTGAAATCTTCGGCTTTTACGGACTGGCGTACTGGTACGCGTGGCAGGTCACGATTCTCGGACTCGGACCGATCTGGATGAGCGAGAACGAGGCCGCAAAAAAGCGTGCCGCGCAGGAACTCGCCGACGGTGGAGTCATGGCATTCGGACTCTCCGAGCGTGACCACGGCGCCGACGTCTACTCCACAGGCATGCTCCTGACCCCGGCAGACGGCGATGTTGCCTTCCGGGCCAGCGGCGAGAAGTACTACATCGGCAACGGCAACGTCGCCGGCATGGTGTCGGTATTCGGTCGTCGCACGGACGTCGACGGTCCCGAGGGGTATGTGTTCTTCGTCGCGGACAGCGCGCACCCGAACTACCACCTCGTCGACAATGTCCTCCGAGGTCAGATGTATGTCAGCAACTTCCGGCTGGAGGACTACCCGGTCCGTGAGGAAGACATCCTGCACACCGGTGTCGCGGCGTTCGAGGCAGCGCTCAACACCGTGAACGTCGGAAAGTTCAACCTCTGCACCGGTTCGATCGGGATCAGCGAACACGCGTTTTTCGAGGCAATCACTCACGCGCAGAACCGGATTCTGTACGGAAATCCCGTCACCGATTTCGCTCACGTCCGCGCGGCATTTGTCGACGCGTACTCCCGACTGGTTGCGATGAAGCAGTTCAGTGCGCGGGCCGTCGACTACTTCCGCAGTGCGAGTCTCGACGACCGTCGCTACCTGCTGTTCAACCCCATGACCAAAGCGAAGGTCACCTCCGAAGGCGAGCGCGTTGTCGGACTCTTGCACGACGTGATCGCTGCCAAGGGCTACGAGAAGTCCACGTACTTCCGGGAGGCCGCGCAAGTGATCGGCACATTGCCCAAGCTCGAAGGCACCGTTCACGTCAATGTGGGCTTGATCCTCAAGTTCCTGCCCAACTATCTCTTCAATCCGGCGCAGTTCCCCGAAATCGCCACGCGAGACGACGCCGCCGACGACGAGTTCTTCTGGAATCAGGGACCGACTCGAGGCGCGGCGAAGATCAGATTCCACGAATGGAAGCCGGTGTACGAGAAGCACTCCGGAATTCCGAATGTCGCACGCTTCTACGAGCAGGCTATCGCGTTGACCGAACTGCTGACATCCGCAGCGCCGGATGCGGCGCAACAAAAGGATCTCGACTTCATGCTCAACGTCGGGCATCTGTTCTCGCTCGTCGTGTACGGGCATCTGATCCTCGAGCAGGCCGAGATCACCGGACTCGACACCGACGTCGTGGATCAGATCTTCGACTTCCAGATTCGCGACTTCTCCGGCTATGCGATTGCGCTGCACGGAAAACCGTCGTCGACGCCCGAGCAGCAGGCCTGGGCGCTGGCAGCCGTGCGCAAACCCGTCGTCGACGGTGAGCGCTTCGATCGCGTGTGGCAGCAGGTCAAGGCCTACGACGGCGCCTACGAGATGCGCGCATGAGCGCGTTGGCAACCCGCGATCAGTTGATGGCGGTGGTCGAGGGATCTCCCAAAGCTGTGGGTGCACATGATCGTTCGGCGTGGGTGTCGCTGTTCAGCTCCGAAGGTCAGGTCAATGATCCTGTTGGTTCGCGCCCGCACAACGGGCGGGCATCGATCGAGCGCTTCTACGACACGTTCATTGCTCCGAACACCATCACGTTCCATGTCGAGCGCGACATCGTGTGCGGCCGAACAGTGTGGCGCGATCTCAGTCTCGCTACCGAAATGTCGACCGGCGTAGTACTGAACGTGCCGATGCATCTGCGCTACGACCTGGTCGGCGAGCCGGATTCGTTACAGATCGGAACCCTGTACGCCCATTGGGAATTGGCAACCATGTTGAGTCAGCTTTCCACTGCGGGCGCGGCTGGCGTCAAGGCGGCGGTCAAACTGACGCCGCAGTTGCTCTCCAATCAGGGGATCGGGGGAGCGCTCGGATTCTCACGCGGCATCCTCGGCGTCGGGTCCAAGGGCAAGCTGGCAGCGACACGATTCCTCGACGCCGCGAAAGTCGGTCGGATTCCGCCGGTTCCGGTCGAACTTCCGGCGGGGACGCACCTGTCCACCGCTGACGCCAACGACCTTCTGGTCGGGGTGAGCCGGGGCAAGGTCCTCGCTGCCGGCCGTACCGTCACGGCAAGCGTCGTCGTGTGCGGTGAACCGGCTATCGCACTCTTCGGATTCGAGCCCTTGGGGCATCGGATCAACCGCGTGCGGTTCTTCACCGAGAGCTGAAGCGATTGGCTCGGCGCACTGCGATTGTGCGCCGAGCCTGCGTCGCTGGTCTTTAGAGAGTGCCGAGGTCGGCGGACAACCAGGTGTGCGGATTCATGTAGATCGCGACCTGCTCGCCCAGTTGGGAGCGAGCAAAGTCGAGATATCCGTCAACCTTGTCCGGGGTCAAGTATCGCCGCGACACTTCGACCAGCATCTCGTCGGTCCCTGGCACGATTTTCTCCACGGATCCTTCGACGCTCACGTAGCGGATGGTCGGCTCGAGTTGTTGCGCCATGAGCGAGAAGTGCCCAGCAGACTCAATGAGCTGGGCCTTTTTCGATCCTTTTCCGGTGAGAACCCAGGGACTGCCACCTGGTGAATAGAGATACCAAATCGGGACCGTCAACGGGCCGCGCTCGGAGCTGTTCGCCACCGACAGTGCTGCTACGTGCGGTTCGGCCAGAAACTGTTCACGCTCATTTTCGGAGAGTGCCATCACCCGACACTACAGCGGTATTCGCCAGCCTGGCCAGAGTTGCGGCTTCCTCATCGTGGGACGAGTTGATCGGCCAGGATCCGGGCGGCTTCCTCGAAACGATCCGGATGCGAGCCGCCGAAGTTCAGTCGAATATAGGCGGCGGTAGGTTCGGCTGGAAACCACTCGGCCCCAGGGGAAATCGAGAGGCCTTGCGAAAGGCACCGAGTTGCCAAACCTTCGGGATCGGAACCGTCCGGCATACGCAGCCATAAGTTCAGTCCACCGGCAGGCATATGGGTGAGCGTGAGTTCCGTTGCATGAGTGTCCAATTCGCGAATCAGGCGGTCTCGCCGTTCGCGGAGTAGTTCGCGAACGGTTCGCCGATGAGATATCCACGAAGGTTGGGTGAGGACGTCGACCGCTGCTGCTTGCAGAATTCCGGAGACGTACAGATCGTCGATGGTGCGATCGGTCTCGATTCGCCGTCGCGACGGACCGCGTGCAACAACGGCCGCGACCCGCAGCGCCGGCGACGTGCTCTTGGTGAGCGACCGGACATAGACCACGTGACCGTCGGGGTCGTTCGCAGCCAGGGGAGTGACGTCGGCGTCGATTCCGAAATCGTGTGCCCAATCGTCCTCGATCACAAACACACCGTGATCGCGAACAACCTTCATGATCGACTGCCGCTCTGTATCCGACCACTGCGCTCCGGTGGGGTTGGCAAAATGCGGTTGCGCATAGAACAAGCGCGCCCCGGAGAGTTCGAACGCGGTGGCAAGGTCATCCGGATCCGGCGCGTTGGTCCCGCGGGCGACGGGCACAACGGTCAACCCGGCTTGCTTGGCGGCGGCGATAGCACCCCAATACGTGGGTGACTCCATCACGATGGCATCACCGGGACCTGCCAGCGCCCGGAATGTCGAAGACAACGCGCTCTGTCCGCCCGGTGTGATCAGGACGTCGGAATCACGAACTGTGGTAGCGCCACCGGCAGTGAGCTCGTGGGCAAACCACTCGCGGAGTTCTCCGAGCCCGGCGGCGTGCGGTCGGCGCGCTGCATGAGAGCTCCGCGCAGCCCTCGACAGTGCTCCGCGGATCTGCCGAAGGGGAAGCAGTTCGTCCGCGGGGTAGCCGCTGTGCAGCGAGATCGTGTCTGCCGTGACCGTCAGCATGCTCGATCCGATGGGGTTGGCGTCGACGCGGCTCGGTCCGAGACTCGTTGTCTGCCAAGAATAGTCGGATACCTGAGGTGTGCGTGCGCGAGCAACGAAATTCCCCGAACCTGGCCGAGTCTCGACAAGGCCTTCGCTGACAAGTTGGCGGATTGCGTGCTGGACGGTGACGGGCCCGACGCCGTGAGTTGCTGCCAGCGTCCGGGTGGACGGGAGTTGCATTCCGGCGGACGACGACGTGATCAGTGTGCGCAGGCCGTCGACAACCCGTCGACTACTGCTATCGTGGGACATGAATGACAATAGTAGCGCTATCGCGAAGGAATCGGCACCGCTATCGGGTCTGTGGTGGGGGCTCCTGGGAGTTCTGGCGTTTTCGTTCACAGTTCCACTGACCAGAATCGCCGTCGGCGACCTCGACCCGATCTTCATCGGCGCGGGCCGCGCAGTAGTAGCAGGAGCCTTGGCGGCGATGATTCTGCTGGCAACACGCGCCGCCATCCCCAGCGTTCGGCAGTGGGCACGCATTGCGCTCGTGACCGCCGGAGTGGTCCTCGGATTTCCCTTGTTCACCACCTTCGCCTTGCAGACGTCACCCGCAAGTCATGCTGCCGTCGTGATCGGGCTACTGCCGGCCGTCACGGCCGTGTTTGCCGTCGTTCGCGGTAAGGAGCGGCCGAGCAAGGGATTTTGGTGGGCGAGCGGCGCCGGCGCGATGTCGGTCGCAGTGTTCGTCGCCTTCGCGAACGGCGGGCTCGGATCGTTTCATCTCGCGGACCTTCTGCTTGTCGGGGCAGTGATCTGCGCTGCGCTCGGGTACTCCGAGGGAGCTTTGTTGGCCCGCGAAATCGGTTCGTGGCAGACAATCGCCTGGGCGCTGATTCTCGGACTGCCCGTCACTGCCACCATGAGCGTTGTGTCGATGGTGAATACGCCTGTTCACGCTGACGCCAGTTCGTGGCTTGCGTTTGCCTACCTGGGTGTCATCAGCATGTTCCTCGGCTTCTTCCCCTGGTATCGCGGACTTGCCATGGGGCCGATCTCCACAGTGAGTCAGACGCAGTTGGTTCAACCGGTTCTCAGCATCGCGTGGTCGGCATTGATCCTGGGCGAGGCATTGTCGATGTCCATCGTCGCCGGCGGAATTGTGGTCATCGGTTGTGCGTGGCTTGCGCTCAAGGCGCGCGTAGCGGCGCCGCGTGTTGACAGTGCGCGCGTAGCGGCGCCGCGTGTTGACGGTGCCGCTACGGCGTCGGGTCTTGGCGGCTCAGAAGAGCGGGCCGCCGCCGAATGCAGCACGATGTGAGGCCGGCTGTTTGCCGTTGGCGTCGGTGATTCCGTAGTCGAGCGCAGTCTCTGCTGTGATCAGAGTGTGCCCGTTGCGGGAGTTGACCTCCGGATCGTTGGCTAGTGCCGTGATGACCTGGCCGACGAATTCCGGAGTTTCCGCCTCCGCCAAGGAGAAGCCCTCGAAGCTCTCCATTCCGCTGGCCTCCATCCGCTCGTTGCGAATCAGGCCGAGCCAGAAGGACAATGCGGTGACGCCGGTTCCCTTGAGTTCGACTGCCATGTCCGCGGCCATCTTGTCGAGGCCGGTCTTCGACATCCCGTACAGCACCGAATGCAGGTAGCCGCGGCTGCCGAATGACGAGATATTGCCGATGACACCGCTTCCGCGCGGAACCATCAACTTGGCTGCTTCCACGGACGCGACGTAATGCGCACGCAGACCGATTCCGATCAGCGAGTCCCAGTCGGCGACGGGGCGTTTCCAGAACGGATCCGTGAACCCTGCGTAGCCGGCGGGGTTGGCCCACACGTTGTTGACGAGGAGATCGAGGCGTCCGGACTGCTCGTCGGCAATGCGGGCAAAGAGGTCAACGATCTGCTGATCATCGCCGTGATCACACTGAACGGCGATGCCTCGGCCACCACGCTCGGTGATCTCCGCAGCCGCCGCGTCGAGAGGGCTGTCGGTGCCGACTTCGCCGCGCGCGGTCACGTACACGGTCCAGCCGTCGCTGCCCAGCGCCAATGCGATTCCTTTGCCGACACTGCGACTCGCGCCGGTTACCAGTGCGACTTTTGATTCACTCATCGTTCACTCCCCACCGATCGACTCCCCACCGATCCCTCGGCGAGGACCGCCTCAGCCGGCAAGGGGGTGGTCATCGACCATGTCTCCGTGAAATGGCAGCGGCTCATCTTCCACTCTCCGTCTTCGAGCACATACGCGTCGTCGTATTCGCCCGTCATCAGTTTCTGAGTGCGAGCGACCGTGTCGATCTGGCGGAACTGCAGCGTCCACCGGCCGAGTGCGGAAGTCTCCGAAATTATTTCGATATCCGGGTGAAGTCCGTGGTGCATGTCGAGTACCGCGTAGTTGCCGTCGACTTTGCGGAGGGCGACGGCCGTGAAGATGTCGGCCATCGGGCCCGCGTCGTCGAACGCCCCCAATTGGCCGTAGTCGATGGACGCGCCGCTCTTGATGAAACTGTTGCGGAACGCGACCGGGTCCTTGGCATCACAGGCGCGCCAGTAGTTGTACTTGAGCTTTTTGATCTCTTCGATCTGCTCGAGGGCGTCGATGCGTTGTGCAAGATCCAACGTCGGTCCTTTTCGTCTGGTTTTCCGTGATGTGTCGGAACATGACTCTATGGTGCGCTCCATCACACATGTGACGTAAATCCCAGTGGCCGGTCAGGTTTCCGAGTCGGATGTCGGCGCGGTTGCCGAGAGCGTCGTTGCGGCTGACTCGCTGAAGACGCTGGCGCACAGTTCTCCCAGCGCGGGATCCTCGTCGAGGTGTTCCGGTGCTTTCATCGCGAGCAGGTTGTTGATGAGCATGCCGTTGGCGATGAACATTCGAGCCTGCTCAGGGGTGCAGCCGGTCCGATCGCGCACCAGGCTGTAGATCTTCGACATTGCGAATCGTGACACGGTGGCGATGTCGTCTGTGCTGGTGGCGAATCCGTGCAACATGACGAGTAGAAGGTCGCGGTCCAGGATCAGTTCGCCGTATGCGGAACCGAGTTCGGCCCAGAACTCGGGCTTGTCGGGCTCGGCATCGAGTGTCTCCAGCTTTTCTGTGAAGGTTCGGACGATTTCGTCGAGCGCTCGGGCGAACACTGCGCGGAACAACTCTGCCTTCGTTCCGAACATGCGAACGATGTACGGCTGCGAGACGCCGGCTTCCTTCGCGACGGCATCGGTGCTGGTGCCTGAATATCCGCCGCGGGCGAAGGCCCGGGTGGCTGCTTCAAGGACAAGCGCCCGGCGCTGGGGCGCGCTCATCCTTCGTTTGGGTGAGGCGGAATCTTCGCTCGACATGTTGACAGGTTATCAGTTGATAACTTAGCTTCAAATAAGTAATCAACTGATACCTAAGCGAAGGCGTGCAATGACTGTTTTGGCGAATGCCGGTGCCGCATCCGGTTCGGAAGGGACCCGCAGGCGAGCAGTACCAGTCGCGATAGCGATCGTTGCCGCCTCCCTGCCGATGTTCATGGCGACTCTCGACAATCTTGTGATGACCAGCGCATTGCCGGTGATCGAGAAAGATCTGAATGCGTCCGTGAGTCAGCTGCAATGGTTCATGAACGCGTACACGCTTGCATTTGCGACGCTGATGTTGTCGGCGACGACGCTCGGCGATCGCTGGGGCCGTCGGCGCATGTTCGTGGGTGGGATCGGACTGTTCACGGCAGCATCGATCGCCTCCGCGCTGTCGACGTCGGCGGGGCTGTTGATCGCTGCACGCGCCGTTCAGGGCGTCGGCGCCGCTGCCATCATGCCGCTGTCGCTGACTCTGCTGGTGGCTGCAGTTCCGGAAGCCAAGCGCGCCATGGCAATCGGCGTCTGGGGTGGGGTGTCGGGACTTGGTATCGCGATGGGTCCGGTGGTGGGCGGCGCTGTGGTCGACGGCTTCTCGTGGCAAGGGATCTTCTGGATCAACGTGCCGGTGGCTATCGTCGCTGTACCTCTTGCGCTGTATGCACTACGCGAATCGACCGGGCGAACGCAGCCGTTGGACGTCGCCGGTGTTGCGCTGGCCGGACTCGGCGTGTTCCTCGCAGTCTGGGGCATCGTTCACGGCAACGACGACGGTTGGGGCTCTATCGGTGTTGTCGCATCGTTGGTAGGTGCCGTAATTGCCTTGGGACTGTTCGTTGTTCGCGAACGAACCACGTCGCACCCCGTCATGCCGCTGCGTCTGTTCCGATCGAGAAGCTTCTCGATGGCAAACGTGATCGGCTTGACCTTCTCGATCGGCATCTTCGGTGCGGTGTTCCTGCTCTCGCAGTACCTTCAGATCGCAATGGGATTCACCCCGTTCGAAGCCGGGCTGCGGACGCTTCCGTGGACGGCGGCACCGATGGTCTTCGCGCCGCTCGCCGGCTTCCTCGCCCCGAAAGTGGGACTGCGGCCGCTGCTGCTCACCGGCCTCGGTCTGCAGGCCGGCGCGTTGTTCTGGTTGGCGGCTCGCATCGATCCCGACGCCACGTACGCCTCACTCGTCCCCGCACTTCTCATGGCCGGAATAGGCATGGGGCTGACCTTCGCGCCCAACGCAACCGCGGTACTCGTCGACATGGACGCGCCGGATCACGGGACAGCCAGTTCGACCAACGCAACACTGCGCGAGATCGGCGTTGCTTTGGGAATCGCGGTCCTGACAGCCGTGTTCCTGGCTGCCGGTGGAGCGTTGACGCCGCTCGGTTACAGCGAAGCGCTCACGCCCGCCCTACGCGTCGGGGGTTGTTTTGTCCTCGTCGCAGTAGTCGCGGCGTGGTTCGTACCGAGTCGGAAGTAAGTCTGCTGTGCGCCCTTGTTAACCGCCCGCGGTTAATAAAGGCGCACAGCACTATTCGCCGGGAAACGCCGACGTTGCCGGACTTGTCCCGAGCGCGAGATTCCATCCAGCCCCGCGGATCGACGCATCGGTGAGTGCCTCGACCCCGAAAGTACGGAGGTCGTCGGAATCGGCCTGCTCGATCAACGCGCGGTAGGCAGTTGCGGTGTCGGCTTCGATCTGTGCCGCCAACTGCGCCGCCGTGATGGCATCGGTGACCGGGAACGGGATGTCGTAGCCGGCGGCCGCTATCGGGGGAGTGAGGCCCGCGTCGACGGCAATGTCGGACAAAGCGTCCCGGCGAGCCCGGTGGGTTGCCATGTGTGTGGCAACCTCGTTGGCGCGAGCCGGATTGGAAAACGCCGCGACGACGCCGTAAGCGAAGATTGCGGCGTTCTCGGATTCGATGGCGTCCAGCACTGCTGAATCGCTGGTTGTCGATGTGCGCAGAAAGTTCACGGCAGTAGTACCGCCGCCTGTGTGGCGCACGCCGCGCTGATCGAACCGAGCAGTCCGGCGCGATAGCCCGATGCCGTCCGGGCAAGGTCGGCGGCACTGCGAGCAGATTCCGTGAGCGATGTGCGCACGGAGTCGACCCCGGCGGGTGCTGTGGGCGCAGTCGACGACGCTGACGGCGCTGATGTTGTGCCCGCACCCCCGCCGGCTGCTCGCGCGATCTCGGCATCGAGGGCATCGGCGTGAGCGGTGCGCTCTGCGCTGATCGTCGTGAGCGCGGCAACACGTTCCGGTGCGAGGGCGATCGAATTGGTCGCAGCGGCGGCGTCCGCTCGCGCGCGATCAGCCTGCGAGGTCAGCTGGTCGACTTCGACGGCGGCCTGGGCGGAGCCGTTGTCAGTACACGCTGTGGCCGCGAAGGCGATGGCGCCGATCGATGCCGCACCTGCGATCTTCAGCGCACTCCGGCGGGAGTGGGAGGTGGTGGATAGGGGCGTCAGCACTCGTCCATGGTGCCAGGTAGCGCGCGATTCGTTCGAATCAGGCGAACGTGTTCGAGTGTGATGTGTAACGGTCGGTCTGGTCGCAGGCATCTCGAATGGGCGGTACTCTTGGATGCTTGGCCGGACCGTGTGGTGATTGGTGTCTTTGGCGTGCCCACAACTGGGTACCTGCTACATCGAGACCTAAATCACACGGATCCAAGTCACACAGACCTCAGGCCGCAGAGACTGACAACGCCGAGTCGATGCGAATCGACGACAACTGAAACGAGGAGTTCGCGAGATGCCGGTGCCATCGAAGGACAGGGTTATCGAGCTGGTCTCCGAACTCGTGCAGTCCAAGGGTTACGACGTCGAGGACGTCGTGGTCACGAATGCGGGCAAGCACAGCGCCGTTCGCATCATGGTCGACAGTGATGCCGGTATCGAACTCGATGCCGCGGCCGAGATCAGTCGGCTCGTCTCCGAGTTGTTCGACAGCCTCGAGGAAATCGGGGAAGCGCCGTACACGCTCGAGGTCACGTCGCCCGGGATCGATCGGCCGCTGACGGCCGAGCGACATTGGCGTCGGGCACGCGGGCGCAAGGCGCGCATCGATCTTGCCGACGAGACCGTCGTCGGTCGCATCGGTGCCCTCGGTGAGGAATCGGTGGCGGTGGTCATGAACGGTCGCGGCGGTCTGACTGTGCGCGAGATACCACTGGCGGACGTACAGAAAGCTGTTGTGCAGGTCGAGTTTTCGAAGCCGAGCGAGGCAGAACTCGAACTGGCCGGAGGAATTCCGGAGGGTCGGGCAGTGCATACGGACCTCGATGAGTCCGATGCACAGGTGCTCGATTCCGAAGAAGACGAAGACGACGTAGATAACGAAGAAGGGTTCGACAAGTGAATATCGACATTGCAGCGTTGCGAGCGATCGAAGCCGAAAAAGGCGTCCCGATCGAAACGGTGATCGCCACGATCCAGACCGCGCTGCTGACGGCGTACCGACACACCGAGGGCCACAAGCAGAACGCTCGGATCGACGTCAATCTCAAGACCGGATCGGTGCGGGTCATGGCTCACGACACCGATTCCGACGGAAATATGGTGGGTGCCGAGTGGGACGACACCCCTGAGGGCTTCGGCCGGATCGCGGCCACCACCGCGCGTCAGGTGATCCTGCAGCGTCTGCGTGATGCCGAGCACGAGCGTAGTTTCGGCGAGTACTCGACGCACGAAGGTGAAATCGTCGGCGGTGTGATCCAGCGGGACACCCGCGCGAACTCGCGTGGCATGGTCGTCGTGCGAATCGGTAGCGACGCACACGGCACGGAAGGACTTCTTCCGCCCGCCGAGCAGGTTCCGGGTGAAAGCTACGAGCACGGCGAGCGCATCAAGTGCTACGTCGTCGGTGTCGCCCGCGGCGCCCGCGGTCCGCAGATCACACTGTCGCGCACCCACCCGAACCTGGTTCGCAAGCTGTTCGCACTCGAGGTGCCCGAAATTGCCGACGGCAGTGTCGAGATCATCAATGTCGCCCGCGAGGCGGGCCACCGCTCCAAGATCGCGGTTGCCTCGCGAGTTCACGGTCTCAATGCGAAGGGTGCATGCATCGGCCCCATGGGCCAGCGCGTGCGCAACGTCATGAGCGAACTTGCCGGCGAGAAGATCGACATCATCGACTACGACGAGGACCCCGCGACATTTGTGGGCAACGCACTCTCGCCGTCGAAAGTGGTCTCCGTCACTGTTGTCGACCTCGATGCCCGTGCAGCTCGAGTTATCGTGCCTGATTTCCAGCTCTCGCTGGCCATCGGCAAGGAGGGTCAAAATGCCCGCCTTGCTGCGCGGTTGACCGGTTGGCGTATCGACATCCGGAGCGATGCGGCGCCAGTCGACGACGCGTCGGATCGCTCCGGCGCGTCAAACGGATAACGGTGGAATGCAGTGTTCCAGACGGTTCGACGGTAGAGTAGACGATGGTTCGACGTGAGTCCTCGGATTTTGCGCGCGCGACGCCCGGTTCGCCGGTCAGAACGTGTGTGGGATGCAGGGAACAAGGGTCGGCTGCCGATCTGTTGAGGGTCGTGGTTGGTGGGCAGGGGCCGGAGGGTTCCCTGCTTGTCCCCGACGTATTGCGAAGGCTCCACGGTCGAGGTGCATGGCTGCACCTGGATCCGAGTTGCCTGAGCCTGGCAGAGCGGCGCCGAGCATTCAGCAGAGCACTGCGAGTGTCCGGAAATCTGGACACGTCCGCTGTCGACCAGCTGGTCGACGCAGTTCACACAAAAGCAGTACCTCTCGAGAAGAACAGGCACAAGCACTCATGAGCACACCGTGAAGCACCAACGATGAACGTCCATCGGCTATAACCCGAGGTCGTGTGGGACCCACATCTGTGGGATGCCTCCTGCTCGACCTCATCAGTGAGGAGAGCAGTGGCAGGCAAGGCCCGCGTACACGAGTTGGCTAAAGAGCTCGGTGTTACCAGCAAGGAACTACTCGCAACGCTCAAAGAGCAGGGCGAGTTCGTAAAGTCTGCGTCATCCACAGTGGAGGCGCCCGTCGCACGTCGTCTGCGGGAGTCCTTCCCGTCTGCCGGTGGTGCAGAAACCAAGCCCGCGTCCAGTGACGCAGCGGCAAAGCCCTCAGCAAAGCCGGGCGCACCGTCGCCGTCGGCAGCAAAGCCCGGCGCACCGCGTCCCGGTCAGCGTCCCGGCCCCAAGCCGGCCGCACCCGCTCCCGCGGCACCGGCAGCCCCGGCTGCTGCAGCTCCGGCCCCGGCCGCGGCAGCACCGTCCGCTCCCGCAGCTCCGGCTCCTACGACGCCGGCAGTTCCCACGCCGACGTTCAATGCGCCGGCTGCCCCCAGTAATGCTCCGAAGCCGGCTCGTCCGACTCCGGCTGCTCCCGCGGCACCGGCAGCTCCTGCTGCAGCTGCTCCGGCGGCACCGTCGACCGGCGCAAAGCCCGGTGGACCTCGTCCGATGCCCAAGGCTCCGCGCGTCGGCAACAACCCGTACTCCTCGGCTCCGGCTGAGCGTCCGGCACCTCGTCCGGCTCCGGGCCAGAGTGGTCCTCGTCCGGGCGCTCCGCGTCCCGCGGCGCAGGGTGGATCTCGTCCGGCTCCGGGTCAGGGTGGTCCCCGTCCGGCTCCGGGCCAGGGTGGACCTCGTCCGGCTCCGGGTCAGGGCGGTCCCCGTCCGGCTCCCGGCCAGGGTGGACCTCGTCCGCCCGCAGGTCAGGGCGGACCCCGTCCGAGCCCCGGCTCCATGCCTCCTCGCCCGAACCCGGGTGCAATGCCTGCTCGTTCCGCTCGTCCCGCGCCCGGTGGCGGCGCAGGTCGTCCGGGCCGTCCCGGTGGCGCTCCCGGCGGTCGTCCCGGTGGCGGCGGCGGTGGGTACCGCGGTGGCGGCGCTCCCGGCGGCGGCGCAGGTGCCGGTGCAGGTGCTCCCGGTGGAGGAGCTCCCGCAGGTGGTTTCCGCGGTCGTCCCGGTGGCGGTGGCCGTCCCGGTCAGCGCGGCGCAGCAGCAGGTGCATTCGGTCGTCCCGGCGGAGCAGTTCGTCGCGGCCGTAAGTCGAAGCGGGCAAAGCGCGCCGAGTACGAGAGCATGCAGGCTCCCGCAGTCGGTGGCGTCAGGCTGCCTCGCGGCAACGGCGAGACCATCCGTCTCGCTCGCGGCGCATCGCTGTCCGACTTCGCAGACAAGATCGATGCGAACCCCGCAGCACTTGTGCAGGCACTGTTCAATCTCGGCGAGATGGTCACAGCAACGCAGTCGGTCAACGACGAGACGCTGGAGCTTCTCGGCGGTGAGATGAACTACGTCGTTCAGGTCGTCAGCCCTGAGGACGAAGACCGTGAGCTGCTCGAACACTTCGACCTCACCTACGGCGAGGACGCCGGCGGAGAAGAGGACCTCGAGTCCCGTCCGCCTGTGGTCACCGTCATGGGCCACGTCGACCACGGTAAGACCCGTCTGCTCGATGTGATCCGTAAGGCCAACGTCCGTGAGGGCGAAGCCGGCGGCATCACGCAGCACATCGGTGCTTACCAGGTGCTCACCGAGCTCGAGGGCAACGAGCGTCTCGTGACGTTCATCGACACCCCCGGTCACGAGGCCTTCACGGCCATGCGTGCTCGTGGTGCCAAGGCCACCGACCTCGCGATCCTTGTTGTCGCAGCCGACGACGGTGTCATGCCGCAGACGGTGGAAGCGATCAACCACGCCCAGGCGGCCGACGTGCCGATCGTGGTCGCGGTCAACAAGATCGACAAGGAAGGCGCTAACCCGGACAAGATCCGTCAGCAGCTGACCGAGTACGGACTGGTCGCCGAGGAATACGGCGGAGACACCATGTTCGTCGACATCTCGGCGAAGCAGGGTCTGCACATCGATCAGCTTCTCGAAGCTGTGTTGCTGACCGCGGATGCTTCCTTGGATCTGCGTGCAAACCCGGACATGGATGCACAGGGTGTTGCGATCGAGGCTCACCTCGACCGTGGCCGTGGCCCCGTTGCCACAGTGCTCATCCAGCGCGGAACGCTGCGCGTCGGCGATTCCATCGTCGCCGGTGATGCATACGGCCGCGTCCGCCGCATGGTGGACGAGCACGGCGAGGACGTCCACGAAGCACTGCCTTCGCGTCCGGTTCAGGTCATCGGCTTCACGTCCGTCCCCGGTGCAGGCGACAACCTGCTCGTGGTCGACGAGGACCGTATTGCCCGTCAGATCGCTGACCGTCGCAATGCACGTAAGCGCAACGCATTGGCAGCGAAGAGCCGCAAGCGCATCAGCTTGGACGATCTCGATGCAGCTCTGAAGGAACATTCGCAGCTGAACTTGATCCTCAAGGGCGACAACTCGGGAACCGTCGAGGCTCTCGAAGAGGCACTGCTGGCTATCCCGATCGACGACGAGGTGCAGTTGCGCGTCATCGACCGTGGTGTCGGTGGCGTCACGGAGACCAACGTCAACCTGGCAGCGGCTTCCAACGCGATCATCATCGGCTTCAACGTCCGTGCCGAAGGCAAGGCGACCGAGCTGGCGAACCGCGAGGGTGTCGACATCCGGTACTACTCGGTGATCTACCAGGCCATCGACGAGGTCGAGAAGGCTCTCAAGGGTCTGCTCAAGCCGGTGTACGAAGAGGTCGAGCTGGGCAAGGCGGAAATCCGCGCGATGTTCCGCTCGTCCAAGATCGGCAACATTGCCGGTTGCTTGGTCACGTCGGGCAGCATCCGTCGCAACGCCAAGGCACGTCTCATCCGCGACAGCAAGGTCATCGCCGAGACGGTCACCATCTCCTCGCTCAAGCGGGAGAAGGAAGACGCCACCGAGGTTCGCGAAGGCTACGAATGTGGTCTGACCGTCACCTACTCCGATATCAAGATCGGTGACGTTCTGGAGTGCTACGAGCTTCGTGAGAAGCCGCGCGACTAGTAGGTCGCCACGGGCGCTGGGGGCGCTCGTGAGTACGCACTGACATGGACTCTCCTGGACATTGAACTCAATGTCCGGGAGAGTCCATTCGGCTATACCGAGGAAGCGGTCTGGCGGACGAGAAATATGTCTGGGGGAATATGTTCGTAGGTGCATTGGAGTTCGACATTCTTTTCGGAGATGTCCACTCCCTCAAGGAAAAGCGTTCGCTGGTGTCGCCGATTCTGACTGAACTGCGACGTTTCGGTATCAGTGCGGCGGAAGCCGGCGAGCAGGGGCGTCTTCGTCGCGCCTTGGTCGGCGTTGCTGCTGTCAGTTCGTCGATGGATCATCTGCACGACGTGCTCGATCGTTGTGAGCGAGCGGTTGCAGCACGACCGGAAATGCAGCTACTCGCCGTTCGACGACGCATCTTCGGTCCCGAGGACTGATTTGGTCGGTGGGCGGCGATGCACAAGACTGGTGTCGGTAATAATTCTTGTAAATCGAACATTGTGAACGATCGAGTTATCTCGTATCGGATGTGCGTTGAATCGAATGTCCGTGGAATCGAAAGTCCAGGGAGAAGGAGACAGAGATCATGGTGGATCCCGCCCGGGCCCGTAAGCTCGCAAAACGAATCGGCACGATTGTCGCGACTGCAATCGACCACGAGATCAAGGATCCGCGGCTTGCCTTTGTGACCATCACCGACACGAAGGTCACCAACGACCTGCACGATGCGACTGTGTACTACACCGTGATGGGTGAGAAGCTCGATTCCGCACCGGACGTCGAAGCTGCTGCAGCCGGTCTCGAGAAGGCCAAGGGTGTTCTCCGGTCGAAGGTGGGCGCCGGCACCGGTGTCCGTTTCACACCGACGCTGACGTTTGTCGCGGACACCGTCCCTGATACCGCGCGCCATATGGAAGAGCTGTTGGCGCGGGCGCGTGCCGCCGACGGCGAGCTTGCCAAGGCTCGTGAGGGAGCCCAGCCTGCCGGTGACGCAGATCCGTACAAGGAGCCACGAGTAGCGGCAGACGACGAGGATGATGTCGCCGCCTCGGATGCTCGAGACTTCGACTGACTCGCAGCGAGGATGACGATCACCGCACGCGCTGACGGAGATTCTTGCGAGGATCCCTGCCTGGTGGATTTCGCGCGGGCAATCGACGTGCTGGATGCGGCTCGGACGGTAACTGTTCTGTGCCACGTCCAGCCTGACGCGGATACGATCGGAAGCGGTCTGGCGCTGGGGTTGGTGCTCGAGCGTAGGGGAGTTTCGGTCCAGGTCGCGTTCAGTCGGCCGGCGGACCTACCCGAGTCCATGCTCGGATTCCCCGCTCTGCATCTGTTGGTTCCACCGGCCGCCGTGCGTTCCGAGGTGGATGTCCTGGTCACAGTCGACGTGGGTAGCACCGGGCGCCTGGGTGCCCTCGCGGATCGGCTTGCGGGTGCGGCCAGCACCGTCGTCGTGGATCATCATCGATCCAATTCGGAATTCGGTGCGATCAACGTCGTGGACGAATCCGCAGCATCGACGACGGCCCTGCTGGCACGGTTGTTCGATTCGTGGGGCGTCGAGATCGATCGTGACGTAGCGCATTGCCTGTATGCCGGACTGGTGACCGATACCGGGTCCTTCCGGTGGGGCGGGCCGTCGACGCATGTCCTCGCGGCCCGATTACTGGCCACTGGCATCGACGGGGACGCCATCGCTCGGCAACTCCTCGATACTCATCCGTTCGGCTGGTTGCCGATGCTGTCGTCGGTGCTCGGATCGGCGACGTTGGTGCGCAGCGCCGCGGGTGGTCGTGGTCTGGTGTACGCGGTGATCCGACGCGAAGACATCGGAGATTTGCGCTCCGAGGAAATCGAGAGTGTCGTCGACATCGTGCGGACCACAGCGGAAGCCGAAGTTGCCGCGGTTCTGAAGGAGTCGGACACCGGCAGTTGGTCGATATCGTTGCGCGCGAAGACCGATGTCGACGTCTCGGCTGTTGCGGAGAGTCTTGGTGGCGGTGGTCATCGGCTCTCTGCTGGCTACACCTCGACCGATTCGAGTGAGCAGACGGTTGCGGCGTTGATTGCCGCATTAGGGTGAGGGTCCGATCGTGACCGCATCCGACAGCACTGTGCCGAGCGCTGCGACAAAGTCCGGTGCGGATGTCGACGTGACAGGCCGTCGTATCTTCGGGTTGGCGTTGCCCGCGTTAGGTGTACTGGCAGCCGAGCCGCTCTATCTCCTGTTCGACATAGCCGTCGTGGGACGGCTCGGAGCTCTTCCGTTGGCGGGTCTGGCAGTGGGCGGGCTCATTCTGTCGTTGGTGAGCACTCAGTTGACATTCCTGTCGTACGGAACGACGGCTCGTGCCGCTCGACTGCATGGCGCAGGTCGCGATCGCGAGGCGATCGGTGAGGGTGTTCAGGCAACCTGGTTGGCGTTGGCCATCGGGTTGTTGTTGGTGGCAGTGGTGCAGGCGATTGCCGGGCCGCTGACGTCGGCGGTGGCGGGCGGTTCCGATATCGCGGATGCGGCCGAGAGTTGGCTGCGCATCGCGGTGCTGGGTGTGCCGCTCATTCTGGTAGCCCTCGCCGGCAACGGCTGGATGCGAGGCCTGCAAAACACAATCCGTCCGCTGCGCTTCGTTCTTGTGGGACTGGGGATTTCGGCAGTTCTGTGCCCGATCCTGGTTCACGGACTATGGGGTGCGCCGCGCCTCGAGCTCGAAGGTTCGGCAGTTGCGAATCTTGTCGGTCAGAGCATCTCCGGGATCTTGTTCGCGTGGGCGTTGTTCCGTGAACCCGTCTCGGCCAGACCACGTGTGTCGATCATGCGCGCGCAGATGGTCATGGGCCGTGATCTGATTCTGCGCAGCCTCGCATTTCAAGCCTGTTTCGTGTCGGCAGCGGCGGTTGCGTCGCGATTCGGAGCAGCAGTGGTGGGTGCGCATCAAGTGGTTCTGCAGTTGTGGAACCTGGTTGCGCTGCTTCTCGATTCATTGGCGATAGCCGCGCAGACGCTGATCGGGGCCGCATTGGGCGGCGGATTTGCGGCTGCTGCCAAGAAGATGGCGTGGCGGATCACAGTGTGGTCGACCGTCTTCGCAGTGCTGTTGGCCGTGGTGTTTGCCGCCGGGCATTCGGTGATCCCACAACTGTTCACCGCAGACGACGACGTGCTTGCACAGATGTCGATCGCCTGGTGGTTTTTTGTCGCGATCATGCCGGTGGCCGGCATTGTGTTTGCGCTCGACGGAGTTCTCCTCGGCGCCGGTGATGTCGCCTTCATGAGAAATGCCACCATGGCGTGTGCGGTGATCGGATTTCTGCCCGCGATCTGGATGTCGCTGGCCTTCGACTGGGGGTTGGCCGGAATCTGGGCGGGCCTGACGGTGTTTGTCGTACTGCGGATGATTGCGGTGTCGTGGCGTGCGCTTTCGGGCAAGTGGGCTGTGACGGGAACCGAGACAACTGCGCATGCAGTCGAGCGTTCGAGTGAGGAAGCTGAGGGATCGTGGCAGCAAAGCTGATGGCAGTGAGCGACATTCATGTCGGTCACAACGGCAACAAGCCGATGACGGAGGAGCTGTTCCCGGATTCGCCGGACGATTGGTTGATCCTGGCCGGCGACGTATCGGAGAAGACCGACGACATTCGCTGGGCGCTCACGCTCCTGCGCTCTCGCTTCGCGAAGGTCATCTGGATTCCCGGAAACCACGAACTGTGGACGACGGCAAAGGACCCGGTACAGATTCACGGCGCTCCGCGCTACGAGTACCTGGTCAATATGTGCCGCGAGATCGACGTCATCACGCCAGAAGATCCGTTCCCGGTGTGGGAGGGCGAAGACGGTCCGGTGACGCTCGTCCCGATGTTCCTGCTCTACGACTACTCGTTCCTGCCCGTCGGGGCGCGAGACAAGGAACACGGACTCGAGATCGCCCGGGACAAGAACGTCGTCGCCACTGACGAGTTACTGTTGTCGTCGCAGCCGTACGCAACCCGCGACGCGTGGTGCCGTGCCCGCATCGCGTACACGCAGGAGCGTCTGGACGCGTTGCCCGAAGGCACGAAGACCGTGCTGATCAACCACTTTCCGTTGGTTCGTCAACCAACGGACGTGCTCATCTATCCGGAATTTGCGCTGTGGTGCGGTACGACGCTGACCGCGGACTGGCATGTGAAATACAACGCCGTGTGCTCGGTCTACGGGCACCTGCATATTCCGCGGACCACCTACTACGACGGCGTCCGCTTCGAGGAAGTGTCGCTCGGATATCCACGAGAGTGGCGTCGGCGCGGCCTGCCGGAGAAACTGTTGCGGCAGATTCTGCCCGTGCCGGAGTATCCGCCGGGAACGCTCAACAAATGGGGCGGCCACTTCAAGGTGACGCCGGAGCAGGAAGCCGAAGTCGAGCGTATGCGCTCGGGTCGCTAGAAAGGCACGACACGTGATCGAACAGATTCTGCCCGGCGGCATCGCCATTGCCGAGGCGTTCGAGGATCCGCCGGGACTGCTCCCGCATCCCAGCGAAGAGGCGCTGATCGGCCGCGCGGTGGAGAAGCGTCGTCGTGAATTCGTGACGACGCGCAATCTCGCCCGCACCGCGATGGGAAAATTGGGTGTCCCGGCGGCTCCCGTCATGCGCGGGGAGCGGGGAGCGCCGTTATGGCCGAAGGGCGTTGTCGGCAGCCTTGCGCACTGCGACGGATATCGCGGCGCGGTGCTGGCGTACTCGATGCAGGTCCGTTCGCTGGGGATCGACGCCGAACCCCACGGACCTCTGCCGGACGGGGTGCTTCCGGCCGTCAGTATCGAGGACGAGCGAACCTGGCTGGGCGAGCAGGCCGGCGACAGCCCCGTTCACTGGGATCGAATCCTGTTCTGCGCCAAGGAAGCCACGTACAAGGCGTGGTTCCCGCTCACGCAGCGGTGGTTGGGGTTCGAGGACGCACACATCACGTTCGAATCCGAGTCGGATACGTCTGGCACGTTCCGCTCGAAGTTGTTGGTCCCCGGAGAGGCGACGTCCGGCGCGCCGCTCACCGAATTCGACGGCAGGTGGATGGTCTCCGACGGACTGATCCTGACGGCAATTTCGGTGCAGTGAGTTCGGCTGGCAGAATCGCTACACGTGTCAGCTCGCGAAAAGCCTTCCTCCGGACTTGTCGGCGCCGGAATCCTGATCGTCGACAAAGAAGCAGGCGTCACCAGCCACGACGTAGTGGCCCGGTGCCGCAAGTTGTTGAATACGCGCAAGGTCGGGCATGCGGGAACGCTTGATCCGATGGCAACGGGTGTGCTGATTCTCGGCGTGGAGCGGGCCACCAAACTGCTCGGCCTCTTGGCACTGACCACCAAGGCTTATTCGGCGACAATCCGGTTGGGTGCGTCGACCACTACCGACGACGCGGAAGGTGATGTGCTCACCACGGCAGACGCGTCGGCCGTGACGGACGAGGAGATCGCCGCAGTCGTGGCGACGCTGACCGGTGACATCGAGCAGATCCCGGCCAGCGTCAGCGCGATCAAGGTGGACGGTCAGCGGGCTCATGCTTTGGTGCGAGCCGGTGAAACAGTCGAACTCTCCGCGCGGCCGGTGACGGTCTCGACGTTCGAGATTCTTGCCCGGCGCAACATCGAGGGCGGATTTGTCGATCTCGACGTCGACGTGGAGTGCTCGTCCGGAACATACATTCGTTCGCTGGCACGCGATCTCGGGCGGACGTTGGGCGTCGGCGGACATCTGACGTCACTGCGTCGTACGCGCGTCGGACCGTTCACTCTCGAGCATGCACGCACACTCGAGGATCTTGCCGAGGCTCCCGGCGTGAGTCTCGACATCGATCAGGCTGCCCAGACTGCGTTCCCGCATCGGCAGATCACGGCGGCGGAGGCCGAAGCCATCAGTCAGGGGCGTTGGCTCGAACCGATCGGACTCAAAGGCATCTACGCGGCCATCGAGCCCGGCGGCCATACGATTGCTCTGCTGCAGGAAAAGGGAAAGCGTGCCAGTTCGGTGATGGTGGTGCGTCCTGCGACTCTGCGCCAAGACCAGTAGCGCGTCAGGATCAGTAGTACGTCACGGCTGGGCCGTCAGACTAGCCAGATGGCTTGGGCGACAGGGCTTCCCAGATCTATACAGTCTGGGCTGTCGCCCAGGCGCACAGACACCGTGCCGGCAAAATCGCGACGCTCCTCCACGGTGATCTCGACGTCGAGGGTGACACCCACGGAATCGAAGTAGCGAAGCATCTCCGGATCAGAGTCGGAAATGCGCGCAACCCGCCCGCGCTCGCCGTTCGCGAAATCGCTGAGTTGGCGTGCCGGGGGAGTGGGAATCGACCCGTCGGCGGCTGGGATGGGGTCACCGTGCGGATCGCGTTCGGGGAAGCCGAGTTTGGCATCGATGCGCGAGATCATCAGGTCGGAGACGGCGTGCTCGAGAATTTCGGCTTCGTCGTGGACCTCGTCCCAGCCGTAGCCGAGTTCGTGAACGAGATACGTTTCGAGCAGTCGGTGGCGCCGCACCATGGAGACAGCCGCCGCGCGGCCGGTGTCCGTCAATGCGATCGATCCGTATCGGGCGTGATCGACCAGGCCCTGATCGGACAGTTTGCGAATCGCTTCGGACACCGTGGACGCCGAGACGCCCATCTTCTCGGACAGCAGCTTCGTGGAGATGCGTTCGAGTGACCACTCCTGAATGGTCCAGATCACCTTCAGGTAGTCCTGCGCGACCGAGGACAGCGCCAGGGTGTCGATCGATCCGTCCGGGTTGGAATTCGTGTCGCCGGATTCGGCGACACCTTCCGGCGCGGAGTGTGTATCGGAGGGTCCAGTCTTGTGAGCTGCCACGACACTTAGCTTAGGCTACGAATTCGGGAAGTTCCGTACCTGCGACGTCGTGCATGGGCGTCGGCGCCCGGGGTCCGACCGTCGCGTGGTGTCGGGGTCCGACCGAAACTACCGGCGGTGCGCCCCGTAGGCTGCCTTTCGTGCTGAGGTGGCGTGGTCTCGACGAAGTTCCGGCCGATTGGGGTCGTTGTGTACTCACTATCGGTGTGTTCGACGGTGTGCACCGTGGGCATGCCCAATTGATTGCACGGGCAGTAGCCGCGGCGCGCAAGCGTGGGGTTCCCAGTGTGCTCATGACGTTCGATCCGCACCCCATGGAAGTTGTGCGACCGGGGAGTCATCCGGCTCAGTTGACGACGTTGGCGCGTCGTGCGGAGCTGGCCGAGGAGCTGGGTATCGACGTCTTCTGCGTCATGCCGTTCACCGCGGATTTCATGAAGCTGACTCCGGAGCGGTACGTCCACGAAATTCTGGTGGAGCGCTTGCATGTTGCCGAGGTCGTCGTGGGTGACAACTTCACGTTCGGTAAGAAAGCCCTGGGTAACGTCGATCTGCTTCGTGAAATGGGCGATAGATTCGGATTTGCCGTCGACGGTGTCCAGTTGCTCGCCGAGCATGCAGTGACGTTCTCGTCGACCTACATTCGCTCGTGCGTCGACGCCGGCGACATGGCTGCGGCTACCGAGGCGCTCGGCCGGCCGCATCGCGTCGAAGGTGTTGTGGTGCACGGCGACAAGCGTGGCCGTGAACTCGGATTTCCGACGGCGAACGTTGCGCCTCCGGTGTTCTCGGCAATTCCGGCCGACGGCGTCTACGCGGCGTGGTTCAGCGTGCTGGGGGCCGACGAGGAGTTGGGTACGCTCGTACCAGGAAAGCGGTACAAGGCGGCAGTGTCCGTCGGCACCAATCCGACATTCTCCGGTCGCACTCGCACAGTCGAGGCCTTTGTTCTCGACACCGACGCCGACCTGTACGGACAGCATGTCGCCGTCGACCTGGTGGCGAGAATCCGCGGTATGGAGAAATTCGATTCCATCGAGTCGTTGATCGCGGAAATGAATCGCGATGTCGAGCGCGCCCGCGAAATCCTGGACCGTGATTCGCAGCAGAGCGTCGGCTGACGACCGGCAGCAAAAGTGTCGGCTGACACACTTGCCGTCGACCGGTAAATCGATCGCAACGGTCCTGGTAGAATCTCCTCTCGATGCGTGCTGCGGTTTGCGGCGGCCGCGTCCGATCTAGTTCCTTTCACGCAAACGTCATCACAGGAGTGAATCAAGTGGCATTGACCACGGAAGAAAAGAAGGCCGTTCTCGGCGAGTACGGCTTGCACGAGACCGACACGGGATCACCCGAAGCTCAGGTGGCAATGCTCACCAAGCGCATCACCGATCTCACCGAGCACCTCAAGACCCACAAGCATGACCACCACTCGCGTCGTGGACTGCTCTTGATGGTTGGTCGTCGTCGTCGTCTGCTCAAGTACGTGGCAAAGACGGACGTCGCTCGTTACCGTGCGCTCATCGAGCGCCTCGGCCTGCGTCGCTAGATTTTTCTCACGACGCTGATCGAAAGCAACACGGCAGGCTTCGGTTTGCCGAACACTCCGTTAGCCGGCGAAGCCACGCATATACTGGGCTTCGCTGGCTTTCGGCGTTAGCTGCCGCAAGGCAGTTTCCGCTGTCGGCGCACATGCACAGTTGTCTAGACGCAGTTGTCTATGCGCAGTTGTGCAGGGCGCAGTCAGCACACCGTATGCATCAGAGAACGTGGTGTCGGTTGTCGGTAGTGGTTCTCCGGACCGGGCAAATGCCCTGTGGTTCCGGCGAACTTCGATCGACGGCCGCCCCGAACGTCAGTGACGTCCCGAAGCAGAGACCAGTTCGCACGTAGGAACTTCTGCAATTCAAGAGGGGGACGTCCCTCGGTGCGCAGTTTCCACCAGGAGGGTGGGAACGCCCGCGCGGGTACGGCGAAGACGAGAGGGAAGTGAAGATAAAAAGATGACAGAGAATTCCGTAGTAGAGGTCGACGAAGGCGTGTTCGAATCCACCGCCGTGATCGACAACGGGTCCTTCGGTACCCGCACCATCCGTTTCGAGACCGGACGCCTCGCTCAGCAGGCCGCCGGTGCCGTCGTTGCCTACCTGGACGACGAGACCATGCTGCTGTCCGCCACGAGCGCCAGCAAGCACCCCAAGGAGCACTTCGACTTCTTCCCCCTGACGGTGGACGTCGAAGAGCGCATGTACGCGGCGGGCCGCATCCCCGGCTCGTTCTTCCGTCGTGAGGGACGCCCCTCCACGGACGCGATCCTGACCTGCCGCCTCATCGACCGGCCGCTGCGCCCGTCGTTCGTCGACGGTCTCCGTAACGAGATCCAGGTCGTCGTCACGGTCATGAGCCTCAACCCGCAGGATCTGTACGACGTCGTGGCTATCAACGCCGCATCCGCGTCGACGCAGATCGCGGGCCTGCCGTTCTCCGGACCCGTTGGTGGCGTGCGTGTTGCACTCATCGTCTCCGAGGACAACAAGGCCGGCCAGTGGGTTGCATTCCCGACGGTCGATCAGCTCGAGAACGCCGTCTTCGACATGGTCGTCGCCGGCCGCGTCGTGTCCGGCAGCGGTGACAACGCCGACGTCGCGATCATGATGGTCGAGGCCGAGGCCACCGACAACGTCATCGCGAAGATCGCCGACGGCGCTCAGGCTCCCACCGAGACCATCGTCGCCGAAGGCCTCGAGGCTGCCAAGCCGTTCATCGCACGCCTGTGCGCCGCACAGGCAGCACTGGCATCCAAGGCTGCGAAGCCGACGGGTGACTACCCGGTCTTCCCGGCGTACCAGGACGACGTTTTTGCTGCCGTCGAGGCTGCTGCGTCCGAAAAGCTCAATGCCGCACTGACAATCGCCGGCAAGCAGGAACGTGACGACAAGACCGACGAGGTCAAGGTCGAGGTTCTCGAGCAGGTTGCACCGAACTTCGAAGGCCGCGAGAAGGAACTGGGAGCAGCGTTCCGCTCGCTCACCAAGAAGCTGGTTCGCCAGCGCATCCTGCGCGATCAGTTCCGCATCGACGGCCGCGGCGTCACGGACATCCGTTCGCTGTCCGCCGAGGTTGCGATCATCCCGCGCGCACACGGCAGCGCACTGTTCGAGCGCGGCGAGACCCAGATCCTGGGTGTCACCACACTCGACATGGTGAAGATGGCTCAGCAGGTCGACTCGCTCGGCCCCGAGACCAGCAAGCGCTACATGCACCACTACAACTTCCCGCCGTACTCCACCGGTGAGACGGGTCGCGTCGGTTCGCCGAAGCGTCGCGAAATCGGTCACGGTGCTCTCGCTGAGCGCGCTCTCATGCCGGTTCTGCCCAGCGTCGAAGAGTTCCCGTACGCGATTCGCCAGGTCTCCGAGGCTCTGAGCTCGAACGGTTCCACCTCGATGGGCTCGGTGTGTGCTTCCACGCTCGCACTGCTCAATGCCGGTGTGCCGCTGAAGGCTCCGGTTGCCGGTATTGCCATGGGCCTCGTCTCCGACCAGGTCGACGGCGAAACCCGTTACGTGGCACTGACGGACATCCTCGGCGCCGAAGATGCTTTCGGTGACATGGACTTCAAGGTTGCCGGTACCAAGGACTTCGTCACGGCTCTGCAGCTGGACACGAAGCTCGACGGCATCCCGTCCAAGGTCCTCGCCGGCGCACTCGCGCAGGCCAAGGATGCTCGCACCACGATCCTCGAGGTCATGGCCGAGGCCATCGACACCCCGGACGAGATGAGCCCGTTTGCGCCTCGCGTGACGGCCATCAAGGTCCCGGTCGACAAGATCGGCGAGGTCATCGGCCCCAAGGGCAAGATGATCAACTCCATCACCGAGCAGACCGGTGCCAACATCTCCATCGAAGACGACGGCACCGTGTTCGTCGGCGCCACCGATGGACCGTCTGCACAGGCCGCGATCGACATGATCAACGCCATTGCCAACCCGCAGCTCCCCAAGGTCGGCGAGCGGTTCCTGGGCACGGTCGTCAAGACCACCGCCTTCGGTGCCTTCGTTTCGCTCCTGCCGGGTCGCGACGGACTGGTGCACATTTCCAAGCTGGGCAGCGGCAAGCGTATTGCCAAGGTCGAAGACGTGGTCAACGTCGGATCCAAGATCCGTGTCGAGATCGCCGACATCGACGCTCGCGGCAAGATCTCGCTGATCCCCGTGGAAGAGGGCAACGACGACGCTGCCGCTCCGGCTGCTGAAGAGGCTGCTTCCGAGTAGCACTACTTCTCGGTTTGTTCGATGCGGCCCCGCGCGGATTTCCGTGCGGGGCCGCATCTGTACTGTCTGTAGACACATACTTTCCGGACCTGATCATTCTCCGCACCGAGGACTGCTGAACTTTTTCATGGCCAAGACCCCAGGCAAGACCACTGCCAAGACATCCGGCACGACAACTGCCAAGAATGCTGCGAAGAAGACGCGCAGCCGTAGTGCTGCACTCGCGACACCGATCGACGCTCTTCCCGAATCCGGTGTTCAGCGGACAGTTCTGCCTGGCGGACTCCGCGTCGTCACCGAGTTCATTCCGGGTGTGCGCAGTGCGTCTGTCGGCGTCTGGGTGGGTGTCGGATCGCGCGACGAGCAGCCCAGCGTTGCCGGCGCGGCCCATTTCCTCGAGCACCTGCTCTTCAAGTCGACGCCGTCGCGTACGGCGCTCGACATCGCTCAGGTCATGGACGGGGTGGGCGGCGAACTCAACGCCTTCACGTCCAAGGAGCACACCTGCTTCTACGCGCACGTGATCGACGAGGATCTGTCGATGGCGGTTGATCTTGTCGCCGATGTCGTTCTGCGCGGCCGGTGCCGGTCGGCAGATGTCGATGTCGAACGACAGGTCGTCCTCGAAGAGATCGCGATGCGCGACGACGATCCGGAAGATCTCCTCGGTGATGCCTTTCTGACGGCTCTGTTCGGTGATCATCCGGTGGGTCGTCCCATCATCGGTAGCGTGGATTCCATCGAGTCGATGTCCCGCAATCAGTTGCATTCCTTCCATGTGCGTCGGTACACGCCGCAACGGATGGTTCTCGCAGTTGCCGGAAATGTCGATCACAAGCAGGTGGTGACGTTGGCGAAGCGCGCATTTGCCGGTCACCTCGAGCGTGGTGTGAAGCCGGCTCCGCGCCGTGAGGGAACTCTGCGTCTGCGCACGATGCCGGAACTGAGTTTGACGCACCGCGACAGCGAACAGGTTCATCTTGCGCTCGGTGTGCGGGCTTTCGGCCGTCACGAGGGTCATCGGTGGGCGCTGTCGGTGCTCAATACCGCGGTGGGCGGCGGCTTGAGTTCGCGTCTGTTCCAAGAGATTCGGGAACAGCGTGGTTTGGCGTATTCCGTGTACTCCGGGGTGGACACGTTTGCGGACACGGGTGCGTTCTCGGTGTACGCGGGCTGTCAGCCGGAGAACTTGGGCGAAGTCACCACGGTGATCCGCGAGGTTCTCGCTCAGGTGGCGGCCGGTGGCATCACGGACGCGGAAATCGCGCGATCCAAGGGCGCTCTTCGGGGCAGCCTTGTTCTCTCGCTTGAAGATTCAGGTTCGCGGATGAACCGCATCGGCCGTAGTGAATTGAACTACGGCAATCACCGCAGCGTCGCGCAGACTTTGGCGTCCATCGACGCCGTCACCGCGGAAGAAGTTCTCGAGGTGGCGCAGACACTGCTGACAAGGCCGTTTGCCGCCGCAGTCGTGGGTCCGTACAAGCGTGTCCGGGATCTGCCGGCGTCAGTGCGTGGGATTGTTCGATAGTCGATAACCAGCGAAATCAGGGTGCGCAGTTGAAGATTCGCGGAGCAGTTCTCGAAGAAATCGGGCGGAGCCGGCCGTACGCGTCGTCGAGGCCGATTACCGTGTCGGAACTCGAACTTGATGCTCCCGGTCCGGGTGAGATCCTCGTGAGGATCGAGGCGGCCGGACTGTGTCACTCGGATCTCTCCGTCGTGGACGGCAACCGTGTCCGCCCGGTGCCGATGCTGCTGGGGCACGAAGCCGCCGGCCGGATCGAGCACGTCGGTGACGGCGTCGCGGGTCTGCGGGTGGGGGATCGTGTTGTCATGACCTTCCTGCCTCGGTGCGGCGAGTGCGCCGGCTGCGCAACCGACGGCCGGATGCCGTGCACGGTGGGCAGCGCGGCCAACAACGACGGCAGTCTTCTCGGGGGTGCGCACCGGTTGCGGCGCGACGGTGCGAGCGTCAAGCATCACCTGGGAGTGTCCGGATTTGCGACGCACGCGGTCGTGAATGCCAAGTCTGTGGTGGCCGTGGACGACGACGTACCGCCGGATATTGCGGCCGTGCTTGGCTGCGCGGTGCTGACCGGTGGCGGAGCACTACTCAATGCGGCAAAGCCCCGTCCTACCGACACTGTGATGGTTGTCGGTTTGGGTGGCGTCGGTATGGCGGCAATTCTGACTGCCCGAGCGTTGGGTGTCGCGACGGTCATCGGTGTCGACGCGCTCGAGTCGAAGCTGGCCCAGGCCTTGGAACTGGGTGTGACCGAGGTCTTCACGCCGTCTGGATTGTCCGAAAGTGGCGTTCGTGCAGACATAGTCGTGGAAGCGGCCGGTAATGCGCGGGCGTTCGAAACCGCAGTGGCCGCCACGGCTGCGGGTGGCACGACGGTGACGGTGGGACTGCCCGCACCCGACGCGCGCTCGTCGATTTCGCCACTCGGACTGGTCGCGGAAGCTCGGACCGTCATCGGCAGCTATCTCGGATCGGCAGTGCCGGCCCGTGACATCCCGATCTACGCGCAATTGTGGCGCGACGGAAGGCTGCCGGTCGAGAAGCTCATCTCGTCACGAATCGAGTTGGCCGACATCAATTCGGGGATGGACGAACTGGCGGATGGGAAAGCAATCCGACAGGTCATTATTTTCGACTGATAGTGGTCATGAACAGGGCTTTTGCCGATCGATAGCTCGCGCCTTGCTCCCCATTTCGGTACTCGCAGCCCTGGCACATCGTTAACCGATGTAACGCTTCCCCCGAACTGGACGACTACTCGAATGACGTTGCGTGACGCCCCGGGGGTCGGTCGTACGTTTTCCGAAAGTGGATTGGGGAGAAAATATGGCGGTTCGTGGGTTCTTGTCACGACATCGAATACTTGCGGGCGCACTGGCGCCTGCAGCGCTCGGCGTTGCAGCGCTGGTAGCTGTAGCGGTAGCAGTGGACGCACCGCAGTCCAGCACGATCGAGACGCAACTGACGTCGTCGGTCACCGAATGCCACGACATGGTGAGCATCGCAGTTGCCGGTCGGCACGACACACCGGACGCGAACACGGTCAAGATGCTGCTCGGCGCAGACGGAAAGCCGCTTCCCGCCGCACTGTCGGGTGACTACACGAGTGACCGCGTCGATCAGGTGATCAACCCGGCCGGTTCGGTCAACGCGACCAAGCCCGACTCCTATGCGGCTGTCTATATCGCCTACCCGGCGAACATGGCGTCGTACGAGGATGCCGTTGCCGCCGGCGCCGCAAACACGCAGTCCGTCATGAGCGCGATTGCGAAGGAATGCCCCAAGACGCAGTTCTCGATCGTCGGGTACAGCGAGGGTGCTGACGTCGTCCGCCGTGTTGCCATGGACATCGGCAACCAGGAGAACAACGAGTTCGGGGTAGACGCGGACAAGGTTGTCGGCGTGGTCCTGCTCGCGGACGCGGGGCGCCTGGCCGGTGACGGCACATTCATCGGTGCTGCCAATCCGTTCACGAACCCGGATAACTTCGACACGAAGTACCAGACCGGAACGTCGGCGACACCAGGTCAGGGCGTTCTCCCTGGCACGTCGGGCAGCTTCGGCGATTTGAACGGCAAGGTCGCGTCGTTCTGTTCCGACGGTGACTTCACCTGCTCGGCTCCGAGTAATATTTCGCTCCTGCTCTTGGCTGCGAACGTCGGCCGCCAGCTGAACATCGACGACCTCGAATCCCAGGGACTCACCCCGACCACGGGTATCAATGTCGCGGTTGTGTTCGGCCAGATCGTCTTCGAGGCATTCAACGACATTTCATCCAACCCTGATTGGATGCAGAGCGACGAGACCTTCCTCCAGGTGATGCTGAAGGTATCGGATCCGGACTACAAGCCGGGTACCACCACCACGGTTACCACGGTGGCCGACGAAGACACGATCACCGCTGAGAAGGTGTCTCCGCTGGCGTACCTGCCGCAGAAGCTCTTCAAGGAGATCGTCGGACTGATCGCCACCAACCAGAACACGATTCCGGTGATCATGAGCGATCCGTACCAGATGACACTGGGTCCGGACGTCGGACATCACTTCGACTACTGGCGCGACGCCGACGCCGCGAACGGTAAGCCGTTGACCTCTGCGCAGTACGCAGCAGCGTGGCTCACGTATCTCGCGCAGCAGGCCAAGGACGGCAAGCCCGTCGATACGACGGCCAAGCCCACAGCCGTAGAGCTTGCCGCTGCCGTTGACACGTACATGGCTGATGACACCGCAGAAGGCGATGTTGCTGCAGCCGAAGGCACCGAGGGTCAGGCTCCGGCCGGCACCACGGGTTCGACGGATTCCGCAACCGCGCCGGGAACGTCTCCGGTTGCACCTGCCGCAGGAGATGCTTCCGCGACGTCAGGTGCGGTCGCAACGCCGACCGAATCGGTAGTGCCCACCACGGGCGCAGCAGTCTCGAGTGCTCCGACATCGGAGACAGCGACTTCGGATGCGGCGGCCGCTACCACCACTCCGGTGACGTCCACGACGACGACCACAACCAAACCGTCGACTCCGGGCCAGTAACCCTTTCTCGGCAAGCATCAGGCTGCGATCCGCGTGTACGCGCGGATCGCAGCCTTTTTCATGTTTCTATGCCCGGGACTGCCCAGCTCGACTCTGTTGCCCGGTTCTCTACTCTGTTGCCTGGTTGATGTGGCGCCTATCGTGGAATGCACGTTCCCTTCACGTGTGAATTGCGGGTCAGCCGTGCATGAACTGTCAATTGCCCAGAGTGTGGTCGATGCCGTGTGCGAGAAGGCCGGGACGAGACGGGTATGCGGTGTCCGACTCGAAGTGGGACGACTGTGTGCTGTTGTGCCCGATTCGTTGTTGTTCTGCTTCGACGTCGTGACGGCGGGTACTCAGGCCGAAGGCGCGAGTCTGCGCATCGACGAGATTGCGACGAGTGTGCGTTGCCATGAGTGCGGTGAGGTTTTCTCGCCGCCGGACATGATCCTGCTCTGCCCCTGTGGCAGCGCCGACGTCGAGATCCTTGCGGGGCGTGAACTACGGATATTGTCGATGGAAGTGAGCTGATCATGTGCGCAACGTGCGGCTGCGGCGAGGGCGCGGGGGTGCGAATCTCCGGCGAATCGGGGCAGGGTGAGTCGGGGCACGACCACGACCACGACCACGGTCACGACCATGAGCACCCGCACAGTCACGATCATTCGCCCAGCACAACCGTGGTTCTGGAACAGCAAGTGCTGGCGAAGAACGACGACATTGCCACCCGTAATCGCGAGTGGATGCGGCGGCGCGGGATTGCCGCGCTCAATGTCATGAGTTCGCCGGGTGCGGGTAAGACAACGTTGCTGGTTCGCACGATCAACGACTTGCGCGGCCGGTTTCCGATTGCCGTTATCGAGGGGGACCAGGAGACTGCGCTCGATGCCGAGAGAATTCGGTCGACGGGATCTCCTGTTGTCCAAGTGAATACGGGCGCCGGTTGCCATCTGGACGCCGAAATGATCGATCGGGCGATTACCGTGAACCGCCCGATCGACGGTTCGCTTCTCTTGATCGAAAATGTGGGAAATCTAGTGTGTCCCGCGCTTTTTGACCTCGGCGAGGAAGGCAAGGTTGTCCTAATTTCTACGCCGGAAGGCGCTGACAAGCCAATGAAGTATCCGCATATCTTTACCGGTGCGGACCTTGTCATTGTCAACAAGATCGATTTGCTTCCCTATGTGGATTTTGATGTCGAAGAATGTATCCGTCAGGCAAAATCGCTGAATCCTGCTGTGCGCGTTGTGGTTTTGTCGGCGACAACGGGTGAGGGTTTGTCGCAGTGGTATGACTGGATCGATGCTCGCATGGCGCTTTCCTGAGTTGTCGTTGACAACTGATCTGCTCGGGTACTTAATGAAATGAGTGGGTGCCACGTTGCGGGCCGAATATCGGCTCGGGTGGTGTTCGATACCGGCGGCAGGAATCCGGTGGAACCAGACCCGGTGTAGCAAGTGGTGCCGTCGCACACGTGAAAGCGGCTGATATGAATACTCGGAATGCGACTGCGGACACCGCAGCAGCGAAGGCGGAAGAAACTCTCATCCATGTTTTGTGGATCAATGCCGGGCTCAGTTGTGACGGCGATTCGGTGGCGTTGACCGCGGCCACGCAACCAAGCATCGAAGAGATTGCACTCGGTGCGCTGCCCGGCTTGCCACAGGTTGCGGTGCATTGGCCACTGATCGACTTCGAGTGTGGGCCGGAGGGTGGTGCCGACGATTTCCTGGAATGGTTCTGGAAAGCCGATCGGGGTGAACTCGAACCGTTTGTCCTTGTTGTCGAGGGGTCGATCCCGAACGAGAAACTGCACGACGAGGGTTACTGGTGCGGATTCGGCAACAATCGGGAAACGGGTCAACCGGTTACCACCAGTGAGTGGTTGGACAGGTTGGCGCCCAAAGCGACTGCGGTTGTTGCCGTTGGTACCTGCGCGACGTACGGCGGTATTCACGCCATGGCGGGAAATCCGACCGGAGCGATGGGTGTACCGGACTATCTGGGATGGACGTGGAAATCCAAGGCGGGCATCCCGATCGTGTGTGTGCCGGGATGCCCGATCCAGCCGGACAATCTGTCCGAGACACTGACGTACCTGTTGTATATGGCAACCGATCAGGCGCCGATGATTCCGCTCGACGAATCGTTGCGGCCGCAATGGCTGTTCGGTGCGACGGTGCACGAGGGCTGCGATCGCGGTGGCTACTACGAGCAAGGAGAGTTTGCCACCGAATACGGTTCGCCCAAGTGCATCGTGAAACTGGGCTGTTGGGGTCCTGTCGTGAAATGCAATGTGCCCAAGCGTGGTTGGATCAACGGAGTGGGTGGATGCCCCAATGTGGGCGGCATCTGCATTGGGTGCACCATGCCGGGGTTCCCGGACAAATTCATGCCCTTCATGGACGAACCGCCCGGCGGTAAGCTCTCGTCCACCGCTGTGGGTATGTACGGCAGCGTGATTCACAGCCTGCGCCGGATCACCGGTCACACTTTGGACAAGGAACCGCATTGGCGTGAAAGAGGTTCGAAGTTGCTCACCGGCGCCACGCGTACGTGGTGAACAACTCGCGAAACATCGACCTCGCGTTACATCGATACTGGGAGGCATTGACATGACGGCCATCGTTCCCGAACCCACCTCCACCGCAGATCGTGACGGTCTGGTGGAGATGGCGTGGGATCCCATCACCCGCATCGTCGGAAGTCTGGGCATCTACACCAAGATCGACTTCGCGAACCGGGAGGTCGTGGAATGCCACAGCACGTCGTCGATCTTTCGTGGCTATTCACTGTTCATGAAGGGAAAGGACCCGCGCGACGCGCATTTCATCACCAGTCGAATCTGCGGGATTTGCGGCGACAACCACGCGACGTGCTCGTGCTACACCCAGAACATGGCGTATGGGGTTAAGCCGCCACATCTGGGCGAGTGGATCGTCAATCTCGGTGAAGCTGCAGAATACATGTTCGACCACAACATCTTTCAGGAGAATCTTGTTGCGGTCGACTACTGCGAGAAAATGGTGTCGGAGACCAATCCCGGTGTCCTGGCGCAGGCGGAGAACACCCGCTGCCGGCATGAGGATCAGCACGGGTACCGCACCATCGCCGACATCATGCGGACCCTCAATCCGTTCACCGGAGAGTTCTACCGTGAGGCCCTTCAGGTTTCGCGTTCCACCCGTGAGATGTTCTGCCTGATGGAGGGACGTCACGTTCACCCGTCGACGCTCTATCCGGGCGGCGTCGGCACGGTGGCCACCATCGAACTGATGACGGACTACATGACGCGGTTGATGCGGTACGTCGAGTTCATGAAGAAAGTCGTGCCCATGCACGACGATCTGTTCGACTTTTTCTACGAAGCCCTGCCCGGCTACGAGAAGGTAGGTCTGCGTCGAACGCTGCTCGGTTGTTGGGGGTCGTTCCAGGATCCGGAATTCTGCAATTTCGAGTACAAGGACATGACGGAGTGGGGACGCAAGATGTTTGTGACCCCCGGCGTCGTGGTCGACGGCAAACTGGTCACGACCGATCTGGTCGACATCAATCTCGGTATCCGAATCATGCTGGGCTCTTCGTATTACGAGGACTGGAAAGACCAGGAGATGTTCGTCAAGACCGACCCACTCGGAAATACGGTGGATCGGCGTCACCCGTGGAACCAGCACACCAATCCCCATCCTCAGAAGCGTGATTTGGAGGACAAGTACAGCTGGGTGATGTCGCCTCGATGGTTCGACGGAAAGGACAATCTTGCTCTCGACACCGGCGGCGGTGCGCTCGCCCGCATGTGGAGCACGGCGCTGGCAGGGTTGGTCGACATCGGCTACGTCAAGTCAACCGGACGCAGCGTGCAGATCAATCTGCCCAAGACGGCATTGAAGGGTCCGGTCACCCTCGAGTGGAACATCCCCGAACACGGGAGCAACACGCTCGAAAGGAACCGTGCGCGTACCTATTTCCAGGCCTATGCGGCTGCATCCGCGCTACATTTCGCGGAGAAGGCCTTGGTGGAGATTCGTGCCGGCCGAACCAAGACGTGGGAATCGTTCGAAGTTCCGGACGAAGGTATCGGCTGTGGCTTCACCGAAGCCGTCCGCGGAGTTCTCTCCCACCACATGGTGATTCGGGACGGCAAGATTGCGAATTACCACCCGTACCCGCCAACTCCGTGGAACGCGAGCCCACGAGACAGCTATGGCACTCCGGGACCGTACGAGGATGCGGTGCAAGGTCAGCCGATCTTCGAGGAGAACGATCGGGACAATTTCAAGGGTATCGACATCATGCGCACAGTTCGCAGTTTCGACCCGTGTTTGCCGTGTGGTGTACACATGTATCTCGGTGGAGGTAAGACCATCGAGAAACTGCATTCACCGACGCAATCCGTGACGGGGGAGTAGCCCGTGGAGCACGGTGAGAACGAGAGCGGTGCGCCGCCAGGTGACTATTGGCGGGGAGCGGGCGAACGCATCGAAACGCTGTTGCAGGCCAGCGCAGGCGGCGGGCCGGTAGCACGTGATCGTGCCGAGCAATTGGTGCGCGAGGTAGTGCAACTCTACGGCGCAGCTCTCGAACGCACTGTGCAGCTAGCAGACTCCGCGATGGTCGATGCGATGACTCGCGACGATCTGCTCTCGAGTCTTCTGCTTGTACATGGTCTGCATCCGCACGACGTGGAGACCCGCATACGCACCGCACTGGACAGCGTGCGGCCATACCTTGGCTCGCACGGCGGCGACGTCGAATTGATCGAAGTATCCGGTGGTGTGGTGCGATTGCGGTTGCTCGGTAGCTGCAACAGCTGTCCGTCGTCATCCGTCACCCTCGAATCGGCGGTGCAGGACGCCGTGACGGCCGCGGCGCCCGAGACGAGGGGCATCGAGGTCGAGACCCCGACCGAACACGAGCCGAAAGCTGGTGTGATTTCAGCGGAATCGCTGTTCTCGCACATCCACCACGACACCGCCAGTCACTGGATCGGTGTGCCGGAGTTTGCCGAGGTCGGCGAAGGTGATGTGGCAGGTTTTCGTGTCGAAGGCGCAGATCTGTTGGTATGCAGGCTCGGCGACACGTTGTACGCCTACCGCGATCACTGCCCCGTCTGTGATCGGTCGATGGCGGGGGCGGTGCTGGAGCGTCTGATGGGACGGCCCGCGAGCAGTGGGGTGGTGTTGACCTGTCCTACCTGCGGAGCTCACTACGACGTTCGCACTGCGGGCGCGCGTGTCGGTGTTGATGCTGGGGCGGAGCACCTTGCTCCCCTGCCGCTCTTGTCTCGTGACGGGATCCTGTCGGTGGCGGTGCCGGGGAGTGCTGCGCCGGGCAATTCAGCAACAGACGTTCGGGTATCGGTGATGTAGTGGCAAAATCCACTGTGGGAGAGGTTCTCACGAGAATAGCGTCGGCGCGATCGGTGCCAACCGGCCCGCGCTGCGAGATGTGCGCAGTCGATATCGGCGACGACCATCAGCACGTCGTGGATGTCTCGGTGCGCAGCCTGATGTGCGTCTGTCGACCGTGTTACCTGCTATTTGCCCCCGTAGACGCTGATCTGCGATACAAGGCAGTTCCGGATCGATACGAGGAACTCGACGATTTCGAACTGGGCCCGGGCCGATGGGAATCGCTGGAGATTCCGGTGAATCTGGCGTTCTTCTTCCGCAATTCCCTGTTGGACAAGTTCATTGCGTTTTATCCGGGTCCGGCGGGGGCGACGGAATCCGAACTGCCCATCGACGCTTTCGAGGCGGTGCTGCGGGAGAATCCGCGATCGAGCACCATGCGAGCCGACGTCGAAGCCTTGATCGTTCACGTTGTTCCGGGCGAGCAGGTTCCCCGATGTTTCATCGTGCCGATCGACGCCTGCTACGAGTTGGTAGGGCGATTGCGGAAGGTGTGGCGCGGTTTCGACGGCGGCCAGGATGCACACGCCGAGATCGCGGAGTTCTTTCGCACAGTCGGGGAACGGGGTGCGCGATGACCGCACTGGAGTTTTCCGTCGTGGACATCGTGGTCGACCCGTATGCGGTGACCCCCAATCTCGTAGTGAAACTGAAGATCTCGGAGTCGACCGGAACACCCGTCCGGGCGCTGGCCGTTCGTGCGCAGGTTCGGATCGAACCTCATCGACGTCCGTACTCCGCCGCGGAAGAAGAAGCCCTCCTCGATTTGTTCGGTCGGCGTGAACGGTGGTCGAGCACACTGCGAACCTTCCTGTGGATGGAATGCTCGACGGTGGTCCAGGGGTTCTCCGGAGTCACCGTCGCCGACCTGCCTATGCCGTGTACGTACGACGTAGCGGTGACCGCCTCCAAGTACATGCATGCCCTGCAGGACGGCACGGTGCCGGTAGTCGTGCTGCTGAGCGGCACCGTCTTCACCGACGGCAGTCGCGGATTCTCGGTCGAGCAAATTCCGTGGGACAGATCGGCGTCGTACGACATGCCGGTGGACACGTGGAAGCGCATGATCGAGACGCATTACCCGGGTTCGGGTTGGGTACGCCTCGATCATGACACCATTGCCGAACTCACCCGATTCAAAGCCGCACACGGCTACACGAACCTGGAATCCACGGTCGGCGCGCTCCTGGCGGGAAGCGAGGTGCCGCAATGACACACACGGGCGTCGACCATGACGTTCGGGCCGTAGCCGACGCCATCCTGTACGAGGGCTACTTGCTCTACCCGTACCGGGCGAACTCGGGAAAGAACCAGTCGCGCTGGCAGTTCGGTGTGCTCGGTCCACCGGGCGCAGCAGAGTTGGGTGTCGGTGAGGAATCAGGGATGTCGGCGCAAGTCGTCGTGGCCGCAGATGCCGGCGACCTACGTGTGACATTGCGGTTTCTCCACCTACAGCGCAGGACAGTTCAACGGCGTGTTGATCCGGATCGCTGGGAGTCGGTGCACCATGTGACTTCCGGTGACCAAGAATGGATTACGTGGGACGAAGCAAGTGAATGTGAGATCGAGTCGGGTCCACACCGTCTCGCGAATCTGGGCGAGATGCGAAGCCTGGCGTTCGAGGTTCCCGCCTTTTCCGAGATCGAACCGATCCTGGATGCGGAGGGCGCATCTATCGGTCGGATTGTGCGCACGCGGGCCGCGCTGTCGGGTGTTGTTGATCTTCAGGCTGCGCAGGGTAGACCGGAGCAGGTTGTACTGTCGATAGAGGTTCGAAACACCACCGAGATCGTGACCGTCGACAAACAATCGGCGCCGGCGTATTCGATGCTCGGGGCGCATGTGATCGCGGCGTGCGACACACCGTCGTTCATCTCGCTTTTCAGCGTGAACGATTTCGGTGTGAGCGACGAGAAGGCACACGAATACCCGTTGATTCAGGATCGTTGCTATCCGGTGTTGGCCGGTACCCCGAATCCGGAGTTGCCTGACCGCTCGACCACGGTGCTGGTATCGCCGATCATTCTCTACGACTTTCCCGTGATCGCCGGGCAGAGCGAAGGATCGCTGTTCGATTCCACCGAAATCGACGAGATTCTGACTTTGCGCATTCTGACGATGACAGACGAGGAGAAAGCGCAGGCGCGGGCGACGGATCCGAAAGCAGCCGAAATCATCGATCGTTGTGAGGCCCTGACTCCTGAAGGGTTTGCCGACCTTCACGGAGTGCTTCGTGATCCTCATGCCGGGCCGGGAAACTCGGCACCCATGCTTCCCGAGGTACCCGACGGGGTCGACTGGTGGTCGCCCGAGGCCGATACGACGGTCGCACCGCGAATCGACGGAATCTTGGTGGGCGGGGTGCGGATAGCCGGCGGCAGCACGGTGCGCTTGCATCCGTCGCGGCGCGCCGATGCTCAGGACCTGTTTTTCGACGGCAGGCTCGCGCGCGTTGCCACCATCCACGAGGACGTGGACGGCGACATTCACGTGGGTGTGACGCTCCTCGACGATCCTGCCGCGGACCTGCACAACTGGTACGGCCGCTATCTGTATTTTGCTCCGGACGAGGTGGAACCGGTGCCCGCAGTACAGACACAGAGCTATCGAGAGGAGAACACACTATGAAGAGCATGGGAATGCTGTCGACGGTGTTGCTCGGCGCTACAGCGATCGCTGCTGCGGTCGTGCTGGTGGTGTCGATGCCGGACATCCAACGGTATCTGCGGATGCGAAAGATGTAGTCACACATGCGCGTTCTGGTTGCGGGTGTCGGAAACATCTTTCTCGGCGACGACGGGTTCGGGTCCGCGGTCGTGCGGGCGCTACAACGAGAACAACTGCCGGCGGGAGTGCAGTTGGTGGACTACGGAATTCGAGGCGTGCACCTGGCCTATGACCTTCTGGAATCGTGGGAGGCTCTGGTACTGATCGACGCGCTGCCGCCGAGCGGGAAACCCGGCGCGGTCGAGGTGTACGAGCTGGAGACCGAAACTGATGACGGCGCTGTGTCTTCCGGCGCTGTTAAATCCGGTGCGACAAGTCTCGATGCGCATTCGTTGGATCCGAACTCTGTGTTCGCCAGTCTGCGGGCGCTCGGTGGAACAGCGCCGAGAACGTTTGTTGTCGGTGCACATGTCGAATCGGTGGATGAACGGATTGGGTTGACACCAGTTGTTCAGGATGCGGTGACAGGCGCCGCGTCGGTAGTTCTCGGTCTCGTCAGATCGATGGCGGCAGATGCTGCGACCGCTGATCAGGGGGCATGAGCCATGTGCCTCGGTATCCCAGGACGTGTCGTGGCGCTGCTCGACGGATACGGCGGGCAGCTCGCGCTCGTCGATGTGGAAGGTGCGACGCGCAAGGTCAATATCGGAATGCTCGACGAGAACACCGTCGACGCTGGTGACTGGGTTGTCATCCACATGGGTTTTGCCGTCGAGAAGGTGGACGCGAAGGGCGCCGCGGAGGCGCTGGCGGGCCTGGAACTGATGGGTCGGTCGCGGCCCGCGGTCGAGGGCGAGCCATGATCACCGCCATCCGACTGCAGGTCCAGGGAGTGGTTCAGGGAGTCGGATTCAGGCCGTTCGTGTATTCGCTCGCAACCGAATTGGGGTTGACGGGCACGGTGGGGAACTCGCCCCGTGGAGTGGTGATCGACCTGGAGGGTGAAGATCTGGCGCTCGCGGAGTTCGCGACGGGACTGCAGGTGCGCCGGCCGCCGTTGGCAAGGATCGACTCGGTGGAGTGTGAGCCGGCGCAGGCGTGCGGGCGGTCCGGGTTTCGGATCGTGGACACGGACACGACAACTGCTGGGAGGACGTTGGCACCGCCTGATGTCGCGACCTGCGACGATTGCCTCCGCGACATGGCCGATCCGGGGAACAGGCGGTATCGGCATCCGTTCGTCACGTGCACCAACTGCGGTCCGCGGTTCACGATAATCGAAGAACTTCCGTACGACCGGGCAGCGACAACGATGCACGGGTTTCCGATGTGCTCGGAATGCGCAGCCGAGTATGCCGATCCCGGTGATCGGCGCTTTCACGCTCAGCCTATTGCGTGCCCGCAGTGTGGTCCAACGCTGGCTTTTGTCGATGCAGATGCAGATGCCGTATCGGTGACCGGCGAGAATGCGGTGCGACAGGCGCGAGAGTTGTTGTGCGCCGGAAAGATTGTCGCCGTCAAAGGGATCGGGGGGTATCACCTTGCCTGCGATGCCCGAAACGAATTGGCAGTACACGAACTGCGACAGCGTAAGCACCGTGCGAGTAAGCCGCTTGCGGTGATGGTGCGAGACATGACCAGTGCGGACGCGGTCGGGCGGATCAACGAGGCGCAGTCGCAGGCGCTGACCGAATGCTCGCGCCCGATCGTGTTGGTGGACAAGGCGTCGGCATACAACCTTGCGCCTTCGGTGGCTCCGGGAATTCCGGATATCGGAATCATGCTGGCGTACAACCCGATCCAAAACCTCCTGCTCGGCCTTCCTGGTGATGCAGCCGGGCCGACAGTGCTGGTGATGACGTCGGCCAATCTTGGTGGCGAACCGATCCTGTTCCGAGGCAGCGATCTGATGAGGGTATGCGGGCTCGCGGACGGGGTTCTCACCCACGATCGCCCCATTCGGGTGCCGTGCGACGATTCGGTTCTCCGTGTGGTCGACGGTCGCCGAGTGATGCTTCGCCGCTCCCGTGGGTATGCGCCACTGCCGATTGAACTGCCCTTGGACGTGGAAGCGGTTCTGGCGGTGGGCGCAGATCTGAAGAATACGTTTGTGGTGGCAGACGGAAGATCCGCCTGGCCGAGTCAACATATCGGGGACATGGGCGATGTTGCTGTGCTGGACGGGTTCACGGCGGCGCAGACGCACTTCGAATCGATTACCGGCGTCACCCCGAGTCAGGTTGTGTGCGACGAACACCCCAGATACCACTCTTCGGCGTGGGCCAGACGGCATGCGGCGGGGCGCCCGGTCCGAACTGTGGGCCACCATCACGCGCATATCGCCGCGGTGATGGGCGAGAACGGCTGCGACGGCGCCGAGCCGGTCATCGGAATGGCTTTCGACGGAACGGGCTACGGAGCAGACGGTTCGGTATGGGGTGGGGAGATGCTGCTCGCGACGTACAAAGGCTTCCGTCGTCTTGCACACCTCGGTTGCGTAGCCCTGCCGGGTGGTGACGCCGGAGTGGAACGGCCGTACCGAATGGCGCTGTCGCATCTGCGTTCGGCGGGAATCGAATGGGACAGTGACCTTCCGCCGGTTGCCGCCTGCTCGGCACGCGAACGTTCCGTCCTCGATCATCAGTTGGAGACGGGCTTCGGCTGTGTGGAGACGTCGAGTATGGGACGGCTGTTCGACGCCGTCGCCGCACTTGCCGGTGTTCGCCAAAGTGTTGCGTACGAGGCGCAGGCAGCAATCGAATTGGAAGGTGTGGCTCGTGGAATCGATTGCGGCAGTGATTACTACGTTTTCGGCGAACGCGAAGATGCCGGCGGGGTGTGGATTGCGGATCCGGGTCCGGTCATACGTTCCGTGGTTGCAGACCTACGCGATGGTGTGTCGGCAGGTGTGATCGGTGCGCGTTTTCACGAGGGCGTCGCGCGTTTGGTGGTGACCTGGGCGCAAGCAGCGTGCGGTGCGGCCGGTGTGGACGACGTTGCCTTGAGCGGAGGGGTCTTCCAGAATCCGTTACTCCTGGCGCGGACGCGGGTATTGCTGTCGGACGCCGGTTTCCGCCCGCTGACACACCACGAATTGCCACCGAACGACGGTGGCCTTGCGTACGGCCAAGCGCTGGTCGGGAGTTCGCTATGAGGTCAGGAGGGTAGCCATGTGTTTAGCCGTACCGGGACGTATCGAGTCGCTCGAGGATCGTGACGGAACCACGATGTCCATCGTCAACTTCGGGGGAGTCCGCAAAGAGGTCTGCCTCGAGTACATTCCCGGCGCCGCGGTCGGAGAGTACGTCGTCGTCCACGTCGGCTTCGCAATTCAGAGGCTCGACGAGGAATCAGCGCAACGCACACTTGCGGAGTTCGAGCACCTCGGCGTGCTCGACGAGGAATTCGGTGACGGATTTGCTCGCGCAGCCAAGGCTCTGGGAGTCGATCAGAAGGAGAATCAATCATGAAGTATCTGGACGAATTCTCCGACCCCGAGTTGGCCGGCAAACTACTCGATCAGATTCGAACACTCGCCACTCGTCGATGGGCGATCATGGAAGTCTGTGGTGGCCAGACGCATTCGATCATCCGACACGGAATTGACCAATTGCTCCCTGAGCAGATCGAGATGATTCACGGGCCGGGATGCCCGGTCTGCGTCACGCCGCTGGAGATCATCGACAAAGCGCTCGAGATCGCTGCACGACCGGAAGTGATCTTCTGCTCGTTCGGCGACATGTTGCGTGTGCCGGGTAGTGAGTCGGACCTCTTTCGGATCAAGAGCGCTGGTGGTGATGTGCGCGTGGTCTATTCGCCGCTCGACGCGCTGACCATCGCAAAGGAGAATCCGGATCGGGAGGTCGTGTTCTTCGGGATCGGGTTCGAAACTACCGCGCCCGCAAACGCGATGACCGTGTATCAGGCACACCGACTGGGCATCAAGAACTTCTCGTTGCTCGTCTCCCACGTTCTCGTCCCGCCCGCGATGGCGGCGATCATGGACTCCCCGGAGTGTCGGGTGCAGGCGTTTCTCGCCGCAGGCCACGTGTGCAGTGTGATGGGAACTTCGGAGTACCCCGCTCTGGCGCAGAAGTACCGGGTTCCTATCGTCGTCACGGGGTTCGAACCTCTCGATCTGCTCGAGGGCATCAGAAAGACCGTGCTGCAGTTGGAAACCGGCAGGTACGAAGTGGAGAACGCCTATGCGCGGGCTGTGACAGCTCAGGGCAACGTCGCCGCCAAGGCGATGCTCGACGACGTGTTCGCGGTATCCGACCGGACCTGGCGCGGCATCGGTCCCATCCCGGACAGTGGGTGGCAGTTGGCGCCGAAGTATGCGGAATTCGATGCGGAACAACGGTTCTCGGTTGCCGATATTCATACCGACGAGTCGTCGGTCTGCCGTTCCGGGGAAGTGCTCCAAGGCTTGATCAAGCCGAACGAGTGCGCTGCCTTCGGAAAGGAGTGCACGCCGCGCAATCCGTTGGGGGCCACGATGGTGTCGTCCGAGGGCGCGTGCGCCGCCTACTACCTGTATCGACGCTTGGAATTGCAGGAGGCGGGTCATGGGAGCTGACAACAGCGCGGTGGTAGACCCGGGGGCGTGGGTCTGTCCGTTGCCGCTCCGCGATTCGCCGAACATCGTCATGGGTCACGGCGGCGGTGGAGCGATGTCCGCCGAGCTGATCGAGCATCTGTTCCTTCCGGCATTCGGCGACGCGGCCGACGCGGAACTCGGCGATTCCGCTGTGCTCGACATCGGCGGCGTTCGGGTGGCGTTCTCGACGGACTCGTACGTGGTCAAACCGATGGTGTTTCCGGGTGGAAACATCGGCGATCTGGCAGTCAACGGCACGGTGAACGACCTCGCTATGGCAGGCGCACAGCCACTGGCAATGTCGACCGCTTTCATTCTCGAGGAGGGAACACCGCTCGCCGACATAGCGACGGTGGCGGCCACATTGGGCGACGCGGCTCGCCTTGCGGGAGTTCGACTGGTGACAGGCGACACCAAGGTGGTCGACGCTGGTCACGGCGACGGAGTTTTCGTCAACACTGCGGGCATCGGCATCGTTCCCGCCGGGGTCGACATCCGGCCGACCCGGGCCGAAGTCGGCGATGTCGTGATCGTCAGTGGTGACATCGGAGTTCACGGCGTGGCGGTGATGAGTTGCCGTGAGGGCCTGGAGTTCGGCACCGAGGTGCGCAGCGACTGTGCCGCACTGAACGGCCTGGTGGCGGGCATGATCGCCACCGGCGTGGACATCCACGTCCTTCGTGATCCGACGCGCGGCGGGGTTGCGGCCACGCTCAACGAGATTGCCCAGGCGTCGAATGTCGGAATTGCGCTCGTCGAACGGAACCTGCCGATTCCCGACGCCGTTCGGGATGCCTGTGGACTGTTGGGCTTGGATCCGCTGTACGTGGCCAACGAAGGCAAACTGGTTGCGTTTGTAGCGCCCGGCGACGTCGACCGCGTGCTGGACGCCATGCGTGGGCACTCACGGGGTGTCGGTGCGACGGTGATCGGGGAGTGCGTGCGCGCGCATGCCGGAATGGTGGTTGCCCGAACCGCACTAGGTGGTAACAGGGTAGTGGATCTCCCTGCCGGTGAACAGCTTCCGCGGATCTGTTGATGACCGGCGTTCACGTTGCCGGCCCGGCACTGTTTGCGAGGTACGCGTATCCGCCGAACGAATTGGGCTATTGCGGGGCCGACGATCCGTCGGCGCTGTTGCGTCAGGCGACGGGAACGGTCACAGATCAGGACCGCAGCCGGGCGCAACAATTCGATGGTGCGTGGCCGTATCTCGAGGCACTGGCCCGGGGAGTGGGTGTCGACGATCCACTCGACCCGCGAGTGATCGAGGCCTACTGGTTGGGTGGGCCACTTCTGGATTCAGTGAATTCGGAAGAGCTGGTGGCGTACCTCCGAAGCGAGTTCGGGAAGCGCAACGACATTGGATTGCTCTCGGATCTGGATGGCCGAGATCGTGCTCTTGCGCATCACAGTTTTCATGTTCTTGTGGTGTATCCGTGGGTGCGGCTACTTCGGAAACACGGTGCGGTGCCACTTTCCGTCCTGCAGAACTGCCGAATCAGGTGGGGGGAAGTGTGCGACGTAGGTGACGAGTATGCCGAGGTGATGTCGTCGCCGCTCGTATTCGACGGTAACCAACTCACCCGCGGCCCTGAGACGATTGAACCCGTGCGGTGGAACATCGACGGCATTCCGCTTGGTCCCGCTCCCGTGCGAGGGAACCTGGTGGCACTGCACTGGGATTGGCTGTGCGACACCATTTCGGCGACGCAAGCTGGTGCGTTGGATCTTGCCGAAGAGTCGGCCCTCGAGATCGTCAACCTGCGACTACGCGAGCGCACAGTGTAGACGTGTGCCGGTCTGGTCCGGTAGCGAATCAACGCGCCTGGAACGCCCATAATTTCCTATTCGCTGTTTCGGGTCGTAACTTTGTCCTGGAGTCGTCCGTGTCACGGGGTCGAGACGGCATCCAGGAAGGGACTGTTGGGCATGCGCACCGGCACCAGAGATCTACGACCTTCGGAGTCCGCTGAACCGGGCAATCGCGTTAACCGGCAGTTTCCCGCTCGATGGTCCACGCTCGGCGTTGTTGCCCTGGTGTCCATCGCAGCGACGGTTTTGCTGTTCACGACCGTAAATCCGCGGACGCCGTTGACCGGTTTGTTCATGGGTGGTGTCGATCTGGACGTGTATCGCGATGGTGCCCGTCGTGCGGTATCAAATCTCCCGCTGTATACCGAACCGGTCATCCACGATCTTCTGTACACCTACACGCCGTTCTCGACGCTGATGTTCGTGCCGTTCGGCTTCCTGCCGGGTGGGGCCGACAAGTACATCTGGATGGGATTCAACGTCGTTCTGCTCGTCGCCATCATTGCGTTGTGCTGGCGAATGCTCGGATATCGCATCGACCGCACCATCGTTGCAGTCTCGATCTTGTTGGCGGCTGCGTCTGTGTTCTTCGAACCGGTGCGATCGACGCTGTACTTCGGACAGATCAACCTCGTGCTGATGGCACTTGTCCTGTGGGACGTCTCGCGCAGTGAGCAGAGTCGCCTCAAAGGCATCGGCGTCGGCATTGCGGCCGGGATCAAACTGACCCCCGCGTACTTCGTGCTCTACTACCTTGCTCTCCGGCAGTGGCGCGCCGCAGCGGTTGCCACCATGACGATCGCCGCGACCGTCGGGGTGAGTTGGGCGGTGCTGCCGAAGGATTCGTGGCAGTACTGGAGTGAGACGTTCTTTGACTCCACGCGCATTGCCGACGAAGGCCACGCAGCAAACCAGTCGCTGCGCGGGGCACTCACACGGATTATCGGCGGACCCGCACCCACCTGGTTGTGGTTGCTTCTTGCAGTGGTGGTCGTCGCCGCGAGTATGTGGGTAGCGGCCCGTCTGCATCGGTCCGGTGAGAAGCTGCTTGCGGTCACCGTTGCCGGTTTCACGGCAGTAGTGGTCTCACCCTTCTCGTGGAGCCATCACTGGGTGTGGTTTGTTCCACTGCTCGTCTGGTGCGTGCACCGAGCCCTGACAAACGCGTGGTGGTGGCTGGGCGTGGTATCGCTGTTCGGTGTTGCGGGATCCTGGGCATATCAGTTCCCGGGCAGGTTGGTTGTCGGGTTCTATCTGTTCCCGGGGACGTGGGTGCCCTGGAACGTTGTTGTGAACCTTTACCTCTGGGTCTATCTGGCGGTTCTCGCTGTTGCCGCCGTTGTTGCCATTCGCTCGACTCGGGATGACTCGCAGAACCTCGCACTCGCCCAGGCCGTGCAGGCACCCGTCGTAGGAATTGTTGTTCCCGTGCCCACGCCGACTGGCGAGATTCCCGCCTGATTGAGGCGATGCGCATGCGTGTGGGCTTCGCATCGTCTTAGCTGGTGATGCGAAGCCTTCACGCGGTACGTGGTTCCGGCAGAGCCGGTTTCAGTCTCGGTGGACTGGTCCTTGGCGGGTGGTGGAGCGTCGGCGTCGTTGTTTCGGGTCGATCGCTGCTGGTGGGATGAACCAGGGTTTGTGATCGGAACCCATTTTGATTTCCCAGATACCGCGGAACCCGCTGGTGCTGTGAATCAACGTGTGGTGGCTCCGGCAGAGCAACACAAGGTTGTCCATGACAGTCAAACCGCCCGTCGACCAGGGTTCTATATGGTGCGCGTCGCACCAGGCGGGGACGGCATCGCAGTTGGGGAATGCGCAGCCTTTGTCGCGGGCGATCAACGCAATGCGTTGCTGGGCTGTGACAAGGCGTTTGAGTGGGGTCACATCCAGGGGTGCACCCGTGCCGTCCATCAGGACGGTCGAGAGCATGCAATCGCACGCGAGCATCCGGGTTCTGCTCACACTCAGTGGTCCCATCCACGGCATGTACCCGACATCGAGATCCTCCAACACAGACTCGTCGTCGACATCCGGCGCGTCTTCATCCTCGGCTCGCACGGTGGCGCATTCATGATGCTCGGCAAGGTCTTTCGCGGTGATGTGCACATTCACATGCGGACGTTGACCACCGTCAATGCCGGTGGCGGCGTTGTCCAGATAGCGGCGGATCAGTTCCGTGAACGCGTCGGCGGTTCGTTTTGCTGCCGACCGCGCATCCGGGGTCCCGTCCGCGGCGGGTTTGGGCATCGACAGACCTGACAGCGCAGACAGGAGCATCTCGCCGGTGAGTGCGTCGAAATCGCCCTTGATCACGACCCGACCGTTCAACGTCGGCGCGATGCGTAACGCATTCAGATCATTATCCTCACCGGGCGGAGGCTCGTCGGATTCGAAGATCCGCTCCAGAACAGCAATCGCATACCGCACCTTGACAGTCGTAGCCTCTACTCCGGATGCGGCGGCAAGAAGAGTTTTCAGGCTTGGTATTAATGCGATGTCCGGCATCCCTTTTGGCGGGGATTCACAGAACGCGGCGATCAATGCCGCATGATCGAGCGAGAGATCACCGGCCTCGAACTGCGCCGCAATATCCGGGAAGCCGCGGAGTGCGGCACCGAGAGCGGCGATCTTGTTGCCGGCCGAGTTCTGCAGCATCGTATTCGCCGCCAACCACCGACCCACACCCCGGTAACAGAGCACCTGCTCATCGGGATTGAGTGCCAGCTCGTCGATCGCGGCAACCCGAATTGCTTCCAACCGAAGAATTTCCGCAGACACCGACACCGCAACATTACGAACCTCAGCCGGACGTAACCGCCACAACCTGCCACGCACACCCACAGCAGAACCGGCTACAACATCCCCCACCGCAATAGAATCAAAAACCGTCATCAAGGCCTCCCCACCCGTGACCTCAATCATACTCGAACATTCATTCGAATCAAGGGATATATCGGGCACATTTGGCCCAGGGTGCTATGTCGACGTGGTCAATGAAGTGAGGCGAATGATGTTCGCATTCAAAAGTGTTGGCAGCAGTTTCGGTCAGTCCAACGACGCGCACGCGGTGCACCATGGCCGACCGTCGACACCGTCGATTCGATGTGACGGATCGATGCGCGCGGCAAGAATGCAGCTCTCGTTGTCGTGGTAGACATCGAGATCGGAAGGAACCGTCGAGTGAAACGCCGGGACCTTCATGTGCACCTCCGTTGTGGCTCGTCAGGATTCGAGCCGAATCTGTCAATGGTCCCACTGCCGGGATCGTTTCGCGCAGCGCGCGGCGCGGACCACCGGGTGCTTTGTCTCACTGGCGCTGCGATGTGTGACCCCGCCCTCCGTCTCTTGCGGTGGTGCGCAATGTGGGTTCCTCGGTGAAACCGAGCGGCGCTAGGCTGAACAAATGCGCGGAGAGTACAAGGTTCCAGGCGGCAAGCTGGTTGCAGTCGATGTCGAGGTCGAGGACGGGCAGCTGTCCCAAGTCGCAGTTTCCGGTGATTTTTTCCTCGAACCGGACAGTGCGCTGGACGACATCAACGGAGCGCTGACGGGTATGCCGGCAGATGCCAACGTCGAACAGCTCGCGGACGCCATCATCGCCACCCTCGACGAGTCTGTGTCGATGATCGGGTTCACCGCGGAGTCGGTTGGCATTGCGATTCGTCGCGCCCTCGGTCACGCCACCAGTTGGGCGGACCACACATTCGACGTCATTCCGCCGGTGGTCCTCGATCCCGCGATGCACGTGGCGTTGGACGAGGTCATCGCGCGTGAGGTGGAGTCCGGTGAGCGTCCACCCACTTTGCGCTTCTGGGACTGGGATTCGCCGCTGGTCGTGATCGGCTCGTTCCAATCCGTACGCAATGAGGTCGACTCGGAGGCCGCTGCGCGCCACGGTATCGGTGTTGTGCGCCGAATCTCAGGCGGCGGTGCAATGTTCATGGAGCCGGGCAACTGCATCACGTACTCGTTGGTGGTGCCCGCGTCGTTGGTGGAGGGACTGAGTTTCGAACGGTCGTACGCCTTCCTGGACCAGTGGGTGATGGGCGCACTTGCCGAAGTCGGAATCACCGCGCGCTACGTGCCGCTCAACGACATCGCTTCGGACAAGGGCAAAATCGCGGGCGCCGCGCAGAAACGGTTCGCAGACGGGACGGTTGTCCATCACGTGACCATGGCCTATGACATCGATGCGGAGAAGATGACGCAGGTTCTGCGAATCGGCCGAGAGAAGATGTCAGACAAGGGAACCAAGAGTGCGGCCAAGCGAGTAGACCCGCTCCGTTCCCAGACCGGAATGACGCGCGCTGCGATCCTGACTTCGTTCGAAAACTACTTCCGATCGCAGCACGACACCCGCACCAGTGCCTACACCGAATCCGAGCTCGCACAGGCACGTGAGCTGGTGGAGACCAAGTTCAGCACGGAGAAGTGGACGCACCGCGTGCCGTAAGGTGCGTCCACTGAACCTGTGCGTCTAGCCCTGTGCGTCTAGCAAGACCGGGGCGTCCAGCTCGAGTTAGGCAGTGTGAGGAGCGGGTTGCTCCGCAGTGGATGGAGTGACGCCCGCCGCGGCACTGCGACGCGTCACGGTGAATGTTGCAGTGACGCACAGTATTGCGATGACAAAGCACGCCAGCGTGTACCAGAGATTTCCGATCGGGTCTCCATTGCTGGTGGCACCGTCGACCGCACCGAAGAAATCGGGTAGGGCCGTGGCCCAGAGAATAGCCATGATGCACAGGTACACCACGCTGTAGTACTGGACGAACGTGTTGGTGTACGGGGGAGCGTCCGACGGTTGCGAGCGCAATCGCGTCCATTGGCGGACCAGAAGCACAATCGCAACGACTGTGAGCACCGCCAGTTCTGCGGCGTAGAGGAACCCGCGGAGGGTGTCACTGCCCGCGCCGAATACCGTCGCGGGTATCGGCAGGATGAAAGTGCCCAATGATGCCAGGACGCCGATGACGATTGTGCGCCAGACCAATTGGAGCCCGGTGAAGTGTGTGCCGCTGTCGACGTGTCGGCCGACGAAGAATTGCACGCAGAATGCCAGCGACATCGGCCACAAGGCTGCGAAGACAACCACGCTCGGCAGCGGAACAGCGTCGAACATCGGTTGGTTGATCGGGTTTTCCGTCGACCACTCCCACCAGCGAAGCTGCGGTCCGAGGTGGTCGAAGATCTCGTAGAACGCATGGTGGACGAAGCCTACGCAGACTGCGCCGGCGAGCACACCGTAGCGGCGGAAAACGCCCAGCATCTTGACGATTTCGAAGGCCAGCGTGGCCATTAGCGGATAGATCGCGACGATGTAGAGGGGGAGTCTGCCCCACAGGAAATCGACGGTGAACACGTTGTGCGCAAACATCGTATCCACGTGCTGCTCGATGCCGAATGCTGCGGGAAAGTACAGCGGCGGTTCGATGATGAAGAGGTAAGCGGTGGCGCCGAACCAGAGTACGAGGTTGGTGGGATCGCCGTTGCGACGCAAGCGCACTATCGCGAGGATCAGCGCGAGCACCGAGCCGATGATGATGGTCCACTCGAGGACTGGCAGGGTCCAGTTCTCCAACCCGAATGGATTGCGGAACTCGACCAGTCCGCCCGCTTCCGCACAGGAGAAGCCGAGCTCCGTAGCGAGTTGATCGAACGTGGGTGAACAGAGGTCAGCCATTAGTCGACCGCCCTGCGGTAGTCGATTCAGTACCGTTCGATTCGGCTGTGTACCAGCGTGTTACGTCGTAGCCGGCTTCGAAACGCTTGAACCACACGTCGGCCAAGGCGGGCAAGTTCTCGTTGGCGGGGTTGTGTTTGGGCAACTGGCTGCGAATGACTCCCTTCAAAGCAGTGAGTTGCTCGCCGAGTGGCAGGACGTCGAACGCGCGAGACATCGGGCCGTTGTCCTGCGCTTCGAGCATCGGCAATCGCCTGCGTAGAAACTGCATGTTGCGGTACGACGCGAACATCGCCATTGCGTCGACCTGCCGATCTTCCAGTGGCACATGCTTGTTGAAGCCCAGCGAGGCCAGTCGGATCACCTTCATGACATGCTGGAAGATCGACGGGGCCATGCGCATTCGGTAGAGATCGCTGCCGACAACGGAGTCGAAGATGATGAGCGCCGAACTCCGGTGTTCGACTTCCTCGACGAAGTGCCAGATGAACAGTGAAGCAACCCTGTCGTCTCCGGGGCGGAAGAGTGCTGCTTCGTTGTCGAGCATCAGCTTGAATACCGAGGTGAAGGTGGCTTCGAGGTCGGCGGTGTACGCCAGTCGGTAGTTCACCGACTTCTCTGCTGTGAGCTTGTCGAACTCTCCGACAACTTCGTCGAGAGTTTCCTGCAGGCCGGGGTATCGCCTGATCAAGCCTTTGACGTGCTGGCGGTGAGCCGAAGAATGCTGCCCCTCTTGGCGCATGAAGGCGTCGGCCTCCTCGGCGACTGCTCGATCCTTCAATAGCGGTTTTGTTTGCAGGATGAGCTTGACGATCATCTTCTCGAAACCGATGGCCAGGAACGAGACGGCATTGGCCATGCTCGAGAAGGCTGGATTCTCCTCGTTCCACAGGAAGGGGACGTCGTAGTCCTCGAATGCAAAATTCATCTTTCGGACGTGTAGATCAGTCACTTCTCGAAACCTCGTCTTTCCGGAAGGGTCGGGTAAGTGGCCACCCGGATGCCCCGAAAGCCACGCTTTTATTGTGACCATACACAAATTGGTTGTTGTGTATGGTCACAATTCCGTGATGCGCGCAGAAATGCTGCCGACGGGCAGTGTTAGCCTGAGATTCTCGATTCGAGTGAGGAACACAGGCAGTGGCGCGAAGACGTGGGTGGGGCGGAAATCCGCCAGTCGATGATGACGACGCAACTCATCGAATCGTCACCGCAGCAGTCGATTTGATCGGACAAACCGGTTCGGCAATCAGCATCGCCGATATCGCGGAGTCACTGGGCGTGATCCGTCAAACGGTGTATCGGTACTTTCCCAACTCCGATGCCCTGATGCGCGCAGCGGCAATCGCATCGGTCGCCGGATTTCTCGATCGGCTCACTGCACATGTGAGCGGCATCGAAGATCCCGTCGAGGCGATGACCGAGGGCGTTGTCTACACGTTGACCGAGGTCCGCAGAATCCCGCATCTCGGCATCTTGCTGACGGGAACGTATTCGAATCTTCACCCCGACGGCCTTACGTCCGATGAGGCTCAAGCCTTCGGAATCGCGATGATCAACCGCTTCGACGTTGATTGGCAGCGGTACGGGTACGACGACGCGGCGCTTCGCGAACTCGTCGAGTACGTCCTGCGCACCATGCAGTCGTTTTTCATCTCCCCTGGCAACCCACCTCGGAGTGACGACGAACTGCGGCAATACCTGCGACGCTGGATGGGCGCTGGGATTACTGCCCAACCAAAGTCCTAGGTGGCCGAAGTCTCAGATAGCGGTCAGTGCGATCGCTCCGGCGCATGCGATAACAACGATGGTGATGGCGACCAGATCGGCCCGACGCGGGCGCTTCGGATAGGCGGCGATCAAGCCGGTTCCACCGCGTGCGGAGATAGCCTCACCCATTTCGGCGGACCTGCGGATCGCCACCGACATCGTTGTCGTGATCAAATCGATGATCGTGTTGTCTGACGCGCTGTGCACCACACCCTTCGGACGGAGTCGGCGAGCAGCGGCCAGGGTGACCATTTCCTCGATCAGAAGAGGGAGTGAGCGAATGCAGAGCGCTGCCGTTATGGCCCACTCGTCCACTGGGATTCGCAGGAACCGTAGCGGGCGGCCCAAAGTCGCCAGCGCGGGAGCGACGTCGCTCATCGACGTGGTCCATGCCAACATCAGTGAGGCGCACAGCAATACGATCCCGAAGGTGATCGCCCGAAGATAGAGGTATACCGCGTCGAGCCCGATCGGGAGATTGACCAGGGCGCCGCCCAGAAGAAGCAGCCCGATCCACCACGGTGGCCGCGGGATTGCCGTCGGAGGTATACGACCGATCGCGGCGGTGGCGACCAGCAGTCCGGTGATCACGGCAATGGACGGCCACGACGGTGCAATCACCATGACCAGGCTGATGAGAACCACGGCAATGATCTTCGTTCCCGCCCACAGGCGGTGGATCGGTGATGTGGTGGGGACTTCGCGCAGGAGTGTAGTCATCGCCGGGTCTCCTCCAGTGTGACGGGGTTTTCGGTCAGGACACCGTCACTGAGATGAATTGTCCTGCTGCACACACTGTCCATGCCGTCGACGTCGTGTGAAATCACGACCAGCGCGGTGCCGTTGCGCCTGATCCAGGTCAGGACGTTGATGATGGCTGCTCGGCCGGGTGGGTCGAGGCCGGCGAGTGGTTCGTCGAGAATGAGCATCTGTGGCTGACGGACGAGCAGACCGGCGAGCACCACTCTGCGCATCTGCCCGCCGCTGAGTTGATCGATGCTGCGACTGGCGAGGCGACGGTCGAGTCCGACGGCGTCGAGTGCCCAGGAAACCTGGGTGGACCCGATTTCGGGCCCGCCCGCGGCTTCGATGTCTTCGGACACTGTTCGACGTTGCAGTTGCAGTCGCGAGTGCTGGAAGGTCAGACCCACCGCACCCACCTGGCGGGCAACGGGTTTGCCGTCGAACAATGCCGTGCCGGACGTGGGGACGGTCAATCCCGCCATGATCCAGGCCAAGGTGGACTTTCCAGAGCCGTTGCCGCCCAATACCAATACGCCGTCACCGGAGCCGATGGTGAGATTGACATCGGACAATGCCGTACGCGACCACGGAGTGCCATTGTTGTATGTGTGCGAGAGATGCTTGATCTCGAGGAGAGCTTTGGTGCTGCGCTGCCAGTAGGCGGGCGAAGCAGGCTGTCCGGTGCCGACCATCCAGCCCGGCTCATGTTCGATCTGCCGACCGTTCTGTAGCTGGATAACGCGGTCGGCGCGGCGGGTGTCTGCCTGATGATGGGTGACCAGGACAACCGCCATGTTGTGGCGGCGGGGGAGTGCTGCGAGCAGTTCCACCAGTTCTTCTCGTCCGGTGCGATCGACCATCGCCGTAGCTTCGTCGGCGATGAGCAACGCGGGACGCCGCGCGAGGGCTGCGGCGACGGCCAGACGTTGCATCTCGCCACCCGAGAGTGACGACGTTTCACGCATCGCCATTCCGCCCAGTCCGACCTCGATCAAGAGCGCTTCGATGTCCGGAAGGTGCTCGGGTTGCAGGCCCCACACCACGTCGTCGGCGACGCGGGTTCCGAGGATCTGGCTTTCGGGTCGCTGCAGGACCACCGCTGTACCACCATGGTGTCCGAGACCCGCGGAGCCAGGTCGAACCAGGAGGCCGCTCGACGGTGCCCGTCCGGCGAGAAGGCGCGTCAGAGTGGATTTTCCGGAACCGTTGTGGCCGACGACGGTGACGAATTCGCCGCGGTCGATCGAGAAGTTGATGTCCGTCAATGCCGGAGACTGCGAACCCGGGTAGGTGAAGCCGACGTGTTCGAGTGTCAGCGGCAGCGGGTTGATCGCCCGGTCGTCGGGCGTCGTTGCCAGCGGATCCACCGTAGGCAGTGCAGCCAACCGATCGAGAACGGCGCCGAGAACAAAATAGGAGACGACGGTACTGATGATGATGCCCAGCGTGGCGGACGCGGCAATCCAGATCCACCAGTAGTCGATGACGGCTCCGATGCTGTTTTCGATACCTTCCGCGACCCCAACCAAAGAGGGAGATTTTTTGAGAATTGCCGCGACACCGCGAACTGTGTTGTCGAGTGAATCCAACAAGAGGTTTCGCAGGGGCGAGAGAATGAGGAGTACAACGATGGAGAACAGGGACAGGAGCGGCCCGACGACACACGACGCCAGTAGTGCGGAAAGGAATCCGCGTCCCCGCCGTTTCACATTGCCGATAATTCCGCCCAGCAAGGCGCAGAGTGCAACTGCAGAGGCAGAACCCGATCCGGCGGCAACAAACGCGACCGCGGTGGCAGCAACGCCGGACGCGACGACAGCGCGGATCCGGAACCGTTGAGCAACGATGCCCATCGGAACAGCGGCAACAAGATGGAGTGCACTTGCCAGGGGAATAACCGTCGCGATGACGGAAAGAGCGACCGTGAATCCAGCCATCACGGCACCGGTCGCCACCTCGAGTGGACGCAAGTTGCCGGTTGGCTGAGTTTCTGGGCGGTTGCTCACCAACTCCAGTGTGCCAGTCGTGACGAAACTCCTGTTGCACTGATGGTGAGCCCATCTGCCCGGTTGCGTAGGCTTTACCTCACAACAATGCATCGGACGGAGCGTGGAAGACGTGAGTGCAGCACCCATCAGGGTTGGGGTTCTGGGAGCCAAGGGCAAGGTCGGCCAGGCAATCTGCGCAGCAGTCGAGGCTGCAGCTGATCTGGAACTGGTTGCGCAGGTAGATACCGGCGATCCGATCGAGACGTTTGTCGACACCCGCACTCAGGTCGTGGTCGACTTCACACATCCTGATGTCGTGATGGGAAACCTGGAGTTTCTCGTAGCCAATCGCATTCACGCCGTGGTCGGCACCACGGGCTTCGACGAGAGTCGGCTTGCCGCGGTGCAGTCGTGGGTCGACGCCCAGCCCACCACCGGCGTCCTGATCGCCCCCAACTTCGCGATCGGCGCTGTGCTGTCGATGCGCTTCGCGGCCGCTGCGGCCCGGTACTTCGATTCCGTCGAAGTTATCGAACTGCATCACCCATACAAGGCGGACGCCCCGTCGGGCACCGCGTACCGAACGGCGGCGATGATCGCAGCGGCGCGCGCCGCAGCTGGTGTCGGCCTGAGTCCGGACGCCACGACCACCGAACTCGACGGCGCCCGCGGCGCCGACGTCGACGGTGTTCGCGTGCATTCGGTGCGCATGGCCGGGATGGTTGCACACCAGGAAGTCATTCTGGGCACGCAAGGCGAGACGCTCACCATCCGTCACGATTCCATCGACCGAACCTCGTTCGTCCCCGGAGTGCTGCTCGGTGTTCGCGAGATCGCGGCCCGTCCCGGACTCACCGTTGGCATCGATTCGTTCCTGGATTTGTGAGCACTACAGACTTGTGAGCACTACGAACATGAACAACAAGACCACTCGCACGCTCATCCTGATCACGGCGATCTGCATTGCCCTTGCCGTGTACTTCGTGCTGCTCGGTCAACGCGGAATCCAGCTCATCCAAGATGGGGGCGGCGCGGCCATCGGCCTGGGAATCGGTGTGCTCATCCTGCCGTTCCTCGGGCTGTGGCTGGTCATTGCGACGCTGCGGGCGGGATTCACCCACCAGCGCCTGGCTCAGCAGATCCACGACGAAGGTTTGGCCGTCGATGCGTCGACGCTCCCGAAACTGCCGTCGGGCCGGATCGAACGTGCTGCCGCCGACGAACTGTTCGCAAAGATCAAGGTCGATTGGGAAGCTGATCCCGACAACTGGAAGCAGAACTTCCGTCTTGCTCGCGCCTACGACTACGCGGGCGACCGGAGCCGTGCCCGCGAAACCATGCGCCGGGCAGTGGAATTGGAACGACGCGAGCGCGGCAAATAGACCCGTCTACTCCGGAACGGTGGTGGGGGATGCCGGATCCGGAGTGGTGGGATCGAACGGCGGCGGGTTGTCGGGGTTGAATATCGACGGCGGAATCGAGCACGTGGCTCCCACTTCGGGATACGTTGCGGGATTGAGTCGAAGCGCCGAGATGAACTGATCGATTCGGACGTCGGAGGCCTGATCGAGTTTGAGCTGATGTCCCCACGACTGTAACGAGATCGGTGCGTCGAGCGTCGGATACGGAGACATCAGCATCTGGCTGGTTCCGCTGACCCGTTCGGCGAGAAGTTCGACGTCGCCGGCGGAAACCAGGTCAGGGTTGTACGTGATCCAGACCGCGCCGTGTTCGAGTGAATGAACCGCATTTTCAGTCCGAATTGCTTGCGGATACACAATTCCGGTGCACTTGGCCCATACCCCGTCGTGCCGACCACCGAACGGCGGCGAATGCGTATATGCCACACGTTCATCGGGGCTGACGTGTAGTGCCGTCGGGTACTCGACAATCGCAACTCCGTCGATGGCTTCCGACGGATCGGGGTTATCGATGCTCGGAACAAACGAATCGGGGCGAGGCGTGCCGTCAACGGGGTTTGCGCACCCTGCTGTCACGACGACAGCTGTGCAGGCAATCGCAGCGCCGATTGCCTGAATTCGTGTATTCACTCAGCGATGATAGCGGGTGTCGATCGTCGAGAATCACGCAGTGACAACCGCTCACGCCCAACTGTAGAAGAACCCACGGCCCCGGGTGATCCCCAAGAGAGTGGTGGACAGACAGATGCCTTCCTTGACGAACGCACCCAGGCGGCCGGAGACTACTAGCCTCGCTGCGACATCGGAGCGGGTAGTGCGTTGAAACACCGCCTGCGAGCGTCCAAGACTGATGCACTGCCCGACGAACTTGGGAATTACCGGAGTCGGCGTTGACCCCTGGAGTCTGAGTTCGACGGTTTCTGCGGCGTGAACTCCCAGAGGAATTGCAGACTGACAGCTCATTCGTAGAGAAAGATCACTGATCACCATTGCATCGCCCGCGCCCACGATGTTGGGGTGCGTCGTGCATTCCAGGTGTCGGTTGACCCGCAACCGGCCACGGTTGTCGACGGGTAGTCCACTGCGGCGTGCGAGTTCCGGGACGCCGAATTCCGTGGCGAGTACCGCACACTCGGTTGCGATGGTGCGACCGTCGTCAAGTGTGCACGACTTCTCGTCGATACGTACTACGCGCGATCCTGTGATGATGCGGATGTCGAGAGCCATCAGCGCCGCGGCGATACGTGATCTGGCCTTCTTTGAAAGCTCCGGGGCGATCTCGCCTCCCGTGACCAATGTGGTTGGACCCGTGCGATTCTCGGCCAATTCAGCCGCAGTCTCGATTCCGGTAAGTCCACCGCCGATGACGGTGATCGCGGCATCGGTGGGTAGTGTCGCCAGCCTCGATTTCAGACGCACGGCGTCCTCGTATTCGGAGACTGCGAAACCGTGCGTGGCAGCACCGGAAACAGTGCTTCCCGAGTGGCGGCTTCCCGGGGCGTAGACAAGATAGTCGTAGGGGAGCGTGCTCCCGTCCTCGAGCACGAGATGGTTTGTGGCAGTGTCGATTCTCGATACCGTTGCGATGACGAGCGTTGCCTGCGGTGGCAGCGCGGCCTCCAGTGGAATCGTCACGTCGTAATTGCCGGCGATCATCTGATGCAGGCGAATTCGTTGTACGAAATGCTTCCTCGGGTTCACGACGGTCACCGTGATGTCAGTCGGCTTGTGCAGCAGTCGTTTTGCTGCCATGACCCCTGCATAACCAGCTCCGACGATAACAACGCGCGCAGCCATGTTTCCCCGTTTCGTCATTTGCCGTGTGAGCCAAGGACGCGCCTCGAGTCTACGAACCCGTCGAGCCTAGCGGTCCGGCGGAGCCTCCTGTCACGGCAAGGGCGGTCGCTCCGCGAAGGATGAGCAGCGGCGGTAGCGGACCCTGGTAGGCCTCGGATCCGCTGATCAGGTCACCGTCGTTATTGAACGTGATTGCCTCGCCCTGTGGCTCGTTCGGGAGTGGAACTCGAACAGCTTTGGTGGACAGGGCTTTCACTACGTCGCCGTCCGGTGCTGAATACAGGTAGACGTCGGTGTAGGTGCGCAGAGCGACGACGGTACCGTCGGCGCTGACCGCGCCGCCGGTGACGGCCATTGTTCCCGCTCCGTTGACCGGGCCGCCCGCAGTGCTAGTCGGGGAGAATTGCAGGTGCCCGACCTTGCTCAGTTGTGTCGGAACTGTGGTGCTCAGGTCATGCACACTCTGGTTACCGACAGGAGTATAGATATCGCTCGACCCGAGATAGTCCTTTGTCACGATGACAGGGAGTCCGTTGTTCGAGATGAGCAAGGTTTCGGCGTCATGGGCGCCGTCCGGATATGTCAGCACACGTGGCGTGGCCGCTTCGGCAGCGGTCGGATCGAATCCGATCAATGCCACGGACGGACGGACCTTGTTGTTGTCCCCGATGTCGGCAAGCCACAGGATCCCGTCAGGAGTGGAATCGAGATCTTCGACGTCGTAGGTGGGAGTCCCCACCGGGATCCAGCGAGTGACCTGACAGGTCGCATCGAGTTCGGCAACGTGGTCGTCGGCGCCGCTGTCGCCGAGTGCGTACATTCCGGCGCCTGTGTCTGCCAATCCGGACAGCTCGGTGAGACCGGTGTCAGTCGGGGTGCACAACACTTCGAAGGTGGGAGATACTTGCTGCGCAGTCGCGGTTCCGAACTGAATTCCGGTGACGAGAGCTGTCACTGCACCGGCGACTATCGCGGCGCGGCAGGTCGACGTGTGTTGTCGATTCACAGGTAATCCTCCAGGCGAGAGGCCAAGGGGCAAATTCGGGCGTATTACCCAAAAGGGTACTGAACGACCGACCTGTTGGTATCAAAATGACTCTATCGACTAGAAGTGGGTCACTACTCGGCTATCTCTTCGGTGAGGTCGAATGCACTGAGAATGGTCCGGAACTTGGTACTCGTTTCACGCAATTCCGTCTCGGGATCCGACGACGCAACTATTCCGCCACCGGCATAGGCCTTCGCCGACAGGCCGTCGGCCGCGATCTCAGCGCATCGGATGGCAACCATCCATTCTCCGTCTCCGGTCCGGTCGCACCACCCGATGGCACCTGCATAGAAACCGCGATCGTCCTCGGTCTCGGTGATGTGATCGCGAGCGGCATCGGTTGGCGTGCCGCAGATTGCCGGCGTGGGGTGCAGTGCGAGTGCGAGTTCCAACGCCGTTGTTTTCGGGTCGGCCAGTACCCCTTCGATTCTGGTTCCGAGGTGCCAGAGTTGAGGCGTGCGGAGCAATTCGGGAGTGCTTGGCGCTGAGAACGATCGGCACAGCGGTGCGAGAACCGCGCTGATCGAATCGACGACAAATTTGTGCTCGGACAAATCCTTGGTGGATGCCAGGAGTTCCTGGGCGTGTTCTTCGTCGCGCTTCGAATCAGGGTGTCGTGCAATCGAACCCGCGAGCGGGTGGCAGGTGACAATGTCTCCGCGACGTTCGATCAGGACTTCCGGCGTCGAACCGACCAAGGCTCGTCCGCGGTATTTCCCACCGGCGGGAGATAAGTCGACGCAGAACCCGTTGTGCGAGTGATCGAGCTCGATCAATTTCCTCGTCAGTGCAGTGGGCGAGATCGGCGATTCGGTTTCGATCGCGAGCGTGCGGGCGAGAACAACTTTGTCCAATTCGCCCGCCTGCAGTCGCGCGATCGCACCGCGAACTCGCCGGGTGTGCTCGAGGTGGCTCGGTTCGAATCCGGCAACTGTGGCAGGGGGAAGAGCGACGGTGCCAGAGTGATGTAAATCACCCCTGATCCGGGTGAAACTGAGTGGCGCGGTGAGTGCGCACGGGGTTGACGGAGCGAATGGAATGGCGCCGACGACTGAGTCGATCCGCCCAGTCTCGAGTGCCTCCACGGCGTCGAACGCCGAGTCGAATTCTTCCACCACGCCGGAGGTCTGAACCGAGGTCTGCCTGCGGGAGAGCAGGAAAACTGAATGCGCCCCGTTGTCAGTTCGGTTGGTGTGCAACGGGTATTCGGCGACTTCGGCCAGTGCAAACATGGACGCCCTTCCAGATTGTCCGGAACTATTGCTATGTTGAGGCTAGCCTTAGTTGAGCGAGAATTGTGTGTCCAGTTCCCGGTTGGGTACTAACGTGCCAATGTGGTTAGGCTGGCCTAAAGTTCAGTTTTCGTCCTACGTGGGGAGATCGATGAGCGGCACTGTGGACCGGGCCAGGATCGTGCGTGACGTCGCCGAAGTTCTGTCGATGAGGGCAGAACAACTCGGCGACGACACGGATCTGACCGATGAGGGTCTGGACTCGGTGCGGCTCATGATGCTGGTCGAACAATGGCGTGCGGACGGCGCGGATGCGGATTTTGCCGAGTTGGCGGAAGAGCAGACCATTAACGCCTGGGTTGAGGTTCTCTGCCCGCAGTAGGAGTCGTCGTATTGTCGTGGGCGTGAAGACTTTGTTGGTAGTTCACCATTCGCCCTCACCTGCGACGCATGAACTGCTTGATGCCGTGCTGGCCGGCGCCCGTGATCCGGAGATCGAGGGCGTCGAGGTCAAAGCGGTCCCGGCCTTGGCGGCGACGGTGCCCGATGTACTCGGTGCTGACGGCTATATTTTCGGAACTACCGCGAACTTCGGCTATATGTCCGGAGCGCTGAAGTATTTTTTCGACACCACGTATTACCAGTGCTTGGGTGCGGTTTCGGAGCGTCCATATGGATTGTGGGTGCATGGAAACAATGACACCGCCGGCGCTGTGTCGTCGGTGCGGGCTCTTGCAACCGGTCTGGGACTGGTTCCGGTGGCCGACCCACTCGAAGTGATTGTGCCTGTGGACAAATCCATCCGTGAGCAGTGCTACGAGCTGGGGGGAACCGTCGCTGCCACGGTGATGGGCTAACGCGTTTTCTTTGTGGCTTTTGTTATCGAGTCGATCCCACATTTTGATACAACAACGGCTTGGTCGGAAATGAAGTAGTTGCTACTTCAATAAGATTCGGTATTTCACCTGCGGTAATTGACGGAATATGTCAGCTTGGCGCAAGTTGTGAAAATTGTCGTGAATGAGTCTTCCACTTTCCCGCATATTTAGTTTAGGCTGCCCAAAATGAGGTTAGGCCACCCTTGCGTGGCACGTCCACGGCGAAGGGATCAGTGTGAGCGTTTTTCCAGGTTCGAACTCCATCGAGGCAAGTGAAAATCTGCTTGCATTGACAGGAGCTCAGCTCGGAATCTGGAACGCGCAGAGACTTGATCCGGAATCGCGGAGCTATCTCGTCGGTGAGGTGCTCGAGATTACCGGCGACGACGCTGTCGACACCGCACTACTGGCCGAAGCCATCAGCGCGACGATCGGCGAAGCCGAGACCATGCGGCTGCGAATGATCGAGACGCCGGACGGGCCTCGTCAGATCATTTCCGACGCTCCCGTGGGGGACATCCCCGTTGTCGACTTGCGGGCGGAGCGCGACCCCGTTGCGGTTGCGCACGCTCTTGTCGACGCCGAACGTGCTCGGGCGTCGGAGTTTTGCCGGGCGATGGTGGAACGCCCGCTGTACACGTACTCGCTGATCAGACTGACAGATCGCGAAGTCTGGTGCATCCAGCTCTATCACCACCTGATCGTCGACGGATACAGCGCCGCAATGATCTCGCGTCGAGTGGCCGACCACTACACCGCACGCAAGCGCGGAAGCGACATAGCGCCAACACGATTCGGTTCGATCGAACAGCTGATTGCCGAGGACGAGGAATATCGCGGTGGTGAGCAGTTTGCCGATGACCGGGACTACTGGCGTGACGCTCTGACTCCGTTGCCGGCGTTGGACGGTCGAGGAAAGCAGGTCGCCGGGCCAGCAGAGCGCACCGTTGCGGTCCGAAGCGTGATGTCTGCCGACACCCTGACCCAGCTCAAGGCCGTAGCCGCCAGGACCGGGACGACGTGGGCCGAAGGCCTCATTGCGTGCTACGGCGCCTTCCTGCATCGACTGCTCGGTGAATCGGATCTGGTTATCGCGATGCCGCTCATGGCCAGGGTCGGGCGCACGGCACTCCGGACTCCTGCTATGGCCGTCAATGTGCTGCCATTGCGCCTGACGGTCCGCAGCGGTGACAGACTCGGTGACCTGAGCCGGCAGGTCGCGGCGTCGATGAAGGGTATGCGTGCTCATCAGCGTTACCGCGGAGAGAACCTGGCCCGCGATCTCGCGGTTGCCGGCAGTGGCGCGTTGCTTCACGGAATCGGTATCAATCTCAAGGCATTCGACTTCGCATTGGATTTCGCAGGCGCTGTGGGCGTGTTGCGTAACGTTGCGGGCGGTCCGCCAGAGGACCTCGGCTTGACCGTCACTCCGATTGCAGACGGTGAAGTGCTCCTCGGGTTCGAGGTGGACGCGCGCACCAACACTCGGGAATCGGTGGAACGACGGCTAGCGGGATTTGTCAGCATCATCGACGCGATGGTGGGGGAGAACGACCCGGCCGTCGGGCAGGTGGACATACTTTCCGCGGCCGAGAGCGACCGACTCCTGGTCGACCGCGACAGCGGGCCGACCGCCGAACCGATCGACCACGTCGCGGACGTGTTCGATCGTGTTGTCGCCCAACAGTTCGAGGCGACTGTCCTCGTGTGTGGCGACGATCGTTTGACCGGCGGCGAGTTGGGCGCGCGGGTGTACTGTCTGGCTCGCGCGTTGCGGGCCCGCGGGGTCGGACCCGACGACATCGTCGGGATCGCACTGCCGCGTACGGCGGACATGGTTGTCGCGCTTCTTGCCACGCTCGAAGCCGGTGGCGCCTACGTCGCACTTGATCCCGAGCATCCGGCGGAGCGTCTGCGATCTCTGATCGATGATGCGCAGCCGAAGGTTCTGCTCACCACAGATGCTCTGGCGGATCAGCTTTCGGGGGATTCCCGGCCGGGTTCACTGGTCGTGGACTCCGAAGCACTGCGAGATGAACTCGCGGATTACTCCGATCTTCCTCTCGCCGCGAGTGAACTGGCTGCCCCGCGCCACGCGGACCACCTTGCTTACGTCATTTACACGTCCGGATCGACCGGCACACCGAAAGGTGTTCTGGTGCGCAGCGGCGGCCTCGCGCATTTGCTGCATCACCACAGTGCAACGATCTACCGTGACGCCGCGAATCGCGTGGGCGAGCGCCAACTGCACACCGCTCATACGGCGTCGTTTGCCTTCGATGCATCTCTCGACCAACTGCTGTGGCTCCTGTGTGGTCATCGAGTGCATGTGTACGACGAAGAGCTTCAGAAGGACGCAGACGCACTGGTTTCCGCGTTCGCGCGTGATCGGATCGACGTCGTCGACACCACCCCGTCGATGGCTACGGCACTGGTCGATAGTGGATTGCTGACCGGCGCGCACCCGCTCGCCTTGTTGGTTGTCGGCGGTGAAGCAGCGCCGCCGGCGCTCTGGGACGCCATCATCGCCGCAGACGTGCCGGCTCAGAACCTGTACGGGCCCACGGAAGCGACCGTCGACGCGATTGGTACTGCCGTTCAAGGCACCGAACCCCGAATTGGTTACCCGCTCGCAGGAACCCGCGCGTATCTCCTCGACAGTGCGTTGAAGCCGGTGGCGGACGGAGAGCGCGGCGAGCTCTATCTGGCCGGCCCTCAGTTGGCCAGGGGATACCTCGGGCGGGAAGCCGCGACGTCGGAGAGATTTGTCGCAGACCCCTACGGTGCTCCCGGTGACCGCATGTACCGGGCCGGAGACCTTGCACGTTGGGTACCTGGTCGTGGATACGAGTTCATCGGCCGCGGCGACAAGCAGGTCAAAATTCGTGGTCATCGCATCGAACTCAGCGAGGTCGAAGCGATTCTGGGTAGCGTGCCCGGTGTCGGCGGTGCTGCCGCCGTTATCCGCACGGACGGTGGTCGGCCGAGTCTGGTCGGCTACGTCGTGGCAGTGGCCGGTGCCACTCTGCCGCCGCAGGATGAATTGCGCCGTGATCTTGCGACCCGGGTGCCGGATCATCTGGTGCCTTCAGTCGTCGTGGTGTTGTCCGAACTCCCCGTCACTGTCAACGGGAAACTCGATCGTGCGGCGCTACCTGCTCCAGTGCTGGAATCGGAAGGCCGCGCAGCATCCACGCCGCGTGAGCAGATTCTCTGCGCTGTTGTCGCAGAAGTTCTGGGACGAGAACGAGTTGGTGTCGACGAGGATTTCTTCGGTCTCGGTGGCGACAGCATCACTGCGATCAGTGTCAGTAGTCGACTGCGTGCCCGCGGAGTGATCATTGCTCCGAAAGAACTTCTGGCGCAGCGCGATTTGGGGACCATCGCAGCGGCGGCCCGCGAGGTGGACGAGGGCGACAACCGTGCCGCTGCGGTAGTCGATGTTGCGACGGGCATGGTCATCGCGCCACCGATTGTGCGCGCACTCACCGGCAAGAACCGCACAGACGAGTCCATTGCCGGCTACGCACAGTGGACAGGCGTGCGTATCGACGAAGTGGTTGCATTCGACGACATCCGATCAGGGGTCCAGACGATCCTCGATCGACACGATGCATTGCGACTGCTGTTGCGGCGGGGGTCCGACGGCGGCACTACCGAGTTGATCGTTCGCGATTCCGGAGCAGTGGTCGCGCAGGGACTCGTCAGTGAAATAGCCGGAAGTGGTGACGCTGAACTGATCCGGCGGACCGCCGAAGAATCTGCGGCGCAACTCGATCCGCGCGCGGGCCACCTCCTGCGCGTCGTGTTGCTGCGAACCCCCACCGATCAACCTGATCAGTTGATCGTCATCGCGCACCACTTGATCGTCGACGGCGTTTCCTGGCGGATTCTGCTTCCCGACCTGCACGAGGCAACCGATGCAGCGCGCGAACGCCGATCCGCCGAACTCGGCGTCTCAGGAAGTTCGTGGCGTCGACACGCGGGCCTGCTCGCGGAGTTCGGGGCCGCGGGCACACTGCGATCCGAACTGGACTACTGGAAATCGGCTGCCGGCATTACGACAGCCGGCAGCGCGGGCACTGCACCGATCGGCGCTCGTCGGCTCGATCCCGCGACAGACACTGTCAGCACGGCGGCTCGCACCACTACCGTGGCGTCGTCTGCAGTGACCGAAGCGGTTCTGGCCACGCTTCCTGCGGCATACCGGGCGCGGGTGGACGAAGTCTTGTTGGCAGCGTTGATGTTGGCGGTCCGGTCGTGGCAGAACCGTCGTGGGCAGGAACTGGGTGATGCGCAGGCAGTGACGGTCGAAGGACACGGACGTGATCCGCTGACCGACGAGACCGACTTCGCCGGAACGGTCGGCTGGTTCACCAGCGAGTTCCCCGTATCGGTTCCCACCGGCGCGATCTCGAGTCGCGACGCACTTGCCGACGCTCTGAGCGGCGGTGCGGCGGCCGGGGCATTGCTGCGTAGCGTCAAGGAGTCGAAGCGCGCTGTTCCGGGGGGCGGTGTCGGCTACGGAGTGCTGCGCTACCTGGATCCTGTTGCAGCGCCGGAATTCTCCGACGCCGTTGGGCCTGAACTGTTGCTCAACTATCTGGGGCGCTTCCCGTCGTTGCCGGGAAGTGGGTGGAGGTTACCCGAGCAGGACGCGTTCTCCGTGATCGAACCGCCGTCCAAGGCGATGTCGGAAGTACTGGCGCTCAACGCGTTTATCCGTGAGGACGGTGAACCTCACCTTGCTGTCGAGTGGACCGCCGCGGGTCAGGTGCTGGGCGCCGCGGCCGTCGACGAATTGCAGTGGCATTGGGATCAGGCTCTCGCTGCACTCACCGCGCATGCGGCGCTCTGTGCCGGCGGATTGACTCCCTCCGACTGCTCGGCTGATTGGGTCGATCAGGACGGCATCGACGAACTGGAGTCGATTCACGGCCCGCTTGCCGATCTTCTCCCGTTGTCCCCGTTGCAGGAAGGCTTGCTGTTCCACGCCGTTCGTGACGGCGTTGCCGACGTCTACACCCTCACCGCTAGATTTGATCTCACCGGCCCACTCGATGACGGACGACTGGCCGACGCGTTCGAGAGGGTCATCGACCGGCACCCGAACCTGCGCGCCGCGTTCCACTACGAACAGTTCGATCGGCCGGTACAGGCAATTCCGCGTTCGGCCAAGGTCTCCTGGAGATCGGTTGATCTGACGGCGGTGCCCAAGACGGCGGCGCTGCGGTCGGCGCAGCGGTTGGAAGACGAGGCTGCCGGGCATATCTTCGACGTCGGAATGCCACCGCTGTTGCGCGCCCTTCTGATTCGGCTACCCGGTGACGTCCATCGGTTGATCCTCAATGCGCATCACCTGCTCACCGACGGCTGGTCAACTCCTATCGTCCTGCGCGAGTTGATGAACGTCTATCACGACGGTGACGCTGGTCTGCCGACGCCGACTCCGTACCGGGACTATTTGGCGTGGATCGCCGGCCGTGACGAGGATGCGCAGCGGGCGGCGTGGAGCGAGCGTCTGCGTGGGCTCACCTCTTCGACGCTCGTTGCGGATGGGCGACCGGAACGAGGAGTGCCGGTGCAGGTCCAGGTTCCGCTGTCGGAAACGAACGCCGCAGCGTTGATCGAACTCGGACGAGTCCGCGGTTTGACTGTCAACACACTGGTCCAAGGGGCTTGGGCTGCAGTCCTTGCCGAGCTGACGGGGCAGTGGGACGTTGTTTTCGGAGCCACAGTCTCCGGTCGCCCTGCCGATCTTTCCGGTGTGGAAGCAATGGTCGGATTGTTCAGCAACACGATCCCAGCGCGACTCGACATCGTTGCCGACGAGCCTCTTCTCGATCAGTTTGCCGGTCTGCAGAATGCACAATTCGATATCCAGGACGTCGAGCACGCGAGCCTCGCGGAGATCGAGCGAATCGCGGGGATCGGGCAACTGTTCGACACCCTTCTCGTATTCGAGAATTTCCCGAATTCCGGAGCCGGTCAGCCCAGTTCGCACGAGTTGCGAGTCAGCAGCTTCACGAACCGTGGTGTCACGCACTACCCGATGACGCTGATGGCACCGCCGAGCCTGGGTCTCGAACTTGTGCTCTATCACGACCCTGCTGCCATTCCCGTAGACGTCGCTGCGCGGGTAGTGACGCGATTGGGTGAGATTCTGGCGAGCATTGTTCATTCGCCGTCGTTGCCTGCGAGGGACCTCCTGGATGTCGTGAAGCGCGCGCCGGTGCACAGAGCCTCCCCGGCGCCGATCGGGTCGGACGCGTTAGCTCCCCGCGGCGTCGACCCTGTCGTCGTGGATGTGCTGTGCCGTTGCGCTTCAACAGTGTTGGATCTTCCCGTGGTGCGCCCGGTCGACAACTTCTTTGCGCTCGGCGGCCATTCACTGACCGCCATGCGTTTGGTGGGAAGCCTGCGCAAGTTGGGCTTGCGCGTGTCGGTGTCGGATGTGTTCGACACGCCGACCCCGTTGGGTCTGGCCGCAGTCGCGCGGATTGACAACGCGAAGTTCGTTGGGCTCGAGCAGGGCTCGGCCGGGACACCCGCTGTGGACGTCGTCGAGGATCAGAGCGAGGTAGGGCGCCGCAGCGCAGCCCCGGGAAATCCTGACGACGAACGGTATTGGGTTCAGGAGCTCGGTGACCTGCCACTCGAAATGGATCTTCCGTACGATCGAACGCCATCTGCGGCATACCGCGCCCACACGTATATTCGGCACCTGGGCGTGAGCGTCGACAGCGATTCGGTGCTGCTCGCCGCTGTAGCCACCACACTGAGTACCTTCGGCGCGGGACGCGACATCGCTGTGGGGTTGGCAGACGCCGAACGGGAGTCGATCATTCGGGTCGACCTGAGTGGCCGGCCGTCCTTTGCCCAGGTCGTGGACCGCGTCGAGGATGCCATGTCCGGCGCCCGCGCCCATAGTGATGTGAGTGTCGATCGGCTTGCGAACCTTCTGGATCGCTCGCGGGCGAGCCTGTGTACCGCTCGGGTGGGGTACAACGACGAGGCGGTCGTCGACCTCGAGTTCAGCCGCTCAGGCTCCGAGGTACACCTGACCGTCAATGCCGAGGTGTTCGACGGATCCACCGCTGATGCGCTACTCGACACCGTGGTGTCGGTCCTCGAACGCGGTGCTCGATGCGCGGATGTTGCTGTCGCCGAATTGATACCGACAGGGGATCATCCGCATAACGACCCGCCCCGGCGGCTAGAGGCTCCTGCGGGAATCTCGGTTCTGTTTCAGCGGAACGTCACCGCGGCGCCCGACGTGGTTGCGCTGGTCTCCGGCGATTCGACGCTTACCTACCTCCAACTGTCCCGTCGGGTGGACGAATTGGCGCGCGAACTTGTTGCGGCCGGCGCTGGGCCGGAGCAGGTTGTCGCCGTTGCCCTGGACCGATCCGCAGACCTGGTAGCTGGACTGCTGGCTGTGCTGCGGATCGGTGCGGTGTACTTGCCACTCGATGTCGATTATCCGGTCGAGCGACTCGAGTTCATGATCGAGGACGCGGCGCCTGTCTGTGTTCTGACGAGTTCGGACGTCGCAGGGCAACTTCCGTCGACTGCGCCCGCGGTAGTGCTCGTGGACAATGCACTGACGAGTTCGGATGTTGCGCTCGCAGAACCACGATCGGCCGGCGAGCACCTTGCCTACGTCATTCACACCTCGGGTTCGACAGGGCGACCCAAAGGCGTCATGGTCAGCACCGCCAACCTTGCGGCATTCGCCGAGACCGTGATCGGCGATCATTGGATCAGGCCGGGTGATCGCATTGTTGCGGTGACCACGGTGTCGTTCGACATCGCCGTGCTGGAACTGTTGTGTCCGCTGGCTGCCGGTGCCACCGTTGTTCTTGCCGATCGCGGGACGGTCCGCGATCCGGATGCCCTGCTGGACTTGATGACGCGAAGCGGCGCCACCGTCATGCAGGCAACTCCGTCACTGTGGCGAGTTGTCACGGAGCACGAGCACGCGTACCGGCTTCGCCAGGTTCGAGCGTTGGTGGGAGGAGAACCACTTCCACAGGACCTGGCAGACGATCTCGTGACATTCTGCCCCTCGGTGCGCAACGTGTACGGACCCACGGAAGCGACGGTGTGGGCGACGTCGGCGGTACTCGAACGCGATGATCGAGTCACAATCGGGCGACCGTGGCCCGACGTCCACGTCCGGGTGCTCGACGACGATCTCCGGAACGTTCCGGAAGGTGTTGCCGGCGAACTGTATCTCGGCGGTGCGCAGGTTGTTCGTGGATACCTGAACCGGCCGGATCTGACGGTAACCAGATTTGTGGCGGATCCGAGTGTGCCGGGTGCCCGCCTGTACCGCACGGGTGATCTGGTGCGACGCAGGAACGGTGTGTTGCACTTCTTGCGGCGCGCAGACGATCAGGTGAAGGTCCGCGGATTCCGGATCGAACTCGGTGAGGTCGAGGGCGCGCTCTGCGCGGTGAGTGGTGTATCCCGTGCGGCGGCCACCGTCCGCTTGGACGCAGCCGGCATCGGGACTCTGCACGGATATGTCGTGGCTGAAGTAGGTACCGGCCTCGATTCGGCCCTCGTTCGTAAGGAAGTTGCGTTGCTGCTTCCCGAACACATGGTGCCGCAAACGCTTACGGTGTTGGACGAGCTTCCGCTGACGCTCAACGGGAAGGTCGACCGCAAGGCGCTTCCCGAAACGGCACCGGAACGGTTGCGCCAACCGTTGGTGACAGTCGACTCCGATCGGCGGACCCGCCTCGACATCCTCAGTCCCGGTTGGCGGGATGTGTTGCCTCTCGGTCCGTTGCAGGAAGGCATGTACTTCCAATCGGTACTCGACGGCGCCGGCGGAACTGACGTGTATCACATGCAGCCGCGGTTCGAGTTCTCGGCGGAAGCCAATCTGGACGTGTCTGCTCTGCGTGCGGCGGGAGATGCACTTCTGCGTCGTTACCCGAACCTACGGGCCGGCTTCACTCACGCGGGTTTCGACGCACCGGTTCAGTTTGTTCCGCAGGCAGCCCGCCTGCCGTTCCGGGAAGTTGATCTGAGCGACACCGCAGTCGGCCAGATCGACAGTGCAGTAAAGGCACTCGACGAAGCAGAGTTCGCCACCGTTTTCGATCTGAGCGCTCCACCGTTGATCCGAATGGTGCTCGCGCGGTTGCCTGGCGGCGGCGCGCACCTTGCCTTCACCCAGCACCACCTGCTGACCGACGGCTGGTCGCAGACGCTGATGTACGCGGAACTGTTTGCGCTGTACGAATATGCTCGTTCGAACGGCACAGATCCGGTCCAGCTGGATTCGGCGTTGGAAACTCCGGCAGATTTCCGTGATCACCTGCGCTGGATCACCGAGGCAGATCGCCCGGAGGCGCTTGCATCGTGGCAGCGGTATCTGGCCGACCTCGAACAGCCGACTCTCGTCGGCGGTACCGGCTCAGGCGGTAGTGCGCCGCTTCCGGTGTTCACCCGAGTTGTGTTGGACCAGAGCATCAGTCGTGACGTGCGGGACCTTGCCCGCAAGACAGGTGTGACTCTGTCCACGGTTGTCTCCACGGCGTGGGGCCTGGCGCTGCGCACGGTGACCGGTCGCGACGACGTGGTCTTCGGCTCGACTGTGTCAGGGCGCACACCCGAGGTGGACGGCGCCGACCGGATGGTGGGTTTGGCGCTCAACACCATTCCGGTGCGCCTGAATGTCCGGCCGGGGGAGCGGATTTCCGACCTGCTCGGGCGATTGTTCCGCGAGCAGGGATCACTGCTCGAACACCACCACGTCGGGCTCGGCGACGTTCAGCGCGCTGCCGGATTTGCCGCACTGTTCGACACGCTCTACGTATTCCGCAATACCCCCCGCGACGAGCAGGCACGCCAGGACACATTCGGGCGCAGCGGAATCGTCGGATTCGACGCGGTAGACGGCACCCACTACGCACTCACGCTGGACGTTGATCCCGGTGTGGGCGACGCGTCGATGGCTCTTGTTCTCGAGAATCGACCGGATCTGGTTCCGGACGACGTGGCGCACGACGTTCTGGCTCGAACCGAATCCATCCTGGAATTGATGGCACGTTCCGAGGCGGCGACGGTGGCCGACTCGGCTGTTCCGCGTGCACAGACGCCCACCGAGTTCATGTCGCAGCGCGTCACGATGCCCCTTCCCGGCGAGCCCGGCGGCAGCGTCGACGCGTTGCTGCGAGAACGAGCGACGGCGACACCCGACGACACAGCTCTCGTATTCGGCGACGTCACATTGAGCGCCGCGCAGATGAACACGCGAGTTGATCGGTTGGCGCGAATACTGGCGTCGTCCGGTGCGGGCCCGTCCAGCGTGGTTGCGCTTGCACTTCCGCGTACAGCGGATCACGTCGTGGCGATCTTTGCCGTCATGCGAACCGGAGCTGCTTACCTTCCGCTGGATCTGGCGCATCCCGCTGCCCGACTGCAGGAGTTGATCGAAGACAGCAATGCTGCCGTGGTGATCACCACGGCCGACCAACGCGATCTCATTGCTGTCGATGGTCGGACCAGCATTGTCATCGACCTGCCGGATGTCGCTGACATCCTTGACGGCCGCGTAGGCGCACCCACTGTTGCCGATGCAGCTGTAGGCGGTCCGATATCGGGGGATCAGCCTGCATACGTGATCTACACGTCCGGCAGCACCGGAAAGCCCAAGGGCGTTGTGGTGGGCCACCGCGGACTGACCACGATGTACCACAACCACAAGGCCGAAATTTTCACGCCGACCGAGAACAGTGCTGCGGGGCGACGCTTGCGCATCGCGCACACGGTGTCGTTCTCGTTCGACATGTCGTGGGAAGAGCTGTTCTGGCTCCTCGCCGGCCACGAGGTCCATGTGATCGACGAGCAGGCGCGGCTGGATCCGGTGTCGTTGGTCAAGCACTACCAGTCCGTCGGCATCGACGTCGTGAACGTGACACCCTCGTACGCACGGGAATTGATGGCGGCCGGACTTCTCGACGGTGATCACACCCCGGCGCTGGTCATGCTCGGCGGCGAAGCAGTTCCCGCGGAACTGTGGTCGCGGCTGCGAGATCAGGACGGCGTCGACGGCTACGACTTGTACGGGCCCACCGAGTTCACGATCAATGCGATGGGCTCGCCGGTTCGGGCAAGCGCCACCCCGTGCTTGGGCCGGCCGATTCTCAATGCGTCGGCGCGGGTGCTTGATTCAGGCCTGCGCGAAGTCCCGATTGGCGCCGCGGGGGAGTTGTACATGTCCGGTGACGGAACGGCACTGGGCTACCTCGATCGGACTGCACTGACGTCGTCGGTATTTGTCGCGGACCCGTTCAGTATCGGCGGGCGCATGTACCGGACCGGCGACGTAGTGCGCCGACGACGCGACGGAGAACTCGAATACCTCGGACGCGCAGACCATCAGGTGAAGATCCGAGGAATCCGGATCGAGTTGGGAGAAGTGGAATCTGCACTGGCAGCGTGCCCAGGAGTGCTTCGCGCCGCGGCAACCGTTCGGCGTGACAACGGCGCGGCTCCACGGCTGGTCGGCTATGTGATACCTGAAACAGGTTGTGTGCCGGTAGATCTCCGATCCGCACTGCGGGAACGTGTACCAGCGCATCTGGTTCCGTCGGATATCGTCACGGTCGATTCGATTCCACTGACACCGAACGGAAAGCTGGACCGGGCGGCGTTGCCTGCGCCGCCGACGAGGGCTGCGGCACGCGAGCCGCGTACTGAGACCGAAAGGCAACTGTGCCAGGTCTTTGCGCGTGTTCTCGGTGTCGACGGCGTCGATCCGGAAGAGAGCTTCTTCGACCTGGGTGGAGACTCGTTGCGCGCCATGCGATTGGTGGGGGAAGTGGAACACGAACTCGGAATCGGAGTCGGTGTGGGAACGCTGATGGCACGTCCGAGCGTTGCCGAACTTGCCGTCCATATCGCAGACGGTCCACTTGACATGGACTTGCACCGTGATCACCTGGTGTCGCTACGGGCCGAAGGCGCCGCCGAACCGTTGTTCTGTGTTCACCCGGCCGGTGGATTCGCGTGGCCCTTCGCTCCGCTGGCCGGTGTGCTCGAGGCTGATCGTCCGGTGCTGGGCCTGCAGTTGCCGACGCTCGCGGGCGAAACCCTCGAGGCTACTAACGTGGATCAGCTGGCCTCGATGTACGTCGAGACGATTCGCAGTGTGCAGCCGGACGGTCCCTATCACCTTCTCGGATACTCGTTCGGTGGCAACGTCGTTCACTCGATGGCGGCTCAACTGGTGACAGCGGGATACACGGTAGCGTTCACCGGGCTGATCGATACGCACCCGCTCGGAACGTCGTCACGTGAACACCTCGAAGACCGCGGCGCTGAACCCGATTTGGCCGCAGCCTTGCCGCCGGAGCTCCTCGCGCAAGCGCCCGCCCTGGTGGAGTTGGTGCACGCCGGGTTTGATGCCACTCGTTCACTGGCGTCGGGTTCGGTGGACCCGAATTACGCTGGGTCAGTTACTCTGATCACCGCCGACGCGGGTGTGTCCGGGGAAGTGCTGGCCGATCGCTGGCGCAGAATCCGGGGCGACCAGGAACTTTCAGTCCACCACCTACCGTTCGACCACGCCGGATTGGTGACCCCAGCCGGATGGGCGGCAATTGCGCCACTGCTCGACAGTCATCTGTCGCAGCCCACAAACCACACAGTTGGAAACACAATGGGAGTTGAATGATGAAGTCCACACCGCCCTTCGCGATTCGGAGTTGGCGACGATTCGTCGCGATTGCGGGCCTGTTGATCGTCGCCCTCGTCGCGATGATCGGATGCAGCAGCGCGTCCTCGGACGAGCCTGCCAAGGCAGATGAACCTACGACGCGCGTCATCGAAACCGAAAAGGGTTCCGTCACCGTACCGGCGTCGGCCGAACGCATCGTAGTGCTCAGCGGTGGCCTCGCCGGTTACCTCTACGCGCTCGACGCACCCGTAGTTGCAACCGACACACGCGTTTTGGGTGTCACGAACCTCGACGGCGGCTTCCCGCCGGCCTGGTCGGACGCCGCAAAGGCTCAGGGCACCAAGGAATTGCCTGCCGGTGAGCAGCTCAGTGTCGAAGCTGTCGCGGCAGCGCAGCCCGACCTCATCATCGGTGGTGGACAGGGTGTCACCTCGGTGCAGGCTGAGGAACTCTACGACCAGCTCACCGCAATCGCACCGACCGTCTTGGTCCCAAGGACCGTTGCCGCGTGGGACAAGCAGCTCGAGATCGTCGCCGACGCAGCCGGCCGCTCCGACCAGGTCCCTGCCCTGATGGATGCCTACAACGCGAAGGTCAAAGAGGTCAAGGGCAAGATCAAGGTCCCCGAGGGCAACGTCGTCTACATCCTCTCGCTCGCGAACAACAAGCCGTACCTCGTTCCGCCGACGGCAGCTCTGCCCGCCATGCTCGCCGAACTCGGATTCAAGGCCGACGACGTCATGACGAAGGCCGGAAACCCGCAGCTCTTCGGTTCGGGTGACTCGTTCGAGGTCAGTCCGGAACTGCTGTCGCAGGTTGCCGATGCTCCTGTCGCGTTTGTCATTCCGGTGTCCGGTCGCCCGATGGCCGAACTTGCCACCGATCCACTGTACTCGCAGCTGCCGTCCTTCCAGGCCGGAAAGACGTTCGAGCTCCCCGCCACCAGCTACCGTCCTGACTACGACGGCGCAATGGCAACGCTCGACCTGATCGGTCAGACCTTCGGATGACCCGACTCGGTGGGCTGGTGATCGATGTATCACCATTGCGGACCAGCCGTCCCTTCCGGTACGCGTTCTCCGCACGAATGATCTCGCTTCTCGGGATCGGATTACTTGTCGTAGCCGTTCCCGCGCAGACGTACCAGCTCACCAAGTCGACCTTGCAGGTTGCCGGAGTATCCACGGCGATGGCCATCGCCATGTTCGTCGGCAGTCTGTTCGGTGGGGTGCTCGCCGATCGATACGATCGGCGACGCACTATCCAACTTGCCCGCAGCGCTGCGGGTCTCGGTTTTGTGATCCTCGGGTGCAACGCCCTGCTTCCGGATCCGTCGATGTGGGTCATCTATGTCGCAGCGGCGATCGACGGCTTGGCCGGTGGCGTCAGTAGCTCGGCATTGATGGCCTTGATGCCGGCGCTGCTGCCTCGCGAGAAGATGGCGGCTGCCGGCGCACTGGTGGCGTTGACCACCGATGTCGGGACGATGATCTCGCCGGCGATTGCGGGCGTGATCATCGCTTCCGGCGGGATCCCTGTGACGTACTTCGTCGCTGCAGCGGCAACGGCGGGCACGGTCACTCTCTTTCAGGCGATCGGACCGGCGCCGGCACCCGGAACCAACCACGAAAGCCCGGTGCGCGCTCTTGTCACGGGAGTGAAATTCGCGGGAACGCACACTGTGATCCGCGGAATCCTGATCAGCGGATTGCTGGTCATGTTCGTCAGTGGTCCGATGGTGTTGCTTCCGGCCTTTGTCGACGACGTACTCGGCGGCGGCCCCACGATGCTGGGTCTGCTGTACGCGGCACCGGCGGTAGGCGCAGTGATCGGTTCGCTGACCAGCGGGTGGACCGGGCGCGTTCACCGCAATGGCGCGGCCATGCTGATATCGGTCGCGTTCATGCCACTCGGCTTGGTGATTCTCGGGGCTTCAGGGGCGGCATTCCTCGCCTTCCTCGGCCTCGCCGGATTCGGGCTCGGCCGAGCCCTCAACGACATCTTGCGGTTCGCCGTTCTGCAACAGAACACGCCGGACGAATTGCGTGGACGCGTGTCGAGTCTGTGGATGGTGCAGGCAGTTACGGGTACGGCGATCGGATCCATGGCAGCGGGATTCCTCGGGCAGTGGCTCGAGCCGGGAACTGCGTTGCTGGCTCTTGGTCTCGCAGGCCTGGCGTTGGGACTGATACTCCTTGCAACCTTGGGCTCGGTGCGACGGGTAACTTCGGAGGTAATCGCGCTCGATCGCCCCGAAACTGTGGTGCGGGAAAAGGAAGGTAGTTCATGAATCGAGGAGACCACCTCGCGACCATCGCTGATGTGCTGGCGGGAACCAGCGGCGCAAAAGTGCCGTACCCCATCGGCATTCGTGAGCTCGAGGTTGTTCGTAGCACCATGGTCGGATCGGGGTTGTTGCGGTTGACGTTGGGTGGACCCGAACTCGACGGGTTCGAGTCGCATGCGCCGGATGAACATGTGCGGCTCGTCTACCCGAACGAGGACGGAACTCTCCGTCTACCCGAGCGCGATGGGGACATGCTGAAATGGCCGAGGCCGCTTCCCATCTCGCGTGAATACACCGTACGCCGCTACGACGCCGAATTGGCGGAGCTGGACATCGACTTCGCCCTTCACGAGGGCGGCTTCGCCTCCGATTGGGCACAGGCCGTGGCGCCGGGAACCCGGATTCATGTGGCGGGACCGCCCGGTGGCGTCATCGTGCCGTGGACGTACGACCGGTACCTCCTCGCGGGCGATATCACGGCGCTGCCGGCGATTGCCCGGTGGCTCGAAATGCTGCCGGAAGCTGCATCGGGGTGGGCTTTCATCGAAATTACCGACGCCTCACAGGAAATCGAGTTGACTGTTCCCGAAGGTGTCGAGGTCCGGTGGTTGCATCGCGGTGACGTCCCAGCGGGACATTCCGATCTGCTCGAGCAAGCAGTGCGAAGCGTCACCGTGCCCGAGGGCGAACGCGTCTACGCCTGGATCTCCGGGGAAGCCACCAGCCTCAAGCCGCTTCGCAGGTTTGTTCGCGACGACCTGAAGTTGGACAAGGGCGACTACCTGATCACGGGTTACTGGAAGCGCGGCGTCGCTGATTTCGACGAGGACGACGAAGACTGAACCGAGAAAGGCGTCCCTGCGGGGACGCCTTTCTCGAGATCTCAGAAGAACGTATGGACCGATCCCACGACACGATAGTTCGCATCGACCTCGGGAATCAGTGACCACTTGTCGAACGTGGTGCACGGGTGCGAGATCCCGCACCCCAGGAGATCACCTACCTGCAAGTCGAAATCCGCCGGCAGATCGACGTACGCGTGCTGGTCGTTGAGGGCAGTGATCGTCAGTTTCCGAGCCGGCTGATTGGAGCCGTCGCGCCGTCGCAGGAGGACTTTGGGGAAGCCGGCGTCGGAACCCACGTCGCGACGACCGAAGCCCAGGATCGCACGGCCTGGCTCCGGCAGCGAGAGCACAACACCCCAGACTTCAGCGGCCGCCCGCAAGGTGCGAGGACCATCCGCCCATGGCGAGGTTTCGGCGTAGAGGCCGTGATCGTGAGTGATATAGCAACCACTGCGCAGTACGACGCGCACGCCGTTGCTCGTCGCCCAGCGACCGGCGAATTCGCGGACAACCAGATCGTGGAATGCGCTGCCGCCGAAGGTGACCAGAGGGAGCGGGGCTTTCGCAGAGGTATTCTCGAACAGGTGCTCTGCTAAGCAGATTTCGGTGAATACCCGCGCGGATGCGAGGTACGAATCGACGGAGATGCGACGGGCAGCAACTGAAGTGCCCGGCATCATGCCCTCGAATCCTTCGACTCCGGTGAGGACTAGAGACTGCGCGTGTGACGCTGCGCGGGCAACGTCGAGAGCCTGATCGAGTGTGCGCGTCCCGGCGCGTCCATTGTCGTATCCGAGCTCGACGAGAACTCTGATGCTGCTGTTCGGTGAGACTCTTGCGATCAACCTCTCCATCAGCTGGACGCTCTCGACGGAGTCGACCAGGGTGGCGACGAAGAAGTCGGGATCGTCTTCCTGCTCGTCACAGATCCATCGAATACCTGCTGGGTCGAGGACTTGGCTCGCGATGATGATGGACTCGACGCCGAACTCGCGGAGAATGCGGGCCTGCGCAACAGTTGCCGCGGTCATCCCCCACGCGCCCGCGCCTAGTTGTCGGCGAACCAACTCCGGACTCATCGTGGTCTTGGCGTGCGGTGCCAGGTCCACGTCGTGGTCGGCACAGAACTGCGCCATGACAGCAACATTGTGTGAGACCGCTTCACTATTGAGTGTCATCAGCGGGAATGGAAGGTCGCCGTCGAGAGCGGAGATTCCCAGACTCGCGAGGTCGGAGCTGCGCAAACCTTGGAGGTCGGCTCCGAAGGCTTTGTGCTCCCAACTGATCGGGGGGTTGGTGTGGTCGGTCATACCGTCGATGTTCATGAGTGAAAGACTTTCTTTTCCGGTCACGAGCGGCGAATTGGTCGACCCGGCAGTGCATCCTCGACCAGGATGCCTCCATCTACGACGGGTATTCCGCCGACCAGTACCCGGCTGATTCCACTGGAAGGCCGGATACCGTCGACGTAGGTGGCGTTGTCGGTAATTCTATCGGGGTCGAAAATGACGATGTCAGCGTCATTGCCCGGGCTGATACGGCCCTTGTACGACATTGCGGGAACTGACTCCTCCAGAATTTGTGCGGGGATCAATGAGCAGCGAGCGATGATCTCCGACAGCGACAGGAGTTGGCGCTCGCGGTACAGCGTGCGGATTGCGCGTGCATAGGTACCGGCGCCGCGCGGATGGCCGAGTGCAGCCGGGGGCAGCGGCCACCGCAGTGCGTCGGACGGGGTGCGCCCGGGCCAGGTCAGTGGCATGGCGTCGCTGGCAATTGCAGCTCGATCGAAAGTCATTGCCCGTTCCAGGATCTCGCGCGTGGGATCGTCGTTCTCGTCGAGGAACTCGACGAGAACCAATGCGCCCGGGTCGGTGGCACGCAGATGCTCCAGCTGCTTGCGGTCCGCGATACGTTCACCGGTGGGGACGAATGTCAGCGATCGCGGTGTCAGATTCATCAGGTGCAGCGCGTCTGGATCGAGAAACGCAGCTCCGACGGCAGTCGACCCGGAACCGTACGGATACGCCTCTGTCGTGACCCGCGATCCGGCTGCCTGGACCTGCGCCACCACCGACAGCGCCTGGTCGACGTGCGCACCCGAGGTGCTGTTGACGTGGCAGTAGTGCATATGTGCGCCGGTTTCGGCTGCAGCACGGGCGATTTCGGCGGCGCCGTCCACCGGACTCGACGGATCCATCGAAATGAGCGGGCGTGCATGGGTGTAGGTAGGCACACCCGCCCGGGCGGCGAGTGCCGCGATCTGCAGGTACTCTGCAGGATCGGATTTCGGGGCGTATCCGACCACGACTCCGATACCGAGAGCTCCTGCGGCAAGATCGTTTTCGAGGAGTTCGAGAATGTGTGAGCGCTGGGACAGTGTCGGCTCACCCTGCCAACCGGGTGCACCGACGTGATGCAGAAGCGTTCGGATATCGCCGTCGGGATCGGCGCCGGCGAGCTCGATCATGCGGGCGTGTGCCCACGATGTTGCGTAACCGTAGTTGATCGGACGTCCTTCGGAAGCCGCACGCGCGTACGCCTTCGCGACGGGTATGACGCCGGCCTCCAGTTCGAGGGCCGTCGTGACGCCGTCCATCGCCTGCAGTCGTTGTTCGGCGATTTCCTGTCCGTGGCTGTGCATGTCGATGAATCCGGGGCAGATCACCTGACCCGTCACATCGATCGTCCGGAGGGCTTCGATCATGTCGTGACCCCAAGCGGAAACCGTGCCGTCGGTGATCGCGATGCTGCGAACTTCGTCGATACCCGATGCCGGATCGACCACGCGGCCGCCGGTGAACACGATGTCGTGGACCTGCATAAGTGTTGCACTCCTGTCGTCGGTCGCTAGTGTCCCGATGGTTTCACGGGCTCCGCTGCGGATTCTGGTGTGAACGTCCCAAATGGAGGCGTACTCACCGTTCGACAGAACAAGATTCTGACGCGCACGAGTGTGAAGGTGAGGGGGATCGACCAACACGGCTGATTCGGATTTGATGGAGGGCACGAATGCACGTCTATATTTCGGTGGACATGGAGGGTATCGCGGGTATCGCGACGCTCGATCAGACGGTCCGCGGTGGTAGCGGATATCCGCGGGCGCAGGCGCTCATGACCGCCGAGACCAATGCTGCAATCGCCGGTGCGTTCGACGGCGGCGCGACAAGCGTCCTGGTCAACGACAGCCATGGAACGATGGACAACCTGATTCATGCTGATCTGGATCCTCGGGCACGGGTGATTTTCGGTTCTCCGAAGTTGCAGTGCATGGCCGAGGGTTTGACGTCGGATCACGACGTCGCACTGTTTGTGGGCTACCACGCGCCTGCAGGTGGGCCCGGCGTTCTGGCGCACACGTTTTCGAGCATGTTCGCTGACGTCCGACTCGACGGCAAGTCGGTGTCCGAAACGGATGTCAACACTCTGTACGCAGCAACGCAGGGTGTTCCGGTGGGGCTGGTGACAGGCGACGACATCATCTGCGGGTTGGTGGACGCAGCCTCGCCGACGACGGAGACGGTGGAGGTGAAGAAGGCGCACGGATGGTCGGCCACAAACTCGCTGCCCCCGTCGCTCGCATGCGAGCACATCCGGGCAGGGGCGGAACGTGCGGTGCGCAAGGCCGACACGCTCGAGCCCGTGGCGCTGCGTGACGAATGGACGCTCGAGATCGTTCACCCCACGACTACAGCTGCCGAACTTGCGGAAGCTGTTCCCGGTTCGAGGCGGACGGCGGACCGTACTATCGCGCACACGCTGGGCAGTGTCGACGACATACTCGGTTTGATCACCGTCAACTCACGCCTGGCCGCAGTCGGGGTCCAGACGATTGTGACGGTTGCCAATCGAACCTAGTACCGCGCTCCCTACGAACGCTCGACATGCCGCCGGCACACCGTTGCCGGCGGCGTTTGTCGTCCAGCGGTGGACGTGCTTGCTTCGCGGACGTCGGAGACAGTCCGCATCGGTGCTGGGAATTTGGTGGCGCGCGACGAATTCGAGCCGGAAGGACAGTAGTCCTGGACAAGATCGCCAGGGGCCGGCTGGGCCAAGCTTGGTTGACATAGTCGAGGTCGGTGACGGGAGAACGTGGGAGTGGACAAGAAGACAATGGTGGCGGACTTGGCTGCTTTGGTGATGGCCGAGTCACCCAGCTCGGATCTCGCGGCAGTCGACGCATGTGCGGACGTGCTGGCCGAGATGGGGGAACGTCATCTCGGACGCGCGCCGGAACGCATCCGTATCGGCGGGCGGCAGCACTTGCGGTGGGCATTCGGCCGGGAGCCGAAGATCATGCTTCTCGGGCATTTCGACACCGTGTGGCCGCTCGGAACGCTGGCCGAGATGCCGTGGTCCGTGACCGACACCGTCGCCACCGGGCCCGGAGTTTTCGACATGAAGGCAGGGCTTGTTCAGCTCTTTCACGCGCTGGCCGAACTCCCGTCACTCGACGGCGTTGTGGTGCTTCTGAATTCCGACGAAGAAATCGGATCCCCGACTTCGCGGGCCTTGATCGAGGATCATGCCTGTCGGGTCGACGCGGTGCTCGTGCTCGAAGCGGCCGCCGACGGCGCTGTGAAGACCGCACGAAAGGGCATGTCGCTTTACTGCGTGGAAATCGAGGGTCGTGCCGCCCATGCCGGTCTCGAGCCGGAGCGAGGCGTCAACGCGGTGGAAGAGCTTGCGGCTCAAATTCACGCGGTAGTGGAGCTTGCTGATCCGGTCGCGGGAACTTCGGTGGTTCCGACGGTGGTCAGTAGCGGAACGACTACCAATACCGTTGCAGCGCAGGCAAAATTGTGGTGTGACGTTCGCATGTGGTCTGCGCTGGAACAGGAGCGCATCGATCGTTCGATTCGCGCATTGGCGCCGGTACTCGCGGGAAGCCGAATCTCGGTGACCGGCGGCCCGAACCGGGGCCCACTCGAAGCAGCGTCATCGGAGAAGCTGTTCTTTCTCGCGCATCAGGTCAGCCGTGAGAGTGGGCTCGGGATGCTGCGCGACTGTGCCGTCGGCGGCGCCTCCGACGGAAATTTCACCGCCGGCGTCGGAACGCCGACGCTGGACGGTCTCGGTGCAGTCGGCGGTGGCGCCCACGCAACCACAGAACATGTAGAGATCGACCAGATGATCCCGCGCGCAACATTGTTGGCCGCACTGGTAACCCGAGTCCTGGAGGGAGGACTGTGACGATGACGTCGCCGAACAACGTACAGCGGAAGATTTCTCGATCGCCCGGAGGTGTCACGCCCTCACGGATGCATCAAGCGATCGACCAAGCCACGCAGGCCGCCCTACGCGCCTGTGTAACCATCGATACCGTCACCGGCCACGCCGAGCTGGAGCAGGTTTTCGGCCTGTTCGAGAAGGTGTGGCAGACCGAGAGCGGAAATCCACCCGTACACCGGGACATGATGAAGGCGCTCTCGCATTCCGGAAACTATGTGGCCGGCGCGTTCCGTGGTGGCAAACTGATCGGCGGTTCGGTCGCGTTCTTCGAGGAACCACAGCATCGCTCTCTGCACTCGCACATCACCGGCATTCTCCCCGACGTCCAGAACGGTCACATCGGCCTCGCTCTCAAACTGTTCCAACGGGCGTGGGCGCTGGAGCGGGGAATCCTCCACGTGCGGTGGACTTTCGACCCTCTTGTCGCGCGCAATGCGTACTTCAACGTTTCGAAACTCGGCGCCTTCCCGATTCAGTATCTTCCGCGCTTCTATGCTCCGATGAACGACGGTCTCAACGGGGGAACAGACAGCGACCGATTGTTGATCGACTGGGAGATCGGCAGCAGCAGAGTCTGTGACGTGGTCGCAGGTCTGGGAGCAATTCCGACGCCCGAGTCGTTGTCTGCGACGGAATTGCTTGCCGTGTCGAAATCCGGACTGCCCGTACTGAAGTCGACCGAGAGTCGATTTGTCACCGTCGCGACGCCGAAAGACGTGTACGCGCTCCGTCAGGTCGATCCGGCCGTGGCGAACGAGTGGCGCCTTGCGGTCCGCGACGCGCTCGGTGGCGTACTTGCCGAGAATGGGGTGGTTGTCGCAGTCACCAGGAATGGACAGTACGTGCTGGACCGGGCGCCGGGAACCTCACCCGTGAAGGCGACGGCGCAGGTTACGCCGTGACGATCAACTGGATCGAATTATGAAGAGCTACAAGGTCATTGAATGAATCCTTCCGGACGTCCTTCGTGCCGAACGACGTCCGGAAGGCCCCGGTACCGGCGTCGAACCGATCCCGGAACTTCTCGAAGCAATGACTACGACTAGTGAGAGGTTCGATTTTGACACACCACTATGACACACTTCGTTCACGCGACGAGGGAGTGACAGACGTGAGCACCGTACGGCCCCGGATCAGTTTGGTGCGGCTTCTCGAAGATGTCGGAACCACGGTGCTGAACCCGGTTGTCGGTGATCCGCAATCGATGGACGAGGTCGCGTCCGTGGTCATTCACGATCCCGATGACGAGTTGCCGGCGACATCGGACGTGATGGTGCTGCTGGTCGGGATAAGTGGCGGTGAACGAATCGCGGAATCCGTCGTCGATTTGGCCGAGCGTGGCGTGGCAGTGGTGGTCGCGCGTGTCAACTCTGACCTGACCACTGCGGAGCGGGAGACAATCGAGGCCTCCGGTGTCGTCGTGTTGGCGCTTTCCCGGGGAGTCACGTGGGTCCAGTTGACGAGCCTGCTGCATTCGGTGTTGGCAGCTCGCAACGAAGTCGGCCACATACATTCTCGCGGGGGTGGCCCGGCCGGCGATCTGTTTGCCTTTGCCGACGCCGTCAGCGCACTCCTGGACGCGCCGATCACGATCGAGGACCGAAGCTCGCGGGTCATCGCGTTCTCCGGCCGTCAGGAGGAAGGCGACGGTCCGCGTATCGAGACCGTGCTCGAGCGTCAGGTCCCTGACCGGTACATTCGGATACTCGAGGAGGCAGGAGTATTCGACCGGCTTTACCGCAGCGACGATCCCGTGTGGGTGTCGGCCGAGACCCTGGGTACCAAAATGGGACGTATCGCAGTGTCCATTCGAGCTGGCGACGAGTTCCTCGGTTCCATGTGGGTGGCAACCGGTGCGCCGATGTCCGACGATCGAATGCGAGCGTTGCGCGATTCGGCCGGGTTGATCGCGATGCAGATGTTGCGGTTGCGAGGCGGCGCGGATGCCGAGCGGCGGCTTCGTGCCGATCTGATCGCCACCGTTCTGGACGGTGGTCCGAGTGCGGTCGACGCCATGGGCCGATTGGGTCTCGGTACCGGACCGGCGCTGGTCATGGCTTTGGGTCGACGGTCTCTCGAGGGGTACTCCAAAGCGGAGGACGCGGCGCATGTGGTGCGGCTGACGGACGCCTTGGCGATGCACCTCGGTGCCGTCCACTCCCAATCGGCAGCCGCTCTGGTCAACGGAACGGGCTATGCGGTGCTCTCGGTGCGTGGGAACAGTGCCTCGGACGCCGAGATGCAGGCCTTTCGGGTGGCCTCGGATTTCCTGGACCGTACCGGCGCGTCCGCTGACACGATCATCGGGATCGGGCGGTTGGTGACCAGGCCGTCTCAGCTGAGTCGATCGAAGCGCGATGCCGAACACGCGCTCGAGGTTCTGTTGGCGGGACGGGCGTTGGGCAGCGTTGCCACCTTCAGTAGCGTCCACGTGGATGCGATTCTTCTGGCGATCGCGTCCGAGTCAGCGGCGGAAGGGTTTTCGGACCTCGGTCCGATAGAGGCGATCGCCAGTCACGACGCCGCTCATTCGACGTCGTTTGTCGACACGCTCGATGCGTGGCTCAATGCGTTCGGCGACGTAGGTGACGCGGCAGCATCACTGCATGTGCACCCCAACACATTTCGCTACCGACTCAGCAAGTTGAAGGGTCTCGCGGCATTGGATCTCGATGATCCGAACGTGCGCTTTCGATTGATGGTGCATCTTCGTCTGCGGGGGCCGCGCTAGCGTGTGTTGCCGAAACCGATGCTGCGGGCCGCTCTGAGAAATCGGGGCGGCCCGCAGCATCGGTCGTTGTCAGTTGTTGTTGCGGAGTGCTTCGATTGCGATGCGACCGACGGTTCCGATCGAGGCGTCGATCTTCGGAGCGCGGTGGGTGAGTTCGTGGGACTTGGTGAAGACACCGACGGCGTAGCGCTTGCCGTCCGGGTATGTCACGACACCGGCTTCATTTCGCACCAGTCCCAGGGTGCCGGTCTTGGCGGCGACCGTCACCTCGTCGGGGAAACCGGAAGAAAGCCGGTGCGGCCAGACCTGCTTGCTCATGATCGTTCGGACTTCTTCACAGGCTGACGCGGGGCCGGCTTCGTCCTTCCAGATTGCAGCCAGCAACAGTGTGATCTCACGGGGAGTGCTGGAGTTGGAGCGGGCCGGATCCATGATGGAGATCGTCCGGAGAATTTCGATCGGGGGGTACTCCAGCAAGGTTTCCTTGTCGACTCCGAGGTCTTCGTAGACCGTTTTGAAGAGGCCACGGCAATCGCGAATCAAGTTGGTCTTCTCCAGCCCGAGGCTTCGTAGTGTCGCGACGATGTTGTCGAGTCCGAGGCGGTCGTACAAGCAATCCGTGGCGGCGTTGTCGCTGAAGCTCATCATGAGCAGAGCGAGGTCTCGCCAGCTGGCGGTGACGTCGTCGGCGCAACCGCCGATACCGATGCCACCGGAGCGGAACTCGGCGGTCACCGTGGCGTGCTCGGTCGGGTCAAGGGTGCCTGCGGCTACTTCGCGGGCGTACTGGAGTACGACCGGAATCTTGAAAACGGAGGCGAGGATGACACCTTCGTCAGCGCCGTAGCCGAACTCTTCGCCGGAATCGATGTCACGTGCGTGGACGAAGGCATCGGTCTTCGCTTCGGCGAGTACAGCAGCGATCTCCTGCTGTGCGACGTCGGCGTGGGTGGCAGTTTCGGTCATTTGAGGGCCCTTTCGTCGGTTTTCGTAGGTCTGACGATAGTGACGTCGTGGAGACTGGTCTTGTGTGAACCGACGAAGGTTGGCAGCGGGTTCAGTGGTGATCTACGGACACCGGCCGCGACGGGGTCGACGCATCACCGCACCAGAAGCGACGTGTCGACCACCTGGTCCACCACGTCGAGGAAAAGCCGGAGCGCGAGGTTCGAATTGTCTGCGCGGAATGCGACACCGACCGGCAGATACTGTGGCGGGCCCTCGATCTCGCACATATGAACGCCGGGTACCCGGTAGGTTGCGGCGCGGCCGGCCGGCATAGGCGCGACCCCGACGCCGGCTGCCACGGCATGCAGTACCTGCTCGTCGTCGGCCTCGCGGCGAACCACGTTCGGTGCCGTTGTGGGCCAGAATATTTCGACGATCGCGTCGTACATGCCAGGCCCGTTCGCCCGGGGCCAGAACACCACCTGCTCGTCGGCCAGCTGCGCCCGGTCGACTGCATCGAGTGCAGAGAACGGATGCCCGGACGGTACCGCGAGCAGCAGTCTCTCCTGATCGAGAATCCGGACCGTCAGTTCTGGCTGGTCGACGGGTGGCCGCACCACCGCGATGTCCACGGTGCCATCGGTGGCAAGTGCCGTGTTCCGGGTGGTGTAGCCGCGGTGCTCGGTGATCGCGATCCTGGGGTACTTGGAGCGAAATTGGTTGACTGCCAGTGCAACTGCACCGCCTGCCCACGACCGTGTGTGGACGATGCGCAGTTCGCCCTCGGACCCGAGCGCGGCGGCTCGGATCCGTTCTACGGCTCTGTCGGCCGATTCGAGCAGGAATGTGGCTTCGCGAACCGCGACGATTCCGGGAGCTGTCAGGCTGATTCGGGGCCCGCGCCGATCGAAGAGAATCACGCCGAGTTCACGTTCGAGCACTTTGATCTGCTGACTCAGCGCGGATTGCGCGACATGGAGTTCGGCGGCCGCACGTGTGAAGTTCAGGTGGTCGGCGATTGCCACCAGATACCGCGCCCGTTGCAGGTTCACGCTGTAACTATAAGTGAAGGTGATCGAATAAGCGGGAATGTGACTTGGACTTTCGTGTGTGCGCTGAGGCATGCTCGGTGCTGATCGGCACGCTGCCGAAATCGGATGGGCTGAATCCCTCGCGGACCCCACCTGGCAGAAGACTCCCACGTGTACCTGCTGATCACGGTCATCGAATCACGTTAGGAAACAGCATGGACTACGACTTCACGATTGCCGGTGGGAACGGTGATCGCCGAAACGCAACTGGCACACGGTGTCACGACGTTCGTCACCGGCAATTGCGGTCTGTCGCCGTTCCCGGTGCCTGCCAGCGGGCAGGCCGCCGTGGTGGCCGTCTCCTGGAGAGGAGCGCAGCATGACCACTCGCACCGTCAGCGGACTTGTCGACGAACTGGCCCGCATTGTCGGGCGGGCGCACGTACTGACGGAACGCGACACGGTCGCGGGATACGTCACCGACTGGACCGGGCACTGGCACGGCGTCACGACTGCCGTGGTCAGGCCCGCCGACACCCGACAGGTGTCCCAGGTGCTCGCCTGTTGTCACCGTGCCGGCGTCGCCGTTGTACCGCAGGGCGGCAACACCGGTCTTGTCGGTGGGTCGGTTCCGATGCGCGGTGAGGTGGTGCTCAGCACGACTCGCCTCGACGTCGTCGAGGAAGTCGATCCGGTCGGTCGCACGCTGGCAGCCGGCGCCGGTGTCACCGTCGCCCAGGCTCAGCAAGCCGTGCGACAGCACGGGCTCGATCTCGGAATAGACCTGGCCTCGCGTGATTCTGCGACGCTCGGCGGCATCGTCTCGACCAATGCGGGCGGCGTGCGAATGATCAAGTACGGCAATACCCGATCACGGTTGCTCGGCGTCGAAGCGGTTCTCTCCGACGGTCGGGTACTCACCCGATGGAAGGCCTTGACCAAGGACAACGTCGGCTACGACCTGCCGGGTCTGTTGGCCGGTGCCGAGGGCACCCTCGCCGTCGTCACCCGTGTCTTGATGCGTCTGGTTGTTCCGGCCGCCCGGACACAGGTCGTGATGATCGGGGTCGACTCGGTGGGTGCCGGTTTGAAACTGATCCACGGGCTCGAGCGCGCGGGACTCACCCTTGAAGCTGCCGAGTTGATGACGCGCGCCGGTATCGGCCTGGTTCGCACGCATCGGAAGTTGCGGCTGCCGCTCGATGTGGATGCGCCGTTCTACGTGCTCGTCGAGGTTTCCGGCCCGGCGGAGGCGCAGTCGCTCCTGTTCGGTGTGCTCGCTGACGCTGACGACATAGTGCTCGACGCGGTCGTCGAGGACGGGCCGGCGCCTAGGCTCTGGCAGTACCGTGAGAGTCACACCGAATCGGTCAGTGCCGAATCATCCACCCCGCCAGTGAAGTTGGACATTGCGACGCCACTGCGGGAATTGGAACCCTTTCTCGGTGTCTTGACAGCGGGGCTTGCCCGCTCGTTCCCCGGCGTGCGCGCGATTTGCTTCGGTCACATCGCTGACGGCAACATTCATGTCAACCTGCTCGACGTCGAGGACAGCCACCGAGACGCCGTCACCGACTTCGTGCTGCGTCTGGTTGCCGGACACGACGGGAGCATCAGCGCCGAGCACGGAGTAGGCCGCGCGAAGGCTCCCTGGATCACGCTCGGGCGGAGCGGGGTGGACCTCGACCTCATGAGCTCGATCCGCGCCGCGCTCGATCCGACCAACATACTCAACCCACACATTCTCCCGGGATCATCGGATTCCGAGGGTAATTCACCGATACAACTCGAACGAGAGGTTGCCCGATGACAGGCACAACGACTTGGACCGACCGTATGCGCGAACTCCGCTTGTCCCTGCCGCCGGTCGCGGCACCGGCGGGCGCGTACGTGCCGGCTGTGCGAACCGGAACCCTGGTCTTCACGTCGGGGCAGCTACCACTGGTGGACGGTGTCAGCACCTGTACCGGCAAACTGGGGGAGGACGTCTCGGTCGATGACGCCGTCGCGGCTGCGCGACTGTGTGCACTCAACGGACTTGCCGCGGTTGACATGCTCGTCGGCCTCGATCGGGTCGTCCGGGTCGTCAAGGTCGTTGGTTTTGTTGCATCCGGTTCCGGGTTCACTCTGCAACCGAATGTCGTCAACGGCGCCTCCGACCTGCTCCTCGAAGTGTTCGGTGACGCCGGTCGGCACGCACGCTCCGCGGTCGGCCTGGCCGAACTGCCACGTGGTTGCGCCGTCGAGGTCGAATTCGTCTTCGAAATCGACGTCGACGGACTCTCGTAGCTGCTTGCACGACCACCCGGTGGTGCGTAGCGACGGGACAGTACAAAGGTGGCGTAATCTCCGAGTGAGCGTGCAACAAGAGGGAGATCTCCGATGGCGAAGCGAATCCTGAACGTGGTCACCAATGTCGGACACTACGACGATCCGTCACACGAGACCGGATTGTGGCTCTCCGAACTCACTCACGCCTGGCAGGTTTTCGAAGACCACGGCTTCGAGCAGACACTCGTCAGCCCTCGCGGTGGCGCAGTGCCCTTGGAGCTGCGATCTCTGAAATTTCCCAACTACGACAAGACCGCAAAAGCCTGGCGAGCTGACCCGGCGCGAATGGCTCTCCTCGAGACCACTGCCAGCCCGGATCAGATCGACTCGGCGCACTACGATGCCATCTTCTTCACCGGCGGGCACGCGGTGATGTACGATTTCCCTGACAGCGACGGCCTGCAGCGCATCACCCGAGAAATCTTCGAGCGCGGAGGAATCGTCGCCTCTGTCTGTCACGGCTACTGCGGACTCCTCAACACCACCCTTTCCGACGGTACGTACCTCGTAGCCGGACGACGTGTCACCGGATTTGCCTGGCTCGAGGAAGTGCTCGCCCGGGTCGACAAGCTCGTCCCCTATAACGCCGAAGAAGAAATCAAGAAGCGTGGCGCACTGTACGAGAAGGCCCGATTGCCCTTCGTTTCCTACGCCGTAATCGACGGTAACCTCGTCACAGGCCAGAATCCGGGTTCAGCAAAAGAGACGGCTCACAAAGTTGCAGGCCTTCTGTAACTTCTTGTACTCCACAAATCGTTCGAGTGTCGCTTTCTGAGGTCGAGCTCGTCGAATCACACCATTTTCGGGTGCAAGTTCGGTGCAATCGACCAGGACGCTACTGCAACGAGACTGAGATCATGGACTGATGGTTTTACCGAACCGATTTTGTGAGACGTCCTGTGCCACAGGGTGGATCGCATCCACGGTATTGACTTCATCCTCGAAGGAGTTCGACCTGTGACCGAATTGCCCAAGGACCTACTTGTCGATCCGAAGTGGCAGGCCCGACTCGACGAACTGGCCGCCAAGTATTCGGTGCCAGGCGCCCAAGTGGGTGTGATTGCGTTGGCTGACGACGGAACTGCGGACGTCCGCGTGATCACCACCGGACTGACCAGTTCGAGCACCCGCGTCGAGGTCGACGCCGACACACTGTTCCAATACGGATCCGCCAGCAAGATCTGGACGACGACGCTGATCATGCAGCTCGTCGACGAGGGCAAGCTGACACTGGATACCCTGGTGGTGGAGGTACTTCCGGAGTTCGGGATCGCGGATCCTTCCAACACGAAGGAAATCACGATCCGCCAGTTGCTCACGCACACAAGCGGTATCGACGGAGACCTGTTCAACGACACCGGCGACGGCGACGACTGCGTCGAGAAGTACGTCGACGAACTCGCGACCGCAATCAGTGTCACCGAGCCCGGCGGGCATCTGAGTTACAGCAACGCGGGTTTTGCCGTTGCCGGCCGCGTCGTCGAGGTCCTTCGCGAGATGACGTGGGACGAGGCGCTGGTCGAATACCTCTGGAAGCCACTCGGATTGACGCACATCATCACCAAGGCCAAGGACGCCCCGCTGTTCCGCACCGCCGTCGGCCATGTGGCCAACCCGGATCGGACGTCGCCGGACAAGGTGGTTCCGACCAAGCAGTGGCTGCTTCCGCGCGGTATCGGTCCGGCCGGGATCATCACCGGATCCGTCAGCTCGCTCCTGACCTTCGGTGCTGCACATATGCGTGACGGCCTCGCATTGACGGGCGAGCGTATTCTCTCCGAAGAATCTGCCCGCCTGATGCGCACCCCACAATTCGACTTGACGGCGGTGTCGAGCGTCGACCAGGCGTGGGGTCTGGGGTGGATCCTGTCCGATTGGGGCGGAGTCACGTCTGCACAGCACGGCGGTGCGACGATCGGCCAGATCACCCGCTTCCACACGTTCCCCGAGCTCGGTCTCGCCATGGCCGTAGTCACCAACTCGCGTGGCGGCGGTGCCCTGGCTCACGACATCGAGAAGGAGATCGGTCAGGAGTTCGGTCTCGTTCTGCCCGAGCCCAAGTCCGAACCGAACGCGGCAGACATAGATTTGTCGCCCATTCTCGGTGTCTACGAATCGACCACTGTGCGAATTGAACTCACGCGCGGCGATGACGGCGGGTTCCAGGTCCAGAACTTCGCCAAGGTCGAGATCGACGGCGAGCCGCCGGCTCCGCCCACCAAGGTCGTGCCTCTGTCTGCTTCCCGGTTCTCGATCAGTAACGAGAGCGCTTCGGGCGAGATGGCTCATCTGACGATCGACGGTGCGGAATATCTGTACATGACAAGGCTTTTCAAGAAAGTGTCCGCTTAGCCGCGCAGAGGTGTTGTTTCCGCTGGCTGAGAACTCGGGCAGGTCGAGGGCGACGAGGGCGCTCGACCTGCCCGCCCTACCTTCTCGAGGAGTACACGTGTTGAAACCACTCGCTCCCTTTCCGGATGTGAATCACCCAGCGGCACTGGATGCTTACGGCCTTGCGCCGGTCATCGACGGTCACAACGATCTGGCCTGGGCCGCTCGTGAGACTGCAGGCTATTCGGTGGAGAATCTCGAGAAGGATTCCATCTTCCACACCGACATCGACAAGCTCGGTCGTGGTGGCGTCGGTGCGCAGTTCTGGTCGGTGTACGCGCCGTCCGACATGGCCGAGCCAGAGGCGGTTCAGTACACACTCGAACAGATCGACTACGTATACCGGATGATCGAGCGATACCCGGATACTTTCGAATTCGCGCGAACCGGTGACGACGTGCGCCGGATCTGGAGCGAGGGCAAGGTCGCATCCTTGTTGGGTGCGGAGGGCGGTCACAGCATCGGCAGCTCGCTCGGTGTCCTGAGAATGATGGCGCGCCTTGGTCTTCGGTACTTGACGCTGACGCACAACGACAACACCGGGTGGGCGGACTCCGCGACGGATACGCGAGTGCACGGCGGTCTCACGGACTTCGGCCGGGAGATCGTGCGCGAAATGAATCGGGTCGGCGTACTCGTCGACTTGTCACACGTCTCGGTGGAAACGATGAGAGATGCCATCGAGACGTCGTCGGCACCGGTGATCTTCAGCCATTCGTCGTGCTCGCAGCTATGCGGTCACCCCCGCAATGTTCCCGACGACGTCATGCGGTTGCTCGCGGACAACGGCGGGGTCATCATGATCGCCTTTGTGCCCATGTTCCTTTCCGTCGACTACAACGAGTGGTTCGAAGGCGGACGGGTGGGCCCACGGCCCGCGATGACGGTGGACCAGCTGGCCGATCACGTCGAACATGCCCGAAACGTCGCGGGCATAGACCACATCGGTTTGGGTAGTGACTACGACGGATTCGACGACTTTCCGGACGGCATGCAGGACGTGTCCGGGTTCGCCGTGTTGATAGACCGTCTGGCGGAACGTGGTTGGCCCGCGGAAGACTTGGCAAAGCTGATGGGCAACAACGTGTTGCGCGTACTCGACGAGACAAGTGCCGCCTCGATATCGAGTTTTTCCGGCCGTACCGACACCTGAGAAGATGAGGATGAACATGAAGAAGATTCGTACCGTTGCGCTGAAGGCTCTTGCCTCGGTGTCCGTCGTTCTGGTTGTGCTGGTATCGATTGTGCTCGTGCTCAACGTCGGCTCCAGCCGAGCGAACGTTCCGACCGGGGAAGCGGGCGGCCAGTTCGTGTCCGTCGACGGAAAGAACATGAGCTACTCGATCCGCGGCAACGGAGATCAGACCATCGTGCTCCTTCCCGGGTTCGGAACGTCCGCACCGATTCTCGACTTCACACCGCTTGTCAACGAGCTAGCGCCCGACTACCGCGTTGTCACGATCGAGCCATTCGGCTACGGGCACAGTGACGGAACGGACAAAGACCGCACGACAGCGAACATCGTGGAAGAAATACATACGGCGGTACAGTCGCTGGGGATTGACGAATACATCCTCATGGGGCACTCGATCACCGGTCTCTATGCGCTGGACTACACCGCGAAGTACCGCGACGAGGTCACCGCATTCGTGGGTATCGACAGCAGTGTTCCAGGTCAGCCGAAGATGGATACCACATTCCCGATCGAAGCACTTCGACTGGGCAGACAATTGGGCTTGGCGGAATTGCTGTCCAAGTTCGTCGGTGGTGAAGCGTCAGACGCGTACCTCGACCCCGCCGCAAAGGAAGAGCTGCGACTGTTGACTGCGAAGAACAACTTCAGCGATACCTACCTCAACGAGATGGATCATCTTTCCAGTAACTTCGCTGACGCAATCGGCACGACGTTCCCGGCCGATCTTCCGATTTTGTTGTTCGCCGTACGGAATTCAGAAGTACAGGGCTGGACAGAACTGCACGAAATGCAGGCAGCCTCCGTCGATCATGGTGAGCTGGTGATGCTGGACGGGGACCACTACCTGCACCACACCAGGTCGAAGGAGATTGCCGAACACCTCGAGTCGTTCCTGGACACAGTGTGAGTGGCGTTGATCAGCACTACCCGACCAGGCCTATTCCGTAGGCGAAGATCACCGCGTGTACCCGGTTACGCAGATCGAGTTTGGTCAGGATGTTGCCGACGTGAGTCTTGACAGTGACCTCCGATACCACCAACTTGCCTGCGATCTCGGTATTGGACAGCCCGGTTGCCATCGCGAGCAACACTTCTCGCTCGCGCGGGGTGAGTTGCCCGAGAGTGGCATCCGCTGACACTGTCTCGCCTCCCACCGCCGGCAGGCGAGGAGCGCAGACGTCGAGTAGTGCCCGCGTCGCTCGCGGCGACACGACGGCGTCACCGTTCGCCACGGCGCGGATTGCACGCGCCAACTCGTCGACTGCGACGTCCTTGAGAATGAATCCGCTGGCGCCGGCTCGTAACGCCGAGAACGCGTACTCGTCGAGGTCGAAGGTGGTCAGGACGAGTACCCGCGCCGACGCGTCGCGGGTCATGATCTGCCGGGTGGCCTCGATGCCGTCGAGGCCGGGCATCCGGATATCCATGAGGATCACGTCCGGGTTCAGCTCGGCTGACAACCGAACAGCCTCGATCCCGTCCTGAGCCTCACCGATGACGTCGATCTCGTCGGTCTCCTCGAGGATCATCCGAAACCCGGCGCGAATGAGAGCCTGGTCGTCAACCAACAGCACACGGATCCTGCTCACGGGGCATCCTCTACTCGAGTAGTGACGGGGAGGTGGGCGTGGATTCGCCAACCACCGGCGGAATCCGGACCGGCATTCACCGTGCCACCGTAAACTGCGGCTCGCTCCCGCATACCAATCACGCCGTGACCGGCGGTTTCGGCGCTGACACCCGCAGTGGCAGCGCCGTCGTCACGCACGTCTACCGTCACCGCGTCAGTCCCATAAGAGATGCCGATACTGACACTGCTGGCGTCCACGGAATGTTTGAGGGTGTTGGTCAGCGCTTCCTGCACGATGCGGTACACCGCCAACTCCGCGCTCGGCGGCAACGCGTCGGGAGCGCCTGTGACAGTGACATCGACATTCAAGCCCGTCTTTCGGACCCGCTCGAGCAGGGAGTCGATCTCCGCGACACCTGGCTGCGGCGAACGCTCCTGCGGTGCGGTTTCGGTGCGGAGCACTCCGAGCAGTCGTCGAATCTCCGTCAAGGTCTGCCTGCCTGTCGCCGATACCTGACGCATCGCTTCGCCGGCCCGCACCGGTTCGCGAGCCTGTTTCATCGCGGCACCCTCCGAGAGAGTCACCATGACCAGAAGACTGTGTGCCACAACGTCATGCATTTCCCGGGCGATCCGGGTCCGCTCCTCGGCCGCAGCGATCACAGCCTGCTGGTCACGCTCACGTTCCAACTGTTGTGCTCGTCCGACCAGCACGTCCAAGGAGTGTCGTCGGTGCCGCACGTATACGCCCAACAGCAGAGCTGCCACCACCGGCCCGGTCAGCAGAACGAGCATCTCCGTCCAATGCAGGTCACGCGGCCATCGAATCGACGCCAGCAGCACACCGAACTCCATGACCACGCCTGCAAGGACCGCCACGCGCATCGGGTATCGACTGGCCACGGTATACAGGTAGACCAACAGAGTGATGTCGGCCGCCAACTCGAGGCCGACGATCCACTGAACCAACGCGACTGCGGCAGCAAAAGCGAACGTGGACAACGGGAATCGTCGACGCCAGATCAGGGGTATCACCAGCAATACGCTCAACAACAGATAGCCGAAGAACGACGATCCGGAATGCCGGACGTGGTAAACCATTTGAGGGAGCGCCCACAAGCCCATCACCACGGCGAGCGCCGCGTCGGTTCTCGTGGGATGGCGACTGATCAATGTCTTCACAGTCAGGTAGGTCGACGCGAGCCGACCGGACATTGCAGCTCGCGGTGCGTCGGAGATCCACTCGCGCCACCAGTTGAGTACGCGGCCGGTCATGTCAGGCTCCCTTCAGTGACGCTCAGAGCAGTCCGCCGTCGAAGAAGCCTACGAGGGCCGGCCCCGGATCGGCCGCGGTACCCATGTTGGCTAACGCTGTGACACCGGTGGCCAGCATCAGGAGAACCGACAGGATGCCGAACAAACCCAGCACTCGCCTGGCCCGCCGATCTGCCGAATCCGTACGCACATACTTCCGTAGCAGCAGGGCACTCGAGCAGAGAAAGGTGACAGCGACCACGGCCGCGACCACCGCCATCACGGCGTGGTACCAACCGAAATCGCTGTTCATCATGTCGATGACAGGCGAGGTTCGACCGGCAGCCAGTTGTGCTCGCACGTCGGAGAGAGTTGCCCCGAGATCACCTTCACCACCAGTGAGGGGCAACATCGACAGTAGTGAGGAGAACGGGGCGAGCGCGCCCTGAATGTTGGCCATCAGAACCACGCCCGAGAATGCCGCGACCGTCGTGACCGAAACGCCGAACACCACAATGGCGCTGCGCCCGCCGACTCCGACAGCGCCTGTATGGGAATACGACGTCCACAGCCGAATCCCGAGCGGCACGGTCACCGCCAAGAGCAGCGCCGCGATCACGGCCTTGGCGATGTGGAAGCGAAACCAGTAATCGACGGCGCTCGCCAACTTCGGTGGAAGATCGGTGACACCCAGATTCCAGTATTCGACGAACCCGTCACCGACGGCGCGGGTGAGGCTGTTCCCGTCGAAGGTGTTGCCCGCCAAGAAGGTCGGAGCGGCGAACAGAGCGAGGAGGAGCACGGCGGCAAGAACGCCGAGGGCAAGTACGCGCAGGCCTGCGGATCGCGGTGGGGATGCGGTGTGATGCACGGAAATTCCTTCCATCGAGCGTGCCTGTGGCGGCTCGTCGGCCGTGCACCAAGCCTAGAAATCCGCGCTCGCGCCCACATCGGGCGACGGGAGGAACTTCCCTCGGTTCGATCTCCACCTTTGGTCGGAGAACTTCCTCCTCACGAAGGAGTGCCGAGCCCAGCAGAAACAGCCACCTCCACCGGGTAAGGGTGGAGGTGGCTGGCGATGAAGCTGCGAAACTTACAGAACTTCGGTACCGACGGTGAAACGCTCCATGACGTCCTCGCGCGGCGTCACTCCGAAGCCGGGGCCCTGTGGCACGGCGATATGGCCGTCTTCGATGACAAACGGCTCGGTGATGTCTTCCTTGTAGAAGCGATCGGACGCCGAGATGTCGCCGGGCAGCGTGAAGCCGTCCAGGGCCGCGAGTGCGGCGTTGGCGGCGCGGCCGATTCCGGTCTCGAGCATTCCGCCGCACCACACCGCAATACCGTGGGCCGAGGCGAGATCGTGAATGCGCTTGGCCTCCAGATATCCACCGACCCGGCTCGGCTTGATGTTGATGACCGAAGCGGCGCCCAGTGTGATCGCGTCCGCCGCGTCCTTTGCCGATTCGACAGATTCGTCGAGGCAGATCGGAGTCGACAGAGACTGGGCAAGCTTGGCATGCTGCACCAGATCGTCCTCAGCCAACGGCTGTTCGATGAGGAGCAGTGCGAATTCGTCCAGGCGACGCAGCAGCTGCGCGTCGACGAGGGTGTACGCGGCATTTGCGTCGACCTGCAAGGGGACGTCGTAGCCGAACTCCTTGCGCACCGCCGCCACGGGAGCGATGTCCCAGCCCGGCTTTATCTTCAGCTTGATTCGCACGTAACCCTGCGACAGATAGTTGCCGACGGTCTCGAGTAGCTGCGGAATGCTGTCCTGGATGCCGACGGACACTCCCGAAGGAACCCGGGTGCGGGTGGCACCGAGGTACCGCGCGAACGACTGTCCGCGAGCACGCAATTCCGCGTCGAGGATTGCCATTTCGATGGCCGACTTCGACATCTGATGGCCCACGATGTGGTGAAGCGCGCTGCCGACGGTCTCGGCCGAGAGTGGCCGATCCGACTGCGCCTTACGCAGCGTCGGAACGAGATACTCGCGCAGCATCGCGCGCGCTCCGGCGGTGTACTCCGAGTTGTAGTACGGATCGCTCAGCGAGCCGCACTCGCCCCAGCCGACAGTTTCGACCGGTCCGTTGGGGCCGTCGGTGCTGCCACTCACCTTCAGAACGAGAGTGTTGCGCTCGAGCTGAGTGCTGAAGGACGTGGTGAAAGGGGAGACGAGAGGGATGCGCAGCTCGCGCAATTCGACGGACTCAATGTGCATGGACGTGCTCTTCTCCGGTTGTCTCGCAGATTTTCGTGAACGTGTAATAGCCGCTGGGGTCGAAGCCGGTCGATTGCCACTGTTTCGAGGCGATCAGTGGCTCGAGGTACTCGCGAAGCGCGTGTCGCCAGGCAAAGGCGCAGGCGCGGTCGACGGTTCTCAGATGCTCTATGTCTCGGGGGATTCCGACTGCTATATCGACGCAGTCGGGTGGGATCGGGACCATCCGAGGCGTACCGCTTTCGGCAGGGTGAAGCACTTTCACTGTATCACTAACGGCCACAGCAGAACTGGGCGCCGCATCGCTGTCGAGATCCCAACTGACCAGCATGCGGTCGCTGGCGTCGCCGGCGTTGATGCCGTCCGCCATGGAACCGTAGAAATCGGGATTGTATTCTGTCGGCTCGGCTCCGAGGCGCTGGATGTTGAAGTAGGCATTTCGTGCGACGAGTGGATCGAACGTCCACCGGATCGTCCGCACGCCGCGCTCGATGCACCAGTCTCGCTGATGATGCTTGAGAGCGCGTCCGATTCCCTGGCCGGCGTGCTCCGGTAGAACCCCGGCGATGTGTGAGTGCAGAACCTCCCCGAGAGGCTCGACGAAGAATCCGACACAACCGCCGATCATGTCGCCGTCGGAGAAGGCTCCCACCACGTAGTGGCCACCGTGATGTAGTGCAACAAGCATCGCCGTGCCGAAATGAGCCGGCCCGGGACTGGTAGCCCAGATCTCGTCGAAAATTGCAGACAGTTCGGCTATCTCGCGGGTATCGACCAGTTCTCGAAACTCAACCGCTTTGCTTTTCGACACGAGGGCCCCCTTCAGACGTGATCGAACGAATAAGGCCCGCAACCAGTGCCGTTCTCGGAGCGATTGCGGACACGAGCGCGTGCTCGGTCTCGGCGTGTGCACCGCCGCCGACGCCACCGAGGCCGTCGAGGGTGGGGATACCGATGCCGGCTGTGAAGTTTCCGTCCGAGGCACCGCCGACGGCGAGGCCGACGGGAGGATCCAGATCATGCTCGAGCGCAACACGTTCCGCCATAGCCAGCAACGGTGCGGACATCGATGCTTCAAGAGGTGGCCGGTTGACGCCACCCGAGACCGTGACTATTGCTTCGGGGTGGATGGCCTGCAGTGCTCGGATATTCGAATCGACCCGCTCCTGCTCGGCGGCGCTGGTCGCGCGCACATCCACGTCGACAAACGCTTCTGCGGGAACCGTGTTGGTGGTGGTTCCGGCCGACATGACCGTCGGCGTGACGGTGGTTGCCTGCGCCGGTGAGGACAAGTCGTTGATTGCGATCACGAGACGAGCCAGTTCGACTGCCGAGTTGATGCCCTTGTCCGGTTCCAGCCCCGCATGCGCGGCGCGGCCGGCAACGTGGATTCGATACAGCGACACTCCCTTGCGGACGGTCTTGAGTTCGCCGCCGTCGCCACCGGCTTCGAGGACGAGTACCGCGCCTGCCGCGTGTTCTTCGATGAGGGATCGAGACGTGGGTGAACCGATTTCTTCGTCACCGGTCACCAGAAGAGTGATTCCGTCTAGTGCGTCGTCGCCGTACAACCCCTGCACGATGGCGAGGGCGTGAATTGCCTGAACGACACCAAGTTTCATGTCCAGGCCACCCGGACCACGAAGCGCTCCGTCGGCGACGGCCGCGGGTAGGCGTATCAGGGTGCCGATCGGCCAGACAGTGTCGTGGTGGCCGAGCAGCATCAGCCGCGTCGGTGAACTACCGAAACGGGTCACCAGATGGGTTCGTCCTTCCCGCACTATCGACTCCGGTGTAACGCCGAGTCGTTCGTGGACAAGGTCTGACGTCCATTTCGCGCTGCGGGCAACAGCGTCGAGATCGTGAGACGGTGACTCGACTTCGATGAGCGCGATGGCGTCCGCGAGGATCTGCGGAAGATGGCGGTCGGCCAGATCGCGGAGAGCGGTCATCGGTTGTCCACCCGCGGATAGGCGCGGCTTCCGGCGTGGAGCAATCGTGTACTCCCGTTGCCGGAGAATGTGATCCGGGTCCAACTCGATGTTCGAGGCAGTCGGGTCGCGAACACTCCGGGGTGAACTTCGATCAGGCTCAGAGAGACGGACTCTACGGTTTCGGCGTCGACGGAAGGGTCGATGTGATCGGTGCGGCGAGCGGTCAGGGAACTGCCGGTCCGTTCCAGGACGAAGTCGGCGGCAGCATCACGGTAGAGGCCGCACAGCGCATCGAGTTCCTCCGGCGAGGACGTGGTGCGGGTGTGCGGGGCGCCAGGGGAAAACGCCGGTGGCACGGCGACCCCGCCGACGGAACCGATTACTTCAGCCAGAAGATCGCCTGACAGAGCGTCCATAGCTCCGCCGTTGGCCATCAGGACCACAGCCAGACCGCGGGACGGGACCACCCGCAAGAACGACTGCTGGCCGAGAGTTCCGCCGTTGTGGCCGTGCGCTGGTACCCCACCCCAATTGTGCAGCAGCCATGTCATTCCCATCGCGTCTGCAGACGACACGTCACCGATCTGGAGGCGCTCTTCGAGCATGGCCAGATGAGTGGACCGTTCGAGCAGAATCGGGTCCACGCGTATCGAATCCTGAGCGAACCGGAGTAGATCTTCGGCTGTGCTGTTGATGAGACCGGCGGGTCCCATGGAACGAGTGATGAGGAACTGTGGTGTCTGTTCGAGTCTGTCGGTACCGCCGACGTGCCCGACTGCGGCGCGATGGAGAGCCGTCTCCTCGGGTAACGTCGTGGTCCCGGTCAGGCCGAGCGGCTCGAAGATTCGCTCACGCAGAACCGCGTCCCAACTCTTACCGCGCAGAACCTCGACGATGCGTCCGGCGATGACGAAGCCGGTGTTGCAGTAGGACCAATCGGTGCCGGGGGCGAAGAGTTGCGCTGTCGACGTCAGGGCGGCGACGTAGCGCTCGACGGCGTCGTCGCCGCGTCCGCCGTCGATGAAGACGTCACCGTCGATGCCACTGGTATGCGTCAACAGGTGACGAGTCGTGACCGTGTCGGTGGCCACCGCGTCGGCAACTGCGAAGTCCGGCAGAACATTCCGGACCGGTGAGTCGAGGTCCAGCAACCCCTCTTCGACGAGCTGCATGATCAGTGTGGCCGTCCAGACCTTGCTGATCGACCCCATCTGGAACAGCGTGTCCGGTATCGCCGCGACACCGGTGCGGGTGCTCACGACGCCGGAGGTCACCACCGTCCGCTGGAATCCACTGCGGTCTGTGGTCAGAATTCCCAGTGCGGCCCCGGGAACCCCGTACTTCGCGCTCAGGGTGTCGAGTCGGTACTGCCAGTAGTCGCGATCGACCGTGGTGCGTGCCGGTGTGGGCGAGAGGTGGCGTTCGATCCAGTCGACGAGCCGAGTGCTGTAGTCGCGGCGGTGTGATGGCCGCCCTGCCGCGAGAAAGCCATGCGACGCCCCCGGATAGATCACGAGTTCGGTGGGGGTACCGGCCAATCGCAGTCCGCCGAACCACTGTTCGGCTTGATTGACCGGGCACCGGACGTCGCTACCACCGTGAAGTATCAGCGTCGGTGTTGTCACCTTCGAGACTCGCGCCAGCGGCGACATCTCGTGTATCCGAGATGACTGCGGGTCGAATTCGAGCGTCTGCAGCAGAATGCCTTCGTCCGAGGGGCCGGCCGTATTCGCGACGTCGCACACGAGGCCGCCGGCGACGGCAACGGCAAATCGGTCGGTGACGGACGTCAAGGCACACGTCATGAATCCGCCGTAGCTGTAGCCCGTGAGTACAAGTTGCTTCGGATCGGCTATTCCCTCGGCAACAAGGGTTTCGACCGGTTCGAGGAGATCAGCGCGGTCCGCGTCGCCCCAACCGTCGCGCACACCGTCGAAGAACTCGTTTCCGTATCCGTCACTTCCGCGCGGATTGATCGTCAAGACCGTGTATCCGAGCGCAACCAGTTCCGCGTGATACGCGCGCATCACGGTGGGCGTACCGGTCCAGGCATTGTGAGGTCCGCCGTGGACGTCCAAAACCAGAGGTCCGGCACCAGTGACGTTCGGGTCGCGCAGGACCCAACCCTGAACACGGGTGCCGTCGCTGATGTCGAACCACCGCTCGGTGGCGACGGGAAACTCGACGGACGTGGCCAGTTCCGTGTTCAATTCGGTGACGGTCTCGACGGCACGGGTCTCGAGGTCGATCACGGCGACTTCACCGAAGGTCGTCGCGGTTGCCAGCGTGACGACGGCGCGCCCCGCGGTCACGGCAAGCCCGGAGACCACTATCTGTTGACCGGTGAGAAGCGGTGAGACAGTGCCCGAGGTGACATCGACCTTGTGTACTTCGGTGGAGCCGTGGTTGCGAGCACAGAAGACGAGGTCTCCGTCAGTGGTGAAACTCGGTGCGCCACCGGGATAACCCGTCCCACCCGGCATGACGTTGCGGTCGAGCTTGGCAGTCAGGCTGCGATCGTCCACTCGCCGGTCGCGGTGCAGGACAAGAAGTTCGTTGTTGTGGACGATCGGGGTGTGCCAGCCGACCCCCACGACGGCGTCGCCGGCAGGTGTCCAGGCAAGGGGACCGCCGATGTTGCGTGCGTGCCCCACCCTCTGCGGCGCGGAGGCGAGATCGGTCAACGACACGGTCCAGGCGGAACGCGCCCGAGTCACATCGGCGTCGTCCTCCATCGCCGCTGTGAATGCCAATTCGGAGCCGTCGGGACTGTACGCGGGATGCACAGCGTCCCAATCGCCGTCCGTCAATTGTCGAAGCGAACCGGTTGCCAGATCGAATTCGAACAGGTGCGAACGAATGCTGCCGCGGACGCCGGGCCCGTCGATCTTGTAGTTGAGGCGTTTCGTCACCAGGAGTTGTGACGAGCCTGCGGCGGTGCGGTCAACCGGAGCGCTGAAGGCGATCCGGGTGCCGTCCGGAGAGAACACCGGCGCCCCCGCGCCGAGCGGCAATTGCTGCGACGTGGTCATCGCAAGCGCAGGCCCGCCGCCGGCGTCGACCTTCCACAATTGCGGTGTGCCCGCGGAATCCGGCCGTACGAAGACCATCAGCGTGGATACGGGATGCCACGCGGGGGAGGTGTCGGCAGGGCCCTCGGTGAGCTGTCGTTGCGGGCACGCCAACCAGATCGAGTGCTCGTTGGTGTCTGCAGCGGGGTTCGACTCCGTACGTACGTAGGCGATTCGCCCGGACGCGGACACCGCGATGCCGGTCGGTGTGACCACGGACAAGTAATCCTGTATGCCCGCCGACCGACGTTCTTCGGTACGGCGGCTGGCGACAGGCGATTCGAGAGTGGTCGGTGTTGTCATCGGAACATCGGCTCCCCGAATGTTGGAATTGCGGACAAGAGTTTGACCGTGTAGTCCTCACGCGGAGAATCGATCACGTCGAGAATCGGTCCGTGCTCGACGATCTCACCGCCCAGCATGACCGCGACGTGGTCACAGACGTAGCGGATCACCGCGAGATTGTGACTGACGAAGAGAACGGTCAGACCGAGTTGTTTCTGTAGATCCACCAGGAGATTCAAGACTGCGCCCTGCACGGACACGTCCAGTGCCGAGGTGATCTCGTCGGCGAGCAACACGGACGGCGCAGCGGCGAGTGCCCGGGCCAGCGCGACACGCTGACGCTGACCGCCGGACAGCGAACTCGGGTAGTCGTGGGCCTTCTCGGTGGGGAGCTGGACAGTGGTGAGCAACCGGGCCACTTCGGTGTTTCGCGCCGATCGGCTGCGCCCGGATTTGTCGCGGCGTTCGGTGGAACGTAGCGCCTCGGCCAGGGACTGGCCGATCGTCATGCGGGGGTCGAGGCACGAGTACGGATCCTGGAACACCATCTGGATCGTGTGGCGCAGGCGGGCCGTCGCCCCGCGGGCGTGCGCCACGTCGACGCCGTCGAGGAGGATCTGCCCGGAACTCGGCTCGGCCAGCCCGACCGTCGCGCGGGCCAGAGTGGACTTGCCTGAACCGGATTCACCGACCAGCCCGACGATCGATCCCGACGGAATATCGAGATTGATGTTCTTGACGGCGTGGAATCGTTTCGTGCCGTTTCCGAGATGGACGTTGACGTCGCGAAATTCGAGTCTGCTCATCGGATCTCCTCTGCCGCTGCGACCAGCACTGCCAGCTCGGCATCAACGGTGCTTGCCGATGATCCGAGGCTTTCGACCTGCCAGGCTTCGTCGACAGTGGCGAGCGGCTTGTCACGATCGGTTGTCATGGTGGGGACCGCGGCGATCAGCGCGCGGGTATACGGGTGCTGTGCACGACCGGCGACCAGATCGTCGACGGCGATGTCCTCGACGATGTTGCCGGCGAACATGACCAGGACGCGTGTGCACATTCCGGTGATGACCGCCATGTCGTGCGAGATGAGAAGGATTGCGGCGCCGGTCTCTTCGCGAACCTCGTGCAGCAGTCCCAGAACCTCACGCTGGACGGTGACGTCGAGGGCGGTGGTGGGTTCGTCCGCGATGATCAGCGCGGGCTTGCCCATCAGACCCATGGCGATCATGGCTCGCTGACGCATACCGCCGGAAAACTCGTGTGGATACTGCTTTGCACGACGAGGCGCGTCGGGGATCTTCACTGCAGTGAGACGGTCGACGGCAGCCTTCTTGGCTTCCGCCTTGCTCATGCCCTCGTGCAGCCAACCTATCTCTGCGACTTGGTATCCGACCTTGAGGGACGGATTCATCGAGGACATGGGATCCTGGAAAACCATCGACATGCGCGTTCCGAGTTGGCGCGCGATTTTGCGTGCGGCAGAACCTTCCGGGCGTTGTCCGTTCTTCATCAGAACTGTGCCGTCGAATTCGATCAGGCCGGCGTCGACGACTGTCGGATAGTCGGTCAACTGCGAGATCGCCATGCAGCTCAGGGACTTTCCGGAACCGGATTCGCCGACGATACCGACGGTTTCACCGCGCTGGACAGTGAAGCTGATGTTGTCGACCGGTCGACGCCAGGTATTGCCCGCAGGAACTGCGACGGACATGTTGCGGACAGTGAGAACTGCGTTGTCGTCGACCGGCGCCGACTGTGTATGACCGTCGACGGGAACCGACTGCGCAGCGCTCTCGGGCTCGTTGAGCGGTTTCCACTTGGGTAGCTTGCTGCTGATGGGACTGCGAACACCTGCGCCGCGGGCAATGGCCTCACCGAGCAATGTGAAGGTCAGACCGGAGAGAACGACGGCGATGCCGGGTGCCAGTGCGGTGGCGGGGTTGACGAAAATCTTCGACAGTCCCTCGTTGAGCATGCGGCCCCAGTCGAAAGCCGGCGGTTGGATACCCAGGCCGAGGAACGACAGACCGGCGAAGACGACGAGTCCGCCGCCGACAGCGATACTGGCATTGACGATGAGAGGCTCGCGGATATTGGGGAGGATGTGGCGAAAGAGTAAGCCGGGCTTCGTTACTCCGAGAATCCGTGCGGCATCGATGAAGTCACGGCCGTTGACCGAAGACGACAGGGCGTACGTCAACCGCGCGAACGGAGATGCCATGGCGAGACCGATCGCGATCACGGCACTACTCGAGCCCTGCCCGAGAATGACCAGCAGGAAGATGGCGAGAAGCAGTCCGGGAAAGGCGATGGCGAAGTTGAGGAACGCCACGACGAGTCGGCCGATCCAGCGGGGGGCCAGCATCGGAAGTGTCCCCAGGAACAAGCCCAGCGCCACGCCGAGGCCCACGGCGCTCAGTGCCATGAGCACGGACAACCTGGCGGCGGTCATGGTGCGGGCGAAGACGTCACGCCCGCCCGCGTCGGTGCCGAAGATGTGCTCGGAACTCGGCCCCTGCGAGAGTGCCTTGGGGTTGCCGACTACCGCGGCTTCGCCCCAGATGATCGGTCCGAAGATCACCAGTGCGATCAGGGCCGTCAGAAAGGTGAGCGCCAGCATGCCCAGAGGAGTGCGGAAAGTCTGGACCAGCCAGTGCTGACGAAGAGGCGCCGTTGCGGCTGTTTCGACTGTAGGTGAGGTGCTCAACTCAGTTCTCCCGGATGGTGGATCGTGGGTCGATCAGAGCGAGCACCACGTCGACGATGAAATTGATGAGCAGGACGAGGCTGCCGTAGATCACGACGAGCGTCTGGGCGAGCGGGTAGTCCTTCTCGGTGATGGCCTTGACCAGCGCCATGCCCATGCCGGGCCACGCGAAGATGCTCTCGATGAGCACGGTGCCGGCAATCAGGCCACCCAAGAGGAGACCGGCCAGCGTCAGCGTCGACGTCAAGAGGTTGGGCATTGCGTGACGGAAGTACATGCGCGCCGCGGACATTCGCTTGGCGCGTGCCGTGCGGATGTAGTCCATGTCCAGCACGCTCAGAGCCTCGGCCCGAACGATGCGTGACATGGAGGCGATGGCGCCGATGGACATGGCGGCAACCGGAAGGATGTAGCTTTCCGGCCCACCCCGTCCGGCGACCGGAAGAACCGGGAACGTGACGGCAAACAGGTACACCAGAGCCGTACCGAACATGAACTCCGGAATGACGGCGATGGTGCCCGACGTTGCGGTGTAACCGATCTCGACTCCGCGGCGACGGCCACCTCGGGTCAGCGCGGCGAAGACGAGCCCGATCGGGATGCCGATGACCAGCACCGTGATAACCGTCAGGAAGGCAAGTTCGAGAGTTGCCGGTAGGCGGGACGAGATCACCTCGAGGACCGGAGTCCTCAAGGTGATCGAGTCACCCGGATTCCCGCTCAGCAGACCACCGATGAAGTGGAAGTACTGCTGCCACACGGGAAGGTCGTAACCGAGCTGAGACCTCGTTGTCTCGACCAGTTCGACCGGGGCGTTCAGTCCGAGCGCCAACCGCACCGGGTCACCCGGAATCAGTTGGAGCATCAGGAACGCAGCCGTCACCAGCGCCCAGAGCGAAATCACGAAGGTGCCGAAACGGCGCAACAGATATGCAGGCCAGCTGTCGGACTCGAACCACTTTGCTCGAGCTCGAGGCGCCGCTTCTGGTGTCGCGGCTTCAATAGTTTGACTCATGGGCTGTCTTTCCGGAGGGCAGGATGCTGGGCGGGAAGAGATGCGGTGATCGGCTTACTGATAGAGGCGCAACGCAGGACCGTTCATCGACTTACCGAATGAGAGTCCGGCCTTGTTGAAGTACACCTTCATGACGGAATCCGAGAAGGGCACAGCGGAGATCGTTTTGGTGAGTTCCGACTCGGCGTCGGCCCAGGCATCACAGGCGGCTTCGCCGGTCAGGCCGGAGGCTTTGGTTACCGCTGCTTCGTACGCTGGGTTGTTGGTCGAACCGAAGTTCTTGCCTGCAGCCGGAACCGGTCCGCTGAAGTAGGCAGTGAATGTGCTGGGGAGCGAGGAATTGATCTGGATCCACGCGATATCCCAGGCTGTGTTGTCCTTACCGCTGAGGATGACGTCGATGATCTTGTTCGAGTCACCACCGGTCAACTCGACGTGTGCGCCGAGTTCGGACCACGCAGTCTGAGCAAGTTCGGCTGCCGCATTGCGCGGATCGTCGGTGCCGTCGTACACGAGGCGAAGATTCAGCGGCTTTCCGTCCTTGCTTCGCTTGCCGTCAGCGCCGGCGGTCCACCCTGCAGCGTCCAGTGTTGCCTTCGCGGCAGTGAGGTCGAAGTCCGGAATGTTGCCTGCGACAGAGTCGTAGACGCACGCGCGTGGTTCGACTGCGACGAGGCTGGTTGCGCGGACTCCGTTTCCTGCGGTGAGAACCTGAGTGAGGTCGTCGAGATTGACTGCCTGGACAAGGGCTTTTCGAACGGCGGGATCGCTGGTGGGGTTGCTCGCGATCTGATTGAAGTACATCTGACCGGAAGGAAGCGGGCGCAAGACCGAGTTCAGATTGGCTGCTTCGATACGTGTCCGGTCCGGGCCGCTGATCGGGGCGGCGTTGAGTTCGCCCGAGAGAAGCTGATTTGTGGCCGTACTGACATTGGGTGTCAAAGCGGCGATGACTGTCTTGGGGACTCCTGGTGTGTCGGAAGTGGTGTCGTCAGGACCCCAGTGGTAACCCTCACGTCGCTCGAACGTGTAATGGTCGTTGGCTGCGACTTCGGTGACTTCGAACATGCCGGTACCGAGCGACTTCTTGTTCGACGCGGTCGGATCTTTCAGTCCGGCGTCGCACAGGATCGGCAGGCGGCCGATGTTGAGAAGCAGGAACGGACTCGGTGCCACAGTGGTCACCGTGATGGTGCGCGTTGCAGGATCGGCAGTTGCAGCGGCGCCGGTCGGGACAGAAGATCCGCGTAACTGCGAACCGTTGGCCGGATCGGCAACGAAGTTGATGTTGTCCGCCACGGTTTGGGAAGTCAGCACGGATCCGTCGGTACAGATGACCCCGTCGCGGATGGTGAAGGACGCAGACGTCGGGGTCTCCTCCCACTTTTCCGCCAACCACGGTCCGACTTCACTGGTGTCGGGATCCTGGTAGATCAGGTAGTCGTAGGCCAAACGTGACAACTCGGCGGTTGCCTGGGATGCCGACATGATCGGGTTGAGTGCGCCCGGATCGGCCTGCAGAGCGAAACGGAAGGTCCCGTCCGTGGCCGGTTCACCACCACCGGGGCCCGAGGACGCGCCTCCCGACCCGCAAGCAGACAACGCAAGCGTGAGCCCTGCGGCCGCCGCGAGTGTCGGATACAACCGGTTCTTCATACTGCCTCCACGAAAATGCTTGGGTCCGAACGATAATCGGTTGAACGGGGATCAGTTGCCGACTGTGTCATCTTGACGGTTCGACGTGACGCGTGTCTCGGTGGATCCGCACAAAGATCACGCCGCTTTTCGTTCAGTTCCACCAAACCCGAATGTCGTCCATCGCCGGCCTCGGCCAGGCACCCAGATTCTGCGTCTGATCACCGGAAATCGGCTACGAAGTTCGAGCCGAAATCGAGAACCGAGTGCCTGGGGCTACGGGGCACATGTGGGTAGGGCTTCGGAACTGCCCGAGACAACGAGACCTTACTGATGGTCCTTCAGGCTTGGTGGCCTGGACGAAAAGCGCCCCAAATTTTGTGAGGATCGACCGAGACAGCCACCACGTCACCTGTCAAGATCTAATGGTCGAAACCCAGGCGAGTGCAGGCTGATTATCGCTCGGGCTCAAGTACTTTCGTGGAGGCAGTATGAGACACCGGACCTGCTCCGACGGTACTGTGCTGCACCTTCCCGGAGGTGGGGCATCCGGATGCAGGTCGGTCAGTACCGGCCGAGCTGTGGACAGGCCGCCGGCGTACACAGCTCAATTCCACTGATTCTGAATTCCTCCGATTCTCAATTCCTCCGATTCGAAGGGTATCCATGACCGACCGACCTTTGGTCTCCGAGGGCCATCATCTCAAATCCACGCCGACTGCAGAGTCCGCACCACGAAACGCCAGCGAACTCGAGGAATCAAAGATGCAGGAACAGTTGCAGGAACTGGTCGATCAGTGGAGGGTCGAGGCGAACATCCCCGGCGTCTCGGTCGGCATCGTGCACGGCGATAAGGACATCGTCGTCACCAGCGGCATCGAGAGTGTTGACACGCAGCTTCCGGTCACTGACAAGACAATGTTCATGATCGGTTCCACCACAAAGGTGTTTGCTGCAACAGCCGCGATGGCGCTCGTCGAGGACGGCCTACTCGATCTCGACACCCCGTTGGTCGAGTACGTCCCCGAACTGAGCTTCGCCGACGAAACAGCCACGCGCACAGTCACGATGCGTCATCTCCTCACCCACACCGGCGGATTCACCGGCGACGCCGGCCTCTCGGCAGGCTGGGGCGAAGACGCACTGGGACGCTCGGTGTCACGGCTGAACGAGCTGCGACAAGAATTCCCGGTCGGTGAGGTCTTCTCGTACAGCAACTCCGGATTCGTTCTCGCCGGACACGTCGTGGCCAAGATCAGCGGACTGACCTTCGAAGAGCTGGTCAAGCAACGCGTTCTAGACCCCCTCGAAATGAAGAACTCGGCGTTCCTGCCCTGGGATGTGATGACCCACCGGTTTGCACTCGGCCACTACATCCGCGACGGTGTGCCGTTCGTATCCAACGAAACCGGACTGGACCGCGGCATGATCCCTTGCGGCGGAATGTGGTCCTCGGTGCGCGATCAACTGGTCTGGGCACGCTACGCACTGTCCGGCGAACACCCCGGCGAGGGCCGGCCACTCGACGAGTCCACCCGGTTGCTGATGCAGAAGCCTCAGCGTCCGGCAGCGATGATGTTCGAGGAAGTCGGCCTGGGATGGCTGCTGACTCGGTACGGAACCACGCAGGTCGTCCGGCACGGCGGAAACGTCAGCAATCTCCAGGTCTCCGAGTTCATGACGGTGCCCGAGAAGAACTTCGCCGTCACCGTGCTCACCAACGCCCTCGGCGGCGGAATCGGCAAGAAGATCGTCGACTGGTCCATGGCCAACCTCACTGAACTTCCCACCCCGGTTTCCCTCGGCGTGGTCGAACCCGAAGCCGCTGCCGTCGACGCAGTCCTGGGGAAGTATCAGGCCGGCTCGCTGACGATGACCGTCGCCTCCGGTGACGAAGGAATCGGCATCCGGATGGGCAGCGCGCAAGACCTCGGTGAATACGAGGACATCGTCTGGCCGCCGGCGATCCCGATCGCCTTCGTCAACGACCGTGACTTCGCGGCGCAGGCGGACACCACTCGGGCATTGGGACGCTTTGTCACCGATGAGACCGGACGGGCTGTGATGCTGGAATTCGGTGGCCGTACCGCCAAACGAGTGGCGTGATCCTCTAGACGGGTGGCGTAGCCGAGTAGATGCCGGGGCCAATCCCATTGTGGAGCAGTCTGATTGTGTGGAGCAGTCTGATTGTTTCGGCGGAAGCGGGTAGCGTGGAGGACACCGAGGGCATTTCGAACATGCGCTGCCGCGCCATGTCGTCCTCGGTGTCCACATCGGTCGGAAGTCGAACGGCCGAGAATGGAGAACCGTCATGGCTTCGAACCCGACTGATATGTCGAATTCCGCCGACGTTTCTCGGTCACATGCCTCGCAGCAGGCCGCAAGATCGACAGACTCGACGCCATCCTGCCCGGCCTGCGGGCACAGTCTGGATTCCCACGATGCGCTCGGAATTCGATTCTGCGGCGTGACCTCGGACCGGAACCTCGACCGAAAATGCATCTGCCCCGAGGAGCATGCGAGCACGCATCACTACACCCGGTACTGAATAAACGGCTACTCGGCTGTTGGGTTTGCGCGTGAAAACACAGCGACCAAGAAGCCGGAATCGTTGGTGAACGGTCGTAGATCCCACGTGGAGAGCAGCAGATCAGCCGCAAGTCCGCTGTCTGAGGCGTCGGCCAGGAAGTCCGAGAATTCGTAATCGCGGCCGGCGCCGAAACCGATGACGACTCGGCCGGTCGGACCGAGGTGGCGGGCAAAGCCGGCGAGCACTGTCTTCCGGGTGGACGGTGCGAGGAAGGCCACCACATTGCCGGCGCAGACAATGACGTCGAAATCGGCCGCAATCCCGCGTGATGGCAGATCCAATTCGGCGAGGTCTCCCACAAGCCACGTCGGGCCCGGGTAGTCCTCCTGCGCCGCAGCGATCAGCACCGGGTCGACGTCAACACCGACAACCTCGTGACCGGCTTTGTGCAGGTGACCACCCAGTCGGCCGGGGCCACACCCCGCGTCGAGAACACGACCGCCGCGGCCGAGCATTGCATCGATCAGGCGGGCTTCACCGACGATGTCGTTTCCCTCTGCCGCCATCGTGCGGAACCGCTCCACATAGCGCGACGAATGTGTCGGGTCAGCCGCGGTGATCTCTTCCCACTGGCTGGGGGTGCGCTCGCTGGGAGTCGGTGTAGTCATCTCCGGATGGTACCGAGAGATCAACCGGTGTCGACGAGGGTCCCGGTCAGCGGCGCGGGGTCAGTGTCAGCGGACCACACGGGGTCAGTGTCAGCGGACCACCAGGTCGTGGTCGGTGGCGCTGAGGGTGATTGCCGCAATGTGCCGCTCGCGCATCCAGTCCCGAACGAACGCGTCCAGGGCGGGATTCGATCCCCGGGCTGCGTACGCGTCTTCGGGGATCTCGATCGCCCCGACGAGGTGGCGTGGATTGTCGTCGAGGCCGGGTCCGCGGGGTGTCATCCGGAGCCCGTCGGCGGTGTGCAGAATGACCGGAATGTCAGTGCCGTCCGGTGCGGTCACCGTCGCGGTCCGGGTGGTGGCGACCGGGTCGAAGTGGTCCACGTCCAGTCGGTAACCGGACGGCTGGGCATGCTGGCCGATCGCATCCAGCAGGCGCGGGTCCAGCACCGTGTACGGAAATCCGATGTCGATCAAGGCCTGACCGTCGATGGCGCCGTCGCGGGCCGGCAGGGTCGTGGACAAGTGCCAGGGGGCGGCCGGGGCCAGGGTGTCGGTAGAGCGGTTGGTCGGCGCGTTTTCGATCGGCGAGCCGAGGAAGGCTGCATCGGTGGGTGTGAACTCCCACGCGTCGCCCACGAGATCCTTGTGCCAGAAACCGGATTCGGCATCGCGGCGGCCCTCCACCCGCAATTCGCGCCGATTCGGCCCGGGGCCGAGGGAGTGCACGCTGATCGCAGACGTGATCTCGCCGGGAATCTTGGGTTGGTACACCCAATCCGGGGCCGGCAGCTGGATCGCGGCGGTGCTGCGGTCGAGCGTCTCGACGACGAGGTTGGGTGCGCTCGGCTTGTCCGACTGGTCATCCCAGCTGTAGCGGAAAAAGATCGAGTCCGATCCCGACGAGTCGAAATCGAAGGTGCGGGTGTACATGTCGCCGTACTTGTTCATCACGAACGTGGTCGATCCGGCCGCAGACAGCGATTCGGCCTGGAACCGTCCGCCGAGCGGCCCGCCGATCTCGTAGCTGTCGTCGTTCGGCAGCCACGGGTCCGCGTAAGTGATGCGGCTGCCGTCCCCGGTCAATGCGGGGAGCATCGTCATCTTGCCGAATCCTACGAAGTGGATTCGTCCCCCGATGTCCGTGAACGTCTGGGTGTCCCACGGCGACGACACACTCAGTGCCCATCCATTCGGCCGATCACCTGGCAGTTGCCGGCCCGGGCCGGCCCACAGGGGTGCTCCCCACGCGGAGGTCCAGTTCCACACCAGCGGATGCTGGGACGCGTTGTCCATCGTGTAGATCCAGCCGTTGTCGTCGACTGCGACGAGTTCGTCGTCGTCGAGCGATATCCCGACCAGTCGGCCGCGCAGGCACTCTGGCATCGGTACGAAACGCCAGGGCTCGGCCGTCGGCGCACCGGCATCCCGTGGCCGGGTGAGCAGGTCGTGGCCTACGAGCGCGAAGTCCCAGAACCGATTGAATTGGGTGGTTGGCGTGCGAACTTCGACGGACACCGGGGCGGCGTCGCCGGTGAACGCCGGCAGGAGATCCAGCCCGGCGCGGCCACCCCCGGAGGGCACCCCAGGCGGCAGCTGCGCGGTCCCGAACGGTACACAGCCCGCCGGTGCGGTCGGCGCTGGCGTGGCCGCGGCGAGAGGGGTGGGCAACATCAGAGCTGCGGCGACGAGGATGCCGACGCGCAGCAAACGCGGTCGGAACGGGTGCAGGTTTTTACGGCTGGCGTCGTTCACTGTCCGAGTCTCGCACGATTCTGCGCGTCGACCGCGTTGATGGGCGATGTTCGGCGTTCGCGGCTCAGGATGCCGACCGTCAGGAGGAGCAGCGCCAGGATGTACGACGCCATGATCCAGATATCGGTGGGCTCGGGCTGCCACTTGTCTGCCTGACCGAGCAGAATGACGGCGTCCGAGAAGAGGAAGAGCGCGCCACCCGATCCGGCGATCTTGTTGTAAGCCAACGACGTTGCCGCAGTGCCGACCAGGATGGCAGCGTAGATCGGGACGGGAATCTGGAGATCGCCCAGGCCGGACCAGGTGTAGACGACAAGGACGACAGCCGCGGCTACGTAGGCGAGGAGAACCCACGGGTTCTTACGGATCCCGTGCAATGCACCGCGGGAGATGAAGAATCGGATGAAGCAGAGGTGGCCGATCGCGAAGGCTGCCATCCCGACGATGAAGGTGGCGTCCCAGAGGAGAAACAGATCACCGAAGGCGCACGCGACCAGAGCAGCGGCAACGATCTTCGGTCCGTGGTCCGCGAGAACCCAGGCGGCCAGGAGGGGAGCGAGCATTACTTTGGTGATGCCGTCCCACGGCGCCACGTCAGCGCCGTTGAGGATGAGGTGCGCGGCGGCAACAATCGCGAAGGCGATGAACCACGGATTCCGCACGATGAGTTTCTCCACTGTCATCGATCCACCGTATCGGGAGTTAACGGACGAACTCCGCTGCACGCTCGGCAAGGTCGAGTGCCGGCTGCGGCAAGACTCCGAGAATCAGGGTGACTCCGGCGCCGAGGCCGATGACACTGCTGGTGAGCGCACTCGGAACAACGACGGTGGGGGCGTCGTCAACAGGATCGGTGAAGAACATCAACACGATGACCCGCACGTAGAAGTACGCCGCAATTGCGCTGCACAGAACACCCACAATCACGAGCGGGGCGGCGCCGCCCTCCGCGGCGGCTTGGAACACCGCGAACTTGCCGATGAAACCACTGGTCAAGGGAATCCCGGCAAAGGCCAGAAGGAACAGGGCGAACACCACGCCGATCAGCGGGGAGCGTCGACCCAATCCTGCCCAGCGATTCAATGTGGCAACTTCGCCGTCAGCGTCACGCACCAGAGTGACAACGGCAAACGCGCCCAGGGTACTGAATCCGTAGGCAAGGAGGTAGAACATCGTCGCGGACAGACCCGCATCCGAGTCGGCGACCACTCCCGTCAGGATGAAACCGGTGTGCGCAATAGCCGAGTACGCCAGCATTCGTTTCATGTCGGTCTGCGTCAGAGCGACAACCGATCCGACAACCATCGTTGCGATCGCAACGCCCCACATCAGTGGACGCCAATTCACGTACTCGTTGGGCAGCGCTACGTAGAAGACTCGCAGAATCGCCCCGAAGCCGGCGATTTTGGTGGCGGTTGCCATGAAACTGGTGATGGGGGTGGGTGCACCCTGATACACGTCGGGAATCCACGAATGGAAGGGCACCGCACCGACTTTGAACAACAGACCCACCGCGAGCAGTGCGGTGCCGAGCCACAGGAAGGAATCGTTCTCCGTTCCGATCCGTGCCGCGTCCGCGATACCGGAGAGTGTGACCGTACCGGCATAGCCGTAGAGCAGTGCAATACCGAAGATGAAGAACGCCGACGAAAAGGCGCCGAGCAGAAAGTACTTCATTGCGGCTTCCTGCGACAGGAGACGGCGTCGTCGCGCCAATCCACACAGCAAGTACAACGGAAGCGAGAAGACCTCGAGCGCAACAAACATCGTGAGGAGGTCGTTGGAAGCGGGGAAGAGGAGCATTCCGCCCACCGCAAACAGGGTGAGTGGGAACACTTCTGTCTGTGCAACACCGGCTTTGGTTGCTTCTTGTTCGGCAACGCTGCCGGGAACGCTCGACGCTTGAGGCGTGAAACTCCCCAGTGCGTCGTCGTGATTCTCCGCTGGCACGGTATCGCCTGATCCGCGTTCGCCGATCAGCAACACTGCCGGAATCGCAACGAGCAGAATCGTGCCCTGCAGAAACAGTGTGGGACCGTCGACGGCGACAGATCCCGCCATGGCCAGCGATCGGGTGCCCGCGAGCGCGATGACAGCCACAAATGCTGCAGCCAATCCGCCGATACCGAGAACCAATTGGACGGGGTAGCGCACCGCGCGAGGTGCAAAGGCTTCGACCAACACTCCGACCACCGCAACCCCGAACACGATCAGCATCGGTGAGAGCAAGCCGTATTCGACACTTGTGGAATGGGTTGCCGGCTCCGCTAGGAGAGTCAATCCGTCGAAGGAACTCATGGGTGGGCACCTTCCTCGGCGTGGGGATCGGCGATCACGGGTGTGGGCACTTCATCGACAACGGTGTGGTTGACCGCCGGTGTGATGATGTCGAGAGCAGGTTTGGGGTAGATTCCCAGAAAGAGCAGGAGCGCAATCAACGGCGCCACCACGACAAGTTCACGGCGCACCAAATCCCGGATCTTGTCGGAGCCTTCCTTCTCGGGACCACCCATCACCCGTTGGTAGAGCCACAGGATGTAGATCGCGGACAGGACCAGTGCACTTGTCGCGACAATGGCAGCGACGTGATAGCGCGTGTACGTGCCGATCAGGACCAGGAATTCGCTGATGAACGGCGCCAGGCCGGGAAGCGAGAGAGTGGCTAGCCCGGCAATCAGGAAGGTGCCGGCCAGAACGGGCGCAACTTTCTGCACACCGCCGTACGCCGCGATGGCCCGTGTACCACGCTGCGAGACAAGGAAACCCGCGATCAGGAACAGGGCAGCCGTCGAGATTCCGTGGTTGACCATGTACAGAGCGGACCCGGCCTGGCTCTGACTGGTCATCGCGAAGATCCCGAGAATGATGAATCCGAAGTGCGAAATCGACGTGTAGGCGATCAGGCGCATGATGTCGGTCTGCCCGATCGCGAGAATCGCGCCGTAGACGATGCCGATCACGGCGAGCGTGATGATCCACGGTGCAAACGTCGCCGACGACTCCGGAAACAGTTGCAGGCAGTAGCGAATCATCGCGAAGGTGCCCACCTTGTCGACGACGGCCATCATCAGAACAGCCGTCGACGGTGTGGACTCCACCGCCGAATCAGGCAGCCAGCTGTGCAACGGCCACAGCGGTGCCTTGACGGCAAACGCGAACATGAAGCCCAGGAACAACGCGTTGAGGACGCCGGGTCCGACCCCCAGGTCACCGTTCGCGGCTGCGGCGGCGATGGCTTGGAAGTCGAAAGTTCCTGAGGTGAAGGGACTTTCCGCACGAGCGGTCACAACGTAGAGGCCAACGACCGCTGCCAGCATGACCAACCCGCCGAGCAGGTTGTACAGCAGAAATTTGACGGCTGCGCGCGAGCGGTTGGCGCCACCGAAACCGCCGATCAGGAAGTACATCGGTATCAGCATCGCCTCGAAGAAAATGTAGAAGAGCAGAACGTCGAGCGCGCTGAACGAGAGCAGCACCATCGACTCGACTACGAGGATCAACGCAAAGTACGTGTGTGGCAGGCGTCGTGGTGGCTCGTCCGAGGTCTCTGGGGTCTCCAGGGTCTCTGGGTTCTCCGACGGCACCGCGGGGACGTCGTTCCATCCGGCAATCAGCAGCAGCGGCACCAGAACGGCCGTCAATAGAACGAGAACCAGCGCAATGCCGTCAAGCCCCAGGCTGTAGCTGGCCCCGAATGCGGGTATCCAACTGTGCCTTTCGACGAATTGGAACTGCTGCCCGCCGCGGTCGAACGTGATGCCGAGAACTACAGCGATCACGAGGACACCCAACGACACTGCAAGCGCAACGGATTTGGCGACGTGAGACATCCGGGCCGGAAGCGCGACCACCACGGCGGCGCCAACCAGGGGGAGTAGCCACAGGATCGTCAGAGCGGGGAAACCGGTGTTTGCCATGGTTTCGTTCACCAGATTTTCGGTCACCACAGTGTCACCGCCATCATCGTCGCGACCACCAGCGCTGCACCCACGAACATCACCAGGGCGTAGGAGCGTACAAAGCCTGTCTGCAGCTTGCGCACCAGGGCCGAGATTCCGCTGACCGCCCCGGCGAAGCCGTTGACCGCGCCGTCGATGCCTTTGGTGTCGACTACCTCCAGAGTCTCGGTGAGTTGCTGTCCGGGCCTCATTAACACCGCTTCGTTGAATGCGTCGCCGTACAGATCACGACGGGCCGCGGTGGTCAGCGCAGATACGGTTGTCGGCGCCTCCACCGGTATCTCCCGAGTTGCATACTCGCGATAGGCAACTCCGACGCCCAGTGCGACCACAACCAGGGCCATCAGGGTGATGCTCCACGCGGGTATCGGCGGCTCCACGTGATGGGCCCCGACAACGGGTTCGAGCCAGTTCTGCAAGCTGGAGCCGATCGTCAGGAGCATGCCGGCGCCGACGGATCCCACCGCGAGCACAATCATCGGAGACGTCATCACCGAAGGGGATTCGTGTGGATTCTGGTTGTCCCACCGAGGTTTACCGAAGAACGTCATGAGCATCACGCGGGTCATGTAGAACGCGGTGAGCGCGGCGCCCAGCAACGTGACCACGCCGAGGACTATGCCCTTGACCCCGCCCTCGCCGATGGCAACCTCGATGATCTTGTCCTTGGAGAAGAAGCCCGCGAACGGCGGAACACCGATGATGGCAAGGTAGCCGAGTCCGAAGGTGACAAACGTCAACGGCATGAATGCGCGCAGTCCGCCGTAGCGTCGCATGTCGGTTTCGTCGTTCATTGCGTGCATCACCGAACCGGCGCCGAGGAAGAGGCCGGCCTTGAAGAATCCGTGGGTGATGAGATGCAGGATCGCAAACGCGTATCCGGCGGGTCCCAAACCGGCTGCGAGAACCATGTATCCGATCTGACTCATGGTCGACGCGGCGAGGGCTTTCTTGATGTCGTCCTTCGCGCAACCGATGATCGCGCCGAACAGGAGCGTGACCGCGCCGACAATCACCACCACCGTCTGGGCGTCGGGTGCCAGGTCGAAGATCGGATTGGAACGCACGATCAGGTATACACCCGCGGTGACCATGGTTGCCGCGTGAATCAGCGCCGACACCGGTGTGGGGCCTTCCATTGCGTCGCCCAGCCAGGACTGCAACGGCACCTGAGCGGACTTCGCGCACGCCGCGAGCAACAGCATGAGGCCGATCGCCGTCAGAACTCCTTCACTTGCCCCCGAAGCGTTGCCGAAAACCGTGGTGAACGAGAGGGATCCGAAAGTGTTGAACATCAACATCATTGCGATCATCAGGCCGATATCGCCGACTCGGTTGACCACAAACGCTTTTTTGGCCGCGGTTGCTGCTGTCGGCTTGTGCTGCCAAAAACCGATGAGCAGGTACGACGCCAATCCGACGCCTTCCCAGCCGACGTACAGGCCGAGGAAATTGTCGGCCAGGACCAGGAGCAGCATCGCCGCCAGGAACAGGTTGAGGTAGGCAAAGAACTTGCGGCGCTCGGGGTCGTGATCCATGTACCCGACCGAGTAGATGTGGATCAGCGAGCCCACGCCGGTGATGAGGAGAACAAAGCACATGGAGAGTTGGTCCAGTTCAAGGCCGAACTGGACCTGCAGACTGTCAACGGGTACCCAGCTGAACAGGTGATCGTTGATGCTCCGATCAGCGGTGTCGCGGCCGAGCATGCTGATGAAGAACACCACTCCGACGGCAAACGACGCCAGCGCCATGACACACGCGAACAGATGCCCCCACGCGTTGGTGCGACGACCGGCAACGAGTAGGACGGCAGCGCCGCACAGCGGCAGTGCAGGCAGTAACCAGATGGCGGACGTGATTCCTCCTGACATATCAGTACTTCAGCAGGTCTACGTCGTCGACGGATACAGAACGCCGAGATCGGAAGATAATCATGATGATTGCCAGGCCCACAACCACTTCCGCAGCGGCGACAACCATCGTGAAGAAGGCAAAGATCTGGCCGTCGAGGTTGCCGTGCATCCGCGCGAACGTGACAAACGCGAGGTTGGCGGCGTTGAGCATCAGCTCGATGCACATGAACACGACAATGGCGTTGCGTCGTAGGAGAACTCCGGCCGCGCCGATAGTGAACAGCAGAACCGACAGATACAGATAGTTCTCGGGATTCATCGATTGTTCTCCTCTCTGCTTGCCTGATCCTGTGCGCGCGGCGTGAGGGCGCTCGAGACCGAGATGTCCGACGGCGAACCGTCGGGAAGCCGCGCCGGTATGTCGACAGCGTTGTTCCGGGCGTAGACGCCGGGACTGGGCAGTGGTGTGGCCGAGCCTTTTTCGGGATTGTGCTCGTCGCTGCCCAAATACTTGAAACGCTGTTGTGAGAGTTCGCGTTGACTCATCGACGCCGCGATCTTCTCCCGATGTGCCAGCATCATCGCGCCCAGTGTGGCCGTGATCAGCAGCGCGCCGGTCAACTCGAAAGCCCAGACGTAGCGAATGAAGATCAGATCCGCGAGCGCATCGATGTTGCCCTGCTCCAGGTTGGTGAACCCGGTGAATCCCGAGATCGACGCGTTGCCTAGTCCGCCGATCAACAGCAGACCGAAACCGAGACCGATCACTATTGCGCTGACACGTTGCCCCCGCAAGGTTTCGACCAGTGAGTCCGAGGAGTCCACGCCGACCAGCATCAGGACGAACAGGAACAGCATCATCACCGCACCCGTGTACACGACAACCTGGACAACTCCGAGGAACAAGGCGCCTTGAACTATGTAGAACACGGCCAGGATGATCATCGTCATCGCCAGGAACAGCGCTGAATACACAGCTTTCGGGGCCGCAACAACTCCGAGCGCGCTGATCACGGCGAGAGTGCCGAGAATCCAGAACTGCACGGCCTCACCCGTCGACGTCGACGTCAGTGTCTCCTGTGCGAGAACCGTCAGTGTTCCTTGTGCAACAACGTCAGTGGCCAGCGCGCCGATCATTGTTCCGGCTCCTGGCCGGCCGCTGTGATATCGCCGCGGTAGTAGTTGTCCTGGGTGGTTCCCGGGCGCAACGAGTGCGGGGGCGCATCCATGTCGGACTGCAGGGGGGCGAGCAATCGGTCCTTCTCGTAGATCAAACCGGAGCGATTGTCATCTGCCATCTCGTATTCGTTGGTCATGGTCAGCGCGCGGGTAGGGCATGCCTCCACGCACAGACCGCAACCGATGCACCGTAAGTAGTTGATCTGGTACACCCGGCCGTACCGTTCACCGGGGGAATAGCGCTCGTCTTCGGTGTTGTCCGCGCCTTCGACGTAGATCGCATCGGCGGGGCACGCCCACGCGCAGAGTTCGCAACCGATGCATTTCTCGAGTCCGTCGGCATACCGGTTGAGTTGGTGGCGACCGTGATAACCAGGCGCAGTCGGCCGCTTCTCTTCCGGGTAGAACTCGGTTTCCGGCTTCTTGAACATTGTCGAGAGCGTCACGCCGAATCCGGCAAGGGGTCCGAGGAATTCAGGCATGGGAGTCCTCCGATGTTTCGGTGGGTACAACTGTTTCAGTGGATGCATCCCGGGTTCGGCTGAATGCGGAAACCGTTTGCCCGGGCATCGGCGGAACGGGGAAGCCGCCGGCCATAGGGTCGAAAGGTGCGGGTTCGAAATGTGCGGGCGTTGCAGGTGGTTGCTCGAGGTCACGTCGACGGCCCCGGTAGAGACCGCCCAATGCAACAAGAAGCACGCCGGCCAGAACCACGCCGACGCACAGCAGCACCAGCCAAGTGTTGTAACCCGCGTTGCGGAAGGCGCGGACCGAGGCGATTGCCATGACCCACACCAAGGCTGCCGGAATGAGGATCTTCCATCCCAGATTCATGAACTGGTCGTAGCGCAACCTGGGAAGTGTGCTGCGGAGCCAGATGAAGACGAAGAGGAAGAACCAGACCTTGGCAACGAACCACAGCACCGGCCACCACCCCGAATTTGCGCCGTCCCAGAGATTGAACGGGAACGGTGCGTGCCAGCCACCGAGGAAAAGCGTGGTGGCGAGGGCCGAGACCGTCACCATGTTCACGTATTCCGCGAGCATGAACATCGCGAATTTGAGTGACGAGTACTCGGTGTGGAATCCGCCCACCAGTTCGCCTTCGGCTTCGGGCAGATCGAACGGTGCACGGTTGGTTTCACCGACCATGGCAACCACGTAGATGAGGAACGAGGGCAGGAGCAGGAAGACGTACCAGGATCCTTCCTGGGCGCTGACGATTCCGGACGTGGACATGGTTCCGGCGTAAAGGAATACAGCGGCAAACGACAAGCCCATCGCCACTTCGTACGAAATGACCTGCGCCGTCGATCGAAGAGCGCCGAGCAGCGGATAGGTCGATCCGGACGACCACCCGGCAAGAACAATTCCGTACACCCCCACGGAGGTGACGGCGAGGATGTACAGAACGCCGACGGGAAGGTCCGTGAGTTGCAGCGGCGACCACGTTCCGAAGATCGACACTTCGGGGCCGAACGGGACGACCGCAAACGCCATGAACGCGGGAACGACGGCGATAATCGGAGCCAGCATGTAAATCGGTTTGTCGACGCCGGACGGTGTGATGCCTTCCTTCAGAGCCAGTTTCACGCCGTCGGCCAGGCTCTGCAGCAATCCACGCGGTCCCACCCGGTTGGGGCCGACACGCATCTGCATTCGGGCCATGACCTTGCGCTCGACATAGATCGCGATCAGCGTCGTGAGCAACAGGAACACGAAAATCACCAAGGCTTTGGCGATCACCAGCCACAGCGGATCGTGCCCGAACGCCGAAAGGTCCACGGGTTCAGCGATATGCGTGACGGTGCTCATTGCGGTACCTGATTCGAGATCGTGACTGTGTCACCCGGAGATACTCCCAGCGTTCGGTTGACCTCGCTGCCGGTCGAATTGAGGGGGAGCCAGACAACCCGCGGCGGAAGATCTGCAATGACCAGCGGCAACGTGATCGTTCCACGATCCGAGCTGACCGATACCGGTTGGCCGTCCGATGCTCCGATTTCCCCGGCGGTATCCGCGCACAGTCGCACAACAGGTGGGTGGGCTGTTCCCGCCAGGTTGGGATCACCGTCCTGAAGTCGCCCTCGGTCGAGGAGCAGGTGCCAACTCGCCAGGACGGCTTGACCGGGTTGCGGTTCGGGACGGACCGGCGCGGGCGAGTGAGGTGCGGGAACCCGCTTGCCCGACCATGTTCCGAGCGCCCGGATCTCGGCCCGCGCGGCATCGGCGTCGGGAAGTCCGAGATCGATACCCATCTCCGCTGCAATCGCCTGGAGAACGCGCTGATCGGGCATCACACCGGTAGTGCGCAGTGCGGTCTCGAAAGGACGTTCGCGGCTCTCCCAATTGACAAACGTGCCCGGTTTCTCGGCGACGGGCGAGACCGGGAACACCACGTCGGCCAGTTCGGTGACGCTGCTGTGCCGAATCTCGAGACTGACGACAAAGCCTGCGGAGTGGACGGCGCTGCGGGCCGCGTCGGGGTCCGGCATGTCGGCAAGATCAACCCCACCGACCAGCAGAGCGCTCAGCGGCGAGTCCGATCCCAACATCTGTTGTGCACTCAGACCATGCTCGGTCGGAAGTTCCGCCGACCAGATCGAGGAAATATCCTCTCGTGCAGCAGGATCGGATGTCGGTCTGCCACCGGGAAGTAGTCCTGGCGCAGCGCCGGCTTCGACGGCGGCTCGATCTCCGGCGCGACGCGGAATCCACGCGAGCCGGGCGCCGGTGATGTCAGCCAATTGCAGTGCTGCCGACAGTCCGCCGTCGATTGCGCCCAGTCTTTCGCCGACCAGAATGATTGCGCCGGGTTGTCGTAGAAGCCGGCCGACCTCGCTGGTGGGATCAGCCAGTGAATCCAGAAGGGTGGGCTCGTCACCCGGTGCCGCGCGCAGCAGTGTGCCTGCCATTTTCTCCAGACCGCGGGTGGTAAACGGAGCGAGAGACAGAATCCGCGTCCGGTGCGTCCGCGCAGCCTTGCGAAGGCGGAGGAAGACGATGGGCGACTCTTCCTCCGGTTCAAGTGCCACGAGAAGGGTGACCGGCGCGGCCTCGAGGTCCGCGTGTGTGACAGATTCATCGAGTGATCGTCCGGCCACCTGAGCGCCGAGAAATGCGGACTCCTCCGCAGACTGTGCGCGAATCCGGAAGTCGATGTTGTTGGTATCCAGCGCGATACGCGCGAACTTACTGTAGGCGTACGAGTCTTCCAGCGTCGATCGTCCACCCACGAGGACACCCGCATCGCCGCGCGATTCGGCGAACTTTCGGGCCACCAGGTCGAGTGCGAATGGCCACGACGCGGGAACCAGTGCACCCTCACGGTCGCGAATCAGGGGAGTGGTGATGCGATCACGTTGCGTTGCATACGAGAAGGCGAATCGGCCCTTGTCGCAGTTCCACTCCTCGTTGACCTCCGGATCGTCCCCGGCGAGGCGCCGCAGCACCTTCCCGCGGCGATGATCGGTCCGCTGGGCGCATCCGTCGGCGCAGTGTTCGCAGACGCTCGGACTGGACACCAGATCGAAGGGACGAGCGCGGAAGCGATACGACGTGTTGGTGAGAGCGCCAACCGGGCAGACCTGAATGGTGTTTCCGGAGAAGTACGACTCGAAGGGTTCGTTGGCATAGATTCCGACCTGCTGCAAAGCGCCGCGCTCGAGGAGATCGATGAACGGGTCGCCGGCGATCTGCTGCGAAAACCGGGTGCACCGCGCGCACAGAACACACCGCTCCCGATCGAGCAGAACTTCGGACGAGAGGGGAATCGGCTTCGGGTACGTCCGCTTCTCCTCGCCGAACCGTGATTCCGTCCGGCCCGTCGACATCGCCTGATTTTGCAGCGGACACTCTCCGCCTTTGTCGCATACCGGGCAGTCGAGAGGGTGATTGATGAGGAGTAGTTCCATTACTCCACGCTGAGCCTTCTCGGCAACGGGCGAGGTGAGTTGGGTGTTGACCACCATTCCATCCGCGACCGTCGTGGTGCAGGATGCAAGCGGCTTGCGCTGGCCCTCGACCTCGACGATGCATTGGCGGCAGGCACCCACCGGATCGAGTAGGGGATGATCGCAGAATCGGGGAATGACGGTACCGATCATCTCGGCGGCGCGAATGATCAATGTGCCCTTGGGAACTTGAACGGTGGTGCCGTCGATGGTGAGGGTGACGAGGTCTGATGGCACCACGTCGCCGGTTTCCACATCAGCCGCTGCAGTCATGAGGTATACGCTCCTGTCGCCAGAACAGACCGCGCGGGATCGAACGGGCAGCCATCTTGATCGAAATGCTGCAGGTACTCGTCGCGGAAGTACTTCAGCGACGACATGATCGGGCTGGTCGCACCGTCACCCAAGGCACAGAAGGACTTTCCGAGAATGGTGTCGGAGATGTCGAGCAGTTTCGTCAGGTCGGATTCTGTGCCGCCACCACTTTCGAGGCGACGCAGAATCTGTACGAGCCAGTACGTGCCTTCGCGACAAGGCGTGCATTTTCCGCATGATTCGTGGGCGTAGAACTCTGTCCACCGCAGCACCGCCCGGACAACGCACGTGGTGTCGTCGAAGATCTGCAGAGCCTTGGTTCCCAGCATCGATCCGGCGGCGCCGACACCCTCGTAATCCAGTGGCACGTCCAGGTGTTCATCGGTGAAGATCGGTGTCGACGAACCGCCGGGAGTCCAGAACTTGAGAGTGTGGCCTTCCCGGACGCCGCCCGCGTAACCGAGCAGCTCGCGCAACGTGATGCCGAGAGGTGCCTCGTACTGCCCGGGAGTTGTCACATGGCCGGACAACGAGTACAGCGTGAATCCGGGCGATTTTTCCGTGCCCATCGACTTGAACCATTCAGGGCCGCCCCGGATGATGGCCGGGACGCTCGCGATGGATTCGACGTTGTTGACCACTGTCGGACACGCATACAGGCCCGCCACCGCCGGAAACGGTGGACGCAATCGCGGTTGCCCGCGGCGGCCTTCCAGCGAATCGAGCAACGCGGTTTCTTCACCACAGATGTACGCACCCGCGCCCGCGTGCACCACCAGATCGAGATCGAAACCGCTGCCCTGGATATCGCGCCCCAGGTAACCGGCCGCGTAGGCCTCCGACACGGCAGTCTGTAGGCGTCGTAGTACCGGGACAACCTCGCCGCGCACGTAGATGAACGCCTTGGCCGCGCGAATTGCGTACGCCGCAATGATGACTCCCTCGACCAAGGTGTGGGGAGTTGCCATCATCAACGGCATGTCCTTGCACGTACCCGGTTCGGACTCGTCGGCATTGACCACGAGGTAGTGCGGCTTGTTGTCGCCCTGCGGAATGAAACTCCACTTCAAACCGGTAGGGAATCCGGCGCCACCACGGCCACGGAGGCCCGCGTCCTTGACGGTTGCGATCACGTCGTCGGCGGTGCCCGCGAGTGCCTTGCACAACCCCTGATAACCGTCGTGCCGCAGATAGGCGTCGAGAGTCCACGAATTGGGTTCGTCCCAGTACCGACTCAGTACAGGCGCAAGTGCCATGTCATTTCCCTTCGCCGGAGCTGGGATTGCCGGTGGACTCCGCCGCAGCCACTTTCAGCCCTGCGACACTGGCGGCGCCACTGGTCTGAGCCTCGGCCGCTTCGACGCGAGAATCCGCGAAACCGGCCAGGGTGCGGGCAGTTTCGCGGAACGAACACAGCGTGGCACCGCGGCTGGGAGTGACAGGTTCGCCGCCACGGAGTGCATCGACCAACGTGCGTGCCGACTCCGGAGTCTGATTGTCGAAGAACTCCCAATTCACCATCACCACCGGTGCGTAGTCGCAGGCGGCATTGCACTCGATGTGTTCGAGAGTGACCTTGCCGTCCGACGTGGAGAGTGAATGTGACGCTTCGTCACGGGAGCCCGCCGATTCGAGGTGCTCCTCGAGAGCCTCGAAGATGGCATCGCCGCCCATGACCGCGCACAGAGTGTTGGTGCAGACGCCCACCAGATACTCACCGGTGGGTCCGCGCCGATACATGGAATAGAAGGTGGACACAGCCGCGACTTCGGCACCGGTCAACCCGAGTTTGCGTGAGCAGAAGTCGATTCCGGCCGGCGTGATGTAGCCGTCTTCGGATTGCACAAGATGCAGCAGCGGCAACAGAGCGGACCTGCTGGTAATGGTCCCTTGACCTGCCGAGTCGTCACGGTATCGCGCAACGACGGCCTCGGCGTCGGCGTCGAGTCGCGCCAGGACGTCGGCGGGGTAGCTGCTTCGAGCCCCTGGCCGCACCAACTGCGTCGGCTCATCGGGCCGTGGACCGAGTTCGAGGAAGACGCGGGTACCACCGTTCGTCGTGGAGTCTGTCATCGGTCCACTCCGCCCATGACTGGATCGATGCTGGCCACCGACGCGATCACATCGGACACCATGCCTCCCTCGCACATTGCCGCCACCGCTTGGAGATTCGTGAACGACGGATCCCGGAAATGGACCCGGTAAGGACGGGTGCCGCCGTCTGACACCATGTGGACGCCGAGTTCTCCGCGCGGTGACTCGACAGCGGTGTATACCTGTCCGGCCGGAACGCGGATACCCTCGGTCACCAACTTGAAGTGGTGGATGAGGCCTTCCATCGACGACTCCATGATCTTGCCGACGTGCTTCTGCGAATTGCCGAGCCCGTCCGCACCCACCTGGAGATCTGCCGGCCACGCAATCTTTCGGTCGTCGACCATGATCGGCCCCGGCGCCAGCTTGTCGAGGCATTGTTCGACAATCTTCAAGGACTCCTTCATCTCCTCCACCCGAATGAAGTACCTTCCGTAACAATCGGACCCGGTATGCGTGATGACGTCGAACTCGTAGTTCTCGTAACCGCAGTACGGCTGCGCGCGACGTTGATCGTGGGGGAGCCCAGTAGCCCGAAGAACCGGACCGGTAATGCCGAGCGCCATGCATCCGGTGAGGTCCAGATACCCGATGCCGCTGGTGCGCGCTTTCCAGATCGTGTTGTCGGTGAGCATCAACTCCATGTCGCGCAAGCGATTCGGCAAAACCTTCAGCAGTTCGCGGATCTTCGGGATCGCACCGGCCGGGAGGTCCTGAGCCAGTCCACCCGGACGGATGAACGCATGATTCATCCGAAGTCCGGTGACGGTCTCGAAGACGTCGAGAATCAGTTCGCGCTCGCGGAACCCGAACAACATAGCGGTGACCGCGCCCAGCTCCATGCCGCCCGTAGCCAACGCAACAAGGTGCGAGGAGATCCGGTTGAGTTCCATCAACATCACGCGCACAACGGTGGCGCGTTCCGGTACGTCCTCGGTGATGCCGAGCAACTTCTCGACGCCCAGGCAGTATGCGGTTTCGTTGAAGAACGGCGACAGGTAATCCATGCGGGTCACAAAAGTGACGCCCTGAGTCCAGTTCCGGTATTCGAGGTTCTTCTCGATTCCGGTGTGCAGGTAACCGATTCCGCATCGCGCCTCGATGACAGTCTCACCCTCGATTTCGAGAATGAGACGGAGAACGCCGTGCGTTGACGGGTGCTGCGGACCCATGTTGACGACGATGCGTTCGGCACCGGCATCGGATCGACCCGCTGCCGCCGCGGCGACAATCTGGTCCCAGTCCTGCCCCGAGGCGGTGTAAACCGTCTCCTGCGATGGTGTGTCAGCCGTGTTGTTCATCAGATGTACGACCTGCGCTCGTCGGGTGGCGGGATATGTGCTCCCTTGTATTCGACAGGGATTCCGCCCAGTGGGTAGTCCTTGCGCTGGGGGTGGCCTCGCCAGTCGTCCGGCATCTCGATGCGAGTGAGCGACGGATGGCCGTCGAAGACGATGCCGAAGAAGTCGTAGGTTTCGCGCTCGTGCCAGTCGTTGGCCGGGTAGGTGCCCACCAGTGAGGGGATGTGCGGATCGGAATCCGGTACCGACACCTCCAATCGGAGGCGTCGATTGTGGGTGATCGACGAGAACGGATACACCGCGTGCAGTTCGCGACCGGCGTCCTCGGGGTAGTGAACGCCGTTGACGCCGAGACACAATTCGAACCGCAAGTCCGGTTCGTCGCGAAGACGGCGTGCCACCTGGGGCAGGTACGAGCGTTCGATGTGCAACGTCATCTCGTCGCGGAAGATCACCACCTTCTCGATCGCATCGTCGAAGGCAGTTCCGTTGTCCGACAGTGCGGCCGACAATCCGTCCGCGACCTCGTCGAAATATCGGCCGTACGGCCGTGTCGCAGCGTCCGGTGCAACGGCGGCGCGGGCCAACCGGTTGTATCCGGAGGTATCGCCGCTGCCACGGGCGCCGAACATTCCGCGGCGGTCGAAGGGCTCCCCGGTCATCGCAGCAGCCCTTTGATGTCGATCAGGGGAGTGGACGCCAGGGCGGCGCGCTCGGCGGCAGCGCGCGCTTCTTCGCGGTTGACGCCCAGTGGCATGTCCTGAATCTTTTTGTGCAGTTCGATAATTGCGTTGAGCAGCATCTCCGGACGTGGCGGGCATCCAGGCAAGTAGATGTCGACCGGCACGATGTGATCGACGCCCTGGACTATCGCGTAGTTGTTGAACATTCCGCCTGACGACGCGCAGACACCCATGGAGAGCACCCATTTGGGTTCAGCCATCTGGTCGTACACCTGCCGCAGGACCGGCGCCATCTTCTGACTGACCCGGCCGGCGACGATCATCAGGTCTGCCTGCCGCGGCGACGCGCGGAACGCCTCCATGCCGAAGCGCGCCAAGTCGAATCGTCCGGATGTGGTCGACATCATCTCGATGGCACAACAGGCAAGTCCGAACGTTGCCGGCCACAGCGACCCTTTGCGAAAGTACCCGGCCAGACCCTCGACAGTTGTCAGGAGAAAACCGCTTGGAAGCTTTTCTTCAAGACCCATATTCGACTCGATTCGGTCGTAAGCGTTTTCGTCGTGCGAGAAATCAGGTCAATCCCAACTCAATCCGCCTCGTCTCCACTCGTAGGCGTACGCAACCGAGACATTGACGATGAACAAACCCATGGCTGCCAATCCGAACAAACCGAGCGAATCGAAATGGACTGCCCAGGGATAGAGGAAGACGATTTCGATATCGAAGATGATGAACAGCATGGCTGTCAGATAGAACTTGACGGGAAACCGCCCACCACCGGCGGCGCGGGGTGCCGGTTCGATTCCACACTCGTAGGCTTCGAGTTTCGCGCGGTTGTATCGGCGGGGTCCGACGACAGAGGCAAGGACGACGGACACCACGGCAAAGGCCATCGCGATGGCACCCAGAACGAGAATTGGCACATACGCGTTCATGTCCGCACCGAACCCCTCTCCGTTTAGCGTGACGCCGGTGAATGGCGCTGCCCCAGAAGACTCTGCTGTTCCTGCCAGATCGATACTGCCAGCATCTCGCCGATCGTGTGACCTGTGACACTTACCCTAGGTGGTGCCCCCGACATTGGGGCTGATTTTCGAACTGCGGAGTTTTGCTCCCCAGATGCCGAAGTGCTCGCCGCCGCAACGGAACTGTGTGCCCGTAACCGATCAGAGGTTCAGGCGAACGCGGAGCAAACGAATGACAGCCGACGCCAGTTCGATCGGGTCCAGCGGTTGGGAAACGGCAGCTTCCGCGCGTGACCACGACGCGAGCCACGCGTCATCGGGTCGACCGGTCAGAATCACGATCGGCGGGCAGTCGGCGATCTCGTCTTTGAGCTGCTTCGCGACGCCCATGCCCCCGGCGGGGCTGGCCTCGCCGTCGAGAATGGCGAGGTCGATGCCGCCGCGGTCGAGTCGATCGATCACCACCGGTGCGGTGGCCACCTCGACGTAATCGATCGGCGGGAGATCAGGATGCGGGCGCTCGCCGAGGGCGAGGCGGACCTGTTCGCGTGTGTGGGCGTCGTCGCTGAAGACGAGTACACGCACGGCGGGTGGGGTGCGAGGAGGAGCTGCCGCGTCGGACACGAGGCCGACGTTACCCCGCGACTATCCACTGCGGCGGTGAATCATGAACTTCACCAAGGACTTTCCATCGAACGCGATGATCGCCGGGCGCCCGTGAAAAGCCGCAACCCTCGCGTCCGAGCTGGCCGGAGGCGAGGGTTGCGTGCGAATGGTACTGGCGCTCAGAAATTTTCGACGAACTTCGTCAATCCCTTGCTGGCGGTCTCGAGTGCAGTCTTCTGGGCCTTCTTCACCAGGAACCCCGGCAGCGGGATCTTGGGGTCGATGGTCAGTTCGAAACTGATCTTGGTTCCGCCATCGGTCGGGGTCAGGGTGTACGAGCCGTCCTGCTGGTTCTGCTGCCCGCTCTCGACCAGCGTCCAGCTCACCTTCTCGTCGCCGTCGAAGGTGTAGTCCACAACCTGCTCGTCGTTGATGCCGAGAATCGACACGGCCATCCGGACGCGATGCGGCCGACCGTCGTCATGTGTGGTTTCGATCGTGATCTTCTTGTGCGCCGACGACCATTCGGGCAACCGGTCCACCGCCGCTACCGCTGCCATGACCGTGGCCGGATCGGCCTTGATCTCGAATTCCTTGACGCCCGAAACGGCCATACGACTTACTCCTCCATGCCTGACGGCAACAATCTTGTGGACTTGCTCGGACGCAATTAGATCAGTCCATGCCGTTCTTACGCATCTGATCCCGCAAAGCGCCTTGCACGGCTTGCGACACCCATGAATTCAAGGAGACGCCGTTCTGATTTGCAGCTTCTTCGGCGCGGGCCTTGATCTGCTCCATCATGCGCAGGGTGACCCGGCTGATGTCGCCGCTGACGTCGTCGAACGAGTAGGTGGATTCCGTGACGCCTTCCGCGGTTGTCGAATCCTTCGTTACCTTCTGGACGTCGACCAGAATGTTGTTGCCGTCGAGATGGACCTTGACGTCGCGGTCCTCGATCTCGGCGCCGATTTCCTTGGCGAGCTCGGTTGCCGCGGCCAGCAGAACGAGGCGTATCGACGGTTCCATGGCCGCCGCGAGGGACGCCGCGATGCGACGGGTGTGGTCGTCGCCGAGTTCGGCTGCGGTGACGAGGTCATCATGCAGCTTTGCGGTGTACTCCGAAATATCCATGACACCACAGTGACGTCAAATCTGACGTCAGTCAAGGTGTCATCTGGCGTCAGGGACGCCCAGGTGGTTTCTGCCTATAGAGTTGCCGCGCAGCAAGGCCGGAAGCGCCCGGTTGGCCTGATCAGGTTTCTCGAGGAGTAGTAGTGCCGCACACGGTGTCACTGAAAGTGCAGATGGTGGCTAAGTCCGAGTTCTTCCCGCCGGACGACATCGACTGGGAAACCGATGCCGACGGCGGTGAGGCACTTGCGGAATTCGCCGGCCGCGCCTGCTATCAGAGTTGGTCCAAGCCCAATCCCCGGACAGCCACCAACGCCGGATACATTCGCCATCTGCTCGAGGTCGGGCACTCGTCTGTCCTCGAACATGCGACCGTCAGCTTCTACATCACCGGGATCTCACGCTCCTGCACCCACGAATTGATCCGTCACCGCCACTTCTCGTACTCACAGCTTTCCCAGCGGTTCGTTCGGGAGAACGATGCCAATGTCGTCGTCCCACCGGCCGTCGAAGGCGATCCTGAACTCGAAGCGCTGTTCCTGGCTGCGACCGAGGAAAGTCGACGGGCATACGGCGAACTGCTCGCAGCGCTGGAAGGAAAACTGCAGTCCGTCCCCGGCGCGCCGGTGCGCGGGAAGCAAGCGCGTCAAGCCGCCCGCTCGGTCCTGCCCAACGCCACGGAAACTCGACTCGTCGTGAGCGGAAACTACCGCGCCTGGCGGCACTTCGTGGATATGCGCGCGACCGAACATGCAGACGTCGAGATCAGGCGCGTCGCGATCGAATGCTTACGGCAACTTCAAACCGCCGCACCAAATGTGTTCGGAGACTACGAGATTGTGCGCAGAAGTGACGGAACGGAAGTTGCCGTCAGCTCGTTCGCTGCCGAGTGAAGTTACGTTCGCGACTCGACGGAAGACTCGTGTGCAGAAGTAAGCGACTGACCGGGTAACCTTCTGACCATGACCTACGGTGATTCCGCTTCTCTCGTCGAGCGTCCGTTCGGCACCATTTCCGTTGCGATGGTGACCCCGTTCACTGCCGACGGGAAGTTGGACGTCGACTCGGGTGTGCGCCTTGCAGCCCATCTCGTCGACAACGGCTGCGACGGCCTTGTCCTTGCCGGCACAACCGGTGAGTCTCCGACCACCACCGAATCGGAGAAGCTCGACCTGCTCCGCGCGGTGATCGACGCCGTTGGTGACCGCGCCAAGATCGTTGCCGGAGCCGGCAGCAACGACACTGCGCACAGTGTCGAACTCGCCCGCGACGCGGCCCGCGTCGGCGCTCACGGCCTTCTCGTTGTCACTCCGTACTACTCACGTCCCCCGCAGGCCGGGCTCTACGCGCATTTCACTGCAGTTGCCGACGCCACCGACCTGCCCGTCATGCTCTACGACATTCCGCCCCGCTCCGTTGTCCCCATCGAGACGGAGACAATCCGTCGCCTTGCCGAGCATCCCCGCATCAAGGCCGTCAAAGACGCCAAGGGTGATCTCAACGCGGGTGCAGAATTGATCGGCACCACCGAACTTCAGTTCTTCTCCGGCGACGACCCGTTGAACCTTCCGTGGCTGGCAGTCGGAGCCACCGGCTTCGTCAGCGTCATCGGACACCTGGTTCCTGGTCGGTTGCGTGAGCTTCACACCGCATTTGTCACCGGCGACATCGCCCGTGCCCGCGAAATAAACCTCAGTTTGATCCCTGTGATCCGTTCCGTCGCCCGTCTGGGTGGCGTCAGCGCGTCGAAGGCGGGTCTGCGACTCATCGGTATCGATGTCGGAGAACCGCGCCTTCCGCAGGTTGCACCCACTAAAGAGCAGATCGACGGTTTGGCCGCCGATCTGCATGCGGCAGGAGTTCTGTAAATGACCCGTCCCCCCCGACGTCGTAGCGCCAGTCGCCAAGCCGGACCGCCTACGGTTCCGGCGCCCGAATCAGCTACGCCGGCGACCCCGCCGGCAGCTCCGGCTCCGGTAGCAGCTGAGCCTGCTGCCGCGGCGTCGGCCCCGAAGAAGGCCGCAACGCAAAAAGCTGCACCACAAAAAGCTGCACCTCAGAAGCAAGCTCGTAAGAGCGCTGCAGGCAACCGGCCGTCGGCCGGTAAGTCCGGTAGCTCGCGGTCCGGGAACAAGCGTCCCGAAAATCGTCCGCAGCTGGACCCGACCGCGCGTCTGGGCATGCCGCCCAAGGCGCCGGCCAGCGGACTTCGTGTTGTTGCGCTGGGCGGTATCGGCGAAATCGGCCGAAACATGACCGTGTTCGAGCACAAGGGCAAGTTGCTGATCGTCGACTGCGGCGTTCTCTTTCCCGAGGACCAGCAGCCCGGTGTCGACCTCATCCTCCCGGACTTCCGCTACATCGAAGACCGCATGGACGACGTCGAAGCAGTCATCCTCACGCACGGTCACGAAGACCACATCGGCGCACTGCCGTTCCTGCTGCGTCTACGCGCAGACATACCTGTCATCGGTGCCAAGTTCACACTCGCACTCGTGGCAGCGAAGTGCCGTGAGCATCGCCTGCGCCCCAACCTCGTCGAGGTTGTGGAAGGCGACTCCACCACGCACGGTCCGTTCGACTGCGAGTACTTCGCCGTCAACCACTCCATCCCCGACGCGCTGGCAATTGCCATCCGCACCGACGCCGGTGTTGTACTGCACACCGGTGACATCAAGCTCGATCAGCTTCCGCTCGACGGGCGTCTGACCGACCTCGCCGGATTCTCCCGGCTCGGTGACGAGGGCGTCGACCTGTTCCTCGTCGACTCCACCAATGCCGAGGTGCCGGGATTCGTCACGCCCGAACGCGAAATCGGCGGCGTGCTCGACAACGTCATCGGCAAGGCCAAACAGCGCGTCATCGTGGCGTCGTTCGCCAGCCACGTGCACCGCATCCAGCAGGTCGTCGACGTAGCGGCACGGTACAACCGTCGCATCGTGTTCGTCGGCCGGTCCATGGTGCGGAACATGCAGATCGCCCAGGATCTCGGTTACCTGCGGGTGCCGGACGGTCTTGTCGTCGACATCGACACCGCAGCCACACTTCCCGACGATCGACTGGTTCTCATCTCCACGGGATCACAGGGTGAGCCGCTCGCAGCGCTCTCGCGGATGGCTCGCGGTGAGCACCGCCAGATCAACATCCGTGCGAACGACCTCGTCGTTCTCGCGTCCTCGTTGATCCCGGGCAACGAGAACTCCGTCTTTGCCGTGGTCAACGGCTTGGCCAAGCGTGGCGCCACCGTCGTCACTCAGCAAAGCGCCAAGGTTCACGTGTCGGGTCACGCGTCGGCCGGTGAGCTGCTGTACCTGTACAACGCGGTTCGCCCCACCAATGCCATGCCTGTGCACGGTGAATGGCGCCACCTGCGCGCCAACGCCGCACTGGCGAAAGCAACAGGTGTTCCGGAAGAGCGCATCGTATTGGCCGAGGACGGCGTTGTCGTCGACATGGTCGACGGTCTCGCCGAGATCGTCGGACGAGTTCCGGTCGGACACGTCTACGTCGACGGGCTTTCCGTGGGCGATGTCGGCGAGCCGACGCTTTCGGATCGTCTTGTGCTCGGTGAGGGTGGCTTCATTGCCATCACCATTGTCATCAACGAGTCGACGGGACGTGCGGTCAGCACCCCCGAGGTCTCCGGACGCGGATTCTCCGACGACCCGACTGCTCTCAAGGATGCTGCACAACTCGTGGAAGCGGATCTCCTGCGCCTCGCGGGCGAAGGAATCACCGACACACACCGCATCGCGCAGTCGGTGCGCCGTGTGGTCGGTCGTTGGGTTGCGGACAAGTACCGTCGCCGCCCGATGATCATTCCGACGGTTATCGCGGTTTCCTGACCGACTTTTCGCGGTCCGCGGGACGCAGTCGCGTACGTTGGCGAAGGTGACCTTCGCACATGACGAACGACTCGCCCTGGTGGACAGCATGGTCGAATTCGGCCCGGACGCTCCCACCCTGTGTGGGGACTGGACGAACCGTGACCTCGCAGCACATCTGATCGTCCGGGAGCGGCGTCTCGACGCCGCTCCCGGAATCATGATCAGTGCCTTGGCCGGGCACACGGAAAGTGTCCGAAAAGCGGCCGCATCGCGCCCGTGGGAAGAATTACTGCACGACGTCCGTAGTGGGCCGCCGCAGTGGTCGCCGATGTACTGGCTCGATTCTCAGGTCAACACCACCGAAATGTTCGTCCACCACGAGGATGTGCGTCGGGCGCATCAGCATTGGGTGGCCAGGCCGCTGCCACAAGCTCGTCAAGCGGAGTTGTGGAAGTACGCACGCCAGGTAGCCAAGCTGGGGTACCGGAAGGCAGCCGTCGAAGTGATCTTCGAATTGCCGTCGGGTGAAAGTGCCGTTGTGCACAAAGCGGATACCCGGACGGTAGTTCTGCAGGGGGAGCCCGCCGAGTTGTTGCTGCATGCTTTCGGACGCAGCGAAGTGTTGATCGAAGCCAAGGGTGAACTGGCCGACGTCCAATCCGTCATGGGCATGGACCGAAGTTTCTAAAGCGCTGTGCCGCGCGTTGCGAACATCACGATTCGCACGTATGAACGGTGTTGCTGGTGTTGCGGATGGTCCGGATGGGGTTGCACCGACTAGCCTGAACGTCATGGCAGGTAAGTCGAGCGCCCGAGGATCCGGTACAGGTTCGAGTACAAGCACGTCCGCGTCCAGGGCATCGACCGGGTCGTCAGCGTCAACTCCCGCGGCAAAGTCGCGAACACGAACGGTCTCCACCCCCCGCAATGTCACGACGGCGTCGCACGCCGGTGGCCGCGCGGGAGCGGGTAAGGGAGCCAAATCCACCCCACGGAAAGCGCCGGCGAAGAAGGCAGCACCCCGGAAGGCATCCGGTGCGTCGTCGGCCGCCAGGCGTCCGGTCGCAAAATCGAAGCAGAGTGCAAGCCCGCTGGACGTTGTCGGCAAAGGCATCGCGGCCGGGTGGTCGCTGGCTGCGCGCGGCGTCGGCGCAACCACTCGCACGGTGAGCAAAGTCGGCGATATCGAGGCCGGACACCGGCGCGACGGAATTGCCCTCGGGCTCATTGCTTTCAGTGTTGTCGTCGCGGGCAGTGTGTGGTTCGCGGCAGGTGGTCCGATCGGCGGCGGAATCGAGACGGCGGTTCGAGCCGTGTTCGGCGCTGTGTCGGCCGTTCTGCCTATCTTGTGTGTCGGTATCGCAATCCTGCTGATGCGCACGGAACCACGCCCCGAGATCCGAACCCGCCTCATCATGGGTTCGCTGCTGGTGGGGCTACCCGCACTGGGCTTGTGGCACATCGGTTCCGGTGCGCAGACAACTGCGGACACCCGTGAAATCGGAGCCGGATTTGTCGGCTCTGTTGTCGGTGGACCATTGACCAACGGTCTGACGGCGTGGCTGTCGGTTCCGTTGCTCGTGATTGCCGTAGGGTTCGGAATCTTGTTGTTGACCGGAACCACCCTGCGCCAGGTCCCCGGCAAGTTTCAGTCGTTCTTCGGATCCCCGTCCGGCGACGACGACGAATTCGAGGACTACGGTAGCGAATTCGACGACGACAGCTACGGTCGCGACTACGGCGGAAGCTCGTACGAATCATCGGAGTTCGACGCCGACGGTTATCCCGTGGACACATACGCGGAGCCTCCGCTGCAGCCGTCGAAGCGGTCCAGCCGCCGGGCGCCGATCGACAATTACCCGACGGACGAATTCCAATCCAGCGACAAGAAGACCGAGATCCTCGACCTGTGGTCAGCGGACCCCGACGAGGTTGCCCCGGCAGCAGACGACACCGCCGCAGCCGCAGAAGTACCGGTCGCCGAAAAGCCGGTGACCCGGACCAGGCCTGCTGCGCGATCGGTTCCGGTGGCAAAGCCGGTACCCAAGCCAGAACCGGAACCCGAAGAGGCCGAAAGCTTTGTTACCGATCGTGTGACGGACGGCGATTACAACCTGCCACCCACGTCGCTGCTGATCGACGGCGATCCGCCGAAACTGCGCAGTTCCGCGAACGACGCGATGATCGAGGCGATCAGCGAGGTTCTCGAACAGTTCAAGATCGATGCTGCCGTCACCGGATTCACGCGCGGCCCGACAGTGACGCGATACGAGGTGGAACTCGGCCCCGGCGTCAAGGTCGAGAAGATCACAGCGCTCGCGCGAAACATCGCGTATGCGGTGGCCACCGACAACGTGCGCCTTCTCGCCCCGATTCCGGGCAAGTCGGCTGTGGGCATCGAGGTGCCTAACTCGGACCGCGAACTGGTCCGCTTGGCTGACGTGCTGACGGCGCCGAGCATGCGACGCGAACACCACCCGCTCGTGATCGGACTCGGGAAGGACATCGAGGGCGACTTCGTCCATGCGAACCTCGCGAAGATGCCGCACTTGCTGGTCGCCGGTTCCACTGGATCAGGTAAGTCGAGCTTCGTGAACTCGATGCTGGTCTCTTTGCTGACCCGCGCGACTCCCGACGAAGTACGCATGATCCTAATCGACCCCAAGATGGTCGAGTTGACGCCGTACGAGGGCATACCGCACTTGATCACGCCCATCATCACCCAACCGAAGAAGGCGGCGGCCGCGCTTGCCTGGCTGGTCGAGGAGATGGAGCAGCGATACCAGGATATGCAGGTCAACCGGGTTCGCCACATCGACGACTTCAACTCGAAGGTGAAATCCGGCGAGATCACCGCCCCGCTGGGCAGCGAACGGATCTATCGGCCGTACCCGTACATCCTGGCGATCGTCGACGAGTTGGCAGACCTCATGATGACCGCCCCGCGCGACGTCGAAGAGGCCATCGTGCGCATTACGCAGAAGGCACGCGCCGCGGGAATTCACTTGGTGCTCGCGACACAGCGTCCGTCCGTCGATGTTGTCACCGGGCTCATCAAGACGAACGTGCCGTCCCGATTGGCGTTCGCGACGTCGTCCCTGACGGACTCGCGAGTCATCCTCGATCAGCCGGGAGCCGAGAAGCTCATCGGTATGGGTGACGGACTGTTCCTTCCCATGGGTGCCGGTAAGCCGACGCGTATGCAAGGCGCATTCATCACGGACGAAGAAATCAATGCGGTCGTGGATTTTGCCAAGAACCAGGCAGAACCCGAGTACACCGAAGGGGTCACCGCCGCGAAGGCCGGCGAGAAGAAGGACGTCGACCCCGACATCGGGGACGACATGGACGTGCTGCTGCAAGCTGTCGAATTGGTGGTGACCAGCCAGTTCGGTTCCACATCGATGCTGCAACGCAAACTGCGCGTCGGGTTCGCGAAGGCCGGGCGACTCATCGACCTCATGGAGAACCGTGGAATCGTGGGGCCGAGTGAAGGGTCCAAGGCTCGCGAGGTGCTCGTGAAGCCCGACGAGTTGGACGGATTGCTGTGGTCTATTCGCGGCGGCGATCCGGAGGACAGTTCATCCGACGACTAGTGACGGGGGTCGGCGGGTAACCGTCGGCAGACGACCGGAGGTTGCTCGTGCATGTGACACCGTTGACGTGGGTTATCACGATAGTGGTGATACTCGGCCTGTTTGTCTTCGATTTCTTCGCGCACGTCCGGACGCCTCATGCACCCACATTTCGTGAGTCGGCATTCTGGTCGACGGTCTACATCTCGATCGCGATAATTTTCGGTCTGATCGTGATGTGGATCTGGGGGACGACGTACGGCGGCGAGTACTTTGCCGGCTACGTCACGGAGAAAGCGCTGTCGGTCGACAACCTGTTTGTGTTTGTCATCATCATGTCGACGTTTGCGGTGCCGCCCCAGTACCAGCAGAAGGTCCTGCTGATCGGCATTGTGCTCGCATTGGTGATGCGAGGGATTTTCATCGCGGTGGGCGCTGCGGCAATCAATGCCTACAGCTGGGTGTTCTACCTCTTCGGAGCTTTCCTGATCTACACCGCATACACGTTGGTCCGCGACCACGGGCATGAGAAGGAAGCCGAAGAGAAACGAGACAGCCGCATCATCAGCATCGTGAAGCGGGTGCTGCCCACCACCGAGGAGTACGACGGCGACAAATTGGTCACCAGGATCGACGGGAAGCGTGTTGTCACGCCGTTGATGCTGGCGCTCATCGCAATCGGATTTGCGGACGTGCTGTTCGCGCTGGATTCCATCCCGGCAATCTACGGTCTGACCCAGGAACCGTACATTGTGTTCGCCGCCAACGCCTTTGCGTTGATGGGCCTGCGCCAGCTGTATTTCCTCATCGGCGGACTGCTCGAACGATTGGTCTACCTCTCGTACGGACTGTCGATCATCCTCGCGTTCATCGGCGTCAAACTGGTCCTGCACGCTTTGCACGAGAACACGTTGCCGTTTGTCAACGATGGGGAACATGTCAGCGTGCCCGAGATTTCGACGGCGTTGTCGCTGTCCGTCATCATCGGTGTGTTGGTGGTGACCACGGTCGCGAGCCTGTTGAAGACCCGCGACCGGGCTTGAAGTCGGTCAGGCCAACTGACCCAGCACCGGTACCCACTCGGTGATCCTTACATTCGCGACCAGGTCGGCTTTGGCAAACGGATCGTGCGTGAACAGCAGTGCCACGGTGTCGGCGTCCGCCGTGTCGACGATGATGAGTGCTCCCGAACCGTCGGCGAACGGGCCGGACGACACCACGATGTCACGCCCCAGAAGATCGCCGAGCCACGCTCGGTGATCGGGGCGAAGGGCGTCGCGCTCGGCGTTCGTTTCGGGATCGTAGGTGTATTCGACGAGGAACAACGACATCGGGACCGCTTTCGGGATGTGAGTGACCAGATCAGAGCGTCAGAAGCATACGAGTATTTCCGAGGGTGTTGGGTTTGACGTAACTGAGATCGAGGAACTCGGCGACACCGGCATCGTATGACCGGCACATCTCGGTATAGACCTCGGCAGTGACCGGAGTTCCCTCGATTTCGACAAACCCGTGGCGGTGGAAGAAATCGGTCTCGAAGGTCAACACGAACAGCCGCTCCAATTCCAGTTCACGAGCAACCTCGATCAGTTTGTCGACGACTTGGAAGCCGGCACCTTGCCCCTTGACTGTGGGATCTACTGCCACAGTGCGAATCTCACCGAGGTCAGCCCACAGGACGTGCATCGCCCCGCAGCCAAGGATTCGGCCGTCCTTTTCGGCAACCCAGAACTCCTGCACAGCCTCGTACAACGTCACCAGGTTCTTTTCGAGCAGGATTTTGCCGGCATAGATGTCGATGAGGCGTTTGATTTCCGGGACATCGGATGTTCGTGCCCGCCGCACGATCAAGTGGCTCTCGGTATCGTTCGGCGCGGTGGAAGTCATGTGGTGCACATTAGTCAATGGGTCTACCGATATTCTGAGTCGCGTGCCTGTCCGCTCCACGAAATACCCCGCCCGCCCGGTTACCGTCCGGGTTCGGCCCGCCTTCCGCGCGGTGATCCGATGAGTTCCCCGCGTGATCAAGCAGATGCCCATCGGGCTGCTGTAGGGCCAACTGCTGTCGGGCCGGGAGGAACTCCGGCGGACAAACCCGTCCCACTGTTCAACATCGCGAACATCTTGACGATGATTCGGATCATTCTCGTTCCGGTCTTTCTCGTTGTGCTTTTCATAGACCACGGTCAGACAACGTCGTGGCGTTTGGGCGCGATGGCGATCTTCATCGTCGCGGCGGTGACCGACCGGATCGACGGCCAGCTGGCCAGAAAATACGGTCTGGTCACCGACTTCGGCAAGCTGATGGATCCCATCGCGGACAAGGCGCTGATCGGCGCTGCGCTTATCGGGTTGTCGATGCTCGGTGACCTGTCGTGGTGGGTGACCGGGGTGATCATCGCCCGCGAACTCGGAATCACACTGCTCCGTTTTGCCGTGCTCCGTCATGCTGTGATTCCCGCCGGCAAGGGCGGCAAGCTCAAGACCCTCGTCCAGGCCGTAGCGATCGGTTTCTACCTGTGCCCCTTGCCGGGCAGCTGGGACGTGGTCAGCTGGCTCCTGATGGCCGCGGCGGTTGTGCTGACCGTCGTCACCGGCCTCGAATATGTCGTTCAAGCCATCAGATTGCGGGCCGGCGTCCGGTTCGCCGAACGAGACGGACACTGAGCCGATGCGCGATCCGCTGCTGGACCTCGGTGTCGCCGAGCTGGTGGCCGCGTTGGCGGTTGCGGGGGAGAGCGTCGCTGCTGCGGAGTCGCTGACGGCCGGTTTGTTCACGGCTGCGCTGGCATCAGTTCCCGGATCGAGCCAAGTCCTGCGCGGCGGCCTCGTGGTGTACGCAACTGATCTGAAAGCGACGCTGGCAGGCGTAGACCCAGATGCTTTGGCGCTCGACGGCCCGGTGTCCGCGTCCACGGCGATTGCTCTGGCCGACGGTGCCCGCACTCGATGTGTCGCCGATTGGGGCGTCGGATTGACCGGTGTGGCGGGCCCGACCGAACAGGACGGGAACCCCGTCGGCACGGTTTTCCTGGGGATTGCCGGGCCCGACGGAACTCTGTGCGAGCGTCTGTCGTTGACAGGAGAACGCTGGGAGATTCGAATCGCTGCAGTCGCGGCAGCCGTGTCGCGGTTATGTGATCGTGTTGAAGAGCGCCGGGCACGATAGGCTCGGGAACCAATCGGTCGAGTTCGGACGTTGACTGTTGTGAAGGTGTGCAACAGCCAAGGTGTCACGGCGGTATCGATGTGGTCAGTGACGGTGCGGACCTGTGAGATGACAGGCCCGGCACGACGGATGAAGGAGGAGCGAGATGGCGCTGCTATTGCGTGAGGCAATCGGTGACAGTCTCCGGCGTACGCGCGTTTCGCAGAGTCGCACGCTACGTGAGGTGTCGAACAGTGCGCGCGTGAGCTTGGGCTACCTGTCCGAGGTGGAACGTGGACGCAAGGAAGCGTCGAGTGAACTGCTGGCCGCGATTTGCGATGCGCTTGCCGTACCGCTGTCCGACGTGTTGGTCGACGTCAGTGAAACTCTGGCCACCAAGAAGTCCAACTCTGGGCTCGGTCGTCCGGTCTCCGGTGCCGCGACAGCCGGTGCAACTGCTGCTGTGTCGGCGCAGGTGTCTGGTTCGCCGTCCATCGCCCGGGATACCCGAGTGGTGATTCCGGCGCCCAACGCGCGCAGTTTGGCTGCTGCGTAGCTACTGGCCGGTTGAACCCGATAGATTCTGTAGATATACCGGTATGGCAGTGCAGGGTCAGGGCAGTTGGAGCGCAGCCCTGATGTATTGGTGAGTTTCGGTGTGCGACGGTCGTTCACCGGGTCGCGTAGCGCGCGGCGCATCAGATGGAGGCAGGATCAAACCCATGGCTAATCCTTTCGTCAAGGGCTGGAAGTACCTGATGGCGCTCTTCAATTCGAAGATCGACGAGAACGCCGACCCGAAGATCCAGATCCAGCAGGCGATCGAGGACGCGCAGCGTCAGCACCAGGCGCTCTCGCAGCAGGCCGCGTCGGTGATCGGTAACCAGCGTCAGCTTGAAATGAAGCTCAGCCGTCAGCTCGACGAGGTCGAAAAGCTCAACGCCAACGCGCGTCAGGCCGTCAACCTCGCTGATCAGGCCGCAGCTGCCGGCGACAACGACAAGGCGATCCAGTACACGAATGCCGCCGAGGCTTTCGCCGCTCAGCTCGTCACCGCCGAGCAGGGTGTCGAGGATCTCAAGGCACTGCATGATCAGTCTTTGCAGGCTGCTGCCCAGGCGAAGAAGGCCGTCGAACAGAACGCGATGACGCTTCAGGCCAAGGTTGCCGAGCGTACGAAGCTGCTCAGCCAGCTCGAGCAGGCCAAGATGCAGGAACGCGTCAGCGAATCGCTACGATCCATGGACAGCACATTGTCGGCACCCGGCAACACGCCCAGCCTCGACGCCGTTCGCGACAAGATCGAGCGTCGCTACGCCAATGCCCTCGGTTCGGCCGAACTTGCCCAGAACTCGGTTCAGGGTCGGATGATGGAGGTCCAGCAGGCTTCTGTGCAGATGGCCGGGCACAGCCGACTCGAGCAGATTCGCGCATCCATGAAGGGCGAGGCATTGCCCTCTGGTGGGACGCAAGCTGGGACACAAGCGGCACCTGCGCCCACATCCATCGAAAAGCAGCCGCCTGCTGCCGGAACAACCGGGCAGTAGAAAAGACGGTCTGCAGTTTCCAGAGATACACGATTCGACACACTGATGTTTTCTTCACGAGGTGGCCGGCCTGAGCGAGAGCCCAGGTCGGCCGCTCCTGTTTCCATGTCCGGCGCATTCGGCGCTCTGGGCCGTACTGCGGATTCGCTCCGCGAAGTGACGGCGTCCGCCGCCGAAGCAGCACGGCGGTGGCAGGATCCGCGGGCGAAGTTCGAGCGCAAACGAGCCCGAGCCAGGCGACGGGCTCAGCGCTGGGGTTTCATCTCGGGCGGAACCGTGATCGGCACTGCCGGGCTTGCCGTGGCGTCGGCGCCGGACTGGTCCGTTGTTGTCGCCGGTGGGGGAGCCGCACTGTTCGCGGTACCCGCGGTTGTTGCAGTCGGGCGCTACCGGTCGATGAATGCCGGGCCGCCGCCTGCTCCGATCCGACGGCGACTGCCACCATCGTCGTCGCAGGCATTTATTCCGATGTCGCGACTAGTCGGGGCAGAAACGTCGCTGTTCGAAATTCTTGGTGTGCTGCGCCGCGCAGACACCATCGATCCCGGCGAACTCGACGAGATCACTGTGACAGCAGATTCTGCGTTGCGCGCGATGTTTGCGGTGTCGTCCGACATTGCGTCGATGGAACGGGCCGTGACATCGACCCCCAAGGTTGCCGAAACGCTCGAACCGACTATCGCGGGCGCAGTACGTGAACTACATGCCGGACTGGGTCAGTACGAGGATCTGGTCAATGCAGCCGCCACCTTGACGGCGCCGCACACACCGTCCGCCCTGGTGGGATTCAACCGTGAACTGTCGGCACTGCATTCGGCTGCGGAACGTCTGTCCAGCCTGGCCGACGCGATCGGTGAGGTCGACGAGATCACTCGGAAGTATCGCTGAACTGGTTCCGGTTCAGTCGTCGGCTCCACGCGCGGCCAGTGCCTCACCCATCGCGTCGGCGGTCATGAGGGTTCCGATGATCACGGGAACGGCAAAAGACCGAAGCGAGAAACCGAGGCCGCGAGCTTTTCGGGCTTCGGACACCTGAGTGATGACCTCGAACATCAACGGGATGCACCGGATGGTCATGGCTAATAGGAGTGCGATTCTTTCGGGATTGACCCCGAAGCGGCGAAGTGGAGTGAGGAAGGCTGTGATCGCGTCGAGCATTTCCGAAATGCGGGTTGTCAGACCCATGAGCGCGGCGAGTGCGATCGAGAGAATCAGAACTCCGCACACTACCGCCGCGCGTTCCCAGCCGGCGACGAGAATCTGGAAGCCGCCGATGAACAGCAGCATCCACAGCGCCGGGCGTAGATGGGCGATCGCGGTGCGCAGCGGAATCCGCGCGGCCACGTAGAGCGCAACGACAACAACGGTGGGTGGCACCAATTGCCAAGGACTGCGCACGGATACCGATACCGTGACAATCGCGATGACGAGCGCGAGAAGTTTGTAGCCCGGTCGGGCCCGATGCAGGATCGAGGTTCCGGGGCGGTAGTGGCCGAGTGTGGTCACGAGACGAGGGAGCGGTAGAAGTCGACGGAATCCGCCGGCGCACCGTCGGCAACGACACGCCCGCGATCGATCACCAGAACCCGGTCGAACGAGGCCAGTAGATCAAGTTGGTGGGTGACCACGATCAACTGTTGTTCGAGTGAAGCGAAGACAGAGCTGATGAGCTGTGAGTTACGCAGGTCGAGCAACGTTGTCGGTTCGTCTGCCACCAGTACCTTCGGCTCGGTCACCATGATGGCGGCGAGGGCAAGAAGTTGTTTCTGACCACCGGAAAGCTGATGGGTGGGATGGTCGCTGTGCGACGCCAGTCCAAACCGCTCCAGAACGGACGTGACTTTCCCGGCCCGTTCAGCCTTGCCCAATCCGCTTCTCCGCAGGGAAAACTCGATGTCCTCGGCGACGGTGGGCATGACGATCTGATGATTGGGATCAGTGAAGACAAAGCCGACGTGCTTGCGCACGTCGCGCCCCTTCTTGGCGGTATCCAAACCGTCGATCCTCACGGAACCTGTTGCCGGAATCACCAACCCGTTGATCATGCGGGCAAGCGTCGACTTACCGCTGCCGTTTGCGCCGACGATCCCGATGCGCTGCTCGGTCAGTACCAGGTCGACACGATCGAGCACGGTGCGTTCGCCGAAACTGTGTCCGACGCCTTCGAAGATAATCTCGCTCATCGAATAATCAGTTCGCCACTACTGTTTTTGCGCGTGCGGCGACGCTGTCACGTAGCAGCGCCGGATACGCACGATGGACCTGAGCCGCGACTACTGCGGTGACAACGGCTTTGGCGGCATCGAGGGGGATGAACGCGGCGTTGGCGGTCCACGCGGCGAGGAAGGTCATATGTCCCCGGATCATCATGCCGACGATGCCGAACAGGTAGAGAACGACAACACCGCCGAGAAGGTTGATGCCGATTCCGGGAACGATTCGGTACTTCGGGAGCATCTTCGTCGTCAGCCATCCGATGACAAACGCCGTAGGTATCCAGCCGATCAAGAATCCGGCTGTGGGACTCGACAATGCAAACAATGCAGTCCGCCCGCCGGCGAGGACCGGTAGCCCGACCAAGCCGAGCGCGATCACGGTGAGTACCGCCAATACCGCCTTACGAGGCCCGAGAAGCGCGCCGGCCATCATCACGCCGAGTGATTGAAGGGTGATCGGCACGCCGGAGATCCCGATGTTGATCGCCCCCGGCAGACCTAATGCGATGATGAGGGCCGCGAACACTGCAACGTGCGCGAGATCGCGGGCCGGAATTCGGGTGGTAGACACGGCGAACGTGCTCCTTAGGGCGTACTGGATGGAACTTCGCGAGTCTACGTCAGCGCCGCGCCACGGCGGTTTGGATGCATGCCCAGTCTGATCATGGTTGATCAGGGTGAACCCTGATCTTTACCTGATCTTGCCGGTGAGCTGCTGCTTTGTCCGGCTTAACGTGTCAGGCTGGTGTCACGGGCAGTCCCGAATACGAAGTTACGGTAAGCGGAGGTACGTCATGTTCTGGAAAATCGTGTTGGCTGTGGTCCTCGTGTGGATCGCGCTCGCAGTGGTCGGTGCGTTGATCAAGGGTCTGTTCTGGATTCTGGTGGTCGGCGCGCTGGGTGTCGGCATCTACTTCCTTGTGAAGGCGATGTCGAGCAACGATGAAAACTCACCCGTTTCCCGGATGTGACAGGCACAATCGTGCGGTATGGAACCACTTCCCGAGGACTGGCAGCGTGCGGTTGTAATCGTTGCCCATCCGGATGACGTCGAGTACGGAGCGGCTGCTGCGGTGGCCCGATGGACCGATCAAGGCAAGGACGTCAGATACGTACTCGCGACGAGCGGGGAAGCCGGGATCGCGGGACTGCCACCGAAGGAGTCCGGGCCCATCCGAGAGGAAGAAGAGCGCCGAAGCGCCGCTGTCGTCGGGGTGACCGAGGTCGAATTCCTGGGTCTTCCGGATGGTCGGCTGACTGCCGGACTCGAACTGCGGGCGGTATTGGCAGCCGCGATCAGGCGGCACCAACCGGAACTGGTGGTGACGATGAACTTCTCGAACACCTGGGGCCCTGGTTATCTCAACAGCGCCGATCATCGAGCACTGGGAATCAGCGTCCTCGACGCGACCTCGGATGCGGCCAACGAGTGGATCTTTCCGGAACTGTCGGACGGTCCGGCACCGTGGACCGGAGTTCGGTGGGTTGCTGTGAGCTCGATGACACCGACTCATGGCGTCGATGTGAGCACTGCGGTGACGCGTGCAGTGGATTCCCTCGCAGAGCATTCACGGTATCTTGCGGCACTGAGTGAGATTCCGGTTCGTGAGCAGTCGCAGGCTCAGATAGACATGGTGTCGGGGCGGATACCGGGCTTCGCGGCCGACCGTGCGGTCGGGTTCGAGTTGTACTATTTCTGATAGTCCGAACACACCGTGTCCTAGTCGCACTGCCCGGCGGAACGTCAGGTAGCGTGTTACACACGATGGCAATCCGTAACGCAGATGATCAAGTCCTGCCGCGAAAGGGCGACGGTCAGCGCACTCCAAACCTCGCGATCGACAATCTCATTCTTGATGCCGCGCGATCATGCGTGCTCGACTTCGGTATGCAGCGCACCACGTTGGCCGAGATCGCTCGACGCGCCGGTGTTTCTCGGCCGACCGTCTATCGTCGTTGGACAGACACGCGGGCTGTAGTTGCCGACCTCCTGACACGCGAAATTCGGGCCGTCCTCCCCGAAATCGAGACGACCGGTTCGGCTCGGGACCTTCTTCTCACTGCCGTGGTGGACGTTGTCGCCGAGATTCGTGATCACCCGCTGTTCGTGAAGATTCGATCGACCGACCAGGAATTGCTGACCACCTACATCGTTGATCGAATTGGTGCCAGTCAGAAGTCGATCCTCGAATTGATGACGGTTGTGGTCACCGCCGGGCAGCAAGACGGATCGATCCGTCACGGAAATGCCGACGAGATAGCGTCGATGTTGTTGCTGATGGCCCAGTCGGTGGTGTTCTCGGCACCGACGCTGCTGGAGCGGCTCTCCGCCGACGCAGCAGTGCAGCAGTTGAGAATTGCAGTCTCGGCGTATCTGACGCCGACTGCGGGAAGCGACGGATAGCGTCATGGCCGACAGTGATCGCACTGCACCGAATGCAGATCCGTCGGCGCTCAACGCCGCCCGTCGGACCCGCGAATGGGACGAACTCTCGGGCGGAAGTTCCGTGGATCTTCTGGTCATCGGCGGCGGAATCACCGGTGTCGGTGTGGCATTGGATGCCGTGACGCGTGGCCTGAGCGTGGTGTTGGTGGACAAGCACGACCTGGCCTTCGGCACCAGTCGGTGGAGCTCGAAGCTCGCTCACGGCGGGCTTCGGTATCTTGCGTCGGGGAATGTCGGTATCGCCCGTGAGAGTGCGGTCGAACGCGGAATTCTCATGACACGAACGGCACCGCATCTCGTGCGGGCGATGCCGCAACTCGTGCCGTTGTTACCGCAGACGTCGTTCTTCGGAAAGTCCTTGGTACGTACCGGATTTATTGCCGGTGACGTCTTGCGGGCAACGGCTCGGACACCGTCGTCGGTATTGCCTCGCTCGCGCGCGGTGAGCGCGTCTCGGGCGCGGGAGTTGGTGCCGGCAGTGCGGCAGGCGGACCTGCGCGGTGCGCTGACGGCCTACGACGGTCAGTTGATCGACGACGCTCGGCTGGTTGTGAACATCGCCCGCACAGCGGCATCCTTCGGTGCTCGGATTCTGACCAGGGTGGGTGCCTACGAGGTATCCGGTACGTCCGCGACGCTGCGGGACGAGTTGACCGGAACCGAGTTCCTGTTGCGTGCTCGGACAGTGGTGAACGCGACGGGCGTGTGGGCCGATCAGGTAGATCCCAGCATCACCCTGCGACCGAGTCGCGGCACGCATCTGGTGCTCGACGCGAAATCACTGGGCAATCCCACTGCGGCCCTGACGGTTCCGATTCCAGGTGAGACCAATCGATTTGTCTTTGCGTTACCGGCGCAACTCGGCCGGATCTATCTCGGCTTGACCGACGAAGCGGCGCCCGGACCCGTTCCCGACGTGCCGCAGGCGTCGGACGCGGAAGTGGATTTCCTTCTCGATACCGTCAATACGGCTTTGGAAGTCCCGTTGACCCGGGCCGATGTGCTTGGCACTTTTGCGGGGTTGCGACCTTTGCTGGACACCGGAGGCGGATCGACTGCCGACCTGTCCCGTAATCACGCGGTGGTCCGGTCGGCAACCGATGTGATCACCGTTGTCGGTGGCAAGCTCACGACGTACCGCAAGATGGCGGAAGACGCCGTCGACTGCGCCGTCGAAGCCGGAGGATTGAACGCGGGTCCGTGCCGAACGCGCAACGTGCCGTTGGTCGGTGCCGCGTCGCGCGCCGTGCTGGACAAAGTTCGAGCGCCCGCCGGGTTGGTGGCGCGGTACGGCACCGAAGCCGAAGCGATTGCCGGGGTGGGCAGTGACGGACTTCGGCAGGTAGCCGGTCTGGATATCTGCGCCGCGGAACTCGCTTTCGCGGTCTCTCACGAGGGTGCACTCGACGCGTCCGACATCCTGGATCGTCGGACGCGTATCGGCCTGGTGGCTTCCGACCGTGAGCGTGCGTTGCCGGAGGCGGAGCGGGCCTTCCGGGCGGTATGACCGGTCGTTGTGGCGTGTGACACGCTGATGCGGTGCGAGTAGCCGTTGTTGCCGGGCCGGACCCGGGTCATGCTTTTCCCGCAATAGCGTTGTCGCTGGCGCTGATCGCCGCGGGCGACGAGCCGATCCTGTTCACCGGGTCGAGATGGGTGGAGAAGGCACGTGCCGCGGGAGTGAACACCGAACCTCTCAAAGGTTTGGCGCCGAGGCCCGGCGACGACGACCTTGATGCCGGCGCGCGGATTCATTCGCGGGCGGCATACATCTCGACGGAACTCGTACCCGATCTGAAAGCAGTAGCCCCGGATCTGGTGGTCTCGGACATCCTCACTGCCGGTGGCGGATTGGCGGCCGAGCGGCTGGGAATTCCGTGGGTGGAGCTCTCGCCCCATCCGCTGTATTCGCCGTCCCGTGGCCTGCCGCCCATCGGTAGCGGGTTGGCTCCCGGCGTCGGGCTGCGTGGACGCCTGCGTGACACCGTGATGCGAGCGGCAACGGGTCGTTCGATCAAGCAGGGGTTGGCCCAGCGATCCGACGCACGAGTCGGGGTCGGGCTCCCCGCAGTGGATCCGGGTCCTCATGCGCGATTGATCGCGACGATTCCCGCATTGGAAGTTCCGCGGCCGGACTGGCCTGCCCACGCCCACGTCGTCGGTCCGTTGTTGTGGGAACCGACAACGGAGACACTGGAGGCGCCCCCTGGTTCGCAGCCGCTGGTCATGGTGGCGCCGTCTACCGCGCACACCGGTGCGGTGGGAATGCTCGAGCAAACCGTCGACGGCTTGGAAGGGGCCGGGCTGCGACTGATCGCGTCGGTTCTCGACGGTTCGGACGCTCGGTATCCGGACTGGGTTCGTGCGGGACTCGGCCGTCAGGATGTGATGCTGCGCGATGCTTCGGTTCTGGTGTGCGGAGGTGGGCACGGAATGCTGGCCAAAGCTCTGTCGGCCGGCGTGCCGACGGTGATTGTTCCCGGCGGCGGAGATCAGTGGGAGTTGGCGAATCGTGCTGCTCGCGCCGGTGGCGCGGTGATCGTGCGACCGGCCGATGCGGGGTCCATCAGGGACGCCGTGCTGCGGGTTCTCTCCGAGCCCAGCTTCGCCGAGGCGGCCGGGGCTGCCGCGGCGACGGCTACCGACGTCCGCGACCCGGTGGCGGTGTGTCGGGAAGTTGTGGCCGGGGGAGCGGCGGCCTGACCGGTACGGAGTGTGCACAGATGCCTGTGTGGACTACCGTGGCGCCCGTGCGATTGACCGAGTTTCACGAATTGGTACGAGAAGAGTTCGGGCAGGTACGAGGTGACTCGATGCTGCTCGATCACGTCATGCTGAGCCTGGGCGGGCTGACGGCGGCAGAGGCTATCGAGGCAGGCCAGGACCCTCGCGAGGTGTGGCGCGCGTTGTGCGCGGAATTCGACGTGCCCCCGTCGCGCCGCTAGTTTATTTCGGCAATGTTCGATCCTTGCCTGTGTTTCGAACAGATGTTCGTCTATGCTGAGTGTGTTCGGTGGTAACTGCCGCTTCCGCAATGCAGGGTTCGGGTAGGTCGACACGATGAATCAAAAGTTTGTCGGTAGCCGGATCTACTCTGATCGCAACATCACTGAAGAGACTTGAGAATGGGGATCACGATGGCACCACAGGCACCAGATCGGGACAAGGCGCTCGACCTCGCGTTGGCGCAGATCGACAAGAATTTCGGCAAGGGTTCGGTGATGCGCTTGGGTGAAGGCGTTCGCCAGCCCATCGCGGTGATCCCCACGGGTTCCATCGCACTCGATGTCGCGCTGGGTATCGGCGGCTTGCCTCGTGGCCGAGTCATCGAGATCTACGGCCCGGAATCTTCGGGTAAGACCACTGTTGCACTGCATGCGGTTGCCAATGCGCAGGCCAACGGCGGTATCGCTGCGTTCATCGACGCGGAGCACGCACTCGATCCGGACTACGCGGCCAAGTTGGGCGTTGATACCGACGCACTGCTGGTCTCTCAGCCCGATACCGGTGAGCAGGCGCTCGAGATCACCGATATGCTGATCCGCTCCGGCGCTCTCGACATCATCGTCGTCGACTCCGTGGCCGCACTTGTTCCACGCGCCGAGATCGAAGGCGAAATGGGAGACAGCCACGTCGGTCTCCAGGCTCGTCTCATGAGCCAGGCACTGCGAAAGATCACCGGTGCCATGAACAACTCGGGCACCACCGTCATCTTCATCAACCAGCTTCGCGAGAAGATCGGTGTGATGTTCGGTTCACCTGAAACCACCACCGGTGGTAAGGCATTGAAGTTCTACGCGTCGGTCCGTCTGGACATCCGCCGTATCGAGACGCTCAAGGACGGCACCGACGCAGTCGGTAACCGCACCCGCGTCAAGGTGGTCAAGAACAAGGTCGCTCCGCCGTTCAAGCAGGCCGAGTTCGACATTCTTTACGGCCAGGGCATCAGCAAGGAAGGCTCGCTCATCGACATGGGTGTCGAGCACGGGTTCATCCGCAAGTCCGGCTCCTGGTACACCTACGAAGGCGACCAGTTGGGCCAGGGCAAGGAGAATGCCCGAAAGTTCTTGCTGGAGAACACCGACATCCGTGACGAGATCGAGAAGAAGATCAAGGAAAAGCTGGGTATCGGTGCTGATGTCACCGCTACCGACGAAGCATCTGCCGACTTCTGAGCCCTGTCATGGAGTACATCGACGATGACGGTGGCAACGACACCGGTTATCGACGGTCACGCTCGCGGTCCGATCGGACAGGGAGCCGTGGTGGTAGCGACCAGCACGGTGAAGGCAGACAGCACGGTGGACGCAGACAGCGTGGTGAAGGTGCACGCGCTGAAGGCGGCACGGAGGCGCAGGCAAAAGATGCTTGCCTGCGCCTCCTGACAGACCGCGCGCGCAGTCGGTCCGAGTTGGAGAAGAAGCTGATCAGTCGGGGATTCGAAACCGACATTATTTCTCGGGCGCTCGATCGTCTCCAGGAGATCGGCCTCATCGACGACGCGGATTTTGCCAACCAGTGGGTGCATTCACGTCATACCTATTCCGGCAAGGGCAAGAAGGCGTTGGCCGTCGAGCTTCGACTCAAGGGCGTTGATCAGGACGTGGCAACAGAAGCGTTGTCGCAGATCGAGCCCGAAGACGAGCGTGAGCGCGCAGCAGACCTCGTTCGAAGGAAGTTGCGCAACAAGCCGGTCGACGATCGCGACAAGGTGATGCGACGTCTGGTAGCGATGCTTGCGCGTAAGGGCTACTCGGCGAGCATGTCCTACGAGGTGGTCAAATCTGAGATGGCTGCCGCAGAGTCGTAGACAATACAAACGTGAAGCGGGGTGTGTCACCGAATTCGGTGACACACCCCCCCCCAAGTATAAAGGTTGGACAGTGAAAAAAATATAAAGACAGGTGGAGAAAAAAAAACGAAACCACAA